>NZ_JAFMOW010000054.1 GCF_019049675.1 Rahnella bonaserana | reverse complement strand
AAAAGTTCGATTTGCTTAAACAAGTTAAGCGGTGCTCAGAGATTACTTCGTAATAATTCAACTAAATGAATTACTGCTTGGTCACTCTAAGACTTGATATTTTTTGCCACCGAAGTGGCTGATATCGTCTTGTGAGTGCCCACACAGATTGTCTGATAAATTGTTAAAGAGCATGCCGCGGTTCGCAAGGAATCTTATGCGGCGCGGGAGGCGTATATTACGTTTTCCCGCTGAAGAGTCAAGAGATTATTCATTCGAACTTTCTACTTTTTCTCTTCCTGTCCGAGCGACTTGTCAGTCGTTGTTCCCGGTCAGTGGAGGCGCATTATAGGGAGTTCTCAGAAGGCCGCAACCCCTAAAATACAAATAATTTACTGACCGCTGAATCTTTCATCAAATGGCGTTTAAAGCGGCAATTCCTGGATACTTCTGAAGCCATATGACTGTAAAACAGGCAGCAAACTCTGTGCCTCTGCAGTCATCGCCATGCAGTAAGCGACACTCTCTATTTCAACACCGGCTTTTTTTTCTGGAATAGGGACGTGAGAAGTCTCAATTAACCAGTGCGCGCGTCTGGCAATCGCAGAACCGGAGTCGATCATACGCGTGCCGTCAGGTAAAACCTGTGACAGCTCTTGCGAAAGCAACGGGAAATGCGTGCAACCTAATACCACGGTGTCCGGCGGTTCACGCAAACGCAGCCACGGATGCAGGATTTTCTTCAATGCAACCAGTGAAACCTCTTCACCATGCAGCTTCGCTTCGGCCAGTTCTACCAGTTCTGCCGAACCCAGCATCAGAATCTGACAATCCGTCGCAAAACGTGCGACCAGATCATACGTATAAGGACGCTGCACCGTTGCGCGCGTCGCCAGCAATCCGACCACACCATTACGCGTTAATTTAGCAGCGGGCTTGATCGCAGGGACAACCCCGACAACAGGGCAACTGAATTTGGCGCGTAATGCAGGGAGGGAGACGGTGCTCGCGGTATTACAGGCGATAACAATAATAGAGAGGGGATGGCGTTTCGCGACAGCGGTGACAATCTCAACTACGCGCTCAACGATAAACTCTTCGGATTTCTCGCCGTAGGGAAAAGCCACATTATCGAAGGCATATATAAAGTGCAGGTCCGGCAACATCTGCCGGACCTCATCATAAACCGACAACCCGCCGACGCCGGAATCGAAAACCAGCACCGTCGGGCGGTCAGGAACTTGTGTTGTATCAGAAGGTATAGCTTCCAGAGAGGTAATACTCACGTCCTGGTGTGGCATAGCCATAAGCCGTCTCGTAATCTTTATCAAACAAGTTGGCAATTCTACCACGAACTGTCAGATGTGAGGTTACAGGATATGATGCCGCGAGATCCCACAAACTGACGCCGCCCAGTTTAACGGTCTGGTAAGGATAGGTTCCGTAGTCGGTATCGTAACGCTGTCCCAGATACTGATAGTTGATCGACCAGTCGATGTCAGCGATATCCCAGTCAATCTGGTATTTCGCCTGCTGCTTGGCACGACGGGTCAGAATGTCGTTGGTTGTCGCATCACGCGGGTCGAGATACTCCAGGGTTATCTTGTGCTGCAACGGGCCGGTATCGAAAGACCCCGTCCATTCCACGCCTTTAATCGTCGCTTTACCGATGTTGTAGTAATTATCGGTCGAGTCGTTGTAAGAGATCATCTGATCGATATCATTACGATAGACAGATAAGCGCCAGTCCAGCGGCCCCGTCAGACCTTCCAGCCCGCCCTCCCATTGTTTACTCTCTTCCGGCTTCAGATCAGGATTGCCATAGTAAGCACTGTAGAGCTGGCTCAGGTTCGGCGATTTATAGGCAGTGCCGTAAGAAGCGATGAAACGATAGCCGTCGATAAATTCCCATGCGGCACTGCTCTGCCAGGTAGTGTGCTGACCAAACTGGGAGTTATCGTCGCTGCGCACCGCGCCTTCGAGGGTGAAATCGCTGATTTTTTGCTGCGTGGTCAGATACACGCCGGTGTTGTGCTGGTCATAGCCATCAGCCAGATAGCTTGTCCCCGGTTCGGTAGTCAGTTTCTGCCAGTCCAGACCTGCGCTGACTTCCCCTTTCCATATCTGGAACGTATTACCCCATTGCACGTTGTACTGATCGGAATCGTCCAGAGAAGCGGAGGCGTCATACGGGCCATATTTCGGATCGTAGTTATAGTCTTTGACGTGGCTGTAGCTGCCGATTAACTGCGTGGCGTAAATACCGTTCTGATAACGAAGACCTGTGTCATATGTCCGGCTGTAAAGCTGGCGGGTATCAATCAGCGCGCTGCCCGGCGAATAATACGCATCATAAGCCGTGCGGTTATCATATCCGTACGCGCGTGCAAAGCCGCTGATCTCTTCATTGAACTGGTGTTGCAGCGCCAGATACAGCGTCTTGCTCATGAAACCGTCGCGATCTGGCTGAGGAACACCACCGTTATTCCCGTCAGCGACCACGTCAATCCCGCGGGTGTAGGTGTAATCCCCTGCTGCCGTCAGCGTTGTGTTCTCGCCTAATTTCTGCTGCGTTGAGCCGTTGTAGTTCTGATAACCATGCGAGCCGATACCCGCGCCGAGCGTAGTGCCGTCTTTGTCGCGCGTCGTAATTATATTAATGACGCCGCCGATGGCATCCGAGCCATAAACCGCCGAACGCGGGCCGCGAATAAATTCAATGCGCTGAACTAATGAGAGAGGGATCTGGCTGATATCCACTGATCCGGAAATACCCGCCTGATTGAGACGCACACCATCCATCAGGACCAATGTGTGGCTGGAGCTGGTGCCACGGACATACACAGAGGTCAGTTGCCCCATGCCACCGCTCTGGCTGATATCCACGCCAGGTAAACGACGCAGTACGTCGGCCACGGATTTTGACTGCCATCTGTCGATATCTTCACGCGTGACGATATCCGTCGGCGCTAATACAGAAGAAACGGGCTGTGGAAAACGGTTCGCTGTAACGACCATATTATCGCTGCTATCTGTGAAAGTGCTGTCTTGCGCCCACCCTGAAAAAGCCGTGACGGATAATGCCGTCAGCAGCACGTGCTTTTTAATTGTCATGAATCGAGCATCCAAACTTAATTGGCGGATGCCGCAGAGGATCACCGGCGGTAATTCGCGACGACGATGATTAATGCGACGTAACATCGGCAGGTCTTCGGACTTAGGATTTGCAGGCTCATTAATTACGCCGTAATTAATTGAGATTACCCGCACCGGGCGATGACTTCCCATCTCCTCTTTCTCCTTTCCTATTTAAGGAGAGAGAAGGAAGAAACAGTGTCTGCATAATAAAGAATGCTATCGCCGTGAGTTCCCCATACCGCTGCGCGCCAGTTCCGGATTCACACCGGATTCCCTTTTAACTCAGTCAATGAGGCCGAAACGCAATCCTACGATCAACCTATTTGGAAATCCAGACATCCGTAATGCCAGATGAACTTTCCCGATATAAACATAACAAAGGTAGACATGGGGGAGACTTTCCCTACAATCCCCCGCTAAGTTTGTACATTCATTCCCTGTTAGACGAGATAACCGATGACGCCTGAAAACCTGCCCATTGAACAGTACGACGACCAGCTGGCGGAAAAGACCGCACGTCTCACGGCGATGATGTCGCCATTTAATGCGCCGCAGCCTGACGTTTTCCGTTCTCCAGTCAGCCATTATCGTATGCGCGCGGAGTTTCGCGTCTGGCACGATGAGGGCGACCTGTACCACATCATGTTCGACCAGCAGACCAAAGCCCGCGTGCGCGTGGACCAGTTCCCGACCGCCAGTGAGCTGATTAACCGCCTGATGCCGGTGCTGATCTCGGCTATCAAGCAAGATCCGGCGTTGCGCCGTAAGATCTTCCAGATCGACTATCTGTCGACCCGCAGCGGCAAAATCATTGCCTCGCTGCTTTACCATCGTAAGCTTGATGACGAGTGGCAGCAGGCCGCCACCGCCCTGCGTGACCAGTTGCGTGCTGATGGTTTTGATATACAGCTGATTGGCCGGGCAGCGAAAACCAAAATCATGCTCGACCAGGATTATGTCGATGAAGTTCTGCCGGTCGCGGGCCGCGAAATGATTTATCGTCAGGTGGAAAACAGCTTCACTCAGCCAAACGCCGAGATGAATATTCAGATGCTGGAATGGGCGCTGAAGGCCACGGAAAACTCAACCGGTGATTTGCTGGAACTTTACTGCGGTAACGGCAACTTCTCGCTGGCTCTGGCACGTAACTTCCGTCGCGTTCTGGCGACGGAAATCGCCAAGCCTTCCGTCGCAGCCGCGCAATACAACATTGCCGCGAACCACATTGATAACGTGCAGATTATCCGCATGGCGGCCGAAGATTTCACTCAGGCGCTGAATGGCGTACGAGAATTCCGCCGTTTGCAGGATGTCGATTTAAGTGGATACGAGTGCAATACCATTTTTGTCGATCCGCCACGCAGCGGGCTGGATGATGAAACCGTGAAAATGGTGGCAGGCTACGACCGTATTCTTTACATCTCCTGCAATCCGGAGACGCTGTGCGCAAATCTGGAAACACTGAGCAAAACGCACCGCGTCACGCGTCTGGCATTGTTTGATCAGTTCCCGTACACGCACCATATGGAATCTGGCGTGCTGCTGGAAAAAATCTGACGGCGGATGAATAAACAAAAACGGGCACCTTTTGAGTGCCCGTTTTTATTTCAGTCCGTTATCCACAATATTACAACACGATATTACAAATAGACCCGCAGATATTCTGACAAACACAGGATCGCCATCGCCTGTCCGTAAGGCATCGAGGTCAGCGCGATTTCACGATAGAAATCCAGATCATTGCCCATCGCTGTACCGAATGACGTTTGCGTCAGTTCGCCTGCCGGATTGATATGTTTAATCACCCCCTGAATGGCTTTCTCCGCCACCGGCGCATAAGACGCATCGATATAACGTTTACGCACCGCTTTCAGGATGCCGTACGCAAAACCGGCGGTCGCCGAGCTTTCCAGATAAGAGTGCGGATCGTCGAGCAGCGTATGCCATAACCCGCTGTCGTCCTGACATTTCGCCAGCGCACTGACCTGACTTTCCAGCACCTGCAATAAATAGCGGCGGGTGGCGTTGTTTTCCGGTAAGTCCACCAGTTCGAGGAATTCCGGAATAGCAATTGTCAGCCAGCTGTTGCCGCGCGCCCAGCGGGCCTGCGCAAAGTTGTGATGACCGTCAAACGTCCAGCCGTGGAACCACAGACCGGTTTCGCGATCCATCAGATACTGCACGTGCATCAGGAACTGATACGTCGCTTCTTCAACAAATTCCGGGCGATCGAGCAATTTGCCGATTTTCGCCAGCGGCAGCACGCTCATCATCAGCGTGTCATCCCACATTTGCTGATGATTTTCGTTGTTGTAAACGATATGCTGCATCGCGCCTTTGTCAGTGCGCGGCATTTCATACATCACCCATTCCGCCCAGCGCTCGAGATAAGGACGCCATGCCGCATTGCCGGTTTCCTCATAACGATACGCCAGCGTCAGGAACGGACTCATCGTATTGACGTTTTTGGTCGGCGTGCCTTCCGCCAGACGCGCGGTAAACCAGTCGTCGATCACCGCACGCATTTTTTCGTCGCCGGTCTGCTGATAATACTGATAGATACCGTAAAGCCCGATGCCGTGCGTCCACTCCCAGCCTGCCCAGCCTTTGGTGTCAATCACGCGCCCATCGTCGAGGCGTAACAGGAATTCACCGGTTTTATCTTCGATATTCACCAGATTGTCAGTCACGTTGTGGATCAGCGATTTCAGCTCGTTGCGTGAAATGAAATGTTCCGGCTGTCGTAACAAGGCACTGTGTTTAACTTCAAAAACTTTCATGGGGTTCTCCTGTGAATTCAAAATTTATAAACGTCCCTGTACCGGCATTTCAGCGGTATTTTCACGGGTCAGCTTTTCGGGTGGCGGATTATTGCGATGCAGATAACCGATGTTGTTATTGCCCCACAGAGATTCGTATTTCATCCCTGTCAGCATTTCGACCGTTGCGCGGTCTTCCGGTGTAATTTGCTCCGGCACGATGCGGTTGGCATCACGCATTTTTTGCGTTTCGCGGGTCAGTACGCCGTGCGTTTTCTGATTCAGGCGGAAGAATAAAGAGATGATGAAACCCATGCTGAGCATCAGCAATGATCCAATCACCAGTACGCCGAGAATAGTATGGCCAACCGCCGGAACCTGCTGACTTTGCCCGGAAACAAATCCGGCAAGTTGCAGGATGATCCCCACCAGCATCACCGCACCGGCCTGAGACGCTTTGCGGGTCAGTGTCATCACACCGGCGAAAATCCCTTCGCGACGCTGGCCGGTGATGGTTTCATCGACGTCCGCGATATAGGTATAGATATTCCACGGCACGTAGTTGATCCCGCCACGGCCCAGACCAGCCAGTGCGGAAATCAGCAACAGTAATGACATCGAATCATTCATGCCGGTGAAATAAAGCACACCGTAGGAAATGGTCGCCAGCCCGAACAGGGAAACCGCCAGACGATAAGACGGCGCAGGGCCGAAGCGGATACACAGCGGGATCATGCCGATCACCGCCACGAATTGCAGAATCGCCATCATGCCCATCAGGTTGGAAGCAATTGCCGCGCTTTGCATCAGCACGAACACCACGTAATAGGTGAACACGGCGTTAAACACATCCTGCGCGATATACCCGCCAAGGTACAAACCCAGATGCTGGCGGAAAATCTTGATACGCAACGTGGAAGATAATTCGACTTTGAGGCGTTTCAGGCTTTGTGCCAGGGTCAGTTGCTGACGCTCGCGTTCAATTTTCTTCGTGGCTTCAGATTTGAGTTCTTCCGGACGCTCCCAGGTAAAGAAATAGACCAGCGTCAGCACGAAGGCGCAAATCACCGCAAAGACCAGGCTCGAGTAGAAGAAGGAAATGGCGTTATCTTTGCCGAAATGCTGCAACAAAATTCCCGGAAGGAACGCCGCAAGAATCGCAGAAAGCTGCGCCAGCGCGATACGTGCGCCAGAGAATTTAGTCTTCTGTTTAAAGTCATCGGTCATTTCCGGTACCAGTGTTTCATACGGCACCAGAATCATGGTGTAAACGATATCGAACAGCAGATAAGTCAGCAGGTAGTAGACGTATCCCATGTCGCCCACCCACATAAAGCTGTAGCTGAACACGCAGGGGATACCCAGCAGGATGAAGAACTTACGGCGGCCAAACCGTTTGCCCAGCCAGGTGTTACCGAAATTATCGGTGAGATAACCCATCAGCGGACTCAGCACCGCATCGGCGACGCGCGCAGTCGCAAAGATAAAGGTCGCTTCGATGGGCGAAAGGCCGCAGAACGTGGTGTAGAAATAGAGCAGCCACGCCGCCGTCAGGGCGGTTGTGCCTGCCCCCAGAAAATCGCCAGAACCGTAGGCGATGTAATTAAAGAATCCAATTTTACGTGTTTTCATTGCCGTGTTGCCTCTGTTAAATCACCTATAGGCATAGGCTTAATGCGAACGAAAATGCGTCGTCCGGCCATGATTCAAATTAACGAGGAGCAGGAATGAAAACCTTTTGGTTTTTGCCACTCAAACCCACTTTATGGCAATGAAATAAAGAAGTGGGCGATCAATCTCTAAATATTGAACATGGGTTTGATATTAATGAAATGACAGTTCATTAAATGAATGCAGAGGTAAAAAAAGGCAATCCACTGATTGCCCTTTATGCATGGCGGGGGAAAGTCTTACTGTAACGTGGATTTACGCTTTTTCAGCTTCAGGCCTATCCAGAACACCAGCGCGACACTGATCAGCGACGGCACGAAATTTGAACCAAGTTCAGGGTATTCCGCGCGAACAATCGTGCTGTACAGCAACAGGCCCAGCAGGAAACAGGCCGCGGCCAGAACCGGTAATCCTTTCGGCATTTCGCCCCGATGGTAGCGAACGTGCAGGCAGTACACCGCTAACACCAGAGAAATGATCGGGAAAATTGAAAACGTAACGACGGAGCTGAATAACGCATCGAAGGTGCCATTAATGGACAGCCCGGCAATCAGAGCCAAAACCAGAGTGCCATTATCCTGGTTCGGTTGTTCGGTCATCTTCTTTACCTCGGGTCTTATTATTGATGGGAGTCACAGCCGTACGTTCCTGTTGACGGCGATACCAGTAATACGCGCCTTTGGAAATCATCCGCAGTTGCAACACCAGTCGTTCTTCCAGCTGGCGCCGCTGAGCGATATCGACATCCAGCGCTTCCGCACCGGCGTTGAAAACGATGATCACCATGGCTTCAGCCTGCGCTTCGGTAAAACTGCGCGGCATATGGTTTTCGAGTTGCAGATAGTCGGCAAGTTCCGCAATAAAATGCTGAATTTCACGGGCGACGGCGGCACGGAATGCCGAAGACGTACCGGAACGTTCACGCAGCAGTAAACGGAATGCGTTGGGATTGTTACCGATGAATTCCATAAATGTGGAGACGGACGTGCGGATCACGCTGCCGCCTTTGGCAATACGCTGACGTGCCTGGCGCATCAGCTGACGCAGCATCAGACCACTTTCATCCACCATGGTCAGACCCAGTTCATCCACATCGCGAAAATGCCGGTAAAAGGATGTGGGTGCAATTCCCGCCTCGCGGGAAACTTCACGCAAACTCAGACTGGCAAAGCTGCGCTCGGCACTGAGCTGGCTAAAAGCCGCCTCAATCAGCGAGCGACGCGTGCGCTCTTTTTGTTGTGCTCTTACGCCCATAACCTTCATCCGGATAGTATTCTTCTTTTGATTATTCGCCCGATACCGATTCACTATACCAAAATTTTTAACGGGCGGAGCCAAAGATCTAACAGCATAAAGTGGGTCAGAATGTTGCTGCTTTACCATTAAATGACAACTGCATGTGGGGTAAACAGGTGTAATATGTTACTTTCTCGTTGTGATTTTGTATAAAAATAGGTTTCGAACTATGCCACAGCACTCACATTTTGATGCCATTATCATTGGCTCAGGCCCTGGCGGAGAAGGCGCCGCGATGGGACTGGTTAAACAAGGCGCCCGGGTTGCTGTCATCGAACGCTATAACAACGTCGGTGGCGGATGTACTCACTGGGGCACAATCCCTTCCAAAGCACTGCGCCATGCCGTCAGCAGAATCATCGAATTTAACCAGAACCCGCTTTACAGCGATAACTCGCGCACTATGAGTTCAAGCTTCCCGGACATTCTGCGCCACGCCGACTCTGTTATTAATCAGCAAACCCGTATGCGTCAGGGTTTCTATGAGAGAAACCAGTGCCAGCTTTTCTCCGGCGATGCCAGCTTTGTGGATGCCAATACCGTCAGCATCCGTTACGCCGACAACACACACGAACAAATTACCGCTGACAATATCGTGATTGCCTGCGGTTCGCGTCCTTACCGGCCTGCCAATGTCGATTTTGGTCATCCGCGCATTTATGACAGCGATCTGATCCTCGAACTGAGCCATGAACCGCGCCACGTCATTATTTACGGTGCGGGTGTGATCGGCTGCGAATATGCGTCGATCTTCCGTGGTTTGAACGTCAAAGTGGACTTAATCAACACCCGTGACCGTTTACTGTCTTTCCTCGATCAGGAAATGTCAGACGCCCTTTCCTATCACTTCTGGAACAATGGCGTGGTTATCCGCCACAACGAAGAATTCGAGAAGATCGAAGGCGTGGAAGACGGTGTGATCATGCACCTAAAATCCGGTAAAAAAGTGAAAGCCGACGCGCTGTTGTACGCCAACGGACGCACCGGTAACACCGACCAGTTAGGTCTGGAGAATATTGGTCTGGAAGCTGACAGCCGCGGCTTGCTGAAAGTGAACAGCATGTATCAGACGGCGCTGTCGCATATTTATGCGGTCGGCGACGTGATTGGTTATCCAAGTCTGGCATCAGCTGCTTATGATCAGGGCCGTATTGCCGCGCAGGCAATGATTCAGGGGGAAGCCAAAGTCCACCTGATCGAAAACATTCCGACCGGTATCTATACCATCCCTGAAATCAGTTCCGTCGGTAAAACCGAGCAGGAACTGACCGCGATGAAAGTGCCGTACGAAGTGGGTCGCGCGCAGTTCAAACATCTGGCACGTGCACAAATTGCGGGCATGAACGTGGGCAGCCTGAAGCTCCTGTTCCACCGGGATACCAAAGAAATCCTGGGGATTCACTGCTTTGGTGAACGCGCCGCCGAGATTATTCACATCGGCCAGGCCATCATGGAACAGAAAGGTGAAGGGAATACTATCGAGTATTTCGTTAATACTACCTTCAACTATCCGACCATGGCAGAGGCCTATCGCGTTGCGGCCCTGAACGGATTAAACCGCCTGTTTTAAGACTGCGGTTCGGTCCATATAAGGCTGCATGTGCTCTTTGATGGCTTCGGCCAGTTGCTCGTAACGCCCGCGCAGTGGCGAGCCGGGACGATATACCAGCGCGATGGTGCGTCGCGGTTCCGGTTTGTCACAGGTCAGATACGTCACTCCGTCACGGCTGCGCTCATTAGGCACGGCCAGTGACGGCAATAATGTGATCCCGCTCCCCGCCGCCACCATATTACGCAGCGTTTCCAGACTGGTTGCGCGGAAATGGGTATCTTCATCTGCACCCGCCTGGAAGCAGAAACCGAGTGCCTGATCGCGCAGACAGTGTCCGTCTTCCAGCATCAGCAGTTTTTCCCCGGCCAGATCTGCCATCGCCACGCGATCGCGTGATGCCCACGGATGATCGTCATAGATCGCCAGTTTCATCGGCTCATCAAATAACGGCACTTCAATAAACGCTTCGCTTTCTTTCACCAGCGCCAGAATCGCGCAATCGAGCTTTCCGCTGTCGAGCTGCGCCAGCAACTGATGGGTTTGTGCTTCGTGCAGATACATTTCCAGTTTCGGAAACGTCTTGTGCAGTGAAGGAATAATTTGCGGCAACAGGTAAGGTCCGACGGTCGGGATCAGACCGATGTGCATCGGCCCGGACATAGCTTCGCCCTGCTGGCTCGCCATCTCTTTAAGGACTTTCACTTCACGCAGCACTGTGCGCGCCTGATCGACCAGCAATAAACCCGCTTGGGTAAACAGCACCTTACGGCTGGTTCTTTCCAGCAACATCACACCCAGCTCGTCTTCAAGTTTGCGGATCTGTCCGCTTAAGGTTGGCTGGCTGACATGGCATGAGTCTGCGGCACGACGAAAATGGCGGAACTCTGCCAGTGCCACCAGATATTCTAAATCACGAATGTTCATTTTTTCCTCCAGTCCCTAAAAGGCAATGCGATAGCCGGTAACGATAGATAAGATAGCAATCAACGATTATATCTATCAACCTTTATCGTGAATAATGCCTTCCAACGAAACGGCAATGCCGAAAATACTTTCTATTTTATTGATTAATTAAGAGGTTATTCATGTTTGCAAGCCAGGAAGGGAAACACGTACCGCACGTTACTTTTCACACCCGCCAGGGCGACCAGTGGGTAGATCTCAGCAGCGACGAGCTGTTTAAAAATAAAACAGTGATTGTTTTTTCACTGCCGGGCGCCTTTACCCCGACGTGTTCTTCCAGCCATCTGCCACGTTACAACGAACTGGCACCGGTGTTTAAAAGCCACGGCGTTGACAGCATTATGTGCGTTTCCGTGAATGACACCTTCGTGATGAACGCGTGGAAAGCTGAACAGAACGCGTCCAACATCACTTTCATCCCGGACGGCAACGGTGAGTTCACCAAAGGGATGGACATGCTGGTCGAGAAAGCCGATTTAGGTTTCGGCCCGCGCTCATGGCGTTATTCCATGCTGGTGCGTAACGGCGTAGTGGAAAAAATGTTCGTCGAGCCAAACAAACCGGGCGACCCGTTTGAAGTGTCTGATGCCGACACCATGCTGAAATACCTTGCACCTGAATTCAAAGTGCAGGAATCCGTGTCAGTGTTCACCAAACCGGGATGTCCGTTCTGCGCCAAAGCCAAACAAATGTTGCAGGAACGCGGCATTCAGTACGAAGAAATTGTATTAGGTAAAGATGCAACGACTGTCAGTCTGCGCGCCGTGACGGGCCGGGCAACAGTGCCGCAAGTCTTTATCGGTGGACGCCACATCGGGGGAAGTGACGACCTGGAGGTTTACCTCCATTCAGAAACAGAAGACCTGTGTGAAGTCGCACAATAATCTTCGATAAGAAACTGCTGTAAGAAATAAGACAAGAAGTCCCTGCATTACCAACAAAAAAGCAAAGTTAGACTACGTGAACTTTCGGCGGATCTCTGATCCGCCTTTTTTTGTTTCACTGTTCCCTTCTGAGATCACCGACCCTGTTTTTCAACCACGCTCCTGCGACACTTTGCGGTTCCTTTATGGCGAATGGCAAAACGATGACGGCGAAAAAACCTCGCAATAAAATCACGCAGCAGGATGTCGCCCGTGTGGCAGGCGTTTCCGTTGCGGCGGTTTCGCTGGTGCTCGGCGGTAAAGGCCGCATTTCGCCACAAGGGGTGGAAAGAATTTATCAGGCGATTGATCAGCTGGGTTATCGCCGGGCTACGATTTCCCCGTCCGTCATGCTACCCCGTATCGGCGTTTTACTGCCGTATGACTGTGCCTTTTCAGCAGCTCTGCTGCCGGAACTGTCGAAGGTGCTGCAACAGGCCGGTTTCGCCGTCGCGCTTTCCTATTCCACGCAGTCTCCCTCTGAAGTGCTCGCTCAGACCGAAGCGCTTCTTGCGCAGGATGCACGCGGGATTATTGTCTGCGGGAAACTACTGAACATCCCTCCGGAAACTTTGCAGGCGCTGAATGCCAGAACGACAGCCCGTCACGTCGCGCTCACAGGCATCTGTGCACATCATCATCCGGGGCCGGTTGCCGCTGTCCAACCCGATAATGCACTGGCCGCACATATGGCCGCGGACGCCTTGCTGGAGCAGCAGCATCATCATATTGCATACCTCGGCGGCGAAAATCATTCCCTGATCCGTGCAGAACGACTTGGCGGACTTTCCGTGGCGCTGGGCAAAGCGGGCAGGGCATTTTCGCCGTCGCTCAGTTTTCCCTGCGCCGCTACATTTGATGATGCGTCACTGGCTGTCGTGCAGGTGTTCAAACACAATCCCAAAGTCTCGGCAATCCTGTGCGATAACCCGACGGTTTTGCAGGCTGTGCATCACGCGCTGCTCAACCGGTTACAGGCCAACAAATGGCGGCTTTTTTCACGGCGCATTGCGCTGACCGGCTTCGGGGAATGTCAGCAGTCATTAAAACTGCAACTGCCGCTGATTGCCGTCACTCAAAACGCGATCGCTATTCGCACGCTGGAATGCCTGCAACGCCAGACTGACGAAGGATCCTTATTACCCGGAGATCCGCGACTCACCCTCACTCCGGTCTTCCTCTGATACTCCTTTCTCCTGCGTCCTGAGCAGGTTAAAAAAAACGGCGAAAAATTTTACCCGTTTTATTTATCATTCCTGCCCTCTGCCTTTTGACGCTTTTTCCGTCAGCCATGATGCTTACGGTCATGGTTTCCAAAGGGTCAGGGTCAATGATCGACTTCGCCGAACTCGCCCGGGACAGGGCAAATCATTTTCTAACATTACTCGCGCAATGGGTGGCCATTCCCTCGCCCTTCGACAGCGAAAGCTGCCAGCCGGACGCCCCTTTCGGTCGGGGCGTTGCCGATGCGCTGGGCTGGTGGCAAACGCTCGGTGACGACGCCGGGCTTAACACGCTCAATGTCGATAACCACGCAGTGCATATCGAATACGGCAGCGGTGACGAAATTGTGTATGTCTTTGGTCATGCCGATGTCATTCCGGCCGGTGATGGCTGGCATTTCCCGCCGTATCAGCTGACGCGGCTGGGCGATAAGCTGATGGGTCGTGGCGTGGTTGATGATAAAGGCCCGATGATCGCCGCGTGGCTGGCACTGGATATTCTGCGCGAACTGAAACTTCCGCTGGCACGCCGCATTCGTCTGGTCGCGGGCGGTAATGAAGAAACCGGCTTTCGCTGCATCCGCCGTTATTTTGAATCACAGCCGCAACCGGCTTTCGCTTTCACTCCCGATGGCAAATTCCCGGTGATTTACGGCGAAAAAGGCTCGTTGCTGGTTACGCTGATTTCTCCCGTGGAACAGCCTGATTTGTCAGTTTGCTGCGGCGAAGTGGTGAATTCGATTCCTGATGTCGCGCATCTGCGTGGCCTTTCGCTGTATTCCGGCAGCTGGACACTGGAAGACGGTTTTACACTGCTGGCGGAACCGGAATGTGCCGATCACTGGCGGTTGTATGGTCGCGGCGGTCACTCATCAAAACCGGAAGCCTGTCTGAATCCGGTTGCTGCTACGGCGCAGTTACTTCATCAGCGCTTTAACGCCCCCTGGACACAACAACTGGCCGAAATCACTGAGGCGAAAGCCGGCCAGAGCGGCGTGCGTTTTGCGCTGGATACGGCAGGTGAATGCGGGAAAATCCTGCTGGTACCCACGGTGCTGAACATCAAAAACGGGCTGATGACCCTGACGCTTAACGTGCGGTATCCCGAAAATCTCAGCGCAGAAACGATCACCCAAAGGCTGGAGCAATGGAATCACGACTGGCCCGACAGCCGCCTTGAAATTCAGCCGGTCAAACCACCGAGTCTTTATCCGCCAGACAGCCCGCTGGTGCGGACGCTGCACGAGATTTACACCCGCCATACCGGCGATACACACCACCCTTCACGCACCACCGGTGCGGGCAGTTACGCCAGCGCGATGCAAAATGCGGTGATTTTTGGCTGCGAATTTCCCGACGGTTCTTCAGGTAATACCCACAGCGCAGATGAATACGGCAGCTTAAGCCGCTTCATCAGTGCCATCGGCATCTACGCCGAAGCCCTTTACCGGCTGGCAAATCTGCCCGCCGCAACCAGTGAAAAACGAGGTAACTGATTATGTCTGCGAAGAAACTGATTGCTCTGTGCGCGTGTCCGATGGGCCTGGCCCATACCTTTATGGCGGCGGAAGCCATCGAGGTTGCCGCCCGCGCACGAGGTTATGACGTAAAAATTGAAACACAAGGCGCCGACGGCATCCAGAACGAACTGACGGCGGAAGATATCGCGCAGGCCACAGTGATTATCCACGCAACCGGCATCACACCGCAAAACATCGAACGGTTTAACGGCGTTGAAGTGTATGAAGTCGAGCTGAAAGACGCGGTGAAAAATGCCGGCGGACTGATCGACGAAATCGAAGAAGATCAGGGTCAGTAATTCCACTTTTGCTTTGTTAAGCGCAAGGAGTTTCCCGTGGCGATAAGAATAAGAGTCATCAATACCGGTCACAGTCAGTCCTCCGATACCCCGGCCACACCCGCAGGTCCTGCAGGCAAAGGCCAGAGCCATGCCTGGAAAGAGTTCAGTAAACACATCATGACCGGCATTTCCTACATGATCCCGGTGCTGATTATGGGCGGTCTGATAGGCGCGCTGTCGCAAATCATTCCGTATGTTTTTCTGGGAATGTCGCCTGATGAATCCATTATGGCGGCGCTCAACAGCGGACGTTATACCGGCAGTTCAGTATGGATGCTGCAAATCGCCAGCATCATGGAAAGCTTCGGTTTCACGCTGTTTGGCTTCGCTATCCCGATGTTCGCGGCATTTACCGCCAACTCTATTGGCGGCAAAACGGCGCTGGCAGCCGGTTTTATTGGCGGTTATGTGGCGATCAAACCCGTGGCGGTTCCGGCACTGGTCAGCGGGCAATGGGCGGCGGTGGCACCGGTCGCTTCCGGGTTCCTCGGCGCTATTGTGATTGCGTTTGTGGTCGGTTATTTCGTCCGCTGGATGAATAACACCATCAGGCTGCCGCATACCTGGCTGGCGTTCAAAACCAACTTCTTCATTCCGCTGATATCCGCCATCGTGGCGATGTTGCTGATGGTGTTCCTGATTACGCCAATTGGCGGCTGGCTGAATACGCTAATCAAAGAAGCGTTACAGGCCGCTGGTTCGGCGGGGACTTATTTTTACGCCACCTTGCTGGCAGCGGCGACGGCGTTCGATCTCGGCGGTCCCGTGAACAAAGCCGCCGGATTTGTGGCACTCGGTTTCACCACCGAAAAAGTGCTGCCGATCACCGCGCGCTGTCTGGCCATCGTCATTCCTTCCTTCGGGCTGGGGCTTTCCACCGTTATTGATAAATGGCTGGTCGGCCGCCGGGTTTACGATCGCCAGTTCAATCAGATTGGCCGCACCGCGATTTTCCTCGGGTTTATGGGGATTTCAGAAGGGTCGATTCCGTTCGCGCTCGAACGTCCGGGGTTTGTCATTCCGGTCTACGTGATTGGCGCGATTATCGGCGCGTTGCTCGGGGTTTCGCTGGGTGCAGTGCAATGGTTCCCGGAGTCCGCCATCTGGGCATGGCCGCTTATCACCAACATTCCGGCTTATCTGATTGGTCTGCTCGGCGGTTCACTGTTTATCGCGGTGACATGCGTGTTCTACCGTAACCGTTTAATCAAAAAAGGCCTTCTCGAAGTCGCCTGAATCCGGAGAAAAAAATGAGTCGTCAGCAACGTCTGGGCATTCTGCGCCAGCTTATGCATGAACAGCACATACCCGCTGTGCTTCTGACCGACAGGTTCAGCAAGTACACGGTGGCTGATCTGTACAGCGCATCGGGTTATGTACTGGTCACGCCAGACGGCCTGTGGATTTTGGTCGATGGCCGCTACAGCGCCGAATGCCAGCAGAATAACCCGGACGTTGACGTGCTGACGCTCACCGCCGAAAACCCGCCCGGTGAGATTATTAAACGGCTGATCCCTGGCCAACCACTGTTTGCCGATGCCAGCCAGTTATCACATCTCGCGTGGCAGGCACTGGAAAAACAGTGCAACGTGACGCTGCAACACCGGGATATGTCGTTTTTGCGCGTGCATAAATATCCCGATGAAATAGCCAAAATCCGTGAGGCTGCGGCTATTGCTGACCGCGCGCTGGAAACGGTCATACCGCTGATCCGGCCCGGTATCAGCGAAAAAGCGCTGGCGGATCATATCGAAATGGCCGTCCGGCAGGCAGGCGGCAGTAAAACGTCCTTTGATACCGTGGTGGTTTCAGGCGCTCGTGGCGCGTTGCCGCACGGGCGTCCGACCGGTAAAAAGCTGAGGAGCGGAGAACTGGTGACGATAGATTTCGGCGCGGTGTATCAGCATTACTGTTCGGATATGACGCGCACTTTCGCGCTGGGTAATGTTAGCGCAGAGCTGAAGGCCTTATACGACACCGTGTTTATCGCACAACAAGCGGCCCGCGATGCCGCCAGACCGGGGATCCGCTGTCAGGATCTTGACGCCGTTGCACGCGATATTATTACGGCGGCAGGGTACGGCGAATATTTCAGTCACAATCTCGGGCACGGTCTGGGGCTGGATGTTCACGAAACACCGGCACTCAGCCCGCAAAATACGCAGCCGCTGGAACCGGGAATGGTGATCACTATCGAGCCGGGAATTTATGTTCAGGGTCTGGGTGGTGTGAGAATTGAAGACGATGTGCTGGTGACAGAGAGGGGTGTCGAAGTGCTGACGCACAGCCCGCGGGCGTGGGCAGATATCTGTTTATGAGGTGATTCTCCCCCTTCGCAGGGGGAGACGCTGGAAGGTCTTAAAAACCTAAACGTGCTTTCGCATCAGCAATCGCCTGCGCGACCTGTTGCGGAGAAACACCGCCTTTCGCGGCACGTTTGTCGAGACAGGATTGCAGTTCGAGAATGGCGTAAACATCATCGCCAATCACGCTGCTGAATTTCTGCAAATCCGCCAGCGGCAATTCTTCCAGCGCTTTGCCCTGGTTAATGGCTTCGACCACCGCTTCACCGACAATATGATGCGCTTCACGGAACGGCACGCCTTTGGCGACCAGATAATCGGCCAGCTCGGTGGAGTTGGCGTAGCCTTGCTGCGCGGCTTCTTTCGCACGCGGGCGTTTCACCTGAATACCATCCAGCACCAGGGAAGCCATGTTCAGGCAGTCCATCCAGGTATCGAGCGCGTCGAACAACCCTTCTTTGTCTTCCTGCATGTCTTTGTTATACGCCAGCGGCAGGCCTTTCATGGTCATCATCATGCCAGTCAGTGCGCCCTGCACACGACCACATTTGCCGCGGATCAGCTCCAGCGCATCCGGGTTTTTCTTCTGAGGCATCAGGGAAGAACCGGAAGTCACGCGGTCGGACAAATCGATAAACGCGGCTTCGCCGGTGTTGAAGAAGATCAGGTCTTCGGCAAAACGGGAAAGGTGGACCATGCTGATGGCTGCGTTGGACAGCAGTTCAAGCACGTGGTCACGGTCAGATACGCTGTCGAGGCTGTTACGGGTCGCAGAAGCAAAACCTAACCAGCCAGCCAGTTGCTCGCGATCCATCGGATACGCAGTACCGGCCAGGGCGCCACAACCCAGCGGGCTGACGTCCAGACGTGTCAGTGTATCTTTCAGGCGGCTTTCATCACGCGCCAGCATTTCGACATACGCCATGCACCAGTGCGCAAAGGTCACCGGCTGAGCGCGTTGCAGGTGGGTATAACCCGGCATTACCGCATCCTGATTGGCTTCAGCGGTCGCGACCAGCGCCTGCTGCAAGTGATGCAATGCCTCGCCCAGTTCAACTACCTGCGCTTTACACCACAGTTTGATGTCGGTTGCGACCTGATCGTTACGGCTGCGGCCGGTGTGCAGTTTTTTGCCGAGATTGCCCACTTTGTCGATAAGCTTACCTTCGACCCAGCTGTGAATGTCTTCAGCGTCGCTGGCTAAAATAGCGCGGGGATTGGCACGGACTTCTTCCAGCAGTACGGTCAGGGCTTCTTCCAGCTGAATTTGCTCGTCGGCTGTTAAAACGTTCACGGTCACCAGCGCTTTGGACCAGGCCACGGAACCTACGATGTCCTGCTCTGCCAGCCGGTAATCGAAACGCAGTGAATCATTGAGTTCTTTAAACCGCTGATCCGCTGCCTGAGTAAAACGTCCGCCCCAAAGTGCCATTTTCCTGCTCCTGAATTTTTTATGCAAAAGGGCGCACTATGCTGCGCCCTTGAAAAGCGTATACCGAATGCGCCGGCGATGAATTACGCCAGAATGCGTGTGCCGATCGCGACACCGTTAAACAGTGCCGGCAATTGCTCGGCGTGGCGCCAGCTGGCGATATCCACCGGACGTCCGAGAGAACGTGCGGCGTCCAGCGCGGCGTGAACCTTGACGATCATACCGTCAGTGATAATGCCCTGATCGATAAGCTGTTCAGCTTTCTCTGCGCTCATTTCGGGAATGCGCTGGCCTTTGCCATCGAGAATACCGCTGACATCCGAGAGCAGGATCAGATCTGCGCCCAGCGTGGCCGCCAGAGCCGTCGCCGCCTGGTCAGCGTTAACGTTCATCAGCTCGCCCGCGGCAGTGATGCCGATAGAGCTGACAATCGGCAGATAACCTGCGCCAGTCAGTGTGTTGATCAGTGCCGGATTGCCCGCTTCGGCTTTACCGACGAAGCCCAGGGATTCATCCAGCTGTGTCACGCTGACCGTGCCGCCGTCTGCCAGAGACAGGCCAACCGCGTTGATGTGATTTTTAACCGCCCACGCCAGCAGGGTTTTGTTGGCGCTGCCCGCGAGCGCGCCGGTGATGATATCAATCTGGTCAGCCGGAGTGACACGCAGACCGGCCTTTTTCACCACAGGCAGATTCAGCTTTTTCATCAGCTCATCAACCAGGCAGCCGCCACCGTGAACAATGACCAGCGGGCGTTGATATTCCTGACGATAAGCCACTACCGCCATGAACAGGCGCTCAAGCGCTTCTTCATTGTCCAGCAACACACCACCTAATTTGATGACTAACGGATTCATAGCTGTTCGCGCCCCGACCGGTTGATAATGTTAATTAATAACAATAGGTTTCATTTAATCTAGCATCCCTGCGCGTCTGAATAAACGCTCAGGGACGGTTGTTTTCTGTCTGCTGACAATCGGACAGATTGTTAAAGCAGAGATTGCGTTTCAGGGAAGCCAAAGCGGATATTCATGCACTGAACCGCCTGTGCGGACGCGCCTTTCAGCACGTTGTCTTCTGTCGCGACGACAATCAGATGTTCGCCTTTCACCGCAAAACCAATGTCACAGAACGGCAGGCCGACCACGTCTTTCAGCGCCGGAACACCTTTGGTGTACAAACGCACCAGGGGTTTATCGTGGTAGGCATTATGGAAGGCTTCCGCCACATCCTGCTCCGTCACACCCGCGTTAAGACGGCAGGTGATGGTCGCCAGAATACCGCGCGGGAAGTTGCCCAGATGCGGAGTGAAAATCACCGGCACGCCAAGGTGTTCAGCAATTTCCGGCTGATGACGGTGGCTGAAGAGTTTGTAGGGCTGAAGGCTGACTTCGCAGAAGCTGTTGCCGAGCGTGGCTTTACGGCCTGCGCCGCTGACGCCGCTGGTGGCGTTGATGACCGGCCACTGGCTGTCATTAAGCAGACCATTCTCGATAAGCGGTTTGAGCGCCAGTTGTGACGCGGTCGGGTAGCACCCCGGCACCGCGATCAGTTGCGCGTCTTTTAATTTGTCAGCCTGCCATTCGGCCAGGCCGTACACAGCTTTGTCGAGCAAATCGAGATGCTGATGCTCGAAGCCGTAGAATTCGGTGTAAAACTCAGGTTTGCTGACGCGGAAGGCCCCGGAGAGATCAAACACCACACAGCCCGCCGCCAGAAACTGGGGCGCGAGGTCATGGCTGACTTCATGCGCGGTAGCCAGAAAGACCACATCGACACCTTTCGCGGCTTCCGCCACGTCAGTCAGTGGCAGAACAGGCAAATCGACGATGCCTTTTAATTGAGGATGCAAATCAGAAAGCAATTTTCCTGCATCTGCACTTTGCGCTGAAACCGTTAAACCGGTTATGTTCATATGTGGGTGGCGATTCAGGTAAGCCGCGAGTTCGGCTCCGGCATAACCTGTGGCACCAACAATCAGCGTATTCAACATAGGGCTTGTTCACCTTCTCAATTTTTGGGTAGGGGCCGGATGAATTTTTTTCCGGTTTCCTTACGCGCTGGCTTATTGTATTTTTATTCACAATTATTGCATGAATATGAATACTACCCTAACTAAAGGCTGTCAACAGTGAAGATGAAATTACCTCCTTTTATTGAGCTCTACCGGGCGTTAATCGCAACCCCTTCCATCAGCGCAACCGACGCGGCTTTGGACCAGAGCAATGAGACGTTAATCAATTTACTGGCAGGCTGGTTCGGTGATTTAGGCTTCAAAGTCGAAGTGCAACCCGTTCCAGGAACGCGCCACAAATTCAATATGTTAGCCAGTACTGGCGAAGGTGCAGGCGGCTTGCTGCTGGCGGGACATACCGACACCGTTCCGTTTGACGACGGCCGCTGGACACGTGATCCTTTCACCCTGACCGAGCATGAAAATAAGCTCTATGGTTTGGGTACCGCCGACATGAAAGGTTTCTTCGCATTTATCCTCGATTCACTGCGCGATGTCGATCTGACCAAACTGACTAAACCCCTGTATATTTTGGCGACCGCTGATGAAGAAACCACCATGGCCGGTGCCAGCTATTTTTCCAAAAACGCCAAAATTCGCCCTGACTGCGCGATCATCGGCGAACCGACTTCCCTGAAGCCGGTTCGTGCGCATAAAGGCCATCTGTCGAATGCTATCCGTATTACCGGTCAGTCCGGCCATTCCAGCGATCCTTCGCGTGGCGTAAATGCCATTGAACTGATGCATGAATCGATTACCCATTTAATGACGCTGCGCAATACGCTGAAAAGCCGTTACAACCACAGTGGTTTCGTCATCCCGTACCCGACCATGAACTTTGGCTACATTAACGGCGGCGACGCGCCAAACCGTATTTGTGCCTGCTGCGAAATGCATATGGATATCCGCCCGCTGCCGGGTCTGACGCTGACCGACATTGATGGTCTGCTGAATGAGGCACTGGCACCGGTAAGCGAACGCTGGCCGGGACGTATCGTGATTGAAGAACTGCATCCGCCGATCCCCGGTTATGAATGTCCGCCGGATCATCCGCTGGTGCAGGTTGTTGAGAAACTGCTGGGGGTGGAAACGGAAATCGTTAACTACTGCACCGAGGCGCCATTTATTCAGGAACTGTGCCCGACGCTGGTTCTCGGACCGGGTTCTATCGATCAGGCGCACCAGCCAGACGAATATATAGATACCGCGTTCATTAAACCAACTCGCGAGCTGATTTCTCAGGTTGTTCATCATTTCTGTTATCACTGATACTGAATGACAGATTGATGAAGAAACAATCAGGGCGCTCACGGGCGCCCTTTGATACTGTACAAAACGTTGATTAGCCAAACTGATATCGTCGCTGATGTAATTAAATTTCAGCGACATCGCCAAAAAGACCATTTTTCACGTGAGTGATCGGGGCTTTTTGGGTTAAAACAGATGTGGCTTTTAAAAAGTGTGGCCAGGTTGGCAGGGTGAACGGGGCAAGAATGCCTGACGGGTGAAAGTTATTTACAGAATATAAAAATTAAACGAGAGAACGGGTCAGAGGTAATATGAACGAACAATATTCCGCAATGCGAAGTAATGTCAGTACCTTAGGTAAATTGCTAGGCGACACGATCAAAGATACGTTGGGAGAGCATATCCTGGATCGTGTTGAGAAAATCCGTAAGCTGTCGAAATCCTCCCGTGCCGGAAACGACGCGGATCGACAGGAATTGCTGTCAACGCTGCAAAATCTCTCAAATGATGAGTTGCTGCCTGTTGCCCGTGCTTTTAGCCAGTTTCTGAATTTAGCCAACGTGGCGGAACAATATCACAGCATTTCGCCGCACGGCGAAGCGGCCAGCAATCCTGAAGCGCTGGCGCAATTGTTCGATCGTCTGAAATCCAAAAATCTCTCTGAACAGCAATTACGTGATGCCGTTGACCAGCTTTCTATCGAACTGGTGCTGACCGCACACCCGACAGAAATTGCCCGCCGTACGCTGATCCACAAACTGGTGGAAGTGAATAACTGCCTCAAGCAGCTCGACCATAACGATCTGGCCGATTACGAGCGCAAGCAAATCATGCGCCGTCTGCGTCAGTTGATCGCACAGTCATGGCATACCGATGAAATCCGCAAAAACCGCCCTTCTCCGGTGGACGAAGCCAAATGGGGCTTTGCGGTGGTTGAAAACAGCCTGTGGGAAGGCGTGCCTGCTTTCCTGCGTGAACTGAATGAACAGCTGGAAACCTCACTGGATTATAAAATGCCAGTGGAAGCCGTGCCGGTGCGTTTCACCTCCTGGATGGGCGGTGACCGCGACGGTAATCCGAATGTAACCGCCGATATCACCCGTCACGTACTGTTGCTGAGCCGCTGGAAAGCAACTGACCTGTTCCTGCGCGATATCGCCGTGCTGGTGTCAGAATTGTCGATGACCGAATGTACGCCGGAGTTGCGTGAGCTGGCCGGTGGCGCGGACATCCTCGAACCTTACCGCGAAATCATGAAACAGCTGCGTTCGCAGCTGACCAATACTCAGGTGTATCTGGAAGCCCGTCTGAAAGGCGAGCGCGTTGCGCGTCCTCACGATTTGCTGGTGAAAAATGATCAGTTGTGGGCACCGCTTTATGCCTGTTATCAGTCGTTGCAGGCCTGCAATATGGGCATTATCGCCAACGGTCAGTTGCTGGATACGCTGCGTCGTGTGCGCTGCTTCGGCGTGCCGCTGGTTCGCATCGACGTGCGTCAGGAAAGCACCCGTCATACCGACGCGATTGCTGAAATCACCCGTTACCTCGGTCTGGGCGATTACGAAAGCTGGTCAGAATCCGACAAACAGGCTTTCCTGATCCGCGAACTGAACTCAAAACGTCCGCTGGTGCCACGTCACTGGGAACCGAGCGCTGACACCAAAGAAGTGCTCGACACCTGTCAGGTGATTGCCGAAGCGCCGGAAGGCTCGATTGCCGCGTATGTCATTTCAATGGCGCGCACGCCGTCTGACGTGCTGGCCGTGCATCTGCTGCTGAAAGAAGCCGGTTGCCCGTTCCCGATGCCTGTCGCGCCGCTGTTCGAAACCCTCGACGACCTGAACAATGCCGACGATGTAATGAAGCAGTTGCTGAGCATCGACTGGTATCGCGGTTTCATTCAGGGCAAACAGATGGTGATGATTGGCTATTCCGACTCCGCGAAAGATGCGGGCGTGATGGCGGCATCGTGGGCGCAATATCGCGCGCAGGATGCCCTGATCAAAACCTGCGAAAAAGCCGGTATTGCCCTGACACTGTTCCACGGACGCGGCGGTTCTATCGGCCGCGGCGGCGCACCGGCGCAGGCAGCGTTGTTGTCTCAGCCTCCGGGCAGCCTGAAAGGTGGCCTGCGCGTTACCGAACAGGGCGAGATGATCCGCTTCAAATTCGGTCTGCCGGAAGTCACCATCAGCAGTCTGGCGCTTTACACCTCTGCAATTCTGGAAGCCAACCTGTTGCCACCGCCTGAGCCGAAACAAGCCTGGGTGGACATCATGGAACAGCTTTCCGATGTGTCGTGCAAAATGTACCGCGGTTACGTGCGCGAGAATAAAGACTTCGTGCCTTACTTCCGAGCAGCAACGCCGGAGCAGGAACTGGCAAAACTGCCACTGGGTTCACGCCCGGCGAAACGTAAAGCCAGCGGAGGCGTTGAAAGCCTGCGTGCGATCCCGTGGATTTTCGCCTGGACACAAAACCGTCTGATGCTGCCAGCCTGGCTGGGTGCCGGTGCCGGTTTGCAGTCTGTGGTGGATGGCGGTAAACGTGACGAGCTGGAAACCATGTGCCGCGACTGGCCATTCTTCTCTACCCGTATCGGTATGCTGGAAATGGTGTTTGCAAAAGCTGACCTTTGGCTGGCGGAATACTACGATCACCGTCTGGTTGGGAAAGAACTGTGGCCGCTCGGTCAGCAGTTGCGTGACCAGCTGGCGAGCGACATCAAAGTGATTCTGGCGATTTCTAACGACGATCACCTGATGGAAGATTTGCCGTGGATTGCAGAATCTATCGCACTGCGTAACGTCTACACCGACCCGCTGAACGTGTTGCAGGCTGAACTGCTGCACCGTTCCCGCGAGCTGGAAAAAGACGGTAAGCAGGATGCCAACGTCGAACAGGCGCTGATGGTGACGATCGCTGGCGTGGCAGCAGGTATGCGCAATACCGGCTAGTTCCCACTGAAAAGCAGCCAAAGAAAAACCCGCGAATTCGCGGGTTTTTTGTATTCAGCATTTGAGCAAAGAAGATTAAGCGCGAACCGGTACGGCGGTTTCAGGACGCACACCCAGCGTATGGCAAATTGCGTAACTCATTTCTGCACGGTTCAGGGTGTAGAAGTGGAAGTCCTTCACGCCTTCACGGCTGAGGATTTTCACCATGTCCATCGCGATATTAGCACCGACCATTTTGCGGGTTTCCGCATCGTCGTCCAGCCCTTCAAACTGGCTGTTCATCCATTTCGGCACACGCACGTTAGTCATGGTGGCAAAACGCGTCAGCTGTTTGAAGTTGGAGACCGGCAGAATGCCCGGCACGATTTCCACATCAATCCCCTGACCGGCGCAACGATCGCGAAAGCGCAGATAGCTTTCCACATCGAAGAAGAACTGCGTGATGGCGCGGTTGGCACCGGCATCAATTTTACGCTTCAGGTTAATCAGGTCAGCCTGCGCGCTTTTGGCTTCAGGATGCACTTCCGGATAAGCCGCAACCGAAATATCAAAGTCGCCCACTTCTTTCAGCAACTGCACCAGATCGGTGGCATACATTTCCGGCTTACCGCCCCCTGCCGGTAAATCGCCGCGCAGAGCCACAATGTGGCGAATGCCACTGTTCCAGTAATCCTGTGCAATCTGACGCAGTTCATCACGGCTGGCATCAATACAGGTCAGATGCGGAGCCGCTTCCAGACCGGTACGTTCTTTAATGCCTTTGATGATGCTGTGCGTGCGGTCACGCTCGCCGGAGTTTGCGCCGTAGGTGACGGAAACAAACTTAGGCTTGAGGCTGCTGAGACGGTCAATAGAGCTCCACAACGTGTCTTCCATTTCGCTGGTACGCGGCGGGAAAAATTCGAAAGAAACGTTAATCTGCCCCTGTAACTCGGCCAGATTCTGGTTCAACGCTTCGCGCTGGTTTGCGTGGAAAAAGCTCATAAACACTACCTCATGGATCACTGCGTTTTATTATGGTTCGTCATGATGGACGTTTGGACGTCTAAACGTATAGATAGAAAATGACGGAAAGCAGGCAAAGTGTCAACGTTAAAATGAGGGCAAGGGATGATTAATCTTCACGCAATCTGAAAGAATTTCACTTTGGGAAGGTTTTGCTACGGGGGTTAAGCTCCTCCCCCTGCGAAGGGGGAAGGCTGGGAGGGGGTTTAGCAGACCACGCTGCACCCTGTTCTGACACAGTTAAACCAGCACACCATCCTCCTGAGAGGTAAGGAGCAGGGATCAGAGAAGTTGCGTCAGGCGATTAAGGTCCGACTGCAATGCACCTGCGGTGACATCACGTCCTGCACCTGGTCCGCGGATCACCAGCGGGTTATCGCGATACCAGCGGCTTTCGATGGCAAACACGTTATCGCATGGCAACAGGGAAGCCAGAGGATGATCCTCACGTACCGCTTCAACACCCACGCGCGCTTTGCCGTTTGCATCGAAACGCGCCACGTAGCGCAGCACCAGTCCCATTTCACGGGCAGCTTCCAGACGTTGCAGCATTTGCTGGTTCAGCGCCTCGCCGTCTTCAAAAAACTGATCGACAGAACCGTTCGCGCAACTTTCCGGCACCAGCGATTCCACACGAACCTGCGTAGGCTCGATGTCATAACCGGCTTCACGCGCCAGAATCACCAGCTTGCGCATCACATCCTGACCGGATAAATCATCACGCGGATCCGGCTCGGTCAGCCCCTGCTGCCACGCCAAATCGACCAGTTCGGTGAACGGCAGCGTGCCGTCAAATTGCAGGAACAGCCATGATAAGGTACCGGAGAAAATCCCGCTGATGGCCAGAATACTGTCGCCGCTTTCGCGTAAATCACGCACCGTATGGTTAACCGGTAAACCGGCGCCGACCGTAGCGTTATATAGCCAGTGGCTGTCGGTTTTGGAAAACGCGTCGCGGATCTGACGGTATTTATGGGTATCCGACGCGCCCGCCTGTTTGTTGGCGCTGATCACATGGAAACCGTAGCTGGCGAAATCCAGATACTGATCGGCCAGTTCGGCGCTGGCGGTGACGTCCAGCACCACTAAATCGTCATAGGGATGCGCACGCATCCACAGGAACAGCGATTCTTCGTCGTGCGCCTGCGATTCATCATCAAAGAAGGCCAGAGCACGGCTGGCATCCAGTCCCTCGTAATTGAGCAAACTGCGCTTGCTGTCGACCACACCGGCCAGCACAAACTCAAAACCGCTGCGGGCAGAAATGTTCTTTTGCTCGCGGGCAAACAGTTCCAGCCAGCGTGACCCGATATTACCTTTACCAAACAGCATCAGACCAATTTGCTTTTCAGCACGGAACAGCGTTTTGTGCAGCCCCTGAATCAGGTGCGCTGTCGGGCCGATACGCAGCACGGCGACCAGACTGATACCGTCTTCCGCCTGCCAGATAAACTCTACCGGCTGATCTTTCATTTCCTGATAGAAACGGTGGCTGTGAAGCGGATTCTTGCACACGCCCGCACCGACCAGCGCCACCAGTGCCAGCCCTTCACGCAGCGTCAGACGCGCCGGAAGTGCCGCCTCTTCGAGAACCTGCAATACGCTGCCCGCCACTTCGGAGGTGTAACAAAGTTGCAGCAAATTACGGTCCGGGTGAATGCCGGTACACAGCGGTTTGATCTGCGCGCGTTTTAGCAGCAGCTCGACATCTTTTTGCGCCAGGCCAAAATCGTGGCCGGATGGAATAACCATTTCGATCAGGCAAATATCATCGTGACTGGTGACAATTTTTGCACCGGTCCCGGAAGCCAGCACACGCTCAATACGCGTTGAGCCCTGCTCCGGCTGATAGCTGCAACGCAGCTGTAAATCGATATCGCTGCCGGAAACCGGCTGAAGCGTGCGGGTGTGCAGCACCGGGGCCGCCAGACGCGCCAGTTCGCTGGCTTCATCGAGACGCAGCAACGGCAACAGACAGGCATCTTTCACTTTACGCGGGTCGGCGCTGTAAACACCGGCCACATCACTCCAGATCGTCACGCGGCTGGCGTCGGCCAGTGCGCCAATCTGAGTGGCGGAATAGTCACTGCCGTTACGGCCAAGCAGCACGGTTTCACCCGCTTCGCTGCGGGCGATAAAGCCCGTTACCACAAGATATTGCTGAGGATGTTGCGCGAGAAGTTGTTGCAGCAGCGGATACGAACGGCCTTCATCTACCTGAGGCTGAGCGGCACGTTCGGCACGCAGGAATTCACGGGCATCCAGCCAGGCGGCCGGTAATTCCAGTTTGCATAACACCGCAGACATCAGGCGTGCAGACCAGACTTCGCCATGCCCGACGACTTCGGCGTAAATCGCATCGGTCATTTTGCCATCAAGCAAAACAGCCAGACGTTCGAGATCATGAATAAACAAAGCAATAAGCGGTTCGGCCATTTCCGGCGGCAACAGGCCGGTTATCAAATCACTCTGATAACGGCGCAAAGCCTGCTGAACCTGATGCGCGGCAATTCTGTCTGTCTGGCTGAGCTTCAGCCAGCTGATCAGCTGGTTGGTTGTGCTGCCCGCTGCCGACACCACCATCATGTCACCCGGCTTGGCATACTCGGCCATAATTCCGGCGACGCGCAGATAACATTTCACGTCGGCCAGACTGCTACCACCAAATTTGTGCAACTGACGGCTTCCCGCCGGCGCTGCAACCGCTATTGCATTCATACTTACCTCGTTGCCACTGACTGGAATGCGTGTTCCAGATCAGCAATCAAATCTTCGCTGTCTTCAAGACCTACAGAAATACGGAGCAAGCTGTCAGAAATCCCGGCGGCTTTGCGCGCTTCCGGCGCCATGCCAGCGTGCGTCATCGTCGCGGTGTGAGAAATCAGGCTTTCGACGCCCCCCAGTGATTCTGCGAGGGTAAATAACTTCAATTCTTTCAGGAAATGGCGCAGCTGAGCTTCATCTCCGTTAAATTCAAAACTGATCATGGCACCAAAGCCACGTTGCTGACGGCGGGCAATGTCGTGCCCCTGGTTTTCCGGCAGCGACGGATGATACAGCTTTTTGACCTGCGATTGTTTCTGTAAATAAGCAACAATTGCCAGTGCATTTTCCTGCTGCTGTTTCACGCGAACTGTCAGCGTGCGCAGACCACGCAATAACAGATAGCTGTCAAAGGCCGCAGCGGTCACACCAATGTTGTTCGCCCACCACGCCAGTTCTGTCGCGTGTTCTGCGGTCTTAGATATTACCGTACCGGCGACCACATCAGAATGCCCGTTAAGATATTTCGTACACGAATGAACGACCAGATCCGCGCCAAGCTGCAACGGATTTTGCAACGCCGGGCTGAGGAAGGTGTTATCCACCACGGTCAGCGCACCGGCGGCGCGGGAGGCGTCACAAATCGCCTGAATATCCACTACGCGCAGCAGCGGGTTGCTCGGGGTTTCAATCAGCACAAGTTTCGGCTGCTCTTTCAGTGCTTCGGCCAGCGCCTGCGGGTCGCCCTGATCGACAAACAGCACGCGATACGCGCCGCGCTTGCTCAGGCTGTCGAACAGACGGTAGCTGCCGCCGTAGCAATCGTGCGGCGCCACCAGTAAATCGCCAGGTTTCAGAAAGACCGTACACACCAGATGAATAGCAGACATACCGCTGCTGGTCAGAACCGCGCCGGCACCACCTTCCAGATCAGCCAGCGCACGCTGGACAACATCACGTGACGGATTACCGCGACGTGAATAGTCGTGCGCTCTTGGCTGATTAAAATCTTCAAAGTTGTAGGTACTGGAAAGGTAGATTGGCGGAACTACACAGCCATATTGCTGATCATTGTTCAGGCCACTGCCCACGGCAATGGTGGCTTGCTTGCGCGTCATAATCGTTTCTTCCTGACAAAATGCGGAGGATGAGGGTATCAAGAGTAACGCCCGGAGTTATAGACGTCAATACATCTGGACATCTAAACTTCTTTGCGTATAGATTGAGCAACAGAGCAATACCCGCTAAAATTATGGCGTTAATGAAGATGTCAGGCAGATCTGTCGCGCCGAGGTTGTTGAGCGCAGGGTGACAAAACGAACAATGCCGCAGGAGAAATCGTGAGATATCCCTGTCAAATTCCGACATTTATTTAGTGAGAACAGTGAAAATCGGGCATAATCACGCGGTTTTCAGAATTTTATTTTTTGATAAATTTAAGGTGTCCCATGGCTGAGTGGAACGGCGAATATGTCAGCCCTTACGCTGAACACGGTAAGAAAAGCGAACAAGTTAAGAAAATTACGGTATCCATTCCGCTGAAAGTCCTCAAAATTCTGACTGATGAGCGCACCCGTCGCCAGGTGAACAACCTGCGTCATGCGACCAACAGTGAATTATTGTGCGAAGCTTTCCTTCATGCCTTCACCGGTCAGCCTTTGCCGAATGACGAAGACCTGCGTAAAGAACGCAGTGACGAAATCCCGGAAGCGGCGAAGATCCTGATGCGTGAACTGGGTGTGGATCCTGATACCTGGGAATACTGATCGCAATAACGCAGAGACGACCTGAAAGATCGTGCGACCCGTCGCGCGTTTTTTCAGTGTCTTTGTGAGAAAAGGAGATTTGTCTGGCGGGAAGGGAAACGACAGGCAACAAAAAAGGCGCCCAGGGCGCCTTTTCTTGCTCTCAAGCGTAGCTTATTTGCTGCTTGGAACGCTGAAACGCTTGTTGAAGCGGTCAACGCGGCCACCGGTAGCCACTTCACGTTGCTTACCAGTGTAGAACGGGTGACATTCGCCACAAACGTCCAGGTTCAGATCGTGACCCACAGTTGAGTGAGTTTTGATAACGTTACCGCATGAGCAGTTTGCAGTAACTTCTACGTATTTAGGGTGAATACCTTTTTTCATGGAAAACCTCTTCTTAAGGCCGCGTCGCTATCCAACCCTGTTCTGTCAGACACCACGCGTAGTGGATGATAGGCTTTGAGTACGAAATGCACCAAAGGCGGCGAATCATACAGAATCTCTGAGAACCGCGCAATGATGTTCATGCATTTCGAAGGACACAGTGTACACTATCTCGTCATTTTTTTATAGTCTGGATCCACAATGCCTGTTGCCCACGTTGCTTTACCTGTCCCGCTTGCCCGTACTTTCGACTATCTGTTGCCGCCGGACATGCCGGTTTCAAAGGGTTGCCGGGTCAGTGTGCCTTTCGGTAAACGTGACGCGATCGGCATTGTCGTGAATGTCAGTGAGTCCAGTGATTTTGGCCTGGATAAGCTGAAACCCGTACGCGAAGTGCTCGACAGTTCCAGCCTCTTTACCCCTGATTTGTGGCGCATCCTGTTTTGGGCGGCTGACTATTATCATTATCCTATTGGTGAAGTGCTGTTCCATGCGCTGCCGGTGTTACTGCGTCAGGGGAAACCCGCCGAACTCACCCCGCTGTGGCAATGGTTCGCCACCGAACAGGGCCGCGCCACGCCGCTCGACAGCCTCAAACGTGCGCCTAAGCAACAACAGGCGATGGCTGCGCTGATGCAAAAACCGCTTTACCGCCATCAGGTCGCCGATCTTGATCTCACAGATACGGCGTTGCAGGCGTTACGCGCCAAAGGTCTGACGGATTTACGCAGCATCGCGCCCGCCACGCTCGACTGGCGCAAAGATTTCTCGGTGGTCGGTGAGCGTTTACGGCTCAATACCGAACAGGCCACCGCCGTTGGCGCGATCCGCAGTGAAGATCAGCAGTTTTCCGCCTGGCTGCTGGCCGGTGTGACCGGTTCAGGTAAAACCGAAGTTTATCTGAGCGTACTGGAAAACATTCTGGCGCAGGGCCGTCAGGCACTGGTGATGGTGCCGGAAATTGGCCTGACGCCACAAACTATCGCGCGTTTTCGCGAACGTTTCAGTGCGCCGGTAGATGTGCTGCATTCCGGCCTGAACGACAGTGAACGTCTCGCCGTCTGGCTGCGGGCGCGTAATGGAGAAGCGGGCATTGTCATCGGTACGCGCTCGTCGCTCTTTACGCCGTTCGCCCGCCTGGGCGTCATTATTATCGATGAAGAACACGACAGCTCCTATAAGCAGCAGGAAGGCTGGCGCTATCACGCGCGTGACCTGGCGGTATACCGCGCTCATGCTGAAAATATCCCGATCATTATGGGCTCGGCAACCCCGGCGCTGGAAACCCTGCACAACGTGGAACTGGGGAAATATCGCCAGCTCAAACTGACCAAGCGCGCCGGGAATGCCAAACTTGCCCGGCAAAACCTGCTGGATTTAAAAGGGTTGCAGCTGAAAGTCGGGCTGTCTCAGCCGCTGATCCAGAAAATGCAGGAACATCTGAAAGCCGATAATCAGGTGATGTTGTTCCTGAATCGCCGGGGTTATGCGCCTGCCCTGCTTTGCCACGAATGCGGCTGGATAGCCGAATGTCAGCGCTGCGACCACTATTACACACTGCACCAGAATCAGCGCCAGCTGCGCTGCCACCATTGCGACAGCCAGCGTGCCGTACCCCATCAGTGTCCGCACTGCGGATCGACGCAACTGGTTTCCGTCGGCGTCGGTACCGAACAACTGGAAAATGAACTGGCACCGTTGTTCCCTGAAACCCCGATCACGCGCATAGACCGCGACACCACCAGCCGCAAAGGCTCACTGGAACAGCATCTGAGTGAAGTCCATCGCGGCGGTGCGCGCATTCTTATCGGCACGCAAATGCTGGCAAAAGGACATCACTTCCCTGATGTCACGCTGGTGTCATTGCTGGATGTAGACGGCGCGTTGTTCTCAGCCGATTTCCGTTCTGCCGAGCGCTTTGCCCAGCTTTATACTCAGGTTTCCGGTCGTGCCGGACGAGCAGGCAAACAGGGTGAAGTGGTGTTGCAGACGCATCATCCCGAACATCCGTTGTTGCAGGTGCTGCTGCAGCAAGGCTACGACGAATTCGCCAGACAGACGCTGGCGGAGCGCAAAAGTGTTTTTCTCCCTCCTTATACCAGTCACATCATGATCCGCTCGGAAGATCACGATAATCAGCAATCAGCGCTGTTTCTCCAGCAGTTACGTAATCTGCTCGAATCGAGCCCGTTGAAAGATGATTCACTGTGGATTTTAGGGCCTGTTCCTGCCTTACAGGCCAAACGCAGCGGCCGTTTTCGCTGGCAGTTGCTGCTACAGCATCCTTCGCGGCGCGTATTGCAACATCTGATCAAAAGTTCCCAGCCATTAATTGCCAGCCTGCCGCAGGCAAAAAAAGTGAAATGGACGCTGGATGTGGACCCGATTGACAGCTGATCCCTGAAGGAAATCCGCATAATTAGTCAGAATTTTTGCGTGATGGATCGAAAAAAGCATCTGCATCACACTTTTAATGCAAATTAGGTAACAAATCCTACTCACATTCTGTTTAGAATGTGATGTGCTACACATCATCGGTAGCCAGGTGAGGAATGTTGATGTTGTTGTGTCAGTTTGATGCTGTTGCAAGGAGAGAGACGTTGGAGCACAAGAAAGAATTACCCGCCGCGACAATGAAAGATGTGGCTGAACAGGCAGGCGTTTCAACAGCAACGGTATCCCGCGCGTTAATGAATCCGGAGAAAGTCTCCGCCTCAACCCGTCAGAAGGTTGATCAGGCCGTCATGGCTGTGGGTTATTCTCCTCACGCCCTGTCCCGCAACCTGAAACGTAACGAATCGCGTACGATTTTAGTGATCGTCCCGGACATCTGCGATCCATTTTTTTCCGACCTGATCCAGGGGATCGAACGCACGGCGGCTGAAAGCGGTTATCTGGTGCTCATCGGTGATTGCGCCCAACAGAATCAGCAAGAAAAAACCTTTATCAATCTGATTATCACCAAGCAAATTGACGGCATGCTGCTGCTCGGCTCCGATTTACCTTTTGACGCCAGCAAGGAAGAACAGCGCAATTTGCCACCGATGGTGATGGCTAACGAATTTGCGCCAGAACTGGAACTGCCAACGGTACACATTGATAACCTGACCGCCGCATTTGAAGCCGTACATTATCTTCTCAAGCTGGGACATCAGCGCATTGCCTGCATCGCCGGGCCGAAACATATGCCGCTGTGCCAGTATCGTTCACAAGGCTATGTGCAGGCACTGCGCCGTAACGGGCTCAGCGTCGAAAAACAGCTGACCGTCGACGGCGATTTTAGCTATGAATCCGGGGCACAGGCAGTTACCGAACTGATGTCACTGCCAGTGCCGCCTACGGCGATTTTCTGTCATAACGATATTATGGCGATTGGTGCAATGTTCCAGGCGAAAAAAATGGGTCTGCGCATCCCGGAGGATCTGTCGGTTGTCGGCTTCGATGACATTAAGGCCAGCCAGTATACCGACCCTCCGCTGACCACCGTCGCGCAGCCAAGATTCCAGCTTGGTCGTCAGGCCATGTTATTATTGCTTGAGCAGTTACAGGGAAATCAGGTACAAAGCGGTTCATTACTGCTCGACAGCGAACTGATCGTGCGTGAAAGCACCGCAGCCCCCAAAGCGTAAGTCAGTTTTGATTGCTGTTCAGTGATTTTAATTTCAGTAAATGTTCAGGGTTGAGTAACATGACGCACTTCTTCATTCATCACGACACAGCGAAACGATAGTGGCACAAAGAGACTATGTAAGCCGTGGGCGCTCAGGAGCGCGGCGGAAAAGTACCAGCCGGAGTAAAAAACGCAGTTCCCCAACGATCTCCAAAACCATGGTGGTGTTAGCCGTTGCGGTGCTGGTGGTGTTTGTCGGTGGCCTCTATTTTATTGCGCACAATAAACATGAAGAAGCGGTGGTATTGCCGACGCATCCTGTCCGTCCGGGTAATGGATTGCCACCTAAACCAGAAGAGCGCTGGCGCTACATCAAAGAGCTGGAAAACCGCCAGATGGGCGTGACCACGCCAACCGAGCCGACGGCCGGTGGCCAGATTGAATCCAAGACACAACTGACGCCTGAACAGCGCCAGTTGCTTGAGCAGATGCAGGCCGATATGCGCCAGACCCCGACACAACTGTCGGAAGTGCCGTATAACGACCCGAATCAGGCGACACAAACGCGTACAGCGCCAGCACAGCGTCAGGTTCAGCAACAACAGCCGACGTATGCGCAGCAGCAACCGGTACAGACTCAGCCGCGTCAGGTTCAGCCACAAGCGACCTATACGCCGCAGACTCAGCCGGTACGTGCGCCGCAGGCTCAGGCGCAAACACAGGCCGTTCAGCCAAAACCGAAACCGCAGGTCAAAGAACCGGTGAAAGAGGTGCCGAAAGAAGTGGCCAAACCACAACAACCGGCAGCAATTACGCAGGTCGCGCCAGAGAAACCGAAAGCGCAGGAAAAAACCCAGCACTTTGTGGTTCAGTGTGGTTCGTTCAAAGGGTCTGAGCAGGCGGAATCCCAGCGGGCCAAGCTGGCATTCGAAGGTTTTGAAGGCCGGATCACCACCGGCGGTGGCTGGAGTCGCGTCGTCATCGGCCCTTACAACAGCCGCTCTGGTGCTGACAGCACACTATCGCGCCTCAAAGGCGCTGGCATCTCCGGTTGCATTCCCGTCGCAACCGGGGGTTGAAAACCCGTAATCCTTCCCCAATCTATACTTTCAATATGCCCCGTAAGTTTGTGAGACACCTAATGTGTCCCACAAACCTGCGGGGATCTTTTCCGTCTGCAACGAGGAACCGCTCGTGACAACAATTGTAAGTGTACGCCGCAACGGCAAGGTCGTTATTGGTGGTGATGGCCAGGCCACATTGGGAAATACCGTCATGAAAGGCAACGTCAAAAAAGTACGTCGCCTGTATAACGACAAAGTGATCGCCGGTTTTGCTGGCGGTACGGCTGATGCCTTCACGCTGTTTGAGCTGTTCGAACGCAAACTGGAAATGCACCAGGGTCATCTGGTGAAAGCCGCCGTTGAACTGGCAAAAGACTGGCGTACCGACCGCATGTTACGCCGTCTGGAAGCCCTTCTGGCCGTGGCTGATGAAAATGCATCGCTTATCATCAGCGGTAACGGTGACGTTATCCAGCCTGAAAACGATCTGATCGCGATTGGTTCCGGTGGCCCGTACGCGCAAGCGGCAGCCCGGGCATTGCTGGAAAACTCAGAGCTTGGCGCACGTGATATCGTGGAAAAATCGTTGAGCATCGCGGGTGATATCTGCATCTACACCAACCATTTCCAAACTATCGAAGAATTGTCTTCTAAAGCGTAAGGATCGAAAATTATGTCTGAGATGACCCCGCGCGAGATTGTCAGCGAGTTAGACAGCTACATCATTGGCCAGGATAAAGCGAAACGCGCTGTGGCCATTGCTTTGCGTAACCGCTGGCGCCGTATGCAGCTCGATGAAGCGCTGCGCCATGAAGTCACCCCGAAAAATATTCTGATGATCGGCCCGACCGGTGTCGGTAAAACCGAAATCGCGCGTCGTCTGGCTAAACTGGCTAATGCGCCGTTCATCAAAGTTGAAGCGACCAAATTCACCGAAGTGGGTTATGTCGGTAAAGAAGTGGACTCTATTATCCGCGATCTGACCGATTCCGCCGTGAAAATGGTACGCCTGCAATCGATTGAGAAAAACCGTTACCGCGCCGAAGAAATGGCCGAAGACCGCATTCTCGACGTTCTGATCCCACCAGCGAAAAACAACTGGGGACAGGCCGACGAAGCGCAGGAACCTTCTGCCGCACGCCAGAACTTCCGCAAGAAACTGCGCGAAGGTCAGCTCGACGATAAAGAAATCGAAATCAATCTGGCTGCTGCGCCAATGGGTGTTGAAATCATGTCCCCTCCGGGCATGGAAGAAATGACCAACCAGTTGCAGTCCATGTTCCAGAACATGGCCGGTCAGAAACAGAAACCGCGTAAACTGAAAATCAAAGAAGCGTATAAGCTGTTGGTTGAAGAAGAAGCGGCAAAACTGGTGAACCCGGAAGAGCTGAAAGAACAGGCAATCGAAGCCGTTGAACAGCACGGTATCGTGTTTATCGATGAGATCGACAAAATCTGTAAACGCGGCGGCCAGAGCTCCGGTCCTGACGTTTCCCGTGAAGGTGTTCAGCGCGACCTGCTGCCACTGGTGGAAGGTTGTACGGTTTCGACCAAGCACGGCATGGTGAAAACGGATCACATCCTGTTTATCGCCTCCGGTGCTTTCCAGACTGCCAGCCCGTCAGACCTGATCCCTGAATTGCAGGGTCGTCTGCCGATTCGCGTGGAGCTGCAGGCGCTGTCGACAGAAGACTTCGAGCGCATCCTGACCGAACCGAGTGCTTCGCTGACTCATCAGTACAAAGCATTGATGGCAACCGAAGGCGTGACGATTGATTTCACGGCTGACGGCATCCGTCGTATTGCTGAAGCGGCATGGCAGGTAAACGAAACCACCGAGAACATTGGTGCGCGTCGTCTGCATACCGTTCTGGAGCGTCTGATGGAAGATATCTCTTATGACGCCAGCGAAAGTAACGGTATCTCTATAAACATTGATGCAGATTATGTTAGAAGCCACCTTGACCAGCTGGTAGCTGATGAAGATCTGAGCCGTTTTATCTTATAATTTGCTCATACGTTCCGAAAGTGATCTTCAGGGAGGCGTTTGCCTCCCTGATTTTTTTTAGATTTCGGACTGATTCTTCACCTGAGCGAAATCACCTATGAGCACAATGACTCCCTGCACCCCGACAACGCCTGCCCGCGCGTGGCTCGAAAGCCTGCGTCCAAAAACGTTGCCCCTGGCTTTTGCCTCTATCGTCATGGGTTCTGCCATTGCCAGCCTGCAAGGCGTTTTTCATCCGCTTATCGCGCTTCTGGCGCTCCTGACTGCCGGATGTCTGCAAATTCTGTCGAATTTGGCGAATGACTACGGCGACGCAGAAAAAGGCAGCGATACGCCCGATCGCGTCGGGCCTTTGCGCGGGATGCAAAAAGGCCTGATTACGGCTGCGCAAATGAAGCGCGCCATCATTCTGACTATCGCGCTGACGATCGTTTGCGGCATTGCACTGATCGCCGTTGCCTGTCACAAACCGAGCGACGTGGCAGGTTTCCTGATCCTCGGTCTGCTTTCGATTGGCGCCGCCATCACCTATACCGTCGGTACGCGCCCTTACGGCTATATGGGGCTGGGCGATATCTCCGTGCTGATTTTCTTTGGCTGGATAAGCGTCGCAGGGACATTCTATTTACAGGCGGGATATTTCGACTGGATTGTCATGTTACCGGCGACGGCCACCGGTTTGCTCTCAACTGCGGTACTCAATATCAATAATTTGCGCGATATCGAAACTGACAGCGCGAATGGCAAGAACACGCTGGCGGTACGTCTGGGCCCGGTAAATGCGCGTCGCTATCATGCAACCATTCTGACGGCCGCTGTCGTGTGTCTGGCAATATTCTCTGCCGTGCATTTGTATCACTGGACTGGCTGGTTGTTTATTCTGGCTATTCCGATGCTGGCAAAACACGTTATGCGTGTCATGCGCGCTAAAACATCCACCGAGGTACGTCCCCTGCTGGAACATATGGTGAAAGCGGCGTTACTGACTAACGTCTTGTTTGCATTGGGTCTGTTGCTGAACTGAGTAAAGTTGGCCTGATGTGCGTTTATCGGGCTACTTTTCACATTTAACAATTGATGATTTTGCCAACATCTGCCGGAAAGGGATATACTGAACACTCATGCAGCAACCAGATGAAATCCTATGAAATACGATACTTCCGAACTTTGCGACATCTACCATGAAGAAGTGAATGTCGTCGAACCCCTGTTCTCCAACTTTGGCGGCCGTACTTCATTTGGCGGGCAAATCACAACAGTGAAATGCTTTGAAGATAATGGCTTGCTTTATGACCTGCTGGAAGAAAATGGCCGTGGCCGCGTGTTAGTGGTCGATGGCGGCGGATCTGTTCGTCGCGCATTGCTGGATGCCGGACTGGCACGCCAGGCATTTCAAAACGAATGGGAAGGCATTGTGATCTATGGTGCTGTCCGTCAGGTAGACGATCTGGAAGAGCTCGACATCGGCATTCAGGCGATGGCAGCCATTCCTGCGGGCGCAGGCAGTGAAGGGATCGGTGAAAGCGACATTCGTGTCAATTTTGGCGGCGTGACCTTCTTCTCCGGCGATCATCTGTATGCCGATAATACCGGCATCGTGTTATCAGAAGATCCGCTCGATATCGAATAAACCGCTACTTTCAGCCACAAAAAAGGACGCCAGGGCGTCCTTTTTCATTTAACGGCAGAAGTACTCAGACTTCTTCCATTTTTCCCAACAGCGCACGCAGACGATCCTGCCAGACGTGTTGTTCTTCTTTCAGCTGCGCATTTTCACGCACCAGAGACTCATGGTTGCCGCTGGCCTGCTGAACTTCCTGAGACAGGGTGTTGTTCTGCTCTTTCAGTTCTTCGATTTCCATCTGCAACAGAGTGATGGTATCAATCGCTTGCTGAACTTTAGCTTCTAATTTCTCAAATACTTCAAATGACATTTTTCGGTCCCCTTATGTTCGCAAGGCGCACATCTTATGTTCTGCCGCATCGTCCGGACACGGCTCAAAAATTCCTGCACGCCGTCGATTTCTATAACGAATTCATCAGAGAATTGCGCAAAACCGGCGGGTGTCTTAACGGGTGATTGTATGTAGCCAGCTTTGCCCTGTCTACCAAGAACCCCTTTATCCACGCAGTCTGTTGCAATTTTACAGGGCGGGGTATCAGGAAATGCTTAAAAAGCGGTGTCACTCACCAGAAATCCTCCTTAAGACCGAATAACCTTAGCCGCCGTAGTGCCATACGCCGGGAAGCTCGTTTGGCTCAAACGCCGGCGTAAAATGCTAAATCCTGGGCTTTTTGCTCTACATCAAGTTAAGCCAATACGCGAAATCGCTCATTTTTATGACACGACACACAAAATTTGATTTCGCTATTTCTCGTTTATGCTCGTTAACGATAAATTCACATTACGTTCTCATTTAATGATGAACGACAAAATCCGATTACGTTCACGTACGCATGACAGAAAAACTATAACTAACCATTAACATCATCCTTAGCAGGATCAAACTATGAGCCAAACCATAAGTTCCACATTAAAAGGTCAGTGCATCGCTGAGTTTCTGGGTACCGGGCTTATCATTTTCTTCGGTGCAGGCTGTGTTGCTGCGCTGAAACTTGCCGGAGCATCCTTTGGCCAGTGGGAAATCAGTATCGTCTGGGGATTTGGTGTGGCAATGGCCATCTACCTGACTGCCGCGATTTCAGGCGCACACCTGAACCCGGCTGTAACCGTCGCCTTATGTTTGTTCGCGAACTTTGAAGGACGCAAAGTTCTGCCTTACATCATCGCACAGGTTGCAGGCGCCTTCTGTGCCGCCGCACTGGTCTATGGCCTTTATTACAACCTGTTCTTCGATTTCGAGCAAAGCCACAACATGGTGCGCGGCAGCGTCGAAAGTCTGGATCTGGCCGGTATTTTCTCTACCTATCCAAATCCGCACATCAGCGTATTGCAGGCATTCTTCGTTGAAACCGTGATTACTGCAGTTCTGATGGCGCTGATCCTCGGCCTGACTGACGACGGTAACGGCCTGCCCCGTGGCCCGCTGGCCCCGCTGCTGATCGGTATTCTGATTGCAGTTATCGGTGCATCAATGGGTCCGCTGACCGGATTCGCCCTGAACCCGGCGCGTGACTTCGGCCCTAAACTTTTCGCCTATTTCGCTGGCTGGGGCAAAGTCGCCTTCACCGGTGCACGCGATATTCCTTATTTCCTGGTGCCAATTTTCGGTCCGCTGGTGGGTGCTGCCCTGGGTGCCGCCGGTTATAAAGCGTTGATTAGTCGTCATCTGCCACATCAGATTAATGTGCCGGTTGAAGACAAAGCGCCGCAGCCAGCCAAACAGCGTAAAGCCTGATCGGCTAAACTGTTCCACAGCTTTCTTATTCGCAGGATGAACATTATGTCAGCAGATACGACTCACGAAAAAAAATACATTGTCGCACTCGACCAGGGTACGACCAGTTCACGCGCCGTAGTTCTGGATCACGATGCCAACATCGTCAGCGTTTCACAGCGCGAATTCACTCAAATCTATCCTAAATCTGGCTGGGTTGAGCATGACCCAATGGAAATCTGGTCGTCGCAAAGCTCGGTGCTGGTGGAAGTGCTGGCGAAAGCCGACATCAACTCTGATCAGATCGCCGGTATCGGTATTACCAACCAGCGTGAAACCACCATCGTGTGGGAAAAAGAAACCGGCAAGCCAATCTATAACGCGATTGTGTGGCAATGCCGCCGTACTGCTGACATCTGTGAAAAGCTGAAAAAAGACGGTATGGAAGAATACATCCGTCACAACACCGGCCTGGTGGTTGACCCGTATTTCTCCGGCACCAAACTGAAATGGATCCTCGATAACGTTGAAGGCTCCCGCGAGCGTGCAAAAGCTGGCGAATTGCTGTTCGGTACCGTGGACACCTGGTTAGTCTGGAAAATGACTCAGGGACGCGTTCACGTGACGGATTACACCAACGCCTCACGTACCATGCTGTTTAACATCCACGACCTGAAGTGGGACGACCGTATGCTGGAAGCGCTGGATATTCCGCGTGAAATGTTGCCGGAAGTGCGTCCTTCTTCTGAGATTTACGGCCAGACCAACATTGGTGGTAAAGGCGGTACGCGTATTCCTATCGCCGGTATCGCCGGTGACCAGCAGGCGGCGCTGTACGGCCAGCTTTGCGTGCAACCGGGTATGGCGAAAAATACCTACGGCACCGGCTGCTTCCTGCTGATGAACACTGGTACTGAAGCGGTCGCTTCTAAAAACGGTCTGCTGACCACCATCGCCTGCGGTCCGCGCGGCGAAGTGAACTACGCACTGGAAGGTGCGGTGTTTGTTGGCGGGGCTTCGATTCAATGGCTGCGCGACGAACTGAAACTGATCAGCGACGCAACAGACTCCGAATACTTCGCGTCTAAAGTGAAAGATACCAACGGCGTTTACGTCGTGCCTGCGTTCACTGGCCTCGGTGCGCCTTACTGGGACCCATATGCCCGTGGTGCCATCTTCGGTCTGAGCCGTGGTGCCAACAGCAATCACATCATTCGCGCAACGCTGGAATCTATCGCCTACCAGACCCGCGACGTGCTGGATGCGATGCAGGCTGATTCAGGCACACGTCTGCAAGCCCTGCGTGTGGACGGCGGTGCGGTGGCCAACAACTTCCTGATGCAATTCCAGTCAGACATTCTGGGCACCCGCGTTGAGCGTCCTGAAGTGCTGGAAGTCACCGCGCTGGGTTCTGCTTTCCTCGCAGGTCTGGCCGTCGGCTTCTGGAACGATCTGGAAGAAGTGCGCAGCAAAGCCACTATCGAACGTGAATTCCGCCCAAGCATTGAAACGACGGAACGTAATGTCCGCTATAAAGGCTGGCAAAAAGCGGTGGCACGCGTTCGTTCGTGGGAAGATCACGACGAATAATCGTCAGAATTTACCGCCAACACCCCTTCTGAAACTCCCCGCATGGGGAGTTTTTTTATGCCGATTCCCCGTTGTGCTAAAATCGCTGCACAGATGAGCCCTGCCTCACCGACCTCTTTTTTTCTTTCTACAGGCTTTCCAATGAAACGTGAATTAGCAATCGAGTTCTCCCGCGTGACAGAAGCTGCCGCGCTCGCCGGTTATAAATGGCTGGGCCGGGGTGATAAAAACCTCGCCGACAATGCTGCCGTTCAGTCCATGCGCATCATGCTCAACAAAGTCGATATCGACGGCACTATCGTCATTGGCGAAGGGGAAATCGATGAAGCGCCGATGCTGTATATCGGCGAAAAGGTCGGTACCGGTAACGGCGATGCGGTAGATATCGCGGTCGACCCGATTGAAGGCACGCGTATGACCGCGATGGGACAATCCAATGCGCTGGCCGTGCTGGCGGTGGGCGACAAAGGGTCTTTCCTCAATGCGCCGGACATGTACATGGAAAAAATCGCCGTCGGGCCGGGGGCCAAAGGCGCTATCGATCTGAACCTGACGCTGGCAGAGAATCTGGCAAATATCGCCAGAGCGCTGGATAAACCGCTGACCGAACTGACCGTGGCTGTTTTGGCGAAACCCCGCCACGACGATGCTATTCGCGAAATGCTGGCCTCGGGCGTGCGTGTGTTCGCATTCCCGGACGGCGACGTGGCGGCAACCATTCTGACCTGTATGCCGGAAAGCGAAGTGGACGTGTTATACGGCATCGGCGGCGCCCCTGAAGGTGTGATTTCCGCTGCGGTGATCCGCGCGCTGGATGGCGACATGCAAGGCCGCCTGCTGGCGCGGCATGACGTGAAAGGCGATACGCCGGAAAACCGCCGCATGGGCGAAGATGAGCTGGCGCGTTGTCAGGCGATGGGGATTGAGGCGGGTAAAGTGCTGCTGCTCGATGATATGGCGCGTAACGATAACGTGATTTTCTCCGCAACCGGCATTACCAAAGGCGATCTGCTGGAAGGTATCAGCCGTAAAGGAAATATGGCGACCACCGAAACGCTGCTGATCCGCGGTAAATCCCGCACTATCCGCCGCATCCGCTCGACGCATTATCTCGACCGTAAAGACGCCGCGCTGCACGAATTTATTATCTGACCGGACGCCGGAAAGACAAAAAGCAGAGCTCAGGCTCTGCTTTTTTTATGGGGAAGACTCAGTATCAGACCGTGTGGCCCTGCTCCTGCTGATGGTTCGACATCGGCCACCAGCACAGCAAGATCAGCACCGCCATCGCAAACATCAGCAAACCCAGACTGAACTGACCGGTTTGCGGCAACATGGCGGACATCCACGCCACCAGCCCTGAGCCCATATTTTGCAGACCACCGACCAGCGCCCCCGCAGCCCCTGCCAGATAAGGGAAAGGTTCCATTGCGCCGGTAGTCGCCAGCGGGAACAACATGCCAGCGCCGAAGAAGAACAGCGAAGCCGGAACGATGAGCGTCCAGATATTCATGATGCCCAGCCAGCCCGGGATCCACATTGCCAGCCCGGCCAGCAGACAACTGATGACCGAATGCCACATCAGCTGCTGAAAACTTTTCTCGGTACGCCCGGCATACCAGGCACCAAAGAAAGCGGCCGGAATCGGCAGGATAAACAGGATGCTGACCATCACACCACTCAGGCCGAGAACGCCACCCATCAGCACGCCACAGCTGGCTTCGAAGACCGCCACACCGGCCAGCGCCCCCACCAGCATCACCAGATAGCGGCTGAAGTTTGCATCGCCCAGCAATAAACGCAGGCTGCCGAACATTTTACGCGGTGGATTATCAGCCGTGAACTCCGGACGGGTTTCCGGCAGCCAGCGGTACATAGAAAATGCCACGCCCGCGCACAGGATCAGCAGGAAACCAAAACTGGCACGCCAGCCCAGCCACGCAGACAATGCTCCGCCGATGACTGGCGCCAGCAGCGGACTCACCAGAATCCCCATATTCAGCAGGCTATTGGCATGACGCAATGCACCGCCGCTGTACAAATCACGGGGCATGGTTCGCGCCATCACGCCCGCCACGCCGGTACCCAGCCCCTGAACTGCACTGGCCAGGATGAGCATATTCAGACTGGTCGACATCATCGCGCCAGCCGCGCCAATCAGGAAAATCATCAGCCCCGTCAGGATCACCGGTCTGCGCCCGATGTTATCGGAGAGCGGTCCGTAAACCAGCTGTGAGCCGCCGTACGTCAGCAGATAGGCTGCCATCACACGCTGCACGGCACCGGGTTTTACCGCCAGACTGGTTGCCATATCCGCGATATTTGGCACATAAATGGTTTGTGCCATCTGGCCAACAGCGACCAGCAAAATCAGCATTACAAGCAGGTGAATGTTTTCCAGTTTTTTCATTTTTCAGTTCATTATCAGACAGTGTTGGAAAAGTGCAGAACAAATAACCAGTAAAACAGCCGGACATGCTGCGGCGCATAAGTTAACAAATTAGGATGAATAAGCGAGTGTTGCGGTGAACTATCCCGTCCTCCGACTGGCAGCAGGACAAGCCAGCGGTGTAACGCTGGGTGTACGAAAATCGATACTGACTAACCAGAGCCGATCAGGCTGATAACATTTAACCGATAAGGGATCCGAAAAATTTGAAATAAAATCAGACCTCAATTTCGGTATTCATGAGTAAATCAGGAACAACGGGAGTTTTTATGGCTGATTGGGTGACGGGAAAAGTCAAAAAAGTTGAGCACTGGACAGACAATTTGTTCAGCATCACGGTCAACGCACCGGTCGATTCTTTTACCGCAGGCCAGTTTGCCAAACTCTCTCTTGATATTGATGGCGAGCGGGTCCAGCGGGCCTATTCGTACGTTAATCCGCCTTCCAGCAACGAGCTGGAGTTCTATCTGGTCAATGTGCCGGAAGGAAAGCTCAGCCCGCGCCTGCATGTTATGCAGCCGGGTGACGAAATCAATATCACCAAAGAAGCCGCAGGTTTTTTCGTCATTGAAGAAGTGCCGGAGTGTGACACGTTGTGGATGCTGGCAACCGGTACAGCTATCGGGCCGTATCTGTCGATTTTGCAGGAAGGGCAAGGGCTGGAGCGGTTCAAAAATATTGTTCTGGTTCACGCCGCACGCTTCTCAGCTGACCTGAGTTATCTGCCACTGATGCAACAGCTTCAGCGCCGTTATGAAGGCAAATTACATATTCTGACCGTGGTCAGCCGCGAAGAGATTGCCGGTTCACTGACCGGTCGCGTACCCGCACTGATTGAAAGCGGCGCACTTGAAACGGCTGTCGGCCTGAAGATGCTGGCAGAAGACAGCCACGTTATGCTGTGCGGAAACCCTCAGATGGTGCGCGATACCCAGCAAATCCTGAAAGACACGCGGGGTATGCGCAAGCATCTCAAACGCAAGCCGGGCCATATGACCAGCGAGCATTACTGGTAAGCCTGCTCCTGCAAAACTAGCGGAATTTAACGTCATCCGGTTCCGGGCCAAAACGATTTGTGCCCGGCGTACCGACAAACGCACCGCAGTCGATAATCAGCATGATGAAGATCACTGATGGCGCCAGACGGCCTAATACCCAGCTCCATGTTTGCGGCATTGCCGCTGCCCAGTTACCGGCAACCAGCATCCACGCCAGCACAAACAACAGGGCCCACCAGGCGGATTTATTGCGATCATGCAATCTTTTGACCAGCACCGCCGCGGTCGGCCACAGTAACACAACCAGCGCAAAGCCGGCGGTCTGATAGGTAATCCATTCCTGTGCGGCAAAAAAGAAATCAGCCACCATCAGAATCAGCCAGCTGACCATCCAGAGCCAGAAATCGCGGCGCCCCAGGCGGCCGTTAAAAGAAAACAGTGCATGCTGTAACGTCATTGACAGTCCGTTCCGTAAAGTACAATGGGAGTAAATTGTTAAATCAGGCGGAGTGTAACCCACGGACAGCGGCGGCGAGAATCTTTACGCTCTCCTTTTGACATTACCCCCCGTTCCCCGCTTTAATCGGTCTGTTGAAACAAAATAAGAAACGCCCTATGACTGTTGCTCACTCTTTATTACGCCTGGCGCTGCCCGCATTACTGATACTGGCAGGTCAGAATATCGCGCTTGCCGATCCGCCAACCGATCATTCCAGCGCAGAAGAGATGCCAAAGGCACCTTATCTGCTGGCAGGCGCGCCGACGTTTGAAACAACGCTGATTAATTTTCGCGCCAAATACAATGAAGCCAATCCGACTCAGCAGATTGGCGAATTCCGTTCCATCAGCGATAAATCTCCGAACAATCCCCTGACCCGCGCCGCCAGCAAGATTAACGAAAATCTGTATGCCTCGACGGCGCTGGAAAAAGGCACGGGCAAAATCAAAACGCTGCAAATCACCTATCTGCCGATTCAGGGAGCCGAAGAGAAAGCGGCCCGCACGCTGGCGATAAGCTACATGGCGAACCTCATGCGTCAGTTTGATGCCACACTTTCTGTGCCACAAAGCGTGGCGAAAGTGACATCTATGATTGAGAAAGGCAAAGGTCAGCAGTTTTATAAGCAGGAAGTGGGCGCGGTGCGTTTTGTGATTTCAGACAATGGCGAAAAAGGTCTGACATTCGCCGTGGAACCGGTCAAGCTTGCGCTGGCCGAGCCGTGAGATGACGGCTTTTAATGACAAAAAGCAAAGCCTTTACGTCCAATGATCTCTATACTGTTGCACAGGTAATCTGCTTATTTGGCAGAAATTTTAATCGACACTCGCGTCCCCTTTTGGAGGAAAAAACATGCGACATCCATTAGTGATGGGTAACTGGAAGCTTAACGGCAGTACCCACATGGTTAACGAACTGATTGCTGCTCTGCGTACTGAACTGAGCACAGTTGTAGGTTGTGACGTTGCGATTGCTCCACCAGAAGTTTACCTGTCACAGGCTAAACACGCGCTGGCTGGCAGCCGTATCGCGCTGGGTGCTCAGAACGTTGATGCTAACCTGTCCGGCGCATTCACCGGTGAAATCTCTGCCGACATGCTGAAAGACATCGGTGCAAAATACATCATCATCGGTCACTCTGAACGCCGCACTTACCACAAAGAAAGCGATGAGTTCATCGCGAAGAAATTCGGCGTGCTGAAAGAAGCAGGTCTGATCCCTGTTCTGTGCATCGGTGAAACCGAAGCAGAAAACGAAGCAGGCAAAACTGAAGCCGTTTGCGCTAAGCAACTGGACGCGGTTCTGAACACTCTGGGTGCGAAAGCATTCGAAGGCGCTGTCATCGCTTACGAACCAGTTTGGGCGATCGGTACCGGCAAATCTGCAACTCCTGCACAAGCTCAGGCAGTTCATAAATTCATCCGTGACCATATCGCGAAACAAGATGCTGCGGTTGCTGAACAAGTGATCATCCAGTACGGCGGTTCCGTTAACGCGGCTAACGCTGCTGAGCTGTTCACCCAGCCAGACATCGATGGCGCACTGGTTGGCGGCGCATCACTGAAAGCTGATGCTTTCGCTGTGATCGTGAAAGCGGCTGCAGAAGCCAAACAAGCGTAAGTCTGTTTCTTCTGCGCATAAAAAACCCCGGGATGCCGGGGTTTTCTTTTTGGTCGCAAAGAGAGCTGTTTGCGGAAGACCTGTCTGTAAAACGTCGTTAACGCTTAGAGATTTGGTCAAAAATACCGTCTGTCGCGAAATGATCTTTTTGCGCCTGTGCCCAGGTACCTGCAACCTGATCAATGGTGAACAGTTTCAGTTTCGGGAATTCAGAAGCGAATTTCTTTTCGACTTGCGGATCACGCGGGCGGTAATAGTTTTCTGCCGCGATAGTCTGTCCTTCCAGTGAATACAGGTACTTCAGGTAGGCATCTGCCACAGTACGGGTATCACGCTTATCCACGACTTTATCGACCACAGAAACTGTTGGCTCCGCCAGAATCGATTCGCTTGGCGTCACGATTTCAAACTTGTCTTTGCCGACTTCTTTAGTTGCCAGCAACGCTTCGTTTTCCCATGCGATCAGCACATCACCGATGCCGCGCTCAACGAAGGTATTGGTTGCGCCACGTGCGCCGGAATCCAGCACTTCCACGTTTTTATACAATGCTTTCACGAAATCCTGAGCCTTCGCTTTATCATTGTTATTGTGATGCAGGGCATAACCCCAGGCTGCCAGATAGTTCCAGCGGGCACCGCCAGACGTTTTAGGGTTCGGCGTGATAACCGACACGCCCGGCTTGATCAAATCATTCCAGTCGTGAATTTGTTTCGGATTGCCTTTGCGCACCAGGAAAACAATGGTGGACGTGTAAGGTGCAGAGTTGTCCGGCAGACGGGTGATCCAGTTTTTATCAATACGGCCGCGCTCGGCAATGGCATCAACGTCATAAGCCAGCGCCAGTGTGACTACATCAGCTTCAATGCCGTTAATAACTGATGTGGCCTGCTTGCCCGAACCGCCATGCGACTGTCGCACAGTCACGGTATCGCCAGTTTTAGCCTGCCAGTACTTGCTGAACGCTTTGTTGTATTGTTCATAGAACTCACGGGTTGGATCGTATGACACGTTCAGAATCTGAATATCTTTGGCAATTGCTCCGGTTGCCACCAACAGTAATCCCAAACCTACAGCCCATTTACGCATCGCACTCTCCCGAGATAGTTTCTATGGATTTCATTTATTTGTTCATTAAGGAGAGCGTGCCAGATAAAAATGAAACGCATAAAGAATAAAAGGTTTTTTTCTATTACTTTCTGGAATAACAAAAACACAGGCCAAAAAAAACCTCCCGTAAAGGAGGTTCTTTCAATTGCGTAATCCACTGTATCAGAAAAGTTTTTTCGCAGTGTCGTACCAGTCTTCTTTGAATTTACTTTTCTTATTCTCTGGTGCGATACAAACCGAGATTAACTCGTGAACCATTTTCTCGTTTTCTACACCGACACAGAAACCGCCCTGAGAATAGTCGCGGCCTTCTTCCAGCAGCAGGTCTACAGCATAAGCGCCCATGCGGGAGGCTAAGATGCGGTCGTAAGCGACGGGCGCACCACCGCGCTGAATGTGACCTAATACGGTGCCACGCGTTTCGCGGCAGGTTTCTTTCTCAATGTATTTGGCCAGCTCTTCGATGTTATCTAACTTCTCAGTGATGGCAACGATCGCGTGCTTTTTACCTTTCGCGATGCCTGCTTTAATTTCAGCAACCAGATCATCACGTTTGAATTCAACTTCCGGGATGGCGATAAATTCGCAACCACCGGCAATTGCAGCTGCCAGAGTCAGATCACCGCAATAACGGCCCATCACTTCAACGATTGAAATACGCTGGTGTGAAGAGGAGGTATCACGCAGACGGTCAATCGCTTCTACCACCGTGCCCAGCGCAGTGAAGAAACCGATGGTGTAGTCAGTACCGGCAACGTCGTTATCGATTGTGCCTGGCAGGCCGATACAACGGATGCCACCTTCTTTGGTCAGCAAGTCTGCGCCTGCATAAGAACCGTCACCACCGATAACCACCAGGCCATCAATACCGCGGTCTTTCATATTCTGCAGCGCCACTTTACGCATTTCCGGGTCACGGAATTCCGGGAAACGAGCTGAACCCAGGAAAGTACCGCCGCGGTTAATCATGTCTGAAACGCTGTAGCGATCCAGTTTACGCATGCGGTTTTCGTACATGCCGAGGTAGCCATCTTCAATACCGTAGACTTCCAAATCTGCAGATAAAGCGGAGCGGACAACGCCACGGATCGCAGCATTCATGCCTGGGGCATCGCCACCACTTGTCAGTACACCAATTTTTTTGATCATGACTACCTCTGAACTTGTAGATGCAATTTCTTAAGAATCTTGAGCCAGCCTGTTGGGCGAATTTTTCTTGTGCAGCCAAAAGGGCTTACTAGCGTTTGAGCCTATAGTATAACAAAACACCGGTGCTGAATTGATTCAAGTCAGCAAGAATACGCATACACTGCTCTGTACTTCGCAATTTACTGATTCATACGGCTTTTACAAGATATTTCCAGTTCGTTACGCGCAGATTTCCACCTTGTTAATTTCCGCTTCTGTGAACCCATCGCAGATTTCAGGCAAAAAAAACCCCACCTTTCGGCGGGGGAAGACAGGGATGGTGTCTATGGCAAGGAAAAACAGGGATCTTACTCGGTCGTGCTGGTACTACTCGTCTTCTGGGCAGAAGAGGGCTGTAATCCAGATAACTGCATACGCATCTGTTGCATACGTTGCTCGTGTTTCTGGTTCAATACGTCTTTTTGCTCAGGGGTCAGCAGATTAAACATCTGGTTGCGGATGCGGGCCATTTCGACCTGGCGATCCACCTGTTCCTGAGCCATTAATTCGGCTTGTGACCGGACTGCGGCCTGATCAAACTTTTCGGCGGTAACCAACCTGTGCATCGTTTCTATCTGTTCTACATTTACATGAGGCAGATCTTTACGGGCCTGGTGCATCAGGTCACGCATTTGCTGGCGCTGCTGCTCAGTGAGATTTACACCATCAAACATGGTGTTGCGTTCCTGAGGCTTATCCAACATCGTGCTATCATGTTCTGCTGGCATCGCCGACACTGGTTTTGCGCCATCTGCTAAAACGACACCTGAACTCAGCGTCAGAAGCGTGGCCAAACCGAATGAAGCTGCCTTAAACATCACATACTCCTAAAGTCTTTATCGCTTAATCGCGAATCATTGAAAAGCAGTCTAAACCTGCTGCTGCAAACAAGCGTCAGTGCTTGTAAAAGTACGTAAAGTCATGGAATAGCGGCAATTGATGACGTATTTTGCGTCTAGAGGTAAATACAATGAATAAAATTTTGTTAGTTGATGACGACCGTGAACTGACTTCACTTTTGAAAGAATTGCTCGAAATGGAAGGCTTTAATGTTGTGGTGGCTTACGACGGTGAGCAGGCATTAGAGAAAATCGATAATACCATCGATCTTCTGTTACTTGACGTGATGATGCCGAAGAAAAACGGCATTGAAACCCTTAAAGAATTACGCCAGCGCCACCAGACGCCAGTGATTATGTTAACTGCCCGCGGCAGTGAATTGGACCGTGTTCTTGGCCTTGAACTGGGTGCCGATGACTATCTGCCAAAACCGTTTAATGACCGCGAACTGGTTGCCCGCATCCGGGCCATGTTGCGCCGTTCCAACTGGAGCGAGCAGCAGCAAACCAATGAAAACAATGGTTCACCGACGCTTGAAGTCGATGGCTTACAGCTGAATCCGGGCCGCCAGGAAGCCAGCTTTGATGGCGAAGCGCTGGATTTGACCGGTACAGAATTTACCCTGCTGTATCTACTGGCAAAACACCTCGGACAGGTCGTTTCCCGCGAACATCTGAGCCAGGAAGTCTTGGGTAAACGCCTGACGCCGTTTGACCGTGCGATAGATATGCATATCTCTAATTTACGCCGTAAATTGCCCGATCGTCAGGATGGACATCCGTGGTTTAAAACCCTGCGCGGACGCGGCTATCTGATGGTTTCTGCTTCATGATAAACAGCCTTACGGCACGTATTTTTGCCATTTTCTGGTTTACGTTAGCCCTGGTGCTAATGCTGGTATTGATGGTGCCGAAACTCGATTCACGCCAAATTACGCCGTTGCTCGATAACGAACAACGGCAGGGCCTGATGATTGAACAGCACGTCGAAGCTGAGCTGGCGACCGATCCTGCCAATGATCTGATGTGGTGGCGCAGGCTGTTCCGCGCTATCGACAAATGGGCACCGCCGGGTCAGCGTTTATTGCTGGTCACCAGCGAAGGGCGCGTAATTGGCGCTCAGCGCAATGAAATGCAGATTGTGCGTAACTTTATCGGCCAGTCTGATAACTCAGATCGTCCGAAAAAGAAAAAATATGGCCGTGTGGAAATGGTCGGGCCCTTCTCTGTTCGTGACGGCGAAGACAATTATCAGCTTTACCTGATGCGCCCTGCCAGCAGTTCTCAGTCTGATTTTATCAACCTGATGTTTGACCGCCCTCTGCTTCTGCTTATCGTCACCATGCTCATCAGCGCCCCGCTGTTGCTCTGGCTGGCGTGGAGCCTGGCGAAACCTGCGCGTAAGTTGAAAAACGCCGCAGATGACGTTGCACGCGGCAATCTCAAGCAACATCCGGAACTCGAAGCCGGCCCGCAGGAGTTCCTCGCGACCGGTGCCAGTTTCAACCAGATGGTCAGCGCACTGGAACGAATGGTGACGGCGCAACAACGACTCATATCTGATATCTCACATGAACTGCGAACCCCGCTGACGCGCCTGCAACTGGCTACCGCGCTGATGCGCCGTCGTCATGGCGAAGGCAAAGAGCTGCAACGCATTGAAAATGAAGCGCAACGTCTTGATGGCATGATCAATGACTTACTGGTGTTATCACGCAGCCAGCACAAAAATGAGCTGTCGCGCGAAACCCTGAAAGCCAATGAATTGTGGGAAGGTGTCATTGACGATGCGCAGTTTGAAGCCGAACAGATGGGCAAAACCCTTGAGGTCACATCGCCTCCGGGCCCATGGAAACTGATCGGGAATGCCGCGGCCCTCGACAGCGCGCTGGAAAATATCGTGCGTAACGCCCTGCGTTATTCACATCATCATATTGCGCTGAACTTCGCCCATGACAGCGAAGGGATCACCATCACCGTGGACGATGATGGTCCTGGCGTGAGTGAAGAAGATCGTGAACAGATTTTCCGTCCGTTCTACCGGACTGATGAAGCGCGTGACCGCGAATCCGGCGGTACCGGCCTTGGGCTGGCTATCGTGGATACTGCGGTTCAGCAACACAGAGGCAAAGTCAAAGCCGAGGACAGCCCGCTGGGCGGCCTTCGTTTGATTATCTGGCTGCCGCTGCACCAGCGTTAAGTTTCTGCTATTCTGCGTCCCTCTATCAGGGGGACGCATGCTTAACATCGTTTTATTTGAACCAGAAATCCCGCCAAATACCGGCAATATTATCCGCCTGTGTGCCAACACCGGATGTCAGCTTCACCTCATCGAACCTTTAGGTTTCGGCTGGGACGACAAACGTCTGCGCCGCGCCGGACTCGATTACCATGAATTCGCCCATATTAAGCATCACGCCAACTATGACGCGTTCCTCAGTAGCGAAAATCCGCAACGTCTTTTTGCACTGACGACCAAAGGCACGCCAGCGCACAGCGCCGTCAGTTATCAGGATAATGATTTTCTGTTGTTTGGTCCTGAAACCCGCGGTCTGCCAGCTTCTATTCTGGATAATCTGTCCGCGCAGCACAAAATCCGTATTCCGATGCTCGCAGAAAGCCGCAGCATGAACTTGTCGAATGCCGTTTCGGTGGTGGTGTACGAAGCCTGGCGCCAGTTGGGATATCCGGGCGCACTGCTGAAAGAATAGGTTTGCTGTAACTATTTGATGAAACTGAAAGATGGCATGCAGATTCATGCCATCTGAAACGTCTGTCAGATACCGTCGCCGAATTCAAAACCCTGCGCAATACCGTTGAAATGCTGATCCATATCCATGGAAGGACGTTCGCTTTCCGGACGCCCGACAATACGTGCCGGAACCCCCGCCGCCGTAGTGTGCGGAGGAACGGATTGCAACACGACCGAGCCCGCCCCGATTTTCGCACCCGCGCCCACCTCGATATTGCCGAGGATTTTCGCACCCGCCCCAATCATGACGCCTTCACGGATTTTAGGGTGGCGGTCGCCGCAGGTTTTGCCGGTACCGCCCAGCGTGACTGATTGCAAAATCGAAACGTCATTCTCAACGACAGCTGTTTCACCGATGACAATACCGGTCGCATGGTCAAACATGATGCCGCAACCAATGCGCGCTGCCGGATGAATATCTACGCCGAATGAAACTGAAATCTGATTCTGAAAATATATCGCCAGCGCTTTACGATCCTGCTTCCACAGCCAGTTACCGATGCGGTAAGCCTGAAGCGCGTGGAAACCTTTAAGATAAAGCAGCGGAGTCGAATATTTATCGACCGCCGCATCGCGCTGATGTACAGCAAGAATGTCGCGGGCAGCAGACAAGATCATTTGTTCGTCGTTACGATAGGCTTCTTCGACCACTTCACGAATAGCCATCGCTGGCATAATCGGATTACCCAGCTTGTTGGCCAGAATGTAGCTTAGCGCACCGCCCAGCGTTTCATGTTTAAGCAACGTCGCATGGAAAAAACTTGCCAGCATCGGTTCACACTCAGCCAGTGCTCTCGCTTCTGATTTAATGTTATTCCAGACCAGCTCTAATTCTTCTAGCGACATCACTTTTCCTTACGACTTTGCAAGTTCGGGTAATAAAAAGCCGCCCTGTCGGGAACACCAACAAGGTGGCTATACTTTATACGCCTTTCAGTGGCTGTGTTTTTCGTCCTTGCTCGCACGGGCAAGCAAACTGATCGCTGCTTCACGCGCATCTTTACCGCAGTACAACACCTGGTAAATCTGTTCTGTGATTGGCATTTCAACGTTATTACGCTGCGCCAGAGCCCGTACTTCTTTCGTATTGCGATAGCCTTCTACAACCTGGCCGATGGTGTCCTGAGCGGTCTGAACATCCTTGCCTTGTCCCAGCATAATGCCGAAGCGGCGGTTGCGGGACTGGTTGTCTGTGCAGGTTAACACCAAATCACCCAGCCCTGCCATGCCCATAAATGTCGCAGGGTCAGCCCCTAAAGCGGCTCCCAGACGTGTCATTTCAGCCAGTCCGCGGGTAATCAGCGCGGTTCGGGCATTAGCCCCAAAGCCGATTCCATCCGACATTCCGGCACCAATGGCGATGACGTTTTTAATCGCACCGCCCAGCTGAACGCCGATGAAATCGGGGTTGCTGTAAACACGGAAGCTTTTGCCACAGTGCAGTAATTGCTGCAAATCATCGGCAAAAGTCGCATCGGTTGCTGCCAGAGAGATTGCCGTCGGCATGCCTGCCGCGAGTTCTTTGGCGAACGTCGGCCCGGAAACCACAGCTAATGGAATGGCATCGCCGAGTTCTTCGCGCGCGACATCTTGCAGAAGACGTCCGGTCTCCGCTTCCAGCCCTTTCGTCGCCCATACCACACGTGCATCAGCGCGCAAATGAGGTTTAAGCTGACGCAAAACGTCACCAAATACATGGCTGGGTACCACAACCAGCACATTACGGCTGGCCGCTAACGCGACAGACAGATTGGTTTCGAGCAAGAGATTATCAGGGAACGGAACATCAGGAAGAAATTCCTGATTACAACGGGCACGTTGTAAGGCGTTGATGTGCTCGGGGTTATGTCCCCACAGCACAACGGGATGGCCATTTCTGGCGAGAGTAATCGCTAAAGCGGTGCCGTACGAGCCGGCACCGATCACTGTCATTGACGCATTGACGGTTTTCATCAGGCATCCTGATGCGGTTCAGCACCTTCGCCTTCAGCTTGCTGTTGCAGATAGTTCATGAACAGAGCGTCAAAGTTAACAGGTGCCAGATTCAGTTGCGGGAAAGTACCGCGGGAAACCAGGCTGGTAATGCACTCACGGGCATACGGGAACAGAATGTTCGGGCAATATGCACCCAGGCAATGCGCCATCTGGTTGCCATCGATACCGGAGATAGTGAAGATACCACCTTGCTGAACTTCACACAGGAACGCAGTTTCGTCGCCCAGGGAAGACGTTACGGTCACACGCAAGACAACTTCATATACGCCTTCGGCCAGCTGGCTGGAAGCGGTATCAAGATCCAGTTTAACTTCTGGCTGCCAGTCTTGCTGGAAAACCTGAGGCGCATTTGGCGCTTCAAAAGAGATGTCTTTGGTATAAATACGTTGGATCTGGAAAGCCATCTCGGTGTTATTTTGTTCTGACATGTGAGTAGTACCCTTAAGTTAATAGTCCTTTTAAACACTTAATGAAAAACCACCGCCGCCTTGATTAACCCAGCATTGGGTCAAGGCCACCGCGTGCATCAAGCGCATGTAAATCATCACAACCGCCAACGTGCTGTCCGTCGATAAAAATCTGAGGAACGGTTGAACGACCGCTGCGGGCGATCATTTTTTCACGCTTATCTGCGTCACCATCGATAGCGATTTCATCGAATGAAACGCCTTTGCTGTTGAGCAGGGCTTTCGCGCGATGGCAGTAAGGGCAGGTTGCCTTGGTATAGATTTCAATTTTAGCCATGGGTTCCACCTCAGAGTCGTAGAATTTAATGCCGTAGCGGTTATCTGAATGTCTTATTTACCGCAAATCATTTACCGCGAACTAAAGGCAGGTTTTCACCGCTCCAGCCGCTGATGCCTTCTTTGAGTGTGAACACGCGCTCAAAACCAGCAGCAATCAGGCCTTCAGCCGCAGTACGGGACGTTTGTCCGGTGGCACATACCACGATCACTGGCTGTGCTTTATGTTTGGTCAGTTCACCCAGATTGTTGTTTTTGATGTCAGCAGACAACACATTCTGTGATTCAGCGATGTGGCCTTTGCGGAATTCTTCACGCGCGCGAACATCGACAACGATGGCATCTTCTTTATTAATCAGGCGTGTTGCTTCGCCACGGGTGATCTCTTTCACTTTAGAGAAACGTGTTTTAAAGGTGGTCACAATTACTGCAATCAGTAACGCAACCCACGCCAGGCTGAGAACCGGATGCGCACTGATGAACGGCATAATATCTTGCATGGGGTGTAGCAACTCCCGTCAGTTGGGGGAAAATTCAAGGCTTCAGAGTATACCTGCGCGCCGGAGCAAATACAGCCAGTAAGCGCGGGCGAATGCCACAATCTGCGGCACGTCTCGGAAAATTAACACGCCTTTATGCTGAAAGTTAACCCTCACCTCACCTCAACTTTGATCTCCTCCGGCTATTCACTTCCCGCACTGGGGTAAAATCAACCGGCTTAAATGCCTTTAGCCGCGCCTGTTTCCCCCCGTTTCAGCGGGCGAGCCTATTGAGCATTTCATCTTTTAAACTGAGGTCAATTGACATGTCGAGCAACAAAAAACCGATGGTTCTGGTGATTCTGGACGGCTACGGACATCGCGAAGAGCAACAAGATAACGCGATTCTGAACGCCAAAACGCCGGTGATGGATAATCTGTGGGCCACCCATCCTCACACGCTTATCGCTGCCTCAGGACTGGACGTCGGTCTGCCCGACGGTCAGATGGGCAACTCCGAAGTCGGCCATGTCAATTTAGGTGCGGGCCGCATCGTGTATCAGGACCTCACCCGTCTGGACAAAGAAATCAAAGAAGGCGACTTCTTTAATAATAGCGTACTGACCGGTGCGGTTGATCGCGCCATCGCCGCAGGCAAAGCGGTCCATATTATGGGCCTGCTGTCAGCGGGCGGCGTTCACAGCCACGAAGACCACATTATGGCGATGGTGGAACTGGCGCACCGTCGTGGCGCGAAAGCGATTTATCTGCACGCCTTCCTTGATGGGCGTGATACCCCGCCGCGCAGCGCAGAAGCTGCACTGAAACGCTTCTCTGAGAAATTCGCACAAATTGGCACCGGCCGCATTGCCTCTATTGTTGGCCGTTATTACGCTATGGATCGCGATAACCGCTGGGATCGCGTACAGCTCGCATACGATTTGATGTCACAGGCAAAAGGCGCGTTCACGGCCGAAAACGCTGTGGCTGGCTTGCAGGCCGCTTATGGCCGCGATGAAAACGATGAATTCGTGAAGCCAACCGTATTGCAGGCAGCAGGCGAAGAAGCAGCGGCCATCAATGACGGCGATGCACTGATCTTCATGAACTTCCGCGCTGACCGTGCCCGCGAAATCACCCGCGCCTTTATCAGTCCGGACTTTGACGGTTTTATCCGCGAAAAAGTCATTAACTTCGGCGATTTCATCATGCTTACCGAATACGCCGCGGACATCAAAGCTGCCTGCGCCTATCCGCCGGCATCACTGAAAAACACCCTCGGCGAATGGCTGATGGCGCACGGCAAAACGCAGCTGCGTATTTCCGAAACTGAGAAATATGCACACGTCACCTTCTTCTTTAACGGTGGCATGGAAGATTCGTTTGAAGGCGAAGATCGCATTCTGGTGAAATCCCCGAACGTGGCGACGTATGACCTGCAACCGGAAATGAGTTCTGCTGAACTGACGGAAAAACTGCTCAGCGCAATTGCCAGCGGTAAATATGACACCATCATTTGTAACTATCCGAATGGCGATATGGTCGGTCATACCGGCGTTTACGATGCGGCGGTGAGCGCCGTTGAAGCACTCGATAATTGCGTGGCTCAGGTTGTGGATGCCGTGAAAGCCGTTGGTGGTCAGTTGCTGATCACCGCCGACCACGGTAACGCAGAACAAATGCGCGATCCGGCGACCGGTCAGGCACACACCGCGCACACCAGTCTGCCGGTGCCCTTAATTTATATTGGCGGAAACGCAGAAGCCGTTGAAGGCGGTAAATTGTCTGATATCGCACCAACGATGCTTTCACTGATGGGCATGGAGATCCCGGCAGAAATGAGTGGCAAACCGCTGTTTATCGCGCGCTAATTTCCCTTAAAGCTCTGTTAAAAAGGCGTACCGACACCCGTTGGTACGCCTTTTTTGTTTGTGCATCAGCCGGTTGATTAGTGTTACGATACGAAAAGGGACAGCCATATTGTCTATCATCCACGGTCGACAAGCGGAAAAAAGTTTGAGCAAATTCATTCATTTCAGCCTGATGAGAACCCGCCTTTCCGCTCAGGACAAGGCCGTATCTGCCTTCCCATCTTCAGCCTTATTGCTTTGTGCTTCTTTACTCTCTCTTTCCGTGAGTGTGCATGCTGACGACAATAAAGATCAGCTAAAAACCATTCAGCAAAACATCGCGGAAAAAGAAAAAAGCGTAAAACAGCAGAAACAACAGCGCGGCACTTTATTGCAGCAATTGCAGGCGCAGGAAAAAACCATTGCCTCCGCCAGCAGCCAGCTGCGCGGAACTCAGTCAACGCTCGCCACACTCAGCAAAGACATTGCCGGGCTGAATGCCTCTATTGATAAGTTACAAAAACAGCAAAAAAATCAGGAAGATATCCTTGCAAAACAGCTGGATGCGGCATTCCGTATAGGCCAGCATAAAGGCTTGCAGTTGCTGCTCAGCGGCGAAGAGAGCGAACGTAATGAGCGGATCCTGGCGTATTTCGGCTATCTGAATACCGAACGGCAAAAAACCATCGAAGAGCTGAAACAGACCCGCACCACGCTGGCTGAACAGCGTGTTTCTTTGCAATCAAAGCAAACACAACAAAAGAGCCTGCTGAGTGAACAGCAATCTCAGCAACAAAAACTCGAACAGGCGCGTGCCGCCCGCAAGCAAACGCTCACGGCACTTGAATCCTCATTGCAAAAAGATGAGCAGAGCCTGACGGAACTGCGCGCCAACGAATCCAGTCTGCAAAACAAAATTGCCGCCGCTGAACGTGCAGCCAAAGCCCGTGCGGAAAAAGAAGCACGTGAAGCCGCCGCCGTCAGAGCGAAAGAACAGCAAGCGAAAAAATCCGGTTCAACCTACAAACCGACCCAAAGTGAACAGTCACTGATGGCCCGTACCGGCGGTCTGGGACGGCCTTCGGGGCAAAATATGTGGCCGGTTAACGGTTCGTTGATACATCGTTTCGGCGAACAGCTACAGGGTGAACTACGCTGGAAAGGCATGGTCATTTCAGCACGTGCAGGCAGTGATGTCAGGGCCATCGCTGACGGACGTGTCATTCTGGCGGACTGGTTGCAGGGCTACGGGCTGGTTGTGGTTATCGATCACGGCAAGGGCGATATGAGTCTGTACGGTTACAACCAGGATGCACTGGTTAGCGTTGGCGATCAGGTCAGAACCGGTCAGGCCATTGCTAAAGTTGGGAACAGCGGCGGACAGGGCCAGCCATCGCTGTATTTTGAAATTCGTCGTCAGGGCCAGGCAGTAAATCCACAACCGTGGTTGGGAAGATAGCATTGCGATATAAAAAGTCCGTTTTAGCTGCCCTTTGTGGTACTGCGTTTTTCGTTTGCCAGGTTCAGGCAGCGAAATTATCCATCCTGATTGATGACTTTGGTTATCGCCAGCATGAGGAAAACCAGGTACTTCAGATGCCAAAAGCGGTATCCGTTGCGATTTTCCCTAATGCGCCAGATTCGCAGATGATGATGAACAAGGCACATCAGCAGGGCCGTGAAATATTAATCCACCTGCCGATGGCACCGCTCAGCAAACAACCGCTGGAAAAAGATACGCTGACACCTTCTATGAGTGCCGCAGAAGTGAAACGTATTGTCGATCAGGCTATCAGCAATATCCCGTTCGCGATTGGTATCAACAATCATATGGGCAGCGCCATGACCTCCAGCCTGACCGGCATGGAAAATGTCATGCAAGCCATGAATGCCCACAACTTATTCTTCCTCGACAGCATGACAATCGGCAACACTCAGTCGGTTAAAGCGGCTCAGGGAACCCGGGTGAAAGTCATTAAGCGCAACGTCTTTTTAGATGATGTGCAGAACGAAGCGGAAATCCGCCATCAGTTTGAACGGGCTATTCAGCTCGCCCGCAAGAACGGTTATGCCATCGCCATCGGTCATCCCCACCCGACCACGGTAAAAGTGTTGCAACAGATGCTACCGAATTTGCCTTCCGATATTGTTCTGGTACGGCCAAGTGACCTGCTTAACGAACCGCAGCGCAGCGCCCCGGCAGGGAAAGCGAACGGTATCACGCCGTCGAAACCATCACGTAAAGGCATCAGCATCTGCCGTGTGAAACAACCGGTTCCGCAAGTGTATGCCGACAGCATGTTTAAAGTGCTGGGCGAAAGCCTGTCTGCACTGCCGGCAATACAATTTGTTGAACGCCAGTATTTAACGTGGACCCCATTTTCTAAAAAATAGGATTCACGGACATTGACTGGCGCCAGGTTGCCACTTTCGAAAAAATGGATTTGAAATATTCATACAACATATTGATATGAATGATTTTAGCGTCAGAATCAAATAAGTAGAGCTTATAGAATTTGCCTCTTATAATGAGTAGCATATTTTTTTAACCGGGCTGAGCAAGGGCGCTAACCGATGGGACTAGATCGATCTAAAATTCTGCTGCTCGACAGCGGCAAGGAATGGGGAGGTGGCACCAACAGTATGTTGGAGCTGCTGAAAAGAATCGATCGTGAAAAGTTTGAAATCAGTTGCTGCTTTTACAATGATTATGCCCGTGATAACGGGGAAACAATCAGTCAGATATTGAACGCGCTTAATGTGCCGGTATTTTTCATTCCTCAGGTCAGACAACCCACCTGGGCAAAAATCACCAAAGAAGTCCTGCGAACGCTGTTTTTCTTCAGTGGTAATTTACGCCAGAAAGCGATTTATTCCGTCGATAAAATCTGGCGTATAAATCCCAACATCCGCAAAATCCATTCCCTGCTTGAGCTCGGTCAGTTTGATATTTTATATATGAATAATCAGCCAAGCTCTAACGTGGAAGGCTATTATTCGACCGCAGGCTTACCGACAGAAATCGTGCAACACTGCCGCATCGAACCCGTTCTGAACAAAGACGTCGTGGGTATTGTTAACCGTTTTTGCCATAGCATTATTTCTGTTTCTCTGGGCGTTCAGGAACAATTGCTTAAACGCGGCGTGCGCAAAGAGCTGTGTTTTACTGTCTTTAACGGCATTGATATCAATCAGCCATTACCGGATGGCATCAGGATCCGTGAAGAACTCGGTGCAACGGAAGATACCTTCATCTTCGGCAGTATCGGTTCTCTGATTAATCGTAAAGCTCACCACTTCACCCTGCTGGCACTCGATAAATTTAATCGTGCTTTCCCGGAAGCAAAATGGAAAATGGTCTTTGTCGGTGAAGGCCCAAATTTACGACGTCTGATCCAGCAGGCTGCAGCACTGAATATAATGGATAAAGTCATCTTCACCGGTTTTCAAAGCAATCCTCTGGAATATCTGGCGGCTTTTGATGCCTTTATCTTAGGGTCAAAAAGTGAGGGGTTGCCGCGTGTCGTTCTGGAATCCATGTTATTGAAAACACCGGTGATTGGATCCAATGTCACGGGCACTGCCGAACTGATTAAAAATGCAGAAACCGGAATGCTGTTTGAGTATGGCGATATTGAGATGCTCTTCAATCATATGAAAACGCTGTATCTCAATGCGCATTTGCGAAGTGAAATCGCTACGCAGGCAAATCTCACTGTCCGCGAAAAATTTGCGATTGAAAAATATGTCTCTGGTGTAGAAACCGTTTTAGGCAGCGTTAAAAAGAAACAAGGCTGAACATGTTCAAATTTCTAAATTCTAAATATCGTCATATTCTTTCACGCCACAATCTGCCTTATGCCGGAACCGTCGTAGCAAGTGCGCCAAAGAATAATATCACCTCTGTCGTCATTCCTTCCGCGGGTGCTGATTATATTGAAGAAGCCTGTTTATGCGCGGAATTTGCTGACAAATTCGCGACACCATTGCAGGAAATTGTCATTGTGACCGATCAGGATGCCAGCCTGTTCCGGTCTCTGCCTGAAAAAGTCCGCATCGTGACACTCAATCCCGACACTAAATCCGGCGATTATCGTTACAAACAAATTTACCTCAGCCGCCTGATTAAACTGCTGGCGCCTTTACAGGCCAAAACTGACGGTATTTTGATGATCGATTCTGATCTGAATCTGCTGAAAATGCCGGAAATCCAGCTGCATGAAAATCACATCTATTCAAGTTTCCGTCAGGGCAAAATGATTGCCAAACTCGACGGTTGTGATCCGCAGATCATCCCGGCGTATTACAAAGACAGCGTGCGCCCTTATATCGTTGACCACGTCAACGGCGCTTTCCTGGCTGCAACACGTAAAACCTGGGAACGTCTGTGCCCGTTGTGGATTATGTTTTTCAGAGATACCTGGAATATCCTGCCAGATAATCAGCCACCGACCGATCAGTTACCGCTGGCGGCCATGCTCGACACTTTGGACATTAAAACCGTCAATCTCGGCGACTGGATGAACTGGCCGGTCTCGAAAAAGATTGGCGGCACGCCGTCGGTTATTCCTAAAGAAGTCATTGGCGCACATGGCGGTTTCCCGCTGAGCGAATGGCAAAAATATCTGGCCTCGCCAGACAATGAGCTGCTGTTTAAAGGTCAGGATTACACCCGTAAGGTGAGATATCTGACGGATGTTGAGAAACAAAAGGCAGAGCCAGACGCCTAAAAATAGCCCTCCGGTCAGAAAAAAGCCCGCTGTTTCAGCGGGCTTTTTCATCTGTGCGACAAATCAGATTCACCAGTTAAGAATGACTTTTCCGGAATGACCGGAACGCATCGCATCAAAGCCTTTCTGGAATTCATCAATCGGGAAGTGATGAGTAATCAACGGCGTGAGGTCTAACCCGGACTGAATGAGCGCCGCCATTTTGTACCAGGTTTCAAACATTTCCCGGCCATAGATCCCTTTAATAAACAGCCCCTTGAAAATCACCTGATTCCAGTCGATGGCCATTTCTGTGGAAGGGATGCCGAGCATGGCAATCCGCCCGCCGTGATTCATCGCACTGAGCATGCTGCGAAATGCGGCAGGTGCGCCGGACATTTCCAGCCCGACATCAAACCCTTCCGTCATCCCCAGTTCTTCCATGACCTCCGGCAGGCTTTGCTGACTGACGTTAACCGCCCGCGTCACACCCATTTTGCGCGCAAGTTCGAGCCGGTATTCGTTCATGTCAGTGATCACCACATGACGCGCGCCAACATGTTTGCAGATAGCGGCAGCCATGATACCAATCGGACCGGCGCCGCTTATCAATACATCTTCCCCGACTAAATCAAAAGACAGCGCGGTATGAACTGCGTTGCCCAGCGGATCAAAAATGGCCGCCAGATCATCAGAAATATTGTCCGGGATTTTGAACGCATTGAACGCCGGTAAAACAAGATATTCAGCAAAAGCGCCCGGACGGTTTACCCCGACGCCCTGCGCATTGCGGCATAAGTGCGTGCGCCCGCCACGGCAGTTGCGGCAATGCCCGCAGGTGATATGACCTTCACCGGAAACACGGTCGCCGATGCTGAAGCCTTTTACTTCCTGCCCTATCCCGACGACTTCGCCGACGTATTCGTGGCCAACCACCATCGGCACCGGAATGGTTTTTTGCGACCATGCATCCCAGTTATAAATATGCACATCGGTGCCGCAGATGGCTGTTTTGCGGATTTTGATCAGCAAATCGTTATGGCCCATTTCCGGCACCGGCGCATCCGTCATCCAGATGCCTTCCTCACGTTTGAGTTTTGCTAAGGCTTTCATGGAAACTCCTCAGGCGATCACGCCAAGTTTTTTGCCAATACGGGTAAAGGCTTCAACCGCCTTTTCGATTTGTTCGCAGCTGTGTGCGGCAGACATCTGGGTACGGATACGCGCCTGGCCTTGCGGCACTACCGGATAAAAGAAACCGGTGACATAAATGCCTTCCTGCTGCAAAAGCGCGGCAAACTCTTGCGCTAAACGGGCTTCGCCCAGCATCACAGGAATGATGGCGTGATCGGCCCCCGCCAGCGTGAAACCTGCAGCGGTCATTTTTTCACGGAACATTTTTGAATTGCTATGCAACCGCTCACGCAGTTCGCTGCCTTCTTCCAGCATGGAGAGCACTTTCAGCGAGGCGGAAACAATCGACGGTGCCAGTGAATTGGAGAAAAGATAAGGACGTGAACGCTGACGTAACCAGTCAATAACTTCCTGACGTGCTGCGGTATACCCACCGGAAGCCCCGCCCAGCGCTTTGCCAAGCGTGCCCGTGATAATGTCTACCCGTCCCATCACGTCACAATATTCGTGAGTACCACGCCCTTCGGCACCGACAAAACCGACAGCATGGGAATCATCGACCATCACCAGTGCATCAAATCGTTCCGCCAGATCGCACACACCTTTCAGGTTAGCAATCACACCATCCATGGAAAATACGCCGTCGGTAGCGACCAGAATATGCCGGGCACCGTCGTCTTTCGCCTGCTGTAAGCGTGCTTCGAGTTCATCCATATTATTGTTGGCATAGCGGTAACGTTTCGCTTTGCACAACCGTACCCCATCAATAATTGATGCGTGATTCAGCGCATCCGAAATGATGGCGTCTTCTTCGCCCAGCAGCGTTTCGAATAATCCGCCGTTGGCATCAAAACAGGAGGAATAGAGGATCGCGTCGTCCATACCGAGAAAATCGGCCAGACGGTGTTCGAGTTCTTTATGGGCATCTTGTGTACCGCAGATAAAACGCACCGACGCCATACCAAAACCGTGACTGTCGAGCCCCTCTTTCGCGGCACTGATCAACTCCGGATGGTTAGCCAATCCAAGATAGTTGTTCGCGCAAAAATTGATGACCGGCTTCCCACCCGCGACAGAAACTTCGGCCTGCTGAGGCGTGGTTAATATACGTTCTTCTTTAAACAGTCCTTCAACCCGCGCCTGATCGAGCTGGTCTTCCAACTGCCGATAAAACGAAACAGACATACAGTATTCTCCTGAAATGACTCATTCACGGAATACCTTACTAATCTGAATACGAAATAACGATGGAACCGCTCACAATATCTTTGTTTTGCAGCATAGTTCACGCCTTACGGTCTGAAACACAAGAATGCGTGTTATCGGACACCTTCCCAATGTGAGCTTCATAATGAAGTGTTATGATATTACCCAATTACAGGCTGCGCATGGTGCGCGGTACTTAAAATGATTAAAGGTGGATCCCATGATAATCGTCACTGGCGGCGCTGGTTTTATCGGCAGCAATATTATTAAATCGCTCAATGATATGGGATACCGCGATATTCTGGTGGTTGATAACCTGAAAGACGGCACCAAATTCGTCAATCTGGTTGATCTGGATATTGCGGATTATTGTGATAAAGAAGATTTCATTGCCAGTATCGTTGCAGGCGACGATTTAGGTGATATTGACGCCATTTTCCACGAAGGCGCCTGTTCGTCCACTACCGAGTGGGACGGCAAATACATGATGGATAACAACTATCAGTACTCTAAAGATATCCTGCATTATTGCCTGGATCGCAGCATTCCTTTCCTTTACGCCTCTTCCGCCGCCACTTACGGCAGCCAGAGCACCAGCTTTGTTGAAGATCGTAAATATGAGCAACCGCTGAACGTCTACGGCTATTCTAAGTTCCTGTTTGACCAGTATGTCCGCGAAATTCTGCCACATGCGGAATCTCAGATTTGCGGTTTCCGTTACTTCAACGTCTACGGACCACGCGAAGGTCATAAAGGCAGCATGGCCAGCGTCGCATTCCACCTCAACAACCAGATCAATGCCGGTGAGAACCCGAAATTGTTCTCCGGCAGCGAAGGCTTCAAACGCGATTTCATCTACGTGGGCGATGTGGCTGCAGTGAACCTGTGGTTCTGGCAGAACGGCGTTTCCGGTATTTTCAACTGCGGTACCGGCCGCTCAGAATCCTTCCAGGCTGTGGCAGACGCGGTAGTGGCGTACCACAAATCTGGCGATATCGAATACATTCCTTTCCCGGAAAAACTGAAAGGCCGTTATCAGTCCTTCACTCAGGCCGATATGACCGCGCTGCGTAATGCCGGTTATGACAAACCTTTCAAAACGGTTGCTGAAGGCGTGACGGAATACATGAGCTGGCTTAACCGCACAGTTTAAGCCCTGCACATTGAGGAATGGATTAACGGTATGAAGATACTGGTAATTGGGCCGTCATGGGTCGGTGACATGATGATGTCTCAAAGTCTCTACCGCACCCTGAAAGCTGCTCATCCGCAAGCACAAATTGACGTGATGGCACCTGCATGGTGCCGTCCTTTGCTCGACCGGATGCCGGAAGTGAATCAGGCGCTGGCGATGCCTTTGGGGCATGGCGCACTGGAACTTGGCGAACGTCGTCGTCTGGGCGTGTCGTTGCGTGATACGCATTATGACCGCGCCTTTGTCTTGCCTAACTCCTTTAAATCAGCGCTGGTTCCGTTCTTTGCGCGCATTCCTCAGCGTACTGGCTGGCGTGGCGAAATGCGCTATGGCTTGCTCAATGATTTACGGGTCCTCGATAAAGCAGCATTTCCGCTGATGGTTCAGCGCTATGCAGCGCTGGGCTACGAAGCCGGGAGAATCAAAACAGCTGCCGACCTTCCACAACCCATTCTGTGGCCTAAACTGCAGGTCACTGAAGCCGAAATCGCGGCCGTCAAAACATCCTTCGCTGTCGATAATTCGCGTCCGGTGATTGGCTTTTGTCCGGGCGCTGAATTCGGTCCGGCCAAGCGCTGGCCGCATTATCATTACGCCGTACTGGCTGAAAAACTGATCTGCGAGGGTTATCAGGTCGTGTTGTTTGGCTCAGCGAAAGACAATGCCGCCGGAGAGCAAATCCGCCTGGCACTGACCGAAGACTCTCAACCTTTCTGCCTGAATCTTGCAGGTAAAACCTCGCTGGATCAGGCTGTTGTGATGATCGCGGCCTGTCAGGCAGTGGTCAGCAATGACTCTGGTCTGATGCATGTCGCTGCTGCGCTGGATAAACCGCTTGTGGCGCTCTACGGACCGAGCAGTCCTGACTTCACCCCGCCACTGAGTCATCAGGCGAAAGTTATCCGCCTGATCACCGGCTACCATAAAGTCCGCAAAGGCGATGCCGAAGAAGGCTATCACCAGAGTCTGATTGATATTCAACCAGAGCAGGTTTATCAGGAATTAAACCAGTTACTGAGCGCAAGGAAGGAGCTTTAATGCGGGTTCTCATCGTCAAAACCTCGTCCATGGGCGACGTTCTGCATACGCTTCCTGCATTAACGGATGCCATGCAGGCTATTCCCGGGATCCGCTTTGACTGGGTTGTGGAAGAAGGTTTCACTCAAATCCCCGGCTGGCATCCGGCCGTCGATCGCGTTATCCCGGTGGCCATTCGCCGCTGGCGCAAAAACTGGTTTGGCTCTGAAACCCGGCAGCAACGCTGTGATTTCAAACGCGAAGTTCAGTCCACCTCCTATGACGCCATCATTGACGCTCAGGGATTAATCAAAAGTGCAGCGCTGATCACCCGTGTTGCCAAAGGTGAAAAACATGGGCAAGACTGCAAAAGCGCCCGTGAACCTTTCGCCAGCTGGTTCTACAATCAGCGCCACGAAATTGATAAAAAACAGCATGCCGTGGAACGCACCCGGGAACTGTTTGCCAAAAGTCTCGGCTATGAAAAACCTGCGGCCCGGGGCGACTACGCCATTGCGGCGCGTTTCCTTTCACATCTGCCTGCCGATGCCGGTCAGTATCTGGTCTTTCTTCATGCAACCACCCGTGCAGACAAACACTGGCCGGAAGAAAAGTGGCGTGAACTGCTCGGGATGCTGAGTGCTGCCAATCTTCGCATCAAACTGCCGTGGGGCGCCGAACATGAATATCAGCGCGCAATGCGCCTGGCTGAAGGTTTTCCTTATGTGGAAGTCTTGCCTAAATTGAGTCTCGGGGAAGTGGCTGAGGTTTTAGCCGGTGCTGAAGCCGTGATTTCGGTAGATACCGGACTCAGTCATCTGACTGCGGCGCTGGATCGCCCGAATATCACCCTTTATGGCCCGACCGATCCGGGTTTGATTGGCGGATACGGGAAGAATCAGTTTGTCCTGAAAGCAGAGAACAACTCGCTTGAGACTCTGCCGGCGGAACGCGTTTTTGAGCAACTCAACGATGTAATTTCTGCGAATAAGGGAATGAACTGACCATGAGCTATGTGATTATTTTCATTTTGCTGTGGCCATTCAAAATGCTGATGAAACCTTTTCATCAGGGCAAAGGACGAAATCTGGTCATCCAGACCGCCAAAATTGGCGATTTTGTTAACATTACGCCGTTACTCAAACATCTGAAAAAATCGGATGTGTTAATCAGTAAAACGGTGCTGCCACTGGCCGGGCGCGATACAACGATTGAGTCGATCTTCCTGATTGAAGAACACAAAAAGTCTCTCTTCAGCAAAATCCGTCTGGCGTTCAGGCTGCTTAACCACTACGACAATGTCTATTTGCTGCAACCTAACAGCATTAATGCTTTCTACGCTGCGTTTTGTAATGCGAATTACAAAGCCTTTTTAGAAACCTATGTGCGCAAGTGGTATCACCGGATTTTCTTTGCCACAGCCAACGTGGTCCGGCAGCACGGTAAGTATGATCTCGCGTTAGAGAATTACCTGAAACTGGCTGATCCGGCTCTGACGGCTGACAGTTATCACTCGCATGCCACTCTGCCGTTATGGATCCCGAAAACCCATTACCCTGTGCTGGATAAAACCGGTGAAATCAAAATTGGGATCAGTATTTCTGCAGGTAATCGTGCAAAAACTATCCCCCGTGAAGTCTGGCAGCAGATCATACAAAATCTGTCGAATCTGAACTGTCAGTTCATCGTGTTCGGTCCGGCCAATGAGCAGCCTTATCTTGATGCTTTACTTGAAATTTTAAGTGAAGAGGAAAAATCACGCGTCGTGAGCCTCATCGGTCAGATGCCGTTAGAAGATGTGCCTTTTGCGCTAGGTCAACTTGATGCTTATATCGCCTCAGATTCAGGAAATGCCTATATAGCAGATTCACAAAAAACGCCTATCATCTGCTTTACCGGCCCATGTTGTAAGGAAGAACAGCGTCCGTTAGGTAAGGTGCTGTTTATAGAGCCTGAAAACTTTGAACCTGCTTCGTTTGTTTTTGAAACCAGAACCCGTTTTAGCCTGACGCCAGAACAATTGTTTGCGCTAAACGAACATAAATTAAAAGCGATTCACGAGTTCATTACTGACAGCAGAGGTCAGGAGCGCCATTATGGCTAATATCTTGCATTCATCGATTAAGAATAGGGAAGAGATTGTTAACTCTCTGGGAACTGAAAAAGATGTGGTGCATCTCTCTTTCGGTATCAATGACAGTTATGCTCGGGGAATGGGCATTGCTGTGTTCTCCGTTCTGGAAAACAACCCCGATCTGCGCTTTCATGTTCATTTATTCGGTACCGCACTAAGCAATGAGAGCATCAGCCGAATCATTGAGTTAGCGAAGATGTTTCCCCTTGCCGTCACCACCTATACCTTCAAGGATGAGGCATTCCAGGGATTGCCGATGGTTGGCCGTTACACACACGCCATCTATTACCGGTTATTTATTCCGCTCATCCTCGCTGATATCACCGATAAAGTGATTTATCTGGATGCTGATACGTTATGCGTCGGCCGCTACAATGACCTGATCAAACTGGATATCAGTCAATATACGTTATGTGCAGTGAACGATGAAAAACGGGCGCGAGCTAAACTTTGTCCGGTGCTTAAACTGACCTCCGGTAATTACTTCAACTCCGGATTTCTTTACATCAATATCGAAAAATGGGTTGCCAGAGACACCACCAACCGGGTGATTAATGAGCTTCGCGAAAACGGAGATAAATTTAAATTCCCGGATCAGGAAGCCCTGAATGTCGTGCTGGAACATGAAACCCTGCTACTCCCTAAAGAATATAACTATATCGTTGATATTATTTACAAACGTGTAGGCCATGAGAAAACACTTCCTGGCGGTGTGATCCTGATTCATTACACAGGAAAATGTAAACCCTGGCATTCGTGGGGAGGAAGTAAAGTGGCTGATCTCTATTACTCATATTACGAGCGCTCTCCATGGAGAGGCATTTCGCTCGACATGCCAGTAAGTTATAAAGAAATGAAACGCTATGCTCGTGTCCTGTGGTTCAAAGGAGACTATTTAAGCAGCGTGAAATGGATGGCGAAATATATGAACACAAAAGTATTCAGGAAAAGAACACATGATTAACCCTTGGTTAACCGCAATCAAAAAATCGTCATTTGACGATAAGCTTGCTGCACTATTTTTCTTATTCACCACCCTCTCGATTTCTTTTTTTATGCTGTCCGGAGAAGTCACCCGAAACTTTTTCTATATCACGACATATATCGCTGTTATCTATTTCGTGTACATCACGTTTAAAAAAGATAAGAAAGTCCATTTTTACGTTTTTTCATGGATTGTATTGCTGCTCGGTATTAGCAAAGTACTGTGGGTCGCATTGACGACCAATGATCAATATCCGCTGATTGCTTACCATTATCAGATAAGCGGCAAGCGACTTATCCTGGCGGCCTTTATTCTTTATGCCATAGAGCATAATTTGCACAGATGGAAGATATCGACAGTGACTGTCCGCACGGGCATTGCGATTATGACATTGTTATTTATGATTATTTCCATCATGCATATCGCGTTTTACCTGAAGACTGGCGAGCGTATCCGAATTAACTCCGATGCCCCGACTTCCGGTGCTTACACATTTACTATTTTCTCGTTACTGTTGATGTATAGCCTGAAATTTCACGGACTAAAACATTACAGGTTCATTTGTCTGATGGTCATGACCATGACATTTGGCGTGCTGGCAGCAACAGAAACCCGGTCAGCGGTAATGCTTTTTACCTTAATCAGCGCATGCAGCGTGCTCTATGATTTCGTGAAGAGTTCACATACATCAAAAATGATTTATGGCTTTGCCATTTCAGGGCTAATCATTGCGACTGTTTTATCCGGCCACCCTTATTACAACAAAGTCGTCGACCGGATCGAGAATCTGCACAATGAAGTCGCATCCTACGATGCCGGAAACCGTAATACTTCCGTAGGCGCACGGTTCTCAATGTGGCGCGCGGGTATCGATGCTTTTGAACAGCACCCTTTCGGACAGTCAGCAGACAGCCGTAATGCGCTGGCGACAGCCTTCATCAATCAGCATGAAGGAGGAAATCCGGAAGCCTTACGTAATCTGCCTTTCCATTTGCACAATGACATTATTGATACCTTGTCATTACAGGGCATTTTCGGCGGGATTATTATCGTAATGTTCTTCGCCGTATTATTGTTATATCCCTTTAAACTCGTCCCTAAAGGCTACGAATTCCTGCTGCTTTCAGTGCCAGTCATTTATTTCAGTCAGGGCGATTCTCAGTTCTATAATCGCGAGACGCCGTATTTTGTCGTTCTGATAGTGGGTTATCTGCTGATGCTGCGGATGAAGACCCCTTCAGTCACTGAAAAACAATGATTTTACGGACCGGGCACAGCGCCCGGCCCGGTTGTCTGCTCTCCTTATCCGTGGAAATTTTGTGTCATGACCCTAACAACACCATCCGAAACCATTAAGCTCAGCGCAATCATCCCTATGTACAACGCAGGGGCGATGTTCCGAAATTTTATGGATTCACTCGTCGCGCAAACGCTGGATAGCCTCGAAATTATCATTGTTAACGATGGCTCTACGGACGGGTCAGAGCAGACTGCACAAGAGTACGCCGCAAAATATCCCCATATTCATGTGATTACTCAGGAAAACGGCGGCGTTTCGCGCGCGCGTAATGCCGGTCTGAATATTGCCCGGGGCAAGTATGTGACCTTTCCGGATGCCGATGACATTGTCTCTGCGGATATGTACAAAACGCTGATAGAGATGTGTGAGCAGGATGATCTGGATGCCGCCCAGTGCAATGGCGAACGCTATTTTGTCGGCTCAGAAAAAGTAAAACCGCTCATTCCTGAGGATCGTTTAACCTCAACGGGTGTACTGGATGGACCGGTGTGGTTGAAAACGGCACTGGCGACGAACCGGTATTTGCATGTTGTCTGGCTTGGCGTTTATCGTCTCGAGTTGATTAAAAAACAGGGGCTGTATTTTGAACCTGGTTTACATCATCAGGATATTCCCTGGACGACCGAATTCATGTTCAATGCCCGCCGTGTGAGATACACCCAAACGATCCTTTACCGCTACTACATTCACGGTCAGTCAATCAGTAATCAAAAACGTACCGGAATGAAGAACGTTGAATATCAAAGACATTATCTGAAAATTGCCAAAATGCTTGATGAGCTGAATGAGCGATATAAAGACCGGATAAAAATTTATCCTGAGTTTCCACGGCAGGTTACACGTGAAGCGCTGACGGTATGCCACTCTGTTCGTCGTGAGCCTGATCCTGCCGCTCAAAAAGCCATGATTGAGGATATTTATACCTCCGGCACACGCAAAATAATGCTCCGAAATGCCCGCGGTCCGAAGCAATGGTGGCAGCTATTATTGTGGTTAAAGCGCCTGCATAACTTACGCAAAAAACTCGCCCGAGACCTTTAAGAAAGAGATGATTTTATTACCCACATAATTCCTTTATAACTATTTCCTAAACGAAGTTATTTACCTTTCTATATCAGGCAGATAAATAACTTCACAGCTTAGGATTCTTCACCTAAAATCAATTCACTATATTCTAATATCAGATAATAGAATGCCTAACTCAGAAGCCAAGTACGCAGCCTTTATCCCCAGACGAATTTTGCTGGTGAAACTCCGTCATCACGGAGATATGGTGCTCACAACACCAGTGATAAACAGACTGCGCCAGCATTACCCTGATGCTGAAATTGATGTGCTTCTCTATAAAGAAACCCGCCCGATTCTGAGCGAGCATCCGGCACTTTCCCATATCCATGTCATTGACAGAACATGGAAAAAGCAAGGGATCCGCTATCAGTTACAACAAGAATATCGGCTGCTGAAAGCCGTTCGCGCACGGCATTATGATCTGGTGATCAACCTGGCTGATCAGTGGCGCAGTGCGCTACTTTCGTTGTTCTCCGGGGCAAAAGTCCGGCTGGGTTTTGACTATAAAAAACGCCGTTCTCCGGTCTGGCGGGCTGGCCATACAGAGTTAGTGACGACTGAAAATCACGGTGTTTTGCATACCGTGGAACAGAATATGTCGATTTTGTCTCCGCTGGGGATCCCAGTGGAGAATGCCCAAACCTCGATGCATTATTCAGAAAGTGATAAGGCTTTTTGCCAGCAATTGCTTCTCAAACATCAGGTGACAGGCGGATACATTGCGATTCAGCCGACCTCACGCTGGACCTTCAAATGCTGGGATGATGACAAATTTGCCAGCGTCATTGATGGCCTCGCAGATACAGGGCTGACGATCGTTATGACCGCGGGTCCTGATAAAAAAGAGCGGGACATGGTGCGTAAAATCCAGGATCTCACTCACAATCCACAGGTTATTTCGGTGGCGGGGCAATTGTCGCTAACGCAACTGGCCGCCATGATTGACGGCGCAAAACTTTTTATCGGTGTTGATTCCGCGCCCATGCACATGGCAGCTGCCCTGAATACGCCTTGCGTGGCTTTATTTGGCCCGACAAAAATGCAGCACTGGCGTCCATGGGGCAATAACAATACGACCCTCTGGGCCGGAGATTACGCTCCGCTGCCTGCCCCGGATTCTATCGACACAAAAACCCAACAGCGTTATTTGCATGCCATTCCGGTCAGCGATGTCATTGATGCCGCCAGGAGTTATCTGCATGACTAATTCTGCTGATCAGGCAAAAAGTATTCGTTTAGCGATTGTCAGACAAAAGTATCGCCCGGATGGCGGCGCAGAACGTTTTATATCCCGCGCCCTGGAAGCACTGGACGATCAGAATATCGACCTGAACATCATCACCCGTCAGTGGGAAGGCAAGCCTAATCCGAAATGGAAAATTCATCTTTGTAATCCGGCTAAATACGGTCGGGTTTCAAGGGAAAAAGGCTTTGCCGCAGCCGCGCAGCAATGCTGGAAGCAGGAACATTTCGATATAGTTCAAAGTCATGAGCGCATCCCGGGTTGCGATATTTTCCGTGCAGGAGACGGCGCACATCGCGTCTGGCTGGAACAACGGGCACGCGTTATTTCCCCTTTTCAGCGTTTGCTTACCCAAATCAGTCCCTACCACCGTTATGTCCTGCAAGCCGAAGAAGCGATGTTCCATTCGCCGGAATTGAAAAAAATCATCTGTAATTCTGAGATGGTAAAACGCGACATCATGCGTTGTTACGGGGTCGATGAGAGCCGGTTCGCGGTTATTTATAATGCGATCGACTCGCAAAAATTTACTCCGGCAACTGACGAACAACGCCATGCCTCGCGCGAAACGCTTTCTATTCCAGCCGGCGCTGTTGCACTGATTTACGTGGGCTCAGGTTTTGAGCGTAAAGGGCTTAAACCCGCGATAGAAGCCATTGCATCCAGTGACCGCTATCTCATCGTTGTCGGACAAGATAAAGACCAGAAGAAGTATGAATCACTGGCAAAGCAGGCTGGCTGCCTGGAAAGAGTCCGTTTCGCTGGCGTACAAAACAATGTTCTGCCTTTCTATCACGCGGCTGATGGAATGATTTTACCGACGTTGTATGACCCGTTTCCTAATGTCATTCTTGAAGCGATGGCCTGCGGCCTTCCGGTGATCACCAGCCAGACATGTGGCGGCGCTGAATTTATCCGGGAAGGACGTGAAGGGTTTGTTTGTGATGCGCTGGATGTGGCAAAACTCAGTGAATTCGTGAAGAAAATCCCTTCCCGGTTGGAAAATGCTGAGATGGGAAATGCCGCCAGAGAGCGTATTCTCCCCTGCAGTCCCAAAAACCTTTCACAACAATTAGTTGCACTTTATTACTCGTTGCTGGCCTGATGCCATTCGCGCTGACATGATGAGTCGATCACACTTATCTGATAACATGTGCCCATCTATCCGCCGGGACTATTTTCGCTATATGAAATTGACTTTCCCTAATGCAACGCCTGATAAAAGATGAATATTTTTTATAATATAATCATATATTTAATTCAGCCATTGATTTGGATCCGTTTACTGTTGCGCAGCCGGAAGTCTCCTGCATACCGTAAACGCTGGGCTGAACGTTATGGCTTCTGCAAAGGGAAGGTTGTCTCCGGTGGCATTATGCTCCATTCCGTTTCCGTGGGTGAAACACTGGCAGCCATTCCTTTAGTCCGCGCTTTACGTCATCGTTATCCTTCCTTGCCGATTACCGTCACCACAATGACACCTACAGGTTCTGAGCGCGTTCAGTCGGCTTTCGGCAAAGGCGTGCATCACGTCTATCTGCCTTATGATCTGGCAGGATCAGTAAATCGCTTTCTTGATGAGGTAAACCCTAAGCTGGTTATCATCATGGAAACCGAATTGTGGCCGAATCTGATCAGTGCCCTGCACCGTCGCCAGATCCCTCTGGTCATCGCCAATGCGCGCCTTTCAGCCCGTTCGGCGAAGGGATATCAGAAACTGGGTAAATTCATTCGTACCATTTTGCAGCGTATCACGCTGATTGCCGCGCAAAACCAGGAGGATGGTGAACGTTTCCTCTCGTTAGGCCTGAAACGAAATCAGCTCGCGGTCACCGGTAGCCTGAAATTCGATATCTCCGTGACACCCGAACTGGCGGCAAAAGCCATTGCGTTACGCAGTCAGTGGGCATCACGCCGTCAGGTCTGGATAGCCACCAGCACGCATGAGGGTGAAGAAACTCTGTTGCTGGAAGCACATAAAGAGCTGCTGAAAGCACATCCGAACTTGCTGCTGATTCTGGTTCCCCGTCATCCGGAACGTTTCCCGGTGGCATGTGAACTGACGCGTAAAGCAGGACTTTCATTCATTCAGCGTAGCTCAGGGGAAGTGCCGTCCTCGACCACTCAGGTGGTGATCGGCGATACCATGGGCGAATTAATGCTGCTGTACGGCATTGCCGATCTGGCATTTGTCGGCGGCAGTCTGGTCGATCGCGGTGGTCATAACCCGCTTGAAGCCGCCGCACACGCCATCCCGGTACTGATGGGGCCGCACACCTTCAATTTCAAAGACATCTGCGCCAAGCTGGCTCAGGACGACGGTCTCATTACTGTGACGGATACTGCATCGCTGGTGAAAGAAATTTCCACACTGCTGACTGACGAAGACTATCGTTTGTATTACGGGCGTCATGCCGTCGAAGTTCTGCATCAAAATCAGGGGGCGTTACAACGTCTGCTGCATTTACTGGAGCCTTATCTGCCTGTGCGGAGTCATTGATGGCTGATAAAAAACGTTTATCCGTTGTACTGATTGCACGTAATGAAGCCGATTTATTGCCGGAATGCCTTGAATCAGTTGCATGGGCAGATGAAATTATTCTGCTCGACTCCGGCAGCAAAGATGCCACCGCTGACGTTGCCCGAAGCTATGGCGCTAAAGTATTTCAAAATAAAGACTGGCCGGGATTCGGCAAACAACGCCAGCTGGCACAAAGCTATGCTACCGGCGACTATATTTTGATGATCGATGCCGACGAGCGTGTGACGCCAGAACTGCGCAAGTCTATTGAAAACGTTTTGAATACTCCTCAGGAAAACGCCGTTTATAGCCTCGGGCGAAGTAATCTTTTTCTCGGCAGATTCATGCGCCACAGCGGCTGGTATCCCGATCGCGTCAACCGGTTGTACCCTTCCACATTCAGTTATAACGACGATCTGGTTCATGAATCACTGAACACCGGTAATGCCGCGTTGGTGCCGTTACAAGGCGATCTCCAGCATCTCACTTGTCGTGACCTTTTCGCTTTCCAGCGAAAACAGCTCAGCTATGCGCAGGCATGGGCAGAACAACGCCATCAGCAAGGGCGTAAGTGCAGTTTCTTCTCGATTATTTCGCATACACTGGGTGCATTCATTAAAACCTGGATCCTCCGCGCTGGCTTTCTGGATGGTAAGCAGGGGTTGATCCTGGCAGGCGTCAATGCACAATATACCTTCAATAAGTATGCCGCCCTGTGGGCGCTCAGCCATCAACTGCAAAAGTGAGACGTCATGAGCACTAAAGCAATTTATCCAGGTACGTTCGACCCGATGACCAACGGGCATCTCGATATCGTCACCCGTGCGGCGCTGATGTTTGACCATGTTATTCTTGCGATTGCGGCCAGCCCAGGCAAAAAACCGATGTTCTCGCTGGATGAGCGCGTGGCGCTGGCGACACAAGTGACGTCGCATCTGGATAATGTTGAAGTCATTGGTTTCAGCGATCTGATGGCGAATTTCGCTAAAGCACAGGGGGCTAACGTGCTGGTTCGCGGATTACGTGCTGTGTCTGATTTTGAATATGAGATGCAACTGGCGAACATGAACCGGCATTTGCTGCCAACGCTGGAAAGCGTATTCATGATGCCATCGAAAGAATGGTCGTTTATCTCATCTTCTCTGGTCAAAGAAGTGGCGCGCCACGGTGGCGACATCACGCCTTTCCTGCCACAGGTTATCACTCAGGCACTGATGGAAAAAATCAGCGCCTGAATCACGCGTTAGCGCTGGCAGTTCGGGCAGAAAAACGTGGTGCGCTGAGCGTGTTTCTTACTCTCAATGGGCGTACCACATGCCCGGCAAGGCTCACCAGCCCTTCCATAGACTTGCAATTCCTGCGCGAAATATCCCGGTTTTCCGTCTGACTGTAAAAAGTCCTTCAGCGTCGTCCCGCCCTGTTCAATAGAACGCAATAATACTGCTTTGATGGTTCTGACCAGCAACTCCGCTTCATCACGTTTGAGCGAATGGGCGGGTCTGTCAGGTGAAATGCCGGCAACAAACAAGGATTCGCTGGCATAGATATTCCCCACGCCGACCACCAGTTTGTTGTCCATCAGCCAGGGTTTGATCGGTGATTTCTTCGTGCGGCATTTCTCAAACAGGTAATCCGCCGTGAAATCTTCGCTCAGCGGTTCAGGGCCGAGATGGGCCAGGACATTGCTGGCTGCCAGATCAGAAGACCATAACCAGGCGCCAAAACGGCGCGGATCGGTATAACGCAGCACATGGCCGGTATCCATGACCAGATCGACGTGATCATGTTTGCCCGGCTCTGTTTCTTCCGGCAATACCCGCAGGCTGCCAGACATGCCCAGATGAATGATAATCCAGCCGGTTTTCAGCTCCACCAGAAGATATTTTGCGCGGCGCTGAACACTCAGAACAGGCTGATCGCTTAACGCTAAGATCTCCGCCGAGACAGGCCAGCGTAAACGCGGATTGCGTACGACAGCATGGAGTATGGTGTGACCTTTCAAATAGGGTTCAATCCCTCTGCGGCTGGTTTCAACCTCAGGTAATTCCGGCATAATTTCTCCCTTAGCAGAATCGTGTTCAGAGTGTGTCGCAGACACCGACATCAGGCAAATAAAAGTCGCTGAGAATGAAAATCGTGAAATTCAGGCAATAAAAAACCCGGCCGGAGCCGGGTTTTTAGCAATCCACTAAAATTATTTAATTTTAGCTTCTTTGTAGATCACGTGTTGACGGACAACTGGATCGAATTTCTTCAGTTCCAATTTTTCCGGCTTAGTACGCTTGTTCTTCGTGGTGGTATAGAAGTGACCAGTACCAGCAGAAGAAACCAGCTTGATCTTCTCGCGAACACCTTTAGCCATGATGCAGTTCCTTAATACTTCTCACCGCGGGCACGCAGATCGGCCAAGACCGTCTCAATACCCTTCTTATCAATAACACGCATACCTTTAGCAGATACACGCAGAGTTACAAAGCGCTTCTCAGCCTCAACCCAAAAACGGTGGGAGTGCAGGTTCGGCAGAAAACGGCGTTTGGTCGCGTTCATTGCGTGGGAACGGTTGTTACCGCTCACCGGGCGCTTGCCAGTAACTTGGCAGACTCGGGACATGTCTATTCTCCAAAAATCAAATCAGCTCGAGCTTCGTATAGGGTATGGCCGCCTCGTCAGGCTTTTAGAGCCCATCTCAGCAAACTCCACTGAGAACCGACTCACTGTCGTCGGGTAAAAACCAATTCATCAGGTCAGAAACCTGCTGAGATAGGCTCTTATCGCCAAACCCAAGATTCTCAAAGGTGGCGTAGTATACGCTCTGTAGCGTAAGTGCTCAAGTCCCGAACAGCTAAAGATCCCAAAGGATCTTCAAAAAACGAGGCTAAATCCAACCGCGCTCGGCAAAAGATACCGTTTCTCCGTGACCTACGACCAAATGGTCAAGGACACGAATCTCAAGCAGCTGGCACGCTCGAATAATCTGTTCAGTCACTTTTCTGTCCATCAGGCTGGGCTCAGCCCGACCGGATGGGTGATTATGCGCCAGAATTAGGGCTGCCGCATTAACCTTCATCGCACCACGAACAATTTCGCGGGGATACACTTCTACGTGCCCAATAGTACCAGCAAACATCTCCTCATGGCGAATAACGCGATGCTGGTTGTCGAGAAAAAGTACCAGAAAAACCTCTCTTTCCCGAAAAACGAGCAAATTCTGCAAATATTCTCTGATAACCTGCGGACTGAGCATCGCATTTTCAGCGCTTAAGTGACGCAAATAGGCACGGCGTGATAATTCGGACACAGCGACCAGCTGGGAAAACTTGGCGACGCCCATTCCTTTCGTGCGAGCCATCGCGTCAAAATCTGCCATCAGCAACTGATGCAATGAACCGAACTCATCCAGCAGGTTCTTTGCCAGTTCCATGACATGCAATCCCCGGCATCCTGTGCGCAGGTAAATAGCCAGCAGCTCCTGATCCGACAACTCTTTTGCCCCTTGCTGCAATAATTTCTCCCGTGGCGGCGTCACGCCCGGCCAGAGGTCTTGTCGTTTCGTCATCCTGACTCCTTAATTGACAAAGATTGTCGCATAAGGGCATCGCCGTCGTGATCTTCACCTGGTCAGCTTGCGAGACATTACGCAGAATTTTTATTGCTCCGGTAAGGGAGCATCGCCAATAGCTGTCATCATTGCGCGTTATGCTAAAATGTCGCTTCTTCCAGCTTTCAACCAATCGGACAATGATGATGACGGGACTTTCCGGCAAACATATTGTGCTCGGTATCAGCGGTGGTATCGCTGCCTATAAAGCACCAGAACTGGTACGTCGCTTACGTGAAAGAGGCGCTGAAGTTCGCGTCGTCATGACAGAAGCGGCGAAATCCTTTGTGACTCCGCTGAGCCTGCAGGCTGTTTCTGGCTATCAGGTTTCTGACGACCTGCTTGATCCCGCCGCTGAAGCGGCAATGGGCCATATTGAGTTAGGCAAATGGGCTGATTTAGTGATTATCGCCCCCGCCACGGCGGATTTGCTGGCCCGCATGAATGCCGGTATGGCGAATGATCTGCTGACAACGGTATGTCTGGCGACCGCCGCGCCGGTCGCGGTGCTGCCGGCGATGAATCAGCAAATGTATCGCGCTGCCGTCACGCAGGAAAATCTGCAAAGCCTGGCGGCACGGGGCACGTTGTTGTGGGGCCCTGACAGCGGCAGTCAGGCTTGTGGCGACGTAGGTCCGGGACGCATGCTCGATCCGCTGGTGATTGTTGATATGGCAAACGCGCACTTCTCTTCGCGCAACGATCTGGCGCATCTGAACATTATGGTGACCGCAGGTCCGACCCGTGAGCCGCTGGATCCTGTCCGCTTCATCAGTAATCACAGTTCCGGCAAAATGGGCTTTGCCATTGCTAAAGCCGCCGCAGAACGTGGCGCGCAGGTTACGCTGATCGCCGGACCGGTCACCCAGCCGACGCCGCCTGACGTCCGCCGGATTGATGTGGAAAGTGCGCTGGAAATGCAGAAAGCGGTGCAACTGTCTGCGGGTTCTCAGCATATTTTTATTTCCTGCGCTGCCGTGGCTGATTACCGCGCTGAAAATATTGCTGATGAGAAAATCAAAAAGCAAGGCGATGAAATCACTGTAAAAATGGTGAAAAACCCCGACATTGTCGCGGGCGTTGCGGCCATGACAGAAAACCGGCCTTACGTCGTGGGGTTTGCTGCTGAAACCCAGAATGTGGAAGAATACGCGCGGCAAAAAAGGATCCGCAAGAATCTGGATCTGATCTGCGCTAACGATGTTTCACTTGCCGGGCAGGGTTTCAACAGTGATTCCAATGCTCTGCATCTTTTTTGGCAGGACGGGGATAAAATCTTACCGCTCAGCGATAAGTCCCTGCTTGGTCAACGTTTATTAGAAGAGATTGTCAGCCGTTATGATGAAAAAAATCGACATTAAAATTCTCGACCCGCGCATCGGTTCGACTTTCCCTTTACCGGCTTACGCGACACCAGGGTCTGCGGGTCTGGATTTACGCGCCTGTCTGGACGCGTCCGTAGAACTGAAACCGGGCGAAACTACGCTGCTGCCAACCGGTCTGGCTATCCATATTGGTGATGCTAATCTGGCGGCGGTGATTTTGCCGCGCTCCGGTCTGGGCCATAAACACGGCGTCGTGCTGGGGAATCTGGTCGGTCTTATCGACTCTGATTATCAGGGCCAGCTGATGGTGTCTGTATGGAACCGCGGTCAGACGACATTTGTAATCGAACCGGGCGAGCGCATTGCTCAGATGGTGTTTGTACCCGTCGTTCAGGCAGAATTCAATCTGGTGGAAGATTTCGACGCCAGTGAACGCGGCGAAGGGGGCTTTGGCCACTCAGGTCGCCAATAAGAACCTGTTCAGCACCGCAGATTTTGACGCGATATTGAACAGATCCTTATCACTATCAGACCGTAACAACGCGAAGGGAACGAAATAAGCCGCAGGATCACAGCGATTCATGCGGCAGTTGTGCGGTTTCTCCATGGTTTTAGCCGTTTTTTAGCAAGGGTCTATTCAGACATGGCAGAGAAAGAAACGACAAAAAGGAACAGGCGCGAAGAGATTTTGCAGGCGTTAGCGCAAATGCTTCAGTCCAGCGATGGCAGCCAGCGGATCACAACGGCAAAGCTTGCCGCCAGTGTAGGTGTTTCAGAAGCAGCTCTTTATCGTCATTTTCCCAGTAAAACGCGGATGTTTGACAGCTTAATTGAGTTTATCGAAGACAGTCTGATCACTCGTATCAATCTCATCCTGCAGGATGAAAAAGATACGCTAAACAGAATACGTCTGATTCTGCTGCTGATTTTAGGTTTTGCCGAACGGAATCCGGGGCTAACCCGCATCATGACCGGTCATGCCCTGATGTTTGAACAGGACCGTCTGCAAGGTCGCATCAACCAGCTGTTCGAGCGAATCGAAGCGCAATTGCGTCAGGTTTTGCGGGAAAAGAAAATGCGCGAAGGCAGCGGGTTTATCAGTGATGAAACCCTGCTTGCCAGCCAGCTACTGGCCTTTTGCGAAGGGATGCTGTCACGCTTTGTACGCTCCGAATTCAAGTACAAGCCGACGCAGGACTTCGATACCCGCTGGCCGCTTATCTCCGCTCAGTTACAATAGAAACACGAAGCAGTGACAAACGTCAGATATCAAAAAGGGCCGAAAGGCCCTTTTGTTTTTTCCGCTACGGCTGAATCACTTTCCCATTTTCATCCAGCATAGCGGTCAGTAATGCCGTACCGTCTTCCCCTACACGAAATGCTCCATAACGTGCGCTGGCGAAACGCTCACCGTGATCTTCCTGGAAAAAGTAAGCATCCGTTCCCACTGTCAGCGTTCCGGCCTTCATATGATAGTTAACCCGCAATTCATCGGGCTTCAGCGGCTCACCGCTGTCAAACCGTGCCTGAGTGACCAGCCGGTGTTCATTCACTGCCACAATAATGTTGCCACGGACAGGAAAACATGGCGTCTCTGGAACAGAATGACAACCCTGACGTTGCTGGTATAACTGCTCTTGTAAAGATCGCGTGATGGCATAATTGAGCGCCATATAATCCCCCTGCATCAAAGATCGCGGATCAACCGGCGCAAGCTCCAATATCATTACTGCGCCCTGGTTAAGCATTTGTTCTTTTTGCCAGATACCCGCATTCACTGCGATCAGCGCCAGCAGTATCACGACTCCTGCCAGCCATTTTCTCAGGTTACCGGTTTGCATAAGCGTCCTCCTTATGCGCGGGGATCAGTTTTTTGGCTGTAAATGCCAGCGCCAGCAACACCAGGCCAGTGACAAACATCAGAAGGGATTTATGCAATAAGCTGACGCCGAGGAAGTAATACCAGTCGATGACATACAGTGCTAAAAAACAGCCGCTCGCGGCTAAAACTCCCTGACTTCCCTGATAACGTGCCATCAGTAACAACCACATGCCCAGACCGATTCCCGGTGCATAGAAGGCTGCTGCGCCACACAAAACCGCCGCCACCAGAAACAGCGAAGCTGTTGCCGTCTTTTTCACCACAGTCTGATACAGACATCCCAGCATTAAACCTGCGGCGATACCTGCGCCAGTTCCCAGCGAAAGAGTGAAATATCCTTCTGGCCGCCAGAAGAAATCAAAGAGAAGCGCGGTGTTAATACCAGAAAAACACTGCAATATCAGGCCGGAAGGAATACCCCAGAGGAGAGGGAAAACAGCCTCAGCCCATGACGTGGCTTTTAAGTTAATTTGTTCTCTGATAATCCATAGCCAGAAAATCACAATGACAGCAACCAGCGCTGATACCGCCCAAAAACGGATGACCGGTGGTAAATACATCCCGGCCAGCAAATTACCGGAAAGGATCAGCAAAAATGTCAGCGCCGTTATCGCCATAAAACGAAAAGTACGATCAGGCATTGCCAGCGCCATCACTGCAAGAACCGGCAATGAACAGAGCGAGCCCACCAGGAAAGACATTTCCCAACCAGGATCAAAGAGAATATAGAAACCAAAACACAGGCCACAGGTTGCCGCTATCGCCCATGCGAGTCCGATATGATGCTTACTCACGCCCTGCACGCGCAAAAGTCCGCCCGCAATAAAGGCAAGGATTAGCGCTGGGATAATCACCGTAGCAGCGCTGGGATCATTGAGCAGGCCGATAACATAAAGCACCAGAACCAGCAGAAGTAAAATAATCATCGCCGCGACCCAGCCACCGATACCCAACGTCAGCCGCAAGTACCAGGGAAGATGAGAGGAATGGTCGAATTGCTGAATCTCTTCAGTTTGCGTCTGAGTAAGCAAATTATGCCGACGTAACTGTTCCGTCAGCACTGCCATTTCCGTGGAAGAAACCTCGACCGGCTGGCGTTCATAGAGTTTACGCCGCCAGTAGAGCATCAGGGCGCCACATCCTGCCAGCCATAAGGCCATCAGGCAGCCCAGCATAAAGAGGCCGCCCAAATCATAAGAGCTGTCGAACATCTGCATGATTAGCACGCATCCAACGGCGGCTAAACTGACTGTCCCCAGTGTCAGCATGCAAAGGTCAGGATGGCGATAGCGGTAGAAGAAGTAACCCGCCAGTAAAACCACCAGCCATAACGCGGTAACAAAGGGATGAGGGTTACCGTAGCGCCAGCCGGACACATTTCCGGCGACGATGGAAGTCAGCATCAATAACAGGAAAGCGGCCATCACACGCGAAAACCAGCGACTGGCAAGCCAGGACTGCGGATTGTGTTTAATTGCACGCAGGGCAAGAACTTCACGCGTGACCAGACACAGCACCTGCACAATCAGGTAACCATAGAGAGCCGTTGTGGGAAAATAGTCGAGACCATCAAATACCGTGCTGTCCAGCATGGACATAGACACCGTGGCGTAATAAAGCTGAAATGTAAGGCTGGCAAGCAGCCAGGTGCAGAACCACAGGCTGTTCTGACGGGCGATAAGGGCTAAAGGCAGGAAAACAAACAACCAGGCTCTGAACAGCTCCCAGCTGTCGGCGCCCGTCTGATAAATCTGTCCATACAGGGCAAACAGCGCACCAAAGCTTAGACCTGTCGCCAGTAAGGCACTGCGCGCAAGTCCGTCATACCAGCGCCACCAGACTAAGACGGCAAGCGCAACGACCAACAACTCTGCCAGCGCAAATTTTGCCATCTTCGGCATATTTGCCCAGTTCCAGGCGACAAAAAATACGGCACCCGCGACCAGCGACAACAAACCCAGTAACGAAAGTAAGGGGACAAGAAACTTCTGCCATTGCAAATAGCCCGGCCGGACACCACAAAAATCATAAATACGCTGGCATTCCGCTGGTGTCAGGCTTCGGCCTTTAACCAACCGCTCCGTCTGGCGACAGAGAAACTCTGCCGCCCGGGAAGGCATCCATTCTTTGCTGCCCGCTTCAATTTGTGTCATGACATCCCTGCCTTATGAAGTTTTACCCGATATTAAACGCCATACTCCTGCCGGTAAGCCCGCACAGCAGCCAGATGGTCAGCCATTTCCGCTTTTTCTTCCAGATACTCAATAAGGTCAGCCAGCGTAATAATTGAAATCACTTTGCAATGATAGTCGCGTTCAACTTCCTGAATAGCAGAGATATCTGCACGCCCACGTTCCTGACGATCCAGTGAAATCAGCACACCAGCCAGAGTGGCTTTATTGGCATTGATGATTTCCATCGATTCACGGATGGCGGTACCGGCAGTGATCACATCATCCACCAGCATGACGCGCCCCTGCAACGGACTGCCGACCAGCAAACCGCCTTCACCGTGGTCTTTGGCTTCTTTGCGGTTAAAGCAGTATGGCACATCGCGCTCATGATGCTCAGCCAGTGCTACCGCAGTGGTCGTCGCGATTGGGATCCCTTTATAAGCCGGGCCAAACACTAAATCGAAATCAATTTTAGAATCCACCAATGCTTCGGCATAAAAACGTCCCAGTAACGCCAGATCACGGCCGGTATTAAACAAACCGGCATTGAAGAAGTAAGGGCTGATGCGTCCAGACTTCAGGGTAAATTCGCCGAATTTCAAAACCTGTTTGTTCAGTGCGAACTCAATAAACTGGCGCTGATAGGCTTTCATTGATGGTCTCCTCGATAATGTCTTATTTCTAATTGTCGGCCCGCAGGCCATAAAAAAGGCGACTTTTCAGTCGCCTTAAAAAATTATTCCGCCAGCGCCTCTTTCTGCGCCTGGAAGATAGTGTCGATGCCCCCTCTGGCGAGGGCAAGTAAACCGAGCAACTCCTCATGACTGAACGGCTCACCTTCTGCGGTGCCCTGCACCTCAATCATGCGGCCATCTTCCATCATCACGACGTTCATATCGGTTTCAGCTGCAGAGTCCTCGACATACTCAAGGTCACACAGCGCTTCGCCTTTAACAATACCGACAGAAACCGCGGCCACCATGCCTTTCATCGGGTTAGCTTTCAGTTTGCCCGCTGCCACCAGCGCATTCAGCGCATCGGCCAGAGCCACACAAGCACCGGAAATAGACGCTGTACGCGTGCCACCGTCAGCCTGCAACACATCGCAGTCGAGGGTAATGGTGAACTCACCCAGCTTTTTCAGATCCACAGCAGCACGCAGGGAGCGGGCAATCAGACGCTGAATCTCCAGCGTACGGCCGCCTTGCTTGCCTTTTGCGGCTTCACGCGCATTACGCGTGTGGGTAGATCGCGGCAACATGCCGTACTCTGCGGTGATCCAACCTTGTCCCTGACCTTTCAGAAAACGCGGAACACCCTCTTCCACCGTTGCGGTACACAGCACTTTGGTATCACCAAACTCCACCAGCACGGAACCTTCAGCGTGTTTAGTGTAATGGCGGGTCAGTGTTACGGGGCGCACTTGTTGTGCATTTCGGCCTGCTGGACGCATGGATAGTTCTCCGGGTCGCGAATCATGTTTGGCTGCGCATTATACGGACTTCGCGAGGTAATGCCTATCATGACCCGCGCGTGGAGGCTATAATCGCTGCATCTTTACATTAACAGGTACGCATACATGATCCGTAGTATGACCGCTTATGCCCGACGCGAAATTAAGGGTGACTGGGGCAGCGCAGCGTGGGAACTCCGCTCGGTAAACCAACGTTATCTCGAAACTTACATCCGTCTGCCAGAGCAATTCCGCAGCCTGGAGCCGGTTGTTCGTGAGCGCATTCGCGCCCGGCTGACCCGCGGTAAAGTCGAATGTAATCTGCGCTTCGATCTCGATCCGGGCGCACAGAGCACCCTTCAGCTCAATGAAAAACTGGCGAAACAGCTGGTTGAAGCAGCGCAATGGGTAAAAATGCAAAGTGATGAAGGCGAAATTAATCCGCTGGAAGTTCTGCGCTGGCCGGGTGTCATGCTGGCCGAAGAACAGGATCTGGACGCTATCAGCAACGAATTGTTGCTGGCTCTGGACACTGCGCTGGACGATTTCATCAGCGCCCGTGAAAGCGAGGGTGCCGCGCTGAAAGCCATGATCGAACAACGTCTCGACGGCGTCAGTGCTGAAGTGATCAAGGTCCGTGCCCAGATGCCAAACATTTTGCAATGGCAGCGCGAGCGTCTGGTCAGCAAGCTGGAAGATGCCCAGGTACAGCTGGAAAACACCCGTCTCGAGCAGGAACTGGTGCTGATGGCGCAGCGTGTTGATGTTGCAGAAGAGCTGGACCGTCTGGAAGCGCACGTCAAAGAAACACACAAAATCATGAAGAAAGAAGAAGCCGTTGGCCGTCGTCTTGACTTCATGATGCAGGAATTTAACCGCGAGTCGAATACGCTGGCGTCTAAATCCATCAACGCCGATGTCACTACTTCCGCCATCGAGCTGAAAGTGCTGATCGAGCAAATGCGCGAGCAGATCCAGAATATCGAGTAAATTTTCTTCTCTCCCGCACAATAAAAAACGCCTCAGGTCATTACAACCGGAGGCGTTTTTTTATGCTTTACGGAGAAGAGAAATTAATTTTCCCAGCGTTTCAGCAGTACGCAGGCATTCACGCCACCAAAACCGAAGCCGTTTGACAGGGCATAGGTAATGTCATGTTTCTGCGCGGTATTACCAACGATATTAAGACCTGCTGCCGCTTCATCTTTGTTTTCCAGATTCAGCGTCGGAGGAACAATCTGGTCGCGTACGGCCAGAATGGTGAAGATGGTTTCCAGACCGCCTGCAGCGCCCAGTAAGTGCCCGGTCGCAGATTTGGTGGAAGTCACCGCCAGCTTACCGTCAGTGCCGAACAGGGTTTTAATCGCATTGATTTCCCCCAGGTCACCCACCGGCGTAGAGGTGGCATGAGCATTCAGGTGCTGCACATCTGAAGGCTGGATACCCGCCTGACGCAAAGCGATTTTCATCGCACGTCCGGCACCGTTGCCATCTTCGGCACCGGAAGTCATATGATAAGCGTCACCGCTGGTACCGTAACCGACAATCTCAGCCAGGATTTTGGCGCCACGAGCCTTCGCGTGTTCCAGTTCTTCAATCACCAGCATACCGGCGCCTTCGCCCATGATGAAACCATCACGTGCGCTGTCGAACGGGCGGGAGGCTTTTTCCGGATGATCTTCATGACCGGTAGACATGGCTTTCGCCGCAGCAAAACCACCCAGACTGACGGTATCGATAGCCGCTTCTGCACCGCCACAAAGCGCAACATCCGCTTCGTCATTACGAATGAGACGAACCGCATCGCCAATCGCCTGAACACCTGCCGCGCAAGCCGTGACCGGCGCCCCAATCGGACCTTTGAACTGGTGTTTAATGGAAACCTGACCAGATGCCAGATTCACCAGGAATGAAGGGATCGTAAACGGGGACAAACGTTTAGCGCCACGGCTGTCGTTAGTACGTACAGCATGGGCAATCGCCGGGAAACCACCAATACCAGAACCGATTACGGTAGCGGTACGTTCCTGCTGTTCCTGCGTTTCTGCTTTCCAGCCCGCATCAGCAACGGCCATATCCGCAGCAGCCATTGCGAAAAGAATGAAACGGTCCATTTTTTTCTGGTCTTTAGGCACCACGAACTGATCCGGATCGAATCCTGACTCAGGGTCCTGTTCTTTGGTTTGTACCTGACCACCAATTTTCACGGACAGGGTTTCAACAATCTCTTCCGGTAAAACACGGATACCGGACTGACCGGCCAGCAGGCGCTTCCAGATCGTTTCGATATCACAGCCCAGAGGACTCACAGCCCCCATGCCGGTTATAACTACTCGACGATGAGACATAAAACATTCCTCTCTGTCTGTTTAGGACTTAAGTTTCTGCGGGCGCTTTGATGAACCGGCCAGAAACGGGTTTCTGATAATAAGGCTGACAGTATGTGACGAATTACGGTTTTGTAAACCCGTAACCAAAAATTTCGTTATGACTATTTTGCCAGACTGCGCAGAACCAGGCTGGTAATAGCCTGGACGCGCTCTTCCAGCTGTTCCGGCGTTTTTTGCTCCAGCAACAACGGGTGGGAAAACGGCGTGGTCACGCTGGTAATCGCCATGCAAACCTCATCCAGTGGGGTTTTACGCTCAAACTCACCAGATTCACGCCCGTCTGTAACCACTTTCTCAATAATGCTGTACATCATAGCCCGGTGATTTAGTGTCGATTTCCATTGCTGAGCCGCAGCTGTCGCGGCCAGATCATGTAATTTCCGGTCCTGAAAAAAGAGATCCAGACTACGTGTCAGCAAGGTTTTAAAAATAGATCTCAAGCGCAGAGTCGCACTTTGGTCACTTTGTGCAATCAGCATGAGTGCTTCATCTATCTGCCCAACACGTTGCGAGCAAATGGCTTCGCCAATAGCCTGTTTAGACTCAAAAAACTTATAAATATAAGCACTTGAAACGCCAATCGATTTTGCCAGATCGGCAACCGAGGTTTTGGCAAACCCATAAAGGCGAAAGTGCTCGAAAGCAGCATCAATGATTTGCTCACGCCGTTCGTGCCCGGCAGGTCCACGCTGTGTTAACGCAACCGGAATATCGGGTTTCATACACGCCTCCGGGCAAATAAAACTATTATGCAGTTCGTCATTAAGTGACGATTTTAAATAATCGTAACTTATAAACAGTGAAAATTCACCTTTGATCAGAAAAAGGGGATGTCCTGGGTGTACATAAAGAGTAAGAGGAGGGCTAAAGTAACGAGCAATTGCGATTTTTCTAATCTAAAATGCCCCAATATTCTTACCTACCCTTTTACACAGGCAAGTTTCAGGGGTATTCGCATTAGATTTAGTAATTTCAAAATCAATGTAAAAGAAAAACTCAGTCGAGAGACAATGGGAAACTCATTACTCTACGCGGCTACCGCTTTCTCATTACTGATTCGTCTGGCGCACATCGATGTTACTCACTGTTCTTTATATTATTGGGATCACCGCAGAGGCCATGACAGGTGCTCTTGCTGCCGGCCGGCGTAAAATGGACTCCTTTGGCGTCATTATTATCGCAGCAGCCACAGCAATTGGTGGTGGCTCTGTCCGCGATATGCTGCTGGGGCACTATCCTTTGGGGTGGGTTAAACACCCGGAATACATTGTCATTGTGGCCGTCGCCGCACTAATGACCACCTGGCTCGCACCGCTGATGCTACACCTGCGCCGGCTCTTTTTAGTGCTTGATGCGTTGGGATTGGTGGTGTTTTCTATTATCGGGACACAAGTGGCGCTCGATATGGGACATGGCCCTATCATCGCTTCCGTATGCGCAGTTATCACCGGCGTTTTCGGGGGCGTCCTGAGGGACATGATGTGTAATCAGATCCCACTGGTCTTCCAGAAAGAGATATATGCAGGCGTCTCATTTGCCTCTGCCTGGGTGTATATCGGCCTGCAATATTTCTCGTTGCCGCACAATCTGGTGGTCATCATTACCCTGCTGGTCGGTTTTATTGCCCGCTTGATCGCGCTGCGGTTCCGTCTTGGATTGCCTGTCTTCAATTATCCACATTCAGACCATTAGTCCTGGCTTTAATCCGTCACTGAAAGGCAGGCAACTGCGCCTGCCTTAATGCCCCAGCGATTGCCATCACCTGCGGATGATGAATAAATTCAACGATCTTATCCGCCCGCATTTTTCCTATTCCTGCCGTCGCCTCCCACTCCTGCGAGGTCAGTGCTTTCAACTGGTTCCAGGAATGCTGGCGCTCTGCAAATTTCAGTGCAAATGAAGGAAAGCCGATTGCAGAGAGCCAGTGGCGAAAATCTTTTTCCCGCGTGAGGGAAATCTGGGCCAACAGTTTCTGAGCCTGTTTGGCACCGATCCCCGGAATAGCGCCCATTTCTTTTTCGGTGATATTTAACCAGCCGACCAGTGAATCAGCAGGAAGAGCATCGAGTAACTTTTGCCACGTTGCCCCGCCAAAGCCGGCCATATCCAGTCCTTCCGGGCCGCTTAGCCAGACGAGACGGGAAAGGAACTGCTGCGCGCAGCCGGGCTCAGGCGTGAAGCAAGAAAGCGCGTTGTATTGCTGCGGGTCTGGCAGTTGCGGCTCCGTGCGCTTACTCACGCGCCACACGACTTCATCAAGACGCGGTATCCCCTGCCCGGCCAGTGTAATGGCTACCTGATCGCCGGGGAGCACATCCCATTTTCTGAAACGACTCACGGACCCCACACTCACCTTATTCACCCATTTATCATCAAGCCTGAGACTTTTCAGATTCAGAATGACGGTGACTTTACCGCTTCTCCCGATAGTCGTCGTGATGCCAGAGACTTCTGTGAGTTGTTTGGCCGGAGGATATTTCCACGCCACGGCCCAGTTCGCGGGCTTATTTTTCCAGTACTTTCCCGCAGGTTCCTCTTCCTGACGGATGACGACGCCGTCGGTCGCAAAAGGCAGTGGCCGGAGAAACCAGGTATCACGCCATTTAGCGACTTCATCAACAGATTTCACGGGCAAGGTGTATTGAGAAACCACAGGAAAGCCGAACTGGCTGAGTTTCTCGAGATGAGAGGGCATACTGAGAGGACCATCTGGCCACGACCAGATGAAAATACCCACCTGTTTCAATATGTCAGAGGCGGAAGTGCGTAACATTGCACCCGCAACTTTCGATCGCGCATTCACGCCGCCATCCGTACTTTGCTGATGACCGGTCATCTTCAGATAAAGCTCGCCCTGTAATACCCGTTGGGGCGCCATATCAGGAATAGTGAGAGGTATAGCCGGAATCAATGCCGCTTTTGCTGTCCAGCTTTGTCCTTTTTCACCATCACCGCGGCTTAACAACGCAGCGAATTTCCCGTACCGGTAAATCAGCGTCACCGCTACGCCATCTATTTTGGGCTGCACCCAAAGGTTTTTACGCCCCTTCATCCAGTCTGCAACAGCTTGTTTATCTCTCATTTTATTCAGCCCGGTATGAGAAACAGGATGAACAGAAATGGCATCATCCGCGCGGGGAATAAGCGGTGCGGACAAGGGCTGACCGGCACATTTCAGCCAAAAACTCTGTTTCTGCCGTAAATTGTCATAGACCGAATCTTCTATCGGACTGATGCCTGACTGATGATAAGCACTGTCCCATTGCGCGAGTTGGGCAGTGAGCTGACGCGTTTCCTTTTCCAGATATGTCGCCGGCCAGGCAGGACATGTGCGCTCAGGCAACGCGGCGCTCAGAGAAGAAAAATGGATAAATAACAGACTGATAATGATTAACTGGCGCATAAGCACCTCCTTGTGGACGCCAGTAAACGCCGCGGGGATAGCTTCCGCCAGTCTCATTTTTGATTGCTGCGAGATGCCTTCACCGTTATTTAGTGAGTTGCTGTAACGAAAAGAAATTTTGGAAGGCAGCACGTAAATCTACAAAGAAAGGCTATTTTCCCGTACGAAGTTGCGATGAAATACGTCTGGGCGCTGCACCGAATGCGGCGAGCGTGTATACTGTGCGAGAGATCACTCTTCGCATACTTCCTATCAACCCATTCAGTTGAAACGTCATCATGGTTCAAGGCACGCTATATATTGTCTCCGCCCCTAGTGGAGCAGGTAAATCAAGTCTGATTCAGGCTTTACTTAAAACACAACCGCTCTACGACACACAGGTTTCTATTTCTCATACCACCCGTTCAATGCGTCCGGGCGAGAAACACAGCGAACATTACTTCTTTGTCTCTAAAGAAGAGTTTCGCGAGATGATTGAACGTGATGCCTTTTTAGAACACGCAGAAGTTTTCGGTAATTACTACGGCACTTCACGTGAAACCATTGAGCAGGTTTTAGCTTCTGGGGTGGATGTTTTCCTGGATATCGACTGGCAGGGCGCTCAGCAAATCCGGAAAAAAATGCCTCAGGCACGCAGTATTTTTGTATTGCCGCCATCAAAAGATGAACTTGACCGCCGCCTGCGTGGCCGTGGTCAGGACAGTGAAGAAGTTATTGCAAAGCGTATGGCCCAAGCCGTGGCTGAAATGACGCACTTTGCTGAATACGACTATTTAATTGTGAATGATGATTTTGATCTGGCGTTATCGGATTTAAAAACCATTATTCGCGCCGAACGTCTGCGTCTGAGCCGTCAGCGGCTCCGTCATGACGGATTAATCACCAAACTATTGGCAGACTGAAGTCACTTTCAGTATTATGCCCAGTCTTTCGTCACCCTGTGGAGTAGCACATATATGGCACGCGTAACTGTTCAAGACGCTGTTGAGAAAATTGGTAACCGTTTTGACCTGGTGTTGGTGGCTGCTCGTCGCGCACGCCAGCTGCAATCTGGTGGTAAAGATCCACTGGTCGCTGAAGAAAACGATAAATTCACCGTTATTGCCCTGCGCGAAATCGAAGAAGGCCTGATCACTAATCAGATCCTCGACGTTCGTGACCGTCAGGAGCAACAAGAGCAGGAAGCCGCAGAGATTCAGGCAGTGACTGCCATCGCTGAAGGCCGTCGTTAATTAACGAAACGGATCTCACTTGTATATCTTTGAAAGCCTGAATCAACTGATTCAAAAATACCTGCCGGAGGAGCAAATTAAGCGCCTCGTGCAGGCTTACCTCGTGGCGCGGGATGCGCACGAGGGGCAAACACGTTCCAGCGGTGAGCCTTATATCACTCACCCGGTGGCCGTGGCATGTATTTTGGCTGAAATGAGGCTCGATCATGAGACTCTGATGGCGGCGTTATTACACGACGTTATCGAAGACACGCCTGCAACTTACCAGGATATGGAACAACTGTTTGGCAAGAGCGTTGCTGAGCTGGTTGAAGGCGTTTCAAAGTTAGACAAGCTGAAGTTCCGCGATAAGAAAGAAGCGCAGGCGGAAAACTTCCGCAAAATGGTCATGGCGATGGTGCAAGACATCCGCGTCATCTTGATCAAACTCGCTGACCGTACCCACAACATGCGCACACTGGGCTCTTTGCGCCCGGATAAACGTCGCCGTATTGCCCGCGAAACACTGGAAATCTACAGTCCGCTGGCACACCGTTTGGGTATTCACCATCTGAAAACCGAGCTCGAAGAGCTGGGCTTCGAAGCACTCTATCCAAACCGTTATCGCGTCATTAAAGAAGTGGTGAAAGCCGCGCGTGGTAACCGTAAAGAGATGATTCAAAAAATCCTTTCTGAGATAGAAGGCCGTTTAACCGAAGCCGGTATTCAGTGCCGCGTGAGTGGTCGTGAGAAACACCTGTATTCTATCTATTGCAAAATGCACCTCAAGGAACAGCGTTTCCATTCCATTATGGATATCTACGCCTTCCGGGTGATCGTTAAAGACCTCGATACCTGTTATCGCGTGTTAGGGCAGGCTCACAGCCTGTACAAACCGCGTCCGGGTCGGGTCAAAGATTACATCGCAATCCCAAAAGCCAACGGCTATCAATCTTTGCATACCTCGCTTATCGGCCCGCATGGCGTACCGGTTGAAGTGCAGATCCGTACAGAAGATATGGATCAGATGGCAGAGATGGGGGTTGCGGCTCACTGGGCTTATAAAGAGAACAGTGAAACCAGCACCACGGCGCAGATCCGCGCACAACGCTGGTTACAGAGTTTGCTCGAGTTGCAACAAAGCGCAGGCAACTCCTTTGAATTCATCGAAAGCGTGAAATCGGATCTGTTCCCGGATGAGATTTATGTCTTTACGCCGGAAGGCCGTATCGTCGAATTGCCTGCGGGCGCGACACCGGTCGACTTTGCTTACGCCGTGCATACCGATATCGGCCATGCCTGTGTCGGTGCCCGCGTTGACCGCCAGCCTTATCCGCTTTCACAGCCGCTGACCAGCGGCCAGACTATCGAAATCATTACCGCACCGGGTGCCCGCCCGAATGCTGCCTGGCTGAACTTTGTCGTCAGCTCACGCGCTCGCGCCAAAATCCGCCAGATGCTTAAAAATCTGAAACGTGATGATTCCGTTTCGCTGGGTCGTCGTCTGCTGAATCACGCGCTGGGTGCCGGTAAAAAACTGTCAGATATTCCGCCAGAAAATATTAAAAACGAGCTGGATCGCATGAAGCTCGTGGCTATGGATGATCTGCTGGCTGAAATTGGTCTCGGCAACGCGATGAGCGTTGTGGTAGCTAAAAATCTGATGGGCGATCAGTCATCAATGGCATCGTCAGGCACGCGTAATCTGCCGATTAAAGGCGCAGACGGTGTGCTGATCACGTTCGCAAAATGCTGCCGTCCGATCCCGGGTGACCCGATTATTGCGCACGTCAGTCCGGGCAAAGGCCTGGTTATCCACCATGAATCTTGCCGTAATATTCGTGGCTATCAGAAAGAGCCTGAGAAATTCATGGCCGTTGACTGGGATGACCATCAGGAAACGGATCAGGAATTTATCGCCGAAATCAAAGTCGATATGTTCAACCATCAGGGCGCGCTGGCGAACCTGACAGCAGCAATTAATGCTGCTCAGTCGAACATTCAGAGTCTGAGCACCGAAGAAAAAGACGGTCGCGTCTACAGCGCCTTTATCCGCCTGACGACTCGCGACCGCGTTCATCTGGCGAATATCATGCGTAAAATTCGTATCATGCCGGACGTCATTAAAGTTACCCGTAACCGAAACTGATTGTTATGACCCCAGAACGTTATGCGCGTATCCGCGAAATGCTTGCGGCCCGACAGCCAGACCTGACAGTCTGTATGGAACAGGTGCATAAACCGCATAACGTTTCTGCCGTCATTCGCACAGCAGACGCCGTCGGCGTTCATGAAATCCACGCCGTCTGGCCTACCACCCGAATGAAGACGCTGGTCTCTTCGGCGGCAGGCAGCAACAGCTGGGTTCAGGTCAAAACACACAAAACCATTCAGGATGCTGTCGCCAAAATGAAGGCGAAGGGTATGCAAATACTCGCTACGAATCTTTCTGAAAAAGCCGTTGATTTCCGTGCCATTGATTACACCCGTCCGACCTGTATCTTGCTCGGACAAGAAAAAACCGGTATCACTCCAGAAGCTTTAGCTCTCGCAGACAGCGATATCATCATTCCGATGATCGGTATGGTGCAATCCCTGAACGTGTCTGTCGCCTCGGCGCTTATCCTGTACGAAGCGCAGCGCCAGCGGGAAAACGCAGGTATGTATCGCCGAGACACCAGCCTGTTGAGCGAAAAAGAGCAACAGCGATTGCTGTTTGAAGGTGGTTATCCGGTACTGTCGAATGTGGCGAAGCGAAAAAAACTCCGACGCCCTTTCATTGACGATCACGGTCAGATTGTAGCCGATGACGAATGGTGGTCTGCTATGCAAATGACGGTTAAAAAAAGATGAAAGGCCGCCTGCTCGACGCCATCCCGCTGACGTCGCTTTCCGGCGTCGGAGCCAGTCAGGCAGACAAACTCGCTAAACTCGGTCTTGAAACTATTCAAGATTTACTGCTTCACCTGCCTTTGCGTTATGAAGACCGCACCCGCCTTTATACCATCAATGATTTACAGCCCGGCATTTTCGCGACCATAGAAGGCGAAGTGTTGCGCAGTGATATCAGTTTTGGCCGCCGCAGAATGCTGACCTGTCAGATAAGCGACGGTACCGGCATGGTGACATTGCGTTTCTTCAATTTTAACGCCGCGATGAAAAACAGTCTGGCCGCAGGCCGTCGTGTCACCGCGTATGGTGAAATTAAACGTGGCACCATCGGCGCAGAAATCATTCATCCCGAATACCGCATTCAGGGTGAAAACAGTGAAGTGGTTTTGCAGGAATCGCTGACGCCGGTCTATCCGACAACGGAAGGAATCCGTCAGGCAACACTGCGCAAGCTGACCGATCAGGCTCTGGAATTACTCGATACCGTTCCTATCGCCGAATTGCTGCCGGAAGAACTGAGCCGTTCGCTGATCCCGCTTCCTCAGGCGCTGCATTTATTGCATCGCCCGCCGCCAGATATCCAGCTTGCCGATCTTGAAAAAGGCCATCATCCGGCTCAGAGACGTCTGATTATGGAAGAGTTGCTGGCGCACAATCTGAGTATGCTGGCCGTTCGCGCCGGTACACAAAGCTATAAGGCAATGCCGTTGCACCGTGACGAGCGCCTGAAAAATCAATTTCTCGCCTCCCTTCCTTTCAGCCCTACCGGTGCGCAGCAGCGCGTGGTGGCTGAAATCGAACAGGATTTAGCGAAAAGCTACCCGATGATGCGTCTGGTTCAGGGCGATGTGGGTTCGGGCAAAACACTGGTGGCAGCTCTCGCCGCACTCTGCGCTATCGCTCAGGGGCAGCAGGTCGGATTAATGGCGCCGACAGAATTGCTGGCTGAACAGCATGCCAATAATTTCCGGCAGTGGTTTGAGCCGCTGGGAATTCAGGTCGGCTGGCTGGCCGGAAAACAAAAAGGTAAAGCCCGTCTGGCGCAGCAAGACGCGATTGCCAGCGGTCAGGTTTCAATGGTGGTAGGCACACATGCCATCTTCCAGGAGCAGGTTTTGTTCTCGTCGCTGTCTCTGGTGATCATTGATGAGCAGCACCGTTTCGGTGTGCATCAGCGTCTGGCGCTGTGGGAAAAAGGCCTGCAACAAGGGTTCCATCCTCATCAGCTGATCATGACGGCGACGCCGATCCCGCGTACGCTGGCCATGACTGCCTATGCGGATCTTGATACGTCAGTGATCGACGAACTGCCGCCTGGCCGTACGCCAGTGACCACTGTTGCTATTCCTGACACCCGCCGCAGTGACATTATCAGCCGCGTCAAAAGTGCCTGTGAGCAGGAAAATCGTCAGGCCTATTGGGTTTGTACGCTGATTGAAGAATCAGAAATGCTAGAAGCTCAGGCGGCAGAAGCGACCTGGGAAGGACTGAAAGAAGCACTTCCGGCGCTCAATATCGGGCTGGTGCATGGCCGAATGAAAGCGCAGGAAAAACAGGCCGTTATGCAGGCGTTTAAACAAGGCGACGTGCAACTTCTGGTCGCGACGACCGTTATTGAAGTCGGTGTTGACGTACCCAATGCCAGCCTGATGATTATCGAAAACCCGGAACGTTTAGGACTGGCGCAATTACACCAGTTGCGCGGACGCGTTGGACGTGGCGCAGTGGCCTCGCACTGTGTGCTGCTCTACAAAACTCCGCTGAGCAAAACCGCACAGAAGCGTTTACAGGTACTGCGTGACAGCAACGATGGCTTTGTCATTGCTCAGCAGGATTTAGAGATCCGCGGGCCGGGCGAGTTGCTCGGTACCCGTCAGACCGGCAGTGCCGAGTTCAAAGTTGCAGACTTGCTGCGCGACCAGGGGATGATCCCCGACGTTCAGCGTATAGCGCGCTATCTGCAACAGCAGTTCCCGGACCACGCCAAAGCATTGATCGAACGCTGGCTGCCGGAAAGAGTCAGATACACCAACGCCTGACCCCCTTCACCACTCTTATCTATCGTCGAAACATTATTATAAATGATGTTTTGGCGCCTTCGAATTCATGCGAATTTTAATGTAACCGCAGCATAACCGCTTTCTTCGGTGGTTATTTGATGACCTTCACAGACTGAGGCAAAGTCGGTAACCGGTTTCACACCCCGCCACTACACTGATGATAATTAAGGCAACCCTGTCTGATGTCCTCACCATAAGGTCAAATCATCATGAGTATCAGCCAATCCCTCTTTAACTTTATAGAACAAAAAATCAGCCCTTTTGCTGCCCGGCTTTCCTCGCAACGGCACGTCATGGCGGTACGTGACGGTTTCATTTCAGCAATGCCGTTTATGATTGTCGGCTCATTTTTACTGGTTTTTGTCCACCCGCCATTCTCGCCTGAATCTTCGTGGGGTTTCGCCAGAAGCTGGCTGGCGCTTTCGGCCAAATATGAAGTGCAGATTTTGACGCCATTCAATATGACGATGGGAATTATGTCGATCTACATCGCGGCATCGATTGCCTACAATCTGGCAAGAAGTTACAAACTTGACCCGTTCATGACGGCGATGCTGGCGCTGATGTCTTTCCTGCTGGTGGCTGCACCGCAGGTTGATGAGAAAATGTCGACCGTCGCGCTGGGTGGCGTAGGGATATTTACCGCCATTTTGGTGGCGATATATGTGACAGAACTGACGCGGCTGCTGAAAAAATACAATATTGGCATACGCTTACCTGAACAGGTTCCTTCCAACATCAAGCATTCATTCGATTTGCTGATCCCGATTATTGCGGTGGTTGTGACACTTTTTCCGCTGAGTTTGCTGGTGCAGTCAGGGTTTGACATGCTGCTCCCTCAGGCGATTATGGCGTTGTTCGAACCGCTGATTTCCGCCGCTGACTCACTGCCCGCTGTACTTCTCGCCGTGCTGATTTGCCACCTGCTGTGGTTTGCGGGCATTCATGGCTCAGCCATCGTTTCTGGCATGTTGCAGGCTTTCTGGTTAACCAACCTCGGCCTGAATCAGACAGATCTCGCCGCAGGTTTACCGATGACGCACATCATGACCGAGGCTTTCTGGAATTTCCTGATCGTTATCGGCGGCTCTGGCGCAACCATCGGACTGGTGTTGCTGTTCTGTCGCAGCAAATCGGCGCATCTGCGTACAATGGGTAAACTCAGTCTGGTTCCCAGCTGCTTTAACATCAATGAACCGGTGATCTTCGGCACGCCAATTGTTATGAACCCGGTATTTTTCATCCCCTTCCTTCTGGCACCGATGGTGAATGCCGTCATTGCCTACACTGCGGTAAAAACCGATCTTCTGCCGCATATGATTTCACTGGTTCCCTGGACATCCCCGGCACCGATTGGCGCAGCCTGGGCAATGGGCTGGGATTTCAAAGTGTCGATTCTGGTCGTCATGCTGATGGCGCTTTCGATGGTGATTTACTATCCGTTCTTCAAGGTTTATGAAAAACAGCTGCTCACGCAGGAGAAAGCCGCTGAACCAGAAGAGGTATTTACGGAAAAGGCTGATGCGGCACAATAAGCGATAAATCAGAAGGGAAAGGCAGGCACAGAAGCGAAACTTCTGCGCCTGTTTTTTTAACTAAAAGCCGGAAATATTGGCAGCATCAGATACAGTTTAATGACGATCGCATTGGCAATATCAATGAAGAATGCCCCGACCATTGGCACAACCAGGAAGGCCAGATGCGAAGGACCAAACTGGTTGGTGATCGCCTGCATATTCGCAATCGCTGTCGGCGTTGCACCCAGTCCGAAACCACAATGTCCGGCAGCCAGTACTGCGGCATCGTAGTTTTTGCCCATTACGCGATACGTTACGAAAATCGCATAAAGTGCCATCGCAATGGTCTGTACGATGAGAATTGCCATCATCGGCAAAGCCAGTGACGCCATTTCCCAGAGCCTGAGGCTCATCAGTGCCATCGCCAGGAACAACGACAGACTGACATTACCCAGTATTGAAACGGCCCGGTCAAAAACACGATAAAAACCGAGCCACGCCATGACGTTACTCAGGATCACACCCACGAACAGAACGCAGACAAATGTCGGAATTTCGAAAGCAGAACCCTGTAGCAGGCTGGCAAAGTGAGTTCCGGCCATCAGACATATCGCGATCAGCGCGATAGTTTCCACCATCACCAGCGGCGTGATCATCCTCCCGATGGTCGGTTTTTCAAATGCGCTGGGATCGGCGGCATCTTCCGGCGTGCCGTTTGGCGTAGAAGAATGGCTGACCAGATAACGCGCCACCGGCCCGCCGATAATTCCGCCTAATACCAGGCCGAAAGTTGCGCAAGCCATCGCGACTTCCGTTGCATTTTCAAAGCCATAACGCTCGATAAACAACTTACTCCAGGCTGCACCCGTTCCGTGGCCGCCAGAAAGTGTAATCGAACCGGCCAGCAGCCCCATCAGCGGATCAAGTCCCAGCATTTTCGCCATCCCGATACCAATGGCGTTTTGCATCAGCAACAGGCCGATAACGACAAAGACCAGAAGAAACAGAGACTTGCCGCCTGCACGCAAGCTGGAAAGATTGGCGTTCAACCCAATTGTCGCAAAGAACGCCAGCATCAGGGGCTCTTTGAGGGACATATCAAATCCGATTTCCCAGCCGAACATCTGATTGGCGATCAGCAATAGCAAAGCGACCAGTAACCCGCCGGCAACGGGTTCAGGAATGGTGTATTTCTTAAGAAATTTGACCGACTGGACGCATTTTCGTCCTAAAAGGAGTACCAACGTGGCGGCAACGAGCGTGCCGTAGGTATCGAGTTGAATCATTGAAAAACTCCATTTTTAAAAAAATATCCAGAAATATTATTGAGTTATAAACATCTCATTTAAGTGTCATTTCCCCAGAAGCTGAATTAGAAGTCATTAAAGCTGCGATAAGCAAGAAAAACAGTTCGTAAACCTCTCCTTAACCCAAACATCCCGTCAAATATTGCCGATAGCAAACGATTGCTTTTATCAGTGATTTCCATAAAAATGCCCGCTTTGCCGCTTATTGGAATGCCACAACATGAGTTCGCAAACAGCAGAACAAGAAACACAACAACCTGACCTCTCTCGCCAGCAAAAAAGTGAACTGATTTACCGGCTCGAAGACCGTCCGCCCCTTCCTCAGACATTATTTGCTGCCTGTCAGCATTTGCTGGCGATGTTTGTTGCGGTGATCACACCGGCATTGCTGATTTGTCAGGCGCTGGGTTTACCCGCGCAGGACACGCAGCACATCATCAGCATGTCCCTGTTCGCCTCTGGCCTCGCCTCCATTTTGCAGATTAAAACCTGGGGACCGGTCGGTTCAGGCTTACTCTCCATTCAGGGCACCAGTTTTAACTTTGTGGCACCGCTTATCATGGGCGGAATGGCGCTTAAAAATGGGGGTGCCGATGTACCGACCATGATGGCGGCGCTGTTCGGCACACTGATGCTGGCTTCCTGTACTGAAATCATTCTTTCCCGTTTCCTGCATCTCGCACGCCGCATCATTACACCGCTGGTTTCCGGCATCGTGGTGATGATTATCGGGCTGTCACTGATTCAGGTCGGACTGACGTCTATTGGCGGCGGTTACTCTGCCATGAGTGATCACACTTTCGGCGCGCCGAAAAATCTGTTGCTGGCCGCCGTCGTGCTGGTGGTGATTGTTCTGCTGAACCGTCAGCGCAACCCTTATCTGCGCGTGGCATCTCTGGTGATCGCTATGGCCGTGGGTTACCTGGCAGCCTGGATGATGGGGATGTTGCCCGCTGTCGCGCCAGCCACCCAGACAAACTGGATAACCCTACCTACGCCGCTGTATTACGGTCTGGGCTTCGACTGGAACCTGCTGATCCCGCTGATGCTGATTTTCATGGTCACGTCGCTGGAAACTATCGGTGATATTACCGCGACCTCAGACGTTTCGGAGCAGCCGGTCAGCGGCCCGCTCTATATGAAGCGCATCAAAGGCGGTGTACTGGCTAATGGTCTGAACTCAATGCTGTCTGCGGTGTTTAACACCTTCCCGAACTCCTGCTTCGGACAGAACAACGGCGTCATTCAGCTGACCGGGGTTGCCAGCCGCTACGTCGGTTTTGTCGTCGCACTGATGCTGATCATCCTTGGCCTGTTCCCTGCCGTAGCGGGTTTTGTGCAGCATATTCCTGAGCCGGTGCTGGGCGGCGCAACCATCGTGATGTTCGGTACAATCGCGGCTTCCGGCGTGCGTATTGTTTCCCGCGAACGCCTTAACCGCCGCGCAATCATGATCATGGCGCTTTCACTGGCCGTCGGGATGGGCGTATCCCAGCAACCGCTGATCCTGCAATTTGCGCCAGACTGGCTGAAAACCCTTCTGTCTTCGGGAATTGCTGCCGGTGGTATTACTGCGATTGTTCTGAATCTGGTATTCCCTCACGAAAAGTAATTACCGGATGTAATCGGCGTGCAACAGCGGCAGTGGGTCTGGAACCCCTGCCGCTTTTTATTGTCTCCATCCTGCTAACATGTTGAGAAAAGTCGCTGTTTGCGGCATAAACAAAGAATCTTTTTTCCGCTTTCCCGTTACAGGGCTCCAGACGATGAGATTTATCGGTAAAATTTTGCTGACGTTCGCCTTACTTCTGGTGCTGGCGATCGTGCTGGTGTACGTCCTATTACAAACCCGCTGGGCCGCTGGCTGGGTCAGCCGCTGGATCAGCGATAACAGCGAGTACCGCGTCTCCGTTGAGAAAATTGACCATAACTGGTCTTCTCCGGGCCGTATAACATTAAACAACGTCGTTTTCGGGCAAAAGAATCAGCCGGAAATCCTGAACGCCGGAGAAGTCGATCTGGATTTAAGCTGGCGTCAGATAACCGAGCCGCGCTATTTCGATCGCGTGGTTCTGGCTAACGGACGCCTCAACGTCAGCCCTTCCTCTGTCAATTTGCCGTTACAGGCCGATACCCTGCAACTGAGCAAAATGGCGCTCACCGGGCATACAGCCGGATTAGATATTCAGGGGCAGCAGATTAATGCCGGTATTTCGCCGTGGCAGCCAGAACCTAATCAGCTTCTGGGCGATAAAGCCGATTTTCAGCTGAGCGCTGCCAGCCTGACGGTCAACGGACTGCCGACCGAGAATGTGCTGATTCAGGGCAATATCAATAATAAAAATCTGACGCTGAGTAATTTTGGCGGCGATATGGCGCGCGGTCAGCTGACCGGTAAAGCCACACAGGCCGCTGACGGTAGCTGGAACATTGAAAACCTGCGCCTGAGCAATGTACGCCTGCAAACCTCTAAATCACTTTCGGCTTTCTTCGATGATTACCAGACATTGCCCAAAGTGACTATCCAGCGTCTTGACCTGATCGACGCCCGTTTGCAGGGAACGGACTGGGCATTCAGCGACGTTGATTTGTCTGTACAAGATCTGACCCTGGAAAAAGGCGACTGGCAAAGCGATGACGGTGAAATCACCCTCAATGCGACCGATATGATTGATGGAAATCTGCATATTCAGGATCCTATTATCAGTCTCGACCTTTCGCCGCAGGGCATTGCCATCAAACAGGCGACGGCGCGCTGGGAGCGTAGTTTGCTACGCACCACCGGTAACTGGTTGCGCGCCAACAAACGCCTGCAACTTGATGAAGTTTCCGTCGCTGGCCTGGAATATACGTTGCCGGAAAACTGGAAACAGCTCTGGGATCAGGCGCTGCCGGATTCGCTTTCTGAAGTCTTTATCAGCCGCTTCATTGCCAACCGAAACCTGATTATTGATATTAACCCGCAGTTCCCGTTCCAGCTGACCGCGCTTGATGGTCTGGGCAATAACCTTTTGCTGGCACGTAATCATCAATGGGGGATCTGGAGCGGCACGCTAAATCTGAATGCCAGCGAAGCCACATTTAATCGCAATGATGTGCGTCGTCCTTCTATTACGCTGAATGCGAACGACAGTCAGGTGAATATTTCCGAGCTCAGCGCCTTTACCAAAGAAGGTTTACTGGAAGCCAGTGCGACCGTTGATCAGCAACCGCAACGCCATTTCTCTGTGAAAATGACCGGTCGTTCCGTGCCGGCAAATCAGCTGGAAAACTGGGGATGGCCACATGTGCCGCTGGAGGGTAACGCCAATATGCAGCTCAATCTGCAAGGGCAAATGCCGGCCAATGTCGATTACAAACCAACGCTGAACGGCACATTACAGATAAACGGCAGCCAGACGATTGATCAGAGAATGGTAAACGGACTGGTAACTGGCGCGCCAGCACCTGCTGCCCCGTAGTCCCCCTGCCCCTTAAATGCAAAAAGACACCGCAATTGCGGTGTCTTTTGTTTTGGTCTGAAGTAAATCAGTTAATTTCAGGCTCCAGCGGTGCACCGGGTGCGGCAGGAAGCACCAGATAGGTACCTTCAAATACCGCACCGTCTACCTCATCACCGTATAAATTCACTTCGAGTTGCACGCGCGCCTTACGCCCGCGAGCCAGTCGATCGAGGTCACCGCTGACGGAGCCTAAATCAGCCACCGCACGCGGCCTGCCGGTTACCGGCGAACTGTAGCGGATATGTGCATCCGCCAGCACGATGGTGCCGCCCAGATGCCGTTCACGCAACAGCAACCATATCAAACCCCAGCCGGTCAGCGTTGCCAGCGAGAATAAACTCCCGGCAAATAACGTATGGTGCGGATTCTGGTTACCCGTCTCCGGCATCGTGGTCACAAAACGCTGCCCGGTATACTGGCTGATCCGCACACCCATTTTCTCACTCAGTGGAATATGGTCATACCAGGCTTGTTGCAGTTGCCCGCACCAGTCGGGGCGATGAAGAATGTCATCGAGTGTTTCGATCGGTTTAATCATCAGGAAATGGCGAACTGGTGTAGTTTGCGGCGTGGTAATTTCACCCTGATTCACAAAGCCCAGTTTGGCAAAAAACTCCACTGCGTCTTCGCGGGCGCTACAGACCACGCGCTTTACCCCCTCCTGACGCGCCACAGACTCCAGAGTCATCGCCACCAGCGTTCCTAACCCTTTGTCCTGTACATTCGGGTCAACGGCCAGGAAGCGGATTGAGGCTTCATTATCGGCATTAATATATAAACGGCCAACAGCGACCGGCTCGCCGCTTTCATCCACGACCATCTGATGATGCGCAATAGAATCGTAGGCATCACGTTCTGAACCTTCAGGCTGACGCAGTGGTTTGCGCAGCATTTCCCAGCGGAATCGGTAATAGGCGGCCAGCTCTTTTTCGGTCGTCGGTACTCTAAGGTGATACATAGATGCTTTCTCTCCGGCGTTATGCCTTATCGATCAGACTTGTAGCCAGAAGGTCACCGGTCCGTCGTTCACCAGTGCCACTTTCATATCCGCAGCGAAACGCCCGGTTTCTGTCACAATGCCTTTCTCACGACACTGCCCGCAAAAATACTGATACAACCGGTCGGCTTCCTGGGGTTCAGCGCCACGAGAAAAACCCGGACGCATGCCTTTTTGTGTATCAGCCGCCAGTGTGAACTGCGACACAACCAGCAGGCTGCCGCCAGCCTGCTGCACGTTAAGGTTCATTTTGTCATTTTCGTCACCGAAAATTCGGTACCCGATCACCCGTTCGCAAAGGCGTTTGGCTTTTTGCTCGTCATCGCCCTGTTCAACACCCAGTAAAACCAGTAATCCCGGCCCTATCTGGCCGCAAACGTCGCCATCGATAGTCACGCTGGCATTCAATACCCGCTGAATTAACGCAATCATACAAATCCTTCGGACTGATTATTCTTCTGCCTTGTATTGAGCAGACTGCAATTTTCTCACAGAACGAAACTCGCCAAGCGTGACGGTAATTTCTGCGCCAAGAAGCACGATACACCAGCTGACATAGACCCAGAGAAATAAAATGGGGATCACAGCCAGTACACCGTAAATCAACTGATACGATGGGAAAAGCTGAATATACAAGGTGAAGATTTTTTTACTCAGCTCAAATAAGGCACCGGAAACCAGGGCGCCAACCAGTGCATCCTTTGCCGGAACTCTCACCGTGGGCACGACCTGATATAAGAGCCAGAACGTCACCCAGGAAATCAGCAAAGGCAGGATCCGCAGCGCATGGTCGATGAGGGAATGCACGCCGCTGAGGTTAAGCCAGTTCAGGGAGAGCAGATAAGAACTGACCGCCACGCTGGCCACCAGAAGAATGGGCCCGAGCGTTAGTACCATCCAGTACACCGCGAATGAGAACACAATCGGGCGCTTGGTTTTACTGTCCCAAATTTTGTTCAGCACGCTGTCCACTGACGCTATCAGGAGCAATGCGGTGACAATTAATCCACAGGTACCCACCGCCGTCATTTTGCTGGAGTTGGCAACAAACTGTTCGAGATAGCGCTGAATGGTATTGCCCGTTGCCGGCATGAAGTTAGAAAAAATGAAAGTTTTCAGCTGTGCACTGATATCCGAAAACACCGGAAATAGCGCGAACAGCGAAAATACCACGGCGATTAGCGGAACCAGAGAAAGCAAAGAAACATAGGCTAAATGGCCCGCCAGAAGCGTCAGGCCATCCTTATCTGAGCGCTTTAAGAGCAGGACTGTGAATTTCCATAATGATTTTGGGTAGTGGCTCAATGCCCTTTTGTGCATCCGTACATCCTTCAGGAAAAGTATTTCGGTACCGTCTGGTTATCTTCCACCCATACAGACTCTATGCCTGCAGCCCGGGCAGCCTCGATGTTTTCGGCAACATCATCAAAGAACACGGCCTGATCGGCGGTGAATCCTTCTTTCTCCAGTACATGCTGGAAAATTTCCGGTTCAGGTTTGCGCATACCCAGATTTTGCGAGAGATACATCGCATCGGTATTGGCTTCGATTTCCGGATAGTGCTGCGGCCAGAAATCCAGATGTAAGCGGTTAGTATTTGAGAGCACGACAACGCGATGACCTTCTTCGCGCAGCTTCTGGAATAAAGTGATGACTTCAGGACGCAAACCGACGAAAACGGCGTGCCAGCCCGCACTGAACTGCTCAAAGCTGAGCGCTATGCCCATTTCATTACACAGATCGGCGGCAAACTGCTCATCGCTGATTTCACCCCGCTCGTGCTGCTGGAACACCTCGCCCATTTTGAAACGCTCGGTCAGCGTTGCCAGCGGCGTTCCGCTGAGATGGCTCCACACGCCAAGGACACGTTTGAAATCAATATCAATAATGACGTTTCCCATATCAAAAATGTACAGCATTGCACGCTCCTGATTTCAAAGATGACTTTTAACTTTAGCGGTAAAACGTACACCTGAACAGTGACAGAGTTGCGGCGTTTACCTCAGCGTTAGAAAAAAGACAAAAAAAAACAGGGTACCCAAAGGCACCCTGTTTCTGTGTAACGGCAAGCGTTAAAGAAGATTAACCTTCTTTAGGACCACGCATAGCACGTTTACGATCGTTCTCGGTCAGGTGACGTTTACGGATACGCACGGACAGAGGAGTCACTTCGACCAGTTCGTCATCATCGATGAATTCCAGAGCTTGCTCCAGAGACATTTTGATAGCAGGAACCAGAGTTGTGGCTTCGTCAGTACCGGACGCACGCATGTTGGTCAGTTTCTTACCGGTCAGGCAGTTCACGGTCAGGTCGTTAGAACGTGAGTGAATACCGATGATCTGGCCTTCATACACTTCTGCGCCGTGGCCCAGGAACAATTTACCGCGGTCTTGCAGGCTGAACAGTGCGAACGCAACTGCTTTACCCTGACCGTTGGAGATCAGCACGCCGTTCTGACGCTGGCCGATTTCGCCTGGACGAACGTCATCGTAATGGCTGAACGTGGAGTACAGCAGACCGGTACCAGAAGTCATGGTCATGAATTCTGTACGGAAGCCGATCAGGCCACGTGCAGGGATCAGGTAATCAAGACGGATACGACCTTTGCCGTCTGGGATCATGTCTTTGACATCGCCTTTACGCTCACCCATGGCCTGCATTACAGAACCCTGGTGTTGCTCTTCGATATCCAGTGTCACGTTCTCGAATGGCTCTTGCATGCGGCCATCGATTTTACGGTTGATTACTTTAGGACGGGAAACCGCCAGCTCGAAACCTTCACGACGCATGTTTTCGATCAGAACCGACAGGTGAAGTTCACCACGGCCTGAAACGCGGAATGCATCAGCATCTTCAGTTTCTTCAACACGCAATGCAACGTTGTGCACCAGTTCTTTGTTCAGACGGTCAAGGATCTGACGTGAAGTCACATACTTACCTTCTTTACCACAGAACGGAGAGGTGTTTACGTTGAAGTACATGGTCACTGTTGGTTCATCAACGCTCAGCGCTGGCAGAGCTTCAACATTCGCCGGATCACAGATTGTGTCGGAGATGTTCAGTTCGCCCAGGCCGGTGATTGCGATGATGTCGCCCGCTTCAGCAACGGTGGCTTCGATACGCTCAAGACCCATGTGGGTCAGAACTTTACCGACTTTACCGTTACGGGTTTTGCCTTCGCTGTCGATGACAGTGATTTGCTGGTTAGGCTTAACGGTACCGCGTTTGATGCGGCCGATGCCGATGACGCCAACATAGTTGTTGTAGTCCAGTTGAGAGATCTGCATCTGGAAAGGTGCATCCATCTCAACTTGTGGCGGAGATACGTGGTCAACGATCGCCTGGTACAGCGGGGTCATGTCTTCGGCCATATCGTTATGGTCGTTACCCGCGATACCCATCAATGCTGATGCATAGATGATTGGGAAATCGAGTTGTTCGTCGGTTGCGTCCAGGTTTACGAACAGGTCAAAGACCTGATCAACAACCCAGTCAGGACGCGCGCCAGGGCGGTCAACCTTGTTGATTACCACGATCGGTTTCAGACCATTAGCGAATGCTTTTTTGGTCACGAAACGGGTTTGCGGCATTGGGCCATCCATTGCATCCACAACCAGCAGCACCGAGTCGACCATTGACATCACACGCTCTACCTCACCGCCGAAGTCGGCGTGTCCTGGGGTATCCACGATGTTGATGCGGTAGTCTTTCCAATTAATGGCGGTGTTTTTTGCGAGGATGGTAATCCCACGCTCTTTCTCCAAATCGTTGGAGTCCATTACGCGTTCAGTGGCTTCTACACGCTCTCCGAAAGTACCGGATTGTTGCAGCAGCTTGTCGACCAGGGTGGTTTTACCATGGTCAACGTGGGCAATAATGGCGATGTTACGCAAATTTTCGATCACAGCTTTGCCTCAGGCATTAGAAATAGCGCGCTATTGTACACGTATTAAGCGAGGTTCTAAACAAGATCACAAGGATCTTGATGAAACAACTTGTGGATGGTTACTTTGTGATCCCTTTCACGGTGCAAAAAGACCACTGAACCATTATGACGCACCGTTTTGGTGCCATGCATCTCAGAGTTAGCACCATTATAGTGCAGAAATTACGTTATGGTGCATACTTATCGAGTGCAAGAGCCCTGTAAAATGGCGTTGTTTGCATTTTCTCAAAGTTGGCACACTTTTCGCTAATAGTTTTTAGGGTAAAAAAAAGTTTTTACAGGGTGAAGCGTCTGACCAGTCAAATAATAGCGCTGTTCAGTCCACACGCCAGTTCAAGTAAAGCTGTTATTTCCAACTAAAGACCAAAAATGGTTATTCGTTCCACGACGATAATGAGAAATTCGGGAGAACTAGTATGTCCGCTGAACACGTTTTGACGATGCTGAATGAGCATGAAGTGAAATTCGTAGATTTACGTTTCACAGATACCAAAGGCAAAGAGCAGCACGTCACCATTCCTGCACACCAGGTTAGCGCTGACTTCTTCGAAGAAGGCAAAATGTTTGATGGCTCTTCAATCGGTGGCTGGAAAGGCATTAACGAATCTGACATGGTTTTGATGCCAGATGCGAGCACTGCTGTTCTTGACCCGTTCTACGAAGAAACCACGCTGATCATTCGTTGCGACATCCTTGAGCCAACTACGCTGCAAGGTTATGACCGCGACCCACGTTCTACCGCAAAACGTGCAGAAGATTTCCTGCGCTCTTCCGGTATCGCGGACACCGTTCTGTTCGGGCCAGAGCCAGAGTTCTTCCTGTTTGATGATGTGCGCTTCGGCAGCAGCATCTCCGGTTCTCACGTGGCTATCGATGATATCGAAGGCGCATGGAACTCAAGCACCAAATACGAAGGCGGCAACAAAGGCCACCGTCCTGCAGTAAAAGGCGGTTACTTCCCGGTTCCTCCGGTCGACTCCTCTCAGGATCTGCGTTCTACCATGTGTCTGACCATGGAAGAAATGGGTCTGGTTGTTGAAGCTCACCACCACGAAGTGGCAACTGCTGGTCAGAACGAAGTGGCAACCCGCTTCAATACCCTGACCAAAAAAGCTGACGAAATCCAAATCTACAAATACGTGGTTCACAACGTGGCTCACGCATTTGGCAAAACTGCGACCTTCATGCCAAAACCAATGTTTGGCGATAACGGTTCCGGTATGCACTGCCACATGTCTCTGTCCAAGAACGGTAACAACCTGTTCGCTGGCGACAAATACGGCGGCCTGTCTGAAATGGCACTGTTCTACATCGGCGGTATCATCAAACACGCTAAAGCGATCAACGCCTACGCTAACCCGACTACCAACTCCTACAAGCGTTTGGTCCCGGGCTACGAAGCGCCAGTTATGCTGGCTTACTCTGCGCGTAACCGTTCTGCATCCATCCGTATTCCACACGTATCAACGCCTAAAGCGATGCGTATCGAAGCACGCTTCCCTGACCCAGCGGCAAACCCATACCTGGCGTTTGCTGCACTGATGATGGCTGGCCTGGACGGTATCATCAACAAGATCCACCCTGGCGATGCGATGGACAAAAACCTGTATGACCTGCCACCGGAAGAAGAAGCAGAAATTCCAAAAGTTGCAGGTTCACTGGAAGAAGCGCTGAACGCACTGAACGAAGACCGCGAGTTCCTGACCCGTGGCGGCGTGTTCACTGACGACGCTATCGATGCTTACATCGGTCTGCGTAAAGAAGAAATGGATCGCGTGCGTATGACTCCGCATCCGGTTGAGTTCGAACTGTACTACAGCGTCTAATAAATTTAGCTGCTGAACTCAGCGCCAGTCAGAAGACGGGCGCTGAGAGAAATACCCGACTGGAGGTCTGCATGAACAAACCCTTCAGCGTCAAAATTAAGTAAGACGATTTTATTTGTTGCCGTGGAAACTTTCAGCCCATCTCCGGATGGGCTTTTTTCTCCACACTCTTTCCTGCTTAACCCCTCAGCCCCGTGTTTTCGCCGGGTAGCGAGATAAAATGCACCAATCAGGTGCGGGAGACTGCGGTATGGCAACTGGCAAGCTGCCCGATGCTGGGCAGATCCTGAATTCTTTAATCAACAGCGTTCTGCTGTTGGACGACGATTTGGCTGTGCATTACGCCAATCCGGCGGCCCAGCAATTACTGGCGCAAAGTTCCCGTAAACTTTTTGGCACCCCTTTGCCAGAGCTGGTGGGATATTTTTCGCTGAACATCGAGTTAATGCGTGAAAGTCTGACTGCCGGACAGGGCTTTACCGACAGCGAAGTGACTTTAGTCGTCGATGGCCGCGCTCATGTGTTGTCGCTGACCGCACAGATGCTGCCGGAAGGTTTTATTCTGGTCGAACTGGCGCCGATGGATAATCAGCGACGTCTGAGCCAGGAACAATTGCAGCATGCTCAACAGGTTGCAGCCCGCGACTTAATCCGCGGTCTCGCACATGAAATTAAAAATCCGCTAGGCGGTTTGCGTGGTGCGGCACAGTTGTTATCCAGAGCACTGCCTGATCCTGCCTTGCTGGAATACACCAAAGTCATTATTGAGCAGGCTGACCGTCTGCGTAATCTGGTCGACAGATTGCTGGGCCCGCAACGTCCGAGCCAGCATGTGACACAAAGTATTCACCAGGTTGCAGAGCGCGTTTGTCAGCTGGTGTCGATGGAAAAACCCGATAACGTTCAGCTGGTGCGGGACTATGACCCGAGCCTGCCAGAACTGGCACACGACCCCGATCAGATAGAACAGATTTTATTGAATATCACCCGCAATGCCTTGCAGGCGCTGGGGGAGGAAGGCGGCACAATAACATTGCGTACGCGGACTGCTTTCCAGATTACGTTACACGGCGTGCGTTATCGTCTGGCGGCACGCATCGATATTGAAGATGACGGCCCCGGCGTACCGGCACATTTGCAGGACACTCTTTTTTACCCCATGGTCAGTGGCCGCGAAGGGGGCACCGGACTGGGCCTTTCTATCGCGCGCAGTTTGATTGACCAGCATTCGGGTAAAGTTGAATTTAACAGTTGGCCAGGACATACCGAATTCTCGGTTTTCCTGCCTATTCGCCAGTGAGGTTCTTATGCAACGAGGGATAGTCTGGATCGTCGATGACGATAGCTCCATCCGCTGGGTACTTGAACGTGCGCTCACTGGAGCCGGTTTGACCTGCACCACGTTTGACAGCGGCAATGAAGTGCTTGATGCCATTGCGACTCAAACCCCTGACGTTTTGTTATCAGATATCCGTATGCCGGGGATGGACGGTTTAGCGCTGTTAAAGCAGATTAAACAGCGCCACCCAATGCTTCCGGTCATCATAATGACAGCGCACTCCGATCTGGATGCGGCGGTCAGTGCCTATCAGCAAGGCGCATTTGATTATCTGCCAAAACCTTTCGACATTGACGAAGCAGTGGCTCTGGTTGAACGCGCCATCAGTCATTATCAGGAACAACAGCAACCGGCACGCAGCCAGCCTGCGAGCGGCCCGACGGCGGATATTATCGGCGAAGCGCCAGCCATGCAGGACGTCTTTCGCATCATCGGTCGTTTGTCCCGCTCGTCAATCAGTGTACTGATTAACGGGGAATCCGGAACCGGTAAAGAGCTTGTGGCTCATGCTTTACATCGCCACAGCCCGCGCACTAAAGCGCCTTTTATCGCGCTGAACATGGCGGCAATCCCTAAAGACCTGATCGAATCCGAATTATTCGGCCACGAGAAAGGGGCGTTTACTGGTGCAAACACCATCCGCCAGGGGCGTTTTGAGCAGGCGGATAATGGCACGCTGTTCCTTGATGAAATCGGTGATATGCCGCTCGATGTGCAAACCCGTCTTCTGCGCGTGCTGGCAGACGGACAGTTCTATCGTGTGGGCGGTTATGCGCCGGTGAAAGTGGACGTGCGTATTATCGCCGCAACTCACCAGAATCTGGAATTACGGGTTCAGGAAGGGAAATTTCGTGAGGATTTATTCCACCGCCTGAACGTTATCCGCGTCCATCTCCCCCCGCTGCGCGAACGTCGCGAAGATATTCCGCGGCTGGCACGTTATTTCCTGCAAGTGGCGGCGAAAGAACTGGGTGTGGAGGCGAAAAACCTGCATCCGGAAACAGAAACCGCGCTGACTCGTCTGCCGTGGCCGGGCAACGTGCGCCAGCTGGAAAACACCTGTCGCTGGCTGACGGTGATGGCGGCCGGTCAGGAAGTACTGATTCAGGATTTACCGAGCGAACTGTTTGAAACCTCTGCCCCGGAAACCGGTGGTCAGAGCTTACCGGACAGCTGGGCGACGCTGCTGGCACAATGGGCCGATCGCGCCCTGCGTTCCGGTCATCAAAACCTGTTGTCAGAAGCGCAGCCTGAAATGGAACGCACTTTGCTGACCACGGCATTGCGTCACACGCAGGGACATAAACAGGAAGCGGCGCGCTTGCTGGGCTGGGGACGCAATACGCTGACCCGCAAGCTGAAAGAACTGGGTATGGAATAACCGGGCCTGAAATAAAAGCCCTGCGCCAGAAAACAAAACAGCCGCTCATGCGGCTGTTTTATTTTGCTGTGAATAGATTTACTGCGAAGAAATCAGATCACCCGGGAGAATTGCTGCTGACGTACCTGCCGGCGCAGATAAATATCAAAGCACATGCAGATATTACGGATCAGCAATCGCCCGCGTGGCGTTACCTGTATATGCGTATCGCTCACCTCAACCAGCCCGTCTTCAGCCAGCGGCTTCAGCAGCGCCAGATCATCGGCAAAATAGTCGGTGAAGCGGATACCATAACGCTGTTCGATATCCGCGAAATTCAGCTCGAAATGGCAGATCAGCGATTTTATGACATCGCGGCGCAGGCAATCATCATCGGTCATTTCCAGACCGCGCCATAACGCATTCCCCTGCTCTTCTACTCTGGCGTAATAGGTTTTGAGATCTTTCTCGTTTTGCCCGTAGGTATCGCCCAGCATGCTGATGGCTGACACGCCCATTCCCAGTAAATCGCTGTCGCCCTGCGTGGTATAACCCTGGAAATTACGGTGCAGTTTGCCTTCGCGCTGGGCAATCGCCAGTTCGTCGTCAGGTCGGGCAAAGTGATCCATGCCGATAAAGCGGTAACCGGACGCAGTCAGCGAGGCGATAGTTTCCTGCAGAATTTTCAGTTTCTCTTCTGCGCCGGGCAAATCGGCGTCTTTAATTTTGCGCTGAGCGGCAAACAGTTTTGGCATATGCGCGTAATTAAACACGCTCAGGCGATCAGGATTCAGCTGCGCCACGCGTTGCAGCGTATAAGCAAAACTTTCCGCTGTTTGCTTCGGCAGACCGTAAATCAGGTCGATATTGGTGGAGTTGAAACCCAGCGCCCGGGCACGTTCAATCAGCGCAAAGATGAAGTCTTCATCCTGCTCGCGATTCACCAGACGCTGCACTTCTTTATTGAAATCCTGCACACCCATGCTCAGACGATTAAAGCCTTCGCTGCGCAGATGATCGAGCACATCCAGCTCGATTTCGCGGGGATCCACTTCCAGTGACATTTCTGCATCGGGGAGAATATCAAAGTGTGCCCGCAGAAGGCCCATCAGACGGCTTATCTGCGCTTTATTGAGATAAGTCGGAGTACCACCGCCCCAGTGTAACTGACTGACCTGACGGCCCTTAAAGAGCGGCGCACGGTGACTGATCTCTTTTTCCAGCACATTGAGATATTCTTCGGCCTTATGCTGCTGACGGGTCACCAGTTTATTGCAGCCACAGAAATAGCAGAGCTTATGGCAGAAAGGGATATGCACATACAGAGAAAGGGAGCGCTCAGGGTAGCGGGAAGCCGCTTTTTTAAAAGCCGCATCGTCGTAGCTTTCGCTGAATTCGAGTGCTGTTGGATAGGATGTGTATCGCGGACCTGAATAGTTGTACTTCTGGATCAGCGCTAAATCCCAGACGGTTGTCTGTTCTGACATGGGTGACTTACTCCTTCCGGCGTCGGATGCTGCCGGTTTCCCTTACAGGCAGGCTTTTGGCCTGCCTGACAAAGGTCGCTCTGCGCAAACGTGCTTTGGTTTTCGATAACCGTCGTAGTTTACCGAATAACCAAAGGAGATAACATGCAAAGAGTAAGGCTATTGCCGGAATGACCCAGCGCATCGCTTAGAAACCTTCTTTTGGATTCCCGCGTTTGAGCAACTGCATCATATCTTCGTTCTTCTCTTCTTCTTCGTCATCTTCGTCATCTTCGTCGTCGCCGAGTTCGATGCCGAGGATTTCCATCAGAACATCAATACGATCCAGAGTCTGATCAACATAAGCCTGATCTTCTGCACTCAGCGCTTTGCCGTCATCGATAAGATCGAGAAGGGAATCCAGACGCTCATCATTTTCCAGTAATGTCAGTTCTTCTTGCGGAGACATCTTTGGTTTTGCCTCTGACTTCGGCTGGGCGGCTTTCTTCGCTTTCGCCGCATTGTTCGTGACGGTTTCCACGATCAATGGCACCGCTTTCTTACTGCCGATACGCGGATCGGTTTTTTTAGCGCCTGCACCGCTTTGATTCTGGGCAGCGTCCGGATTTGCGCGTGAACCTGCTTTATGGCCACGGCGCTTATTGTCACGCTTGCGTTCGCGCGCTTCGATATCAAGCTCTACTCGACTTTTCTTCTTCGTTTTAGCTGTCGCGGTATTGGCGCGCGGGGCTTTCGCTGGCTGTTTCATGGCATCTGCTCTTAGGTGTGTACATTTAGTATAGATTTGCGCCGGAATCTAGCAGAAAGCGAACAAAGAAAAAAGGCAGCAAGTTAACCTTGCTGCCTTTTTCTTTCCTTCAAAAGAAGGATATTCCTCAAACACTTTCCCTGTATAGCGTCAACGTCCCGGTTTTTCCTTTGCCTTTCAGAGCCTCCGGCTCTGTTCGTCCTTAAATCGCGATGCATTTCCCGTGATCCCTGAATGCAATATTCGTCCTTGTTTCCGTTCTCGCCTTCACCGCGTAAGAAATACTTTACCCGACTGACACAAAGGCTCAAGATACACGCCAGCCGTCTTGTAGATTTCATTACGACATTAATTTTATCTTATTGAAATTGAATAACATTAAAAAATTCGGCGACAAAACAAGCGAAATAACCCGCATCATGAATAGCAAATGTCTTACATCATGAAGGCAATTTCCCCCGCCTTCATCTCTGTGGTCCCTTCGCCTCATCATTCGGATTTTAAAAACACGAACGCATCTCGGCTCTGTTGCAGTTATAATCGCCAGCCAGATACTCATGCCTCACGGAGACGCACGCTTTGACCAGCCAAACTTACAACTATCATATGACCCATTTCGTCATGAGCGCCCCGGATATCCGGCATTTGCCATCTGACGCAGGCATTGAAGTCGCATTTGCTGGTCGTTCAAACGCCGGCAAATCCAGCGCATTGAATACTCTGACACAGCAGAAAAGCCTCGCACGTACCAGTAAAACGCCTGGACGTACTCAGCTCATCAACCTGTTCGAAGTGAAGCCGGGCATCCGTCTGGTCGACTTGCCGGGTTATGGCTACGCTGAAGTACCGGAAGAAATGAAGCGTAAGTGGCAACGTGCGCTGGGCGAATATCTGCAAATGCGCAACTCGCTGAAAGGTCTGGTGGTGTTGATGGATATCCGTCATCCGCTGAAAGATCTCGATCAGCAAATGATTCAGTGGGCTGTCGATGTCGGTACGCCGGTGATGTTGCTGCTGACTAAGGCCGACAAACTGGCATCCGGTGCGCGTCAGGCGCAGATTAAAATGGTCCGCGAAGCCGTGAAAGAATTCATGGGCGATATTCAGGTTGAAGCCTTCTCTTCGCCGAAGAAAATGGGCGTCGATAAACTGAGTGACAAACTGAACACCTGGTTCAGTGAAATCCCACCGGAAGTGCTGGAAGAAGAGCTTTTTGACGAAGGCGAGTAATTCCCGGCGCTTTAACGAAGAAGTCTGTAAGTAAAGAACATATGAGGGTGGCCAACAGGCTGCCCTTTTTTTTGGGCGGTTTTTGTCCCTGGTAGTCTGAAAACAGGCGTAATCCTGTGAAAAACCCAATAAAAAACGCCCCAGACATAAATGCCTGGGGCGGCTAAAATATTCAGCCAAATCCGATTACGTGAAGTAAAAGGTCTGAAAGATAGAACATCTTACCTCTGTACCCTACGAGAGAAACTTTACCCTATTTCATGACGGGGAAAAAGAACTTTTTGTAGTTTACTTACACAAAAATCGCGGATTATGCGATCACCTTCATGGTCTGAGCACATAATCCTGTAGCTTAATTACAAAAAAAGCTTAATTACTATTCACTTAGTGAGCCTGATCCCAGTTCTCGCCCGTACCGACGTCCACTTTCAGCGGCACCGCCAGCGCCATACTGGCTTCCATCAGGTTGCGAATTTTTTCACTGGCCACAGCAACATCATCTTTATGCACTTCAAACACCAGTTCATCGTGTACCTGCATGATAATACGGGCACGCGGAGCGTCTGACTGTTTCAGCCAGGCATCGACGCTGATCATGGCGCGTTTGATAATGTCAGCCGCGGTACCCTGCATCGGGGCGTTGATTGCGGCACGCTCAGCACCTTTACGGCGCATCGCGTTGCTGGATTTAATGTCCGGCAGATAAAGGCGGCGACCATCCAGCGTTTCAACATAACCCTGCCCGGAAGCCTGAGTGCGGGTACGTTCCATATATTCCAGCACGCCCGGATAACGCTCGAAGTACAAATCCATATAACGCTGGGATTCTTTGCGCGGAATATTGAGCTGACGCGACAAGCCAAAGGCGCTCATACCGTAAATCAGACCAAAGTTAATCGCTTTAGCACTACGGCGTTGTTCACCGGAAACTTTCTCCAGCGGCGTACCGAAAACTTCTGCGGCGGTAGCGCGGTGAATATCCTGACCTTCAGCAAAGGCTTTCAGCAAGCCTTCATCTTTAGATAAATGCGCCATGATGCGCAGTTCAATCTGCGAGTAGTCTGCCGCCAGAATGATGTAGTCTTTTGGCGCAATAAACGCCTGACGGATACGGCGTCCTTCATCATTACGCACCGGAATATTTTGCAGGTTGGGATCGCTGGAAGACAGACGCCCCGTGGCGGTCACCGCCTGATGGTAGGACGTATGCACGCGGCCAGACTGCGGGTTTATCATCAATGGCAGTTTGTCGGTGTAAGTCGATTTCAGTTTTGCCAGACCACGATATTCCAGAATAACTTTCGGCAACGGGTAATCCAGTGCCAGCTCAGCCAGAACCTCTTCGTTAGTTGATGGCGCACCACCCGGCGTTTTCTTCAGGATCGGCAATTTCTGTTTTTCATACAGAATGGCTTGTAGCTGTTTTGTCGAAGAGAGGTTGAAAGGCTCTTCAGCCAGTTCATGCGCTTTGTTTTCCAGCTCATTCAGACGAATCGCCAGCTCTTTCGAGTGAGCCGCAAGTATGTTCTGATCAATCAGCACCCCCGTACGTTCGATATGAGAAAGAACTGGCACCAGCGGCATTTCAATATCCGTGAACACTTTGGTCAGGGATTCGCTTTCCTGAATACGTGGCCAGAGAGCCTGATGCAATTGCAGCGTGACATCGGCATCTTCAGCCGCGTAAGGCGCTGCCTGCTCAAGCGCAATCTGGTTGAAGGTCAGCTGGTTTTTACCCTTGCCGGCTATCTCTTCAAAGCCCACGGTTTTATGGCCGAGATAGCGATCGGCCAGGCTGTCCATGTCATGACGGCCAGACACACTGTCGAGCACATAGGATTCAAGCATGGTATCGAAGGCGATACCTTTTAATTCAATGTCGTAACGCAGTAAAACACCACGATCGAATTTGAGGTTCTGCCCGACTTTCAGCTGCTTTTCATCTTCAAGTAACGGCTTAAGTTGTTTAAGCACATCATCGCGATCCAACTGCGCCGGCGCATCCAGATAGTCATGTGCCACGGGAAGATAAGCCGCTTTACCTGCTTCTGTAGCAAAAGATAAGCCGATCAGATTGGCGGTCAGAGTATCCAGACCATCCGTTTCGGTATCGAAAGCAAAAACATCCGATGCTTTCAGATAACCGATCCACTCATCGAGAGTCGCCTGATCCAGAATGGTGACATATCCTTCCTGCGAAAGCTGGTTAGGTTCAACAGCAGATACTGTCGTCGTTTCTTCTGCCTGAGCGCCTTTCTTCGCGGCTGCCGCTGCTTTACCTGCAGATTTTTTGGCACTCAGCCAGGTGCCGGATTCAACATCAGCAAGCCAGCGCTTGAATTCATAACGGCCAAACAGCTTGTGGAGTTCATCGGCATCGGGTTCAGAAACCGTTAACTCGGCACAAGTGAGATCCAGCTTGACGTCAGTTTTAATGGTCGCCAGCTGATAAGAGAGGTAGGCAACCTCTTTATTATCCGCCAGTTTTGCCGCCATGGTTTTTGAACCACGGAAACTGAGTGTCGATACTTTATCGAGATCGGCATATAACGCATCAAGGCCACCAATGCCTTGTAACAGTGCCTGTGCCGTTTTCTCACCTACGCCCGGTACGCCCGGAATATTGTCCGAGGAGTCACCCATCAGGGCAAGAAAATCGATGATCAGCTCTGGTGGAACACCGTACTTTTCGACAACTTCATCCGGCCCCAGAATCGCATTGTTCATGGTGTTGATAAGGGTGACAGCCGGCGTCACCAGCTGAGCCATGTCTTTATCGCCGGTGCTGATCAGAACCGCATGTCCCGCTTTCTCGGCTTCAAGTGCCAGCGTACCGATCACGTCGTCCGCTTCCACACCTGATACCACCAGTAATGGCAGCCCCATCGCTTTCACCATTTGATGAAGCGGCTCAATTTGAGAGCGCAGATCATCCGGCATCGGAGGACGATGGGATTTATATTGTTCGAAAAGTTCATCACGGAAGGTTTTGCCTTTCGCGTCAAAAACCACCGCAACATGGCTTGGTGTGTATTGCAGCAAAAGACTGCGCAACATATTCAGCACACCGTACATCGCACCGGTCGGTTCGCCCGCAGAGTTGGTCAGCGGAGGGAACGCATGATAAGCGCGATAAAGGTAGGACGAACCGTCCACCAGGATTAATGGATTTTCTGCTATCTGGGCCATAACTCTTCTTTATTCGTGATCAGACATGCTCTAAGGATGCCATAGCCAGCGGGAAAGACGAACCATGAGAAGGAAATTCATTGAGAAGTTGCGAGGGATCTCGAAGGATCATCCTGTGGATAACTTTGTGAATAGTTTTAATAGGAAATTAATACGGGATGTTAATCCGAAAACAAACCAGAATTTTAGCTACGTGTTTCATCAGGTTATAGGATTGCCTAATGAAATATTGATGTAATAGAAGTTTAATAGCTATTGTGGATAGTAATATTTACTGAAAAAGTTTCTGCGGAAGATTTTTTATATTTACACCTGCAAACATTTCCTTTCCCTCAATTCTTAGAAAATATAACGCCAGCCCGAAAGCTGGCGTTGAGTTCAGAAATTCTTATTTTTTGGTCGCTAAGAAGTTGATCACATCAGAATATTGTTTGACGTACATATCCATTGAGCTGGTATCAAGCCCGTCATTTTTAACCATATATTTTCCGTTCACAAATACAGAAGGAACACCTTGCAGGCCCATGTCAGCAGCGGCTTTCTCCTGTTGAACAACCAGAGATTTCACGACAAAGCTGTTAAGTGCAGCATCGTAGTCTTCGCCTTTCACACCCGCCTGAATAAAGACTTTACGGATATCATCGGCATTCTGAACTGATTGCTGTTTTTGCACAGCATCAAACATCAGCGGACTCACTTTGTCTTCCACACCCAGTGCAATGGCTACAGCCCAGGCTTGAGTTAATTGTTTACCCAACGGCCCCAGGAATTCGACGTGATATTTGGCATATTTGACATCTTTTGGCAGGTTCTTACGGATGTTGTCAGAGACATGCCAGACTTGTTCAAACTGGTAGCAGTGCGGGCAATAAAATGAGAAGAACTCGAGTACCTGTGGCTCATTAGCAACAGTTTTATCTAAAGTAACGTACTGTGCGCCATCAGAAAACTGCGCGGCAGACACACTGAAGGCCATAACCATACCAATCAGTGCCAGGAATATCTTTTTCATATAATGCCTATCTCCATTTAATTAAAATTCGAACATTAATCATGACTCAATACATTGGCATCAGCTGTAAAGGAGGTGCCTGTAATTTCTTTATTTGCTCACTAAAAGCCGCTATCTGACTACGCCAGAAATCTTCATCCTGCATCCAGAGGAAACTCCTGGGAAATGCAGGATCCTCCCAGCGGCGGGCAACCCAGGCCAGATAGTAAACCATGCGCATAGCGCGCAGTGGTTCAATCAAGGACAGTTCGCGGGTATCTAAATCAGCAAACTCTCCGTAAGCTTCCAGCAAGATATCTAACTGGAGCCTTTGCTCACTTTGATCCCCATGCAGGAGCATCCAGAGATCCTGAATTGCCGGACCATTACGGGCATCATCCATATCGACAAACAACGGCCCGTCACGCCAGAGAATATTCCCCGGGTGGCAATCGCCATGTAAGCGTAGAGGTTGCCAGTCAGTATGCCAATAATCGCCTGTAGTGCGAATCAGCTGGTCGGTTGCGGATAAAAAAGGTTCGCGCAAACTCTTTGGGATCAGCGGACATTGCGCGAGAACTTCGCGCGGCCGGACCAGATATTCGTCAAGCCCGATAGTAGGACGTGCGATAAACAAGCTTTCACTGCCCACCTGATGAATCCGCCCGAGAAAACGTCCTACCCACTCCAGCTGGTCGAGGTTATCGATTTCGTACTGCCGACCACCTACGCTGGGAAATACGGTAAACATATATCCCTGATAGTGATGCAGTGTGTTTTCGTTGATGGATAGAGGGGCAACCGCAGGGATTTCAGCATCAGCCATATCAAGGGAAAACCGATGCTCTTCATGGATTTGTTCTTCTGTCCATCGCTCAGGACGGTAAAACTTCACCACATAGCGTTTTCTGTCTTCACCGAGAAACTGATAAACGCGATTTTCATAACTGTTTAATGCAGTGAGGCCGGACTCAGCAATAAGACCGACACTCTCTAACGCATCAAGGATAAGATCCGGCGACAATGCCTGAAAATTAAAAGCTGAATTGTTCATAACTTCATTCGGATTGGCCGCACAGAAAAATGACAATGGGAAATAGTATCATCTATTTTTAGCGGTTCGCATGAAGTTCACATAAGTTTACATCAATCTTTAATCACACCACGGGCACGCAAAAGTGCAGTTTTAAAGTCATCCTCATAATCTTTCTTCAAACCCGGGATTTCAGTCGTGCTGTCAGTACCACGCATTTTCAGGTGATAAATCAATGTGTCATCACTGAGTTCGCCTAAAGGCCCCTGGTATCCACATTCTGTGGCCAGCTTTTGGATAAACTCCATCAGGTTCAGATCGCAATCCTCTTTCCATGCCGGATGCAGTAGTTCGATCAACTCGTTTACGCGATGTTCTTTCATGATAATCCTTCTCCATTTGTTTTCAGACCTTAAAAATAACAGGGTTATTTCATCAGGGAAAGTACAAGCTCACCGCTGGAAAGTTTAACCTGCCCGGGGCTAAATTAAGGCGCTACAATGGCAGCAATAATGAGGTTTTCACGGGCGGATATTATGGATCGCAGTAACATCACTGGCGTTATTTTGGCAGGCGGTCGTTCGAGCAGGATGGGCGAAGATAAGGGGTTGATTGATATTAATGGCCAGCCTTTATTTGAACATATCGCCCAAAAATTACGTCCGCAAGTCGGAGATATTCTGATCAGTTGTAATCGGAATTCAGAACGTTATGGGCAGAATTTTCAGACCGTTCCGGACATCAAACAAGATTTTTCAGGTCCTCTGGCCGGTATGCTTGCAGCGTTATCGGTGAGTAAAACCGAATGGGTACTTTTCGTTCCCTGCGACGTACCCGCTTTCCCAGACGATCTCAGTGAAACATTATCTGACGGGCTATCAGGACAGGAAGCGGCTTATGCACGAGATACAGAGCGTGAACATCCAACACTTTGCCTGTTAAAGCGGAGTCTGATCCCGGCACTGACGGCGTACCTTGATAACGGCGACAGGAAGCTCCTGATTTTTCTTCATAAGATTGGGGCAAAATCAGTATTTTTTAGTGATCCCACCGCCTTTTCCAATCTCAACACGCCTGAAGATGTGGCTCTTTGGAAAAGCCACAACCTGGATCTCTCAAGATGATAAACAAACAAACTCCATTACTTGGGATCGTCGCTTATAGCGGAACGGGGAAAACCACATTGCTGAAACAGCTCATCCCCTGGCTTCGCCAGCGTGGTATCCGGACCGGTCTGATAAAGCATACCCATCATGATGTGGATGTAGATACGCCGGGGAAGGACAGTTTTGAGCTACGTAAAGCTGGCGCAGACCAGACGATGGTTGCCAGCAATAGCCGGTGGGCGCTGATGACTGAAACTCCCGGGCAGGATGAGCTTAGTCTTGAGTATCTGGCGACACGTTTCGACAGTAATAATCTGGATATGATTTTAGTTGAAGGATTTAAGCATGGAGGGATCGATAAAATCGTGCTGCACAGAAAGGAAACGGGGAAATCACTGGAGAGTCTGATTGATATTCATGTTGTTGCTATTGCAAGTGACAATCTGTTCGCACCGGTTTCGCGTGCTATCAGCATTCTAAATATAAATGAGGTCGATAACGTGGGTGAATTTGTTATTAAGTGGCTGGAAAGTCAGCAAAACTAGAGATTTTCTTTTTTTCTTCCCAAATTTCACATAGCAAAAAGCCCTGTACGTCAGTACAGGGCTTTCCACTTATTTGATGCCTGGCAGTTGATGACCCACTCCGTGGCTCACCCTTCGGGTCGTTGCTGCGCAACGTTCAAAAGGCTGTGCCTTTTGTCCTACTCTCTTCT
>NZ_JAFMOW010000055.1 GCF_019049675.1 Rahnella bonaserana | reverse complement strand
ATGCGGTGTTTTCACCGGGTTGATTCTTCCTGACTGGGCGACTTGGTTCTCGTTAGAGGAGTCGTTGTTCCCGGTCAGTGGAGGCGCATTATAGGGAGTTCTCAGAAGGCCGCAACCCCTAATTTCAAAAAACTTTCTGAATGCTTTCTTTTTGGTCTATACGTCTATTTAGCCCGCATTAATGCGATTTCTTATACGATATCTGCCCAAAATCTTCTGCGAATTTAGCCACCTGCTGCCAGTCAGTGTATTCCACTTCTTTTCTCGTATCGGTTTCGCCGCCTGTCATACGCATAATAAGTTGGATCATTACCTTATCGAACCAGCGATATCGTGGATAACGCAGTGCGCCGGCGAATACTGCGCATATTGCAGGTTTCCACGGCGTGGCCAGCAGGAACTTACGCACATACGCATTAGTTTGCGGAGTCCGCTTCTCTGCTTTACGCGCAGTCAGATTCACGCCGAAAAATGCTGAAGGCATCTGGTTCAGAGTCTGTACGTGTTTTGCAACGAACTTATCCAGCACCGGATTGAAATGACCATAGCGTATAGAAGCGCCAATCATCACCTGGTCATAGTTTTTCAAATCGACGTGTTCCGCATGAACCAGATCGATAACATCGCAGCTGCACTTCTCTTTCAGCTCACTTGCTATATAAGAAGCGATAGCATGTGTCTGACCGTCACGACTTGAATAGAGTATCAACGCTTTCATTCTTGTTTCCCTTTCTTAAAACTCATTCGCGCCAGAACGTAGGCGTGAACAGTACTAATAATGTGAAGACTTCGAGACGACCAAACAGCATGGTGACGATCAGGATCCATTTCGCCACTGAATTCATAGATGCAAAGTTATCGGCTACAACGCCTAATCCCGGCCCCAGGTTATTCAGCGTGGCCGTGACAGCAGCAAAAGCAGAGAAGTTATCCACGCCGGTCGCTACAATCGCCAGCATGCTGATGATGAATACCAACGCATAGGCGGAGAAAAATCCCCAGACCGCTTCGATGATACGTTCCGGCAGTGCGCGGTTACCGAGTTTGATGGTGTAAACCGCGTTCGGGTGAACCAGCCTTTTCAGCTCGCGTGAACCCTGTAAATAAAGCAGCAGGATGCGGATAACTTTCAGACCGCCGCCGGTGGAACCCGCACAACCGCCGATAAAGGCAGAGCACAGCAACAGGAGTGGGAGGAACAGCGGCCATTTGGAAATACTGTCCGTGGTATATCCCGCCGTAGTGGCCATTGAAACCACCTGGAAGAATGCCTGATTGAGCGTTTCCAGCGGCGAGCCGTAAGTATTATGGATCCACAGAATCACCGTACATATCACTACCAGCGTGAACTGCACGCCGATAAACATACGAAATTCCGGATCGCGCCAGTACACCTTCAGATTTCGCCCACTCAGTACGGCAAAGTGCAGGCCGTAGTTACAGCCGGAAATCAGCAGGAAAACCGCCACAATGGTATTAATTGTGCCGCTATGGAAATAACCGATGCTGGCGTCGTGCGTCGAGAACCCCCCGATCGCAATAGTCGAGAAACTGTGTCCAATCGCGTCAAAGACCGACATCCCCGCGCCCCAGAGTGACAGTGCACAGGCAATTGTCAGCAGAACATAGATGAGCCACAGCGTTTTGGCCGTCTCGGCAATACGCGGGCGCATCTTGTTATCTTTCAGCGGCCCAGGCATTTCGGCGCGATATAACTGCATCCCCCCGACGCCCAATATCGGCAAAATTGCTACCGCAAGCACAATGATCCCCATACCGCCAAACCATTGCAGCATCTGCCGGTAAAAGAGGATCGCTTTCGGCAGGGAATCCAGTCCGACAAGTGTCGTCGCACCCGTTGTCGTCAGACCGGAGAAGGATTCAAAGAATGCATCGGTAAGGGAAAGATTGGGTCGCTCAGAAAACAGGAACGGCAATGCCCCGACGCTGCCGAGTACTGTCCAGAACAGCACCACGATCAGGAAACCTTCGCGGGGCTTAAGTTCACTCTTTTGTTTCCGGTTGGGAAGCCAGAGGAACAGCCCAATCGCCAGGGCGACAAAGAATGTCTGACTGAATGCACGCCCCGCACCATCACGGTAAATTAAAGCGACCAGTCCGGGAATAATCATCGTTCCCGAGAAAAGGATGACAAGCACCCCCACGATGCGTGTTATGGCACGAAAATGCATGCTGGTGCGTTCCTCAGCGAATTAACCATAGAAAAATTTAAGAAACCGGACGCAGGATTAGCGTGCCACGGCTGATATCGAATAAGTGACTGACTGTTGCCGGCGCATCCGCGGCAGGCAGTGCCAGAACGAGATCTACCGCAGCGCCAAAGTCACTGCGTAAAATATGCCCGCCGACTTGCGAAAGCAGCGTTTCCACCAGCTGTAACTGGCTGTAATCACACTGCACCGCGAATTCCGCCAGCGGAACTTTTTGCTGCACGATAAGTTGCTTTAATGCCTGCTGGACCCCGCCGCCGTAGGCTTTTACCAGACCGCCGGTACCCAGCATAATGCCGCCGTAATAACGTACGACGACGGCGGTAACCTCTCCGACCCCGCTTCCCATCAGCTGACTGAGGATCGGTTTGCCTGCTGTGCCCGCAGGTTCCCCGTCATCAGAAAATCCCAGTTGCTGAGAATCATCAGGCGCACCCGCCACAAACGCCCAGCAGTGATGGCGCGCTGCCGGGTGCTGGTTTCTGATCTCCTGAATAAAAGCTTTTGCCGCTTCAACTCCCTCGGTTCTCGCCAGCAGGGTGATGAAACGGCTCTTCTTTATTTCTTCGCTGAAACTGACAGGTTCAGCGGGAACGGAGTAAGGCTGCATCAGGCCAGCTTCAGATCACGTGTCATGTTCTCGATACGATTATCGTGGATGACAATGTTATCTTCGATACGAATGCCGCCAAACGGCTTCATGGCGTCGATACGATCCCACGCAAAGTGTTTGCTGAACTGCCCTTCGCGCCACGGTAACAGCAACGAATCAATGAAATACAAACCTGGCTCGATAGTCAGCACCATGCCCGGCTCAAGGACACGGGTACAACGCAGGTAAGGATATTGCGAAGGTGCCGCCAGATGCGTACCGGTGTCGTCCTGCATGAAACCGGCCACATCGTGTACCTGTAATCCCAGCGGATGTCCCAGACCATGCGGCAGGAAAGGCCCGGTCAGGTTCTGTTCAACCATCGCATCTTCACTGATATCGACCACCAGCTTGTGGGCTTTCAATAATTTGGCGATACGGTGATGCATCTGAACATGATAGTCGGTATAGCGCACACCGGCTTTAATCGTATCGATCAGCGCCAGTTCTTCGGTATTCAGATCTTTGATCAGCGCAGCGAAATCACTGTCCGGTTTTGCGGCATAAGTCCGCGTCAGGTCAGCGGCATAACCATTGTATTCCGCACCCGCATCCAGCAGGAAACTGCGCATTTCGGCAGGTGGCTGGTTATCGAGCGTGGTGTAATGCAGCACGGAAGCGTGTTCATTGAGCGCGACGATGTTGCTGTAAGGCACATCGGTATCGCGATGACCGGTGGCAGTCAGGTACGCAAGGTTGATATCGAACTCGCTCATGCCGGAAAGGAATGCTTCTTTCGCCGCACGGTGGCCGCTCACTGCCACTTTCTGCGCTTCACGCATACAGGCCAGTTCGTAATCTGTTTTGTAGGCGCGATGATAATGCAGGTAATCCAGCACCGCTTTCGGGTTCACGTTCGCTGCAGGGATGCTCATGCTGATGGCGCGATCCTGACTGTAACCGATATAACCGACGCGCTTGAGATCAACCGGCAACTGGCCTTTGATGTCATCGGCATTGGCCAGCGGCGTCAGGGAAACTTCTTTAGTCCAGAAAGACTCCGGCAGCGGCTCGTGGCTGTGCCAGTAGTCCACCGGCGAATAGAACCACAGTTTAGGCGCATTCACGCCATCCACCCATAACCAGCAATTCGGCACCTGAGTGACCGGTACCCAGGCTTTAAACTGCGGGTTTACTTTGAACGGATAACTGTGGTCATCAAGGAAGGTCGTCAGCAATTCACCAGAGTGAATCAGTAACGCATCAAGCTGAGAACGTTGCAGAATTTCACGGGCACGCGTCTGCAGCGTGGCGATGTGTTCTTTATAAAGCGTAGTAAGCGATTCCATCCAACTGTCCTTTTTTCACCTGAAAGACGATGCAGCATCTTACCACAGCCTCACCGTGACCATAGTCCCGGAAGGTTTGTGATCTTGCCTGCAAATAAAACACATCTCATTTGCAAATTATTAACATAAAAACCACACTCCAAAGCATCTGGTCATACCAGATCATCCCAGATGATTCAGGAGAGACACATGCTCTACCAAGGCGAAACATTACACCTGCACTGGCTCGACGGCGGTATCGCGGAGCTGGTGTTTGATGCTCCAGGCTCGGTTAACAAGCTCGACACCCAAACTGTCGCCAGCCTGGGCGAAGCTATTGCGATACTTGAAAAACAGTCTGACCTGAAAGGTCTGCTGCTCAGTTCAGCCAAACCGGCGTTTATCGTGGGCGCGGATATCACTGAATTTCTGTCTTTATTTAACGCACCAGCGGAAAAATTGCATGAGTGGCTGGATTTCGCCAACAGCATTTTTAACCGTCTGGAAGATTTACCGGTACCGACCCTTTCTGCCATCAGCGGTTATGCGCTGGGCGGCGGGTGTGAATGCGTGCTGGCGACGGATTTTCGTATCAGTACCGCCGACGCACGTATTGGCCTGCCGGAAACCAGCTTAGGGATCATGCCGGGCTTCGGCGGCTCCGTTCGCTTGCCACGCCTGATTGGTACAGACAGTGCGCTGGAAATTATCGCCGCCGGTAAAAATATCAGCGGGAAAGAAGCCCTGAAAGTCGGGCTGGTCGATGCGGTGGTTGAAGCGGATAAACTGCGCGACGCCGGTATCACCATGCTGAAAAATGCCATCGACGGCAAACTGGAATGGCACAGCCGCCGTGACCCGAAACGTCTGCCACTGAAACTCAGCCAGATTGAAGCGGCGATGAGCTTCAGCGTGGCTAAAAGTATGGTCATGCAAAATGCCGGTAAGCATTATCCGGCACCAATGACCGCGGTGAAAACTATTGAAGCCGCAGCCCGTCTGGGCCGCGATGAAGCTTTGCAGCTGGAAACCGCCAGCTTTGTGCCGCTTGCACAATCGAAAGAAGCCCGTGCGCTGGTCAGTATTTTCCTTAACGATCAGTTCGTGAAAGGCAAAGCCAGGAAACTGGCGCAAGACAGTGAAAAACCGAAGCAGGCCGCCGTATTGGGCGCAGGTATTATGGGCGGCGGGATCGCTTATCAGTCTGCGCTGAAAGGCGTGCCGGTTGTGATGAAAGACATCAACGACCAGTCCCTGACGCTCGGCATGAACGAAGCGGCCAAATTGCTGAACAAGCAACTGGAGCGCGGCAAGCTCGACGGTCTGAAAATGGCCAAAGTGCTCTCCACCATTCATCCGACACTGGATTACAGCGGCATCGAACGTGCTTCAGTCGTCGTTGAAGCCGTAGTAGAAAATCCAAAAGTCAAAGCCGCAGTGCTGGCAGAAGCAGAATCCTTGCTCGGCGCCGATACCATTCTGGCCTCGAATACCTCGACCATTCCTATCGATCAGCTGGCTTCTTCGCTGAAACGTCCGGAAAACTTCTGCGGCATGCATTTCTTCAACCCGGTTCATCGTATGCCGCTGGTCGAAATCGTGCGCGGCGAGAAAACTTCAGACAAAACCATTTCGCGTATCGTTTCTTACGCACTGGCTATGGGCAAAACCCCCATTGTGGTGAATGACTGCCCGGGTTTCTTTGTTAACCGCGTGCTGTTCCCGTATTTCTCCGGTTTCAGTTTGCTGTTGCGAGATGGCGCTGATTTCCGCCAGATCGACAAAGTGATGGAAAAACAGTTCGGCTGGCCGATGGGCCCGGCCTATCTGCTCGACGTGGTCGGTATCGACACCGCTCACCACGCACAGGCCGTCATGGCCGCCGGTTTCCCGCAGCGCATGACCCGCGATTATCGAGATGCGGTAGATGTCCTGTTCGACAACCGGCGCTTCGGTCAGAAAAACCAGCTCGGCTTCTACCGCTACAGCGAAGACAGCAAAGGCAAACCGCGCAAGGAAGTCGATGAACAGGCGATCAGCCTGCTGGCCGATAACCTGAAACCGGCTCACGCTGACTTCTCACCGCAGGACATCATCGCCCGCATGATGATCCCGATGATTAATGAAGTGGTACGTTGCTTTGAGGAAGGCATCATTGCCAGCCCGGCGGAAGCCGATATGGCACTGGTGTACGGCATCGGATTCCCTCCGTTCCACGGCGGCCCGTTCCGTTACCTCGATACCCTCGGCACCGCCGAATATCTGAAAATGACCGAACAGTACGCACATCTGGGGCCGATGTATCAGGCACCAGAAGGGTTACGCGCCAAAGCGCAAACCAATGAAAGTTACTATCCGGTTGCAGCTCCGCTGGAAAATCTCAGCACCGGCAATCAGGCATAAGGACCGAAATCATGGAAAACGTAGTTATTGTTGATGCAGTCCGCACGCCGATGGGTCGTTCGAAAGGCGGCGCATTCCGCCATGTCCGGGCTGAAGATCTCTCCGCACATCTGATGCGCGCCGTGCTGGCCCGCAACCCGGCGCTGGACGCCAAAAATATTGATGATATTTACTGGGGCTGCGTCCAGCAGACGCTGGAACAAGGCTTCAATATTGCCCGTAACGCATCGCTGCTGGCGGAAATTCCGCACAGCGTGCCGGCGACTACGGTCAACCGCCTGTGCGGTTCTTCCATGCAGGCTCTGCACGACGCGGCCCGCGCCATTATGGTCGGCGACGCACAAGTCAGCCTGATTGGCGGTGTGGAACATATGGGCCACGTGCCGATGAATCACGGCGTCGATTTTCATCCTGGCCTGAGCAAAACTGTCGCGAAAGCGGCGGGGATGATGGGACTGACCGCAGAAATGCTGGCGAAAATGCACCAGATCAGCCGTGAAATGCAGGATGAGTTTGCCGCACGCTCCCATCAGCGCGCACATGCAGCCACGGTTGCCGGGCATTTTGCTAATGAAATTGTCCCGACCGAAGGCCATAACGCCGAAGGCGTACTGACCCGTTATGATTTCGACGAAGTGATCCGCCCGGAAACCACGGTCGCCACGCTGGCGGCACTGCGTCCGGCGTTCGATCCGGTGAACGGTACCGTCACGGCGGGCACGTCTTCTGCCCTGTCCGACGGCGCGTCAGCGATGTTACTGATGAGTGAAACCCATGCCAAATCTTTAGGTCTGAAAGCCCGCGCCCGCATCCGTGCAATGGCGGTGGTCGGCTGCGACCCGTCGATTATGGGTTACGGTCCGGTGCCGGCAACGCGTCTGGCGCTGAAACGCGCCGGACTGAGCGTACAGGATATCGGCCTGTTCGAGCTGAACGAAGCTTTTGCAGCACAAGCCTTACCGTGCGTGAAAGATTTGGGACTGCTGGAAACCATGGAAGATCGCGTCAACCTGAACGGTGGCGCCATTGCGCTCGGTCACCCGCTCGGCTGCTCCGGTTCCCGCATTTCCACCACGCTGCTGAACCTGATGGAGCGCCGTGACGTACAATTTGGCGTCGCGACCATGTGCATCGGTCTTGGTCAGGGCATCGCGACCGTTTTCGAACGCGTCTGATTCTCTCTTTGTGCAAAAACAAAAAAGCGGGCATTTAGCCCGCTTTCATCAATGTATCTTACCCGTTTTAGTTGCCGTTTTCCCGCCTGTCAGGGGCGGGCTTTTTCCTCTTACTCTTTCATCCTTAAATGCAAATCAGATGAAAGAGAAGGCATCACCAAACAGACGATCTTCCTGCGCACCACGTTCCGCGACAAAACGTTCACGGGCGATTTTAGCCATCTCAAAACGACCGGCGATATAAATATCGTGCTCAGCCAGCGAAGAGAAATCCTGTAAAACCGCGCTCAGCACGGTACCGCTTCTGCCCTGCCAGCCCTCTTCCGGCTGTTCAACCACCGGGATCACTTTCAGGTTCGGATGATTAATGCTCATCGCTTCCAGCTCACCGAGATCGTACAAATGCTTCAGTTCACGACCGCCCCAGTAAATGGAGATATCGCGGTGCGGCTGCTGCTCAAGTGCGGTGATAAGAATCGAACGGACATAGGAGAAGCCAGTACCACCGGCAATCAGCACCAGCGGACGCTCGCCGTCTTCACGCAGCCAGGCATCGCCGTGCGGGATATCGACGGTGATTGCCTGCTCTTTCAGAATACGATCCATCACCGCCATCGCATACAGATTCAGTTCTGACGCGCCGATGTGCAACTCAATGACATTGTGTTGCGCAGGCGTGGAGGCCAGTGAGAACGGGCGCTTATCACGCTCGTCCATTACGACCATCAGATACTGACCCGCGCGGAACGAGAAAGGCGCTTCCGGAACCAGGCGGACGCGATACACCGTATCCGTTATCGCCTCAACCGAGGTCACTTTACAGCTCAATGTTGTCATGCGTTCCCTCTGTGGGTCATCAAAGCAAAGCGTAGGACAAAGATTCGATTATTTTTTCGCATCGTCTTTATCATTAAGAATAGCGAGTTCATCCCAAATAGCATCGATACGCGCGGTGACTTCCGGATCTTTCACAATCGGACGTCCCCATTCACGCTGCGTTTCACCCGGCCATTTGTTGGTCGCATCCATCCCCATTTTTGAGCCAAGCCCCGAAACCGGGGAAGCAAAATCGAGATAATCGATTGGCGTATTTTCGACCAGCACCGTATCCCGTGCAGGATCCATACGGGTGGTAATCGCCCAAATCACATCGTTCCAGTCGCGGGCATTCACATCGTCGTCGCACACAATCACAAACTTGGTGTACATGAACTGACGCAGGAATGACCAGACGCCCATCATCACGCGTTTTGCATGACCGGCATACTGCTTCTTCATGGTAACGACTGCCAGACGGTAGGAGCAACCCTCTGGCGGCAGATAGAAGTCCACAATTTCCGGAAACTGCTTTTTCAGGATGGGCACGAACACTTCATTCAGCGCGACACCCAGAACCGCAGGTTCATCCGGCGGACGGCCGGTGTAGGTCGAATGATAGATAGCGTCTTTACGCTGCGTCATGTGCGTAATGGTGAATACCGGGAAACTGTCTACTTCATTATAGTAGCCGGTATGGTCACCATAAGGGCCTTCAGGGGCCATTTCGCCCGGCTCAATGTACCCTTCCAGCACAATTTCAGCGCTTGCCGGGACTTCCAGATCGTTAGAAATACATTTTACGACTTCGGTTTTATTGCCGCGTAACAAACCCGCGAAGGCATATTCAGAAAGCGTATCGGGAACCGGCGTCACGGCACCAAGAATCGTTGCCGGATCGGCACCCAGCGCCACAGAAACCGGAAAACGCTGTCCGGGATTCTGCTGGCACCACTCCTGGAAATCCAGTGCGCCGCCGCGATGAGACAACCAGCGCATGATCACTTTGTTTTTGCCCAGCACCTGCTGGCGGTAAATGCCCAGATTCTGACGCGGTTTACTCGGCCCACGGGTGACAGTAAGACCCCAGGTGATCAGCGGAGCTGCGTCTTCCGGCCAGCACTGCATCACGGGGATCTTAGTGATGTCGACCGCGTCGCCTTCCCAAATCTGTTCCTGACAGGGTGCGGAATGCAGCACTTTGGTCGGCATATTCAGCACTTGTTTAAACTTCGGTGCTTTGTCGAATAAATCACGAAAACCGCGCGGCGGTTCAGGTTCTTTCAGAAAGGCTAGCAATTCACCGACTTCACGCAACGCACTGACATCTTCTTTGCCCATGCCCATCGCCACACGCTGTGGTGTACCGAATAAATTGCACAGAACTGGCATGTCATAGCCTTTTGGATTTTCGAACAACAGAGCCGGGCCGCCAGCACGCAAGGTGCGATCGGCAATCTCGGTCATTTCCAGATAAGGGTCGACAGACTGGCTAATGCGTTTCAGCTGGCCTCTCTTTTCGAGTAACGAGAGGAAGTCACGTAAATCACGGTATTTCATGCTAATTCTGAGTCGCCGGGTTGAAGGAGGGCATTATAGAGCCTCTCCGGGGTTGTTGCTGCTTTTTTGTTATCAGCAGGTTTCTTTTTAGTAAGATTCTACCCTAAGTCAACGCCGATAACGAAAAAGCAGTATAACCGCCAGTCCCGTTAATTCTGGTCTGACGGTGCGTATTTAGATTTGTGCGAAAATCACTGGCAGTTAAAAGGTACCAAAGGCTGAATCGCCTGAGTATCCTGATATTCCTGCGTTTCCTGCCCGTGGCGGAACACTTTGAAACCCTGCTCTTTAGCGCTGAAGTAACTCAGATCGTTACCAGACACCTGCAGCAAACTGCCTTCACGCAACGCAATCACGGATTCAGACGGATTAACCGCGCAGAACTCTGCAATACGCTCATCACGCGTTTCACCCATGTGACCGCTTAAATGTGCATCAATATAATGTGGATTGATTTGCACCGGGAACAGGCCCAGAGCAGGCAGAACAACAGAGTTACGCACCGGCATATCATTGGTGGTACGAATGCTTGGCGTCGCGACATTACAACCTGCGCTCCAGCCGACATAAGGCACATTGCGCTCACGCACTGCGCGCTGAATTGGCACAATCAGGCTGTTTTCATGCAGCATCTGATTGAGCATCCAGGTATTCCCGCCGCTGATAAGAATACATTCTGCGCTGGCAATCGCCTCAGCCGGGCTTTCTGCATGATGAATACTGCTGACCTGAATACCCAGCGCATCGGAAAGTTCTTTCGCACGCGCGTCATAATCACTGCGGATCAGAGCGTAAGGGATCAGGACGGCTGAAGTAATTTTGCGGGCCTGCAACATGGCCTGGATGCGCGCTTTCGCGTAGCCCAGTAACTCTGATTCGCCTGAGAGCTTACCGTTACTCAGTAAGAACAACTCCATGAGACTTCTCCTGATAAAATAAGACTATTAGGGGGGATAAGAAGGTGCATTTCTTCGATAATAAAAGATAACGGGTCGACAATCAGCAAACGTCTGCAAAGACTTGCACTGTCTGTATCTCATGAGCGGCTTTTGGTATGCTGCCCCGCTCGACGCTTTAATGTGGGAACCTATGGAATCCTGGTATTTACTCTATTGCAAACGTGGTCAGCTTCTGCGCGCCAAGGAACATCTTGAGCGCCAACAGGTAAACTGTCTGACACCGATGATCACACTGGAAAAGCTGGTGCGTGGACGCCGTACGGCGGTCAGCGAGCCCCTGTTTCCAAATTACATGTTCATTGAGTTTGACCCTGAGCGGATCCATACCACGACGATTAACGCCACCCGTGGCGTCAGCCACTTCATCCGCTTTGGTGCAAAGCTGGCAACCGTCCAGCCGGACGTTATCAAACAACTGATGGAGCCGCCGACAATTGAAATCCGCGATCCCGATACGCCTTATGAAGGCGATCCGGTTGTCATCACTGACGGTATTTTCGCCGGAATCGAAGCCATTTATACCGAACCGGATGGCGAGGCCCGTTCGCTGCTGATGCTCAACCTGATCAATCAGCCCGTTCGCCAGAGCATAGAAAACACCCACTTCCAGAAACTCTGACCGGTATTTTCGACATATTAAGACTAAACAGGCACCCTTTTGCGGTGCCTTTTCATTGGCGTCAGCGACGTTCAGGTAACGCAAAGAGCTTGCGCGCATTGGCGTCCGTGATATCAGCCAGCCATTGCGGGTCTTCACCCCGCCACAGTGCCACCTGATTTACGATATGCGGCAGGAAAGCCGGTTCATTGCGACGGTTCTTTGGTTTGTTCTCCATATCCCGTGGCAACAAATACGGCGCATCCGTTTCCAGCATCAGCCGTTCAGCCGGTATCAGCGGCAGCATTTCACGCAGTTCCAGTCCACGACGCTCGTCGCATACCCATCCGGTAATTCCAATCGACAGACCCAGAGACAAATACAACTCAAGCTCATGGCGGGTGCCGGTAAAACAATGCACCACGCCACCCGGCAAATCTGCCAGCCAGGGTTTCAGCAATGCGGCAAAACGCTCACCGGCGTCACGGCAATGCAAAAACACCGGCAACTGTAACTCTTTCGCCAGTGCAAGCTGCGCCGTAAAAGCCGCTTCCTGAAGGTCTGCCGGAGAAAAGTTGCGATTGAAATCCAGCCCGCATTCACCGATAGCGACAACATTGGGCAATTCAGCCATCTGACGAATGCTTGCAGCCACCTGCTCATTCCATTCGCTGGCCTGATGCGGGTGCACGCCCGCGGTAGACCAGCAGAAGTCCGGATGCTCTGCCGCCATCCTCTGCGCGTCGACACTTTCCTGAGCGGAAGTGCCGGTGATCAACATACCGCTCAGCCCGGCGGCCCGGGCTCTTTCCACCACCTGCTGACGGTCTTTGTCAAACTGACTGCTGGTGAGGTTTATACCGATTTCAAACATGGAGAGTCCTGAAACAGAAACCGCCCATCAGGGCGGTTTTTTAAAGCAGAAAAAGGATTATGCTGGCTGATCCGGATCGGTATCAGTATCGACATCAGACCGGCGGCGTGCTCCGACGTAGAAACGGGCAAAGAACACCCCGATTTCAAACAGCAGATACATCGGGATTGCCAGCAGCGTTTGCGAGAACACATCCGGAGGCGTTAACAACATGCCAACCACGAATGCCCCAACCAGGACATACGGACGTTTCTTTTTCAGGTCTTCCGGCGTGGTCACGCCACTCCAGCAAAGCAGCACAATCGCGATGGGCACCTCGAAAGACACACCAAAGGCCATAAACAACGCCATCACGAAATCGAGATAGTTGTTAATGTCAGTCGCAATCTGTACGCCAACCGGCGCTGTTTTCGCAAAGAAAGCAAACGCCAGCGGGAACACCACGAAATAGGCAAATGCCACGCCGAGGTAGAATAACGCAGAGCTTGAGAACAGCAGCGGCATCATCAGACGTCGTTCATGTTTGTAAAGCGCAGGGGCCACAAATGCCCAGACCTGATACAAAATGAACGGTGCTGATAAGAACACCGAAACGATCATCGTCAGTTTAATTGGCGTAAAGAACGGTGATGCGACGTCGGTCGCAATCATGCTCGCGCCCATCGGCATCTGCTTAATCAGCGGTGAAGCCACCAGCTGATAGATGTCATTCGCAAAATAAACCAGCGCTAAAAACACCACCAGAATGCAGATAATGGCATTCAGCAGGCGCTTGCGTAGCTCAATCAGATGACTGATGAGTGGTTGAGTATCTTCAACTGCCATGTTTAACGGTCACCTGTCGTTTGAGTTGATGAAGCCGGTTTGACGGGTGCGGCAGGTTCAGCCACGGGGGCTTCATCCACAACAGCTTTCGTCACCGGTGCAACCTCAACAGAAGAATCAGGCACCGGTTCCGTTGGTGTCATCAATGGCTGAGCAGCATGAGCGGATTTATTCGATGCCAGTGCGGCTTCAACAGCGCTTTGTGGCGCACCTGCCGGAGCAGAAACCACTTTGTCTGCCGTCGCCGGTGAGACACCCGCGTCATGATGCGCTTCCGCTTCATCCAGAACCGGATTATGAATGGTATTGCCTTCCGCTTTGGCCTCTTCCACCGCCTTCTCCGCAGGGTTTAGCCCTGAGTTGATAGACTTTTTCATGGATTCTGCCGCTTCTTTCAATTCGTCCATAGACGCTTTGATTTCAGGCGTTAAATTCTTCAGACCGGATTCTTCCGCTTTCTTCAGGCTATCCTGCAGCTCCTGAAGTTTCAGTTCCTGCGATAATTCGCTTTGCACTGAAGCGGCCATTGCACGAAGCGTACGGATCCAGCCTGCTACTGTTCTCACTGCAACAGGTAAACGCTCCGGCCCGAGAACAACCAGGCCAATCACCAATACCAGCAGCAGTTCACTAAATCCAATATCGAACACGGCTTATACCTGCTCTTTGTTTTGGCTCTTGGTATCTTCTGCTTTCGCTTCCGGCTTGCTTTCAACAGACTTTGCCGCGAAATCAGCATCAGTTGGAGAAATGTCAGCGTCTTTGGTTTTTGGCTGACTGTCGTCATCACTCATGGCTTTTTTGAAGCCTTTGATGGAAGCGCCCAGATCAGAACCCAGACCACGCAGTTTCTTCGTACCGAACAGCAGTACCACAAGAACAACGAGAATCAGGATTTTTGTAATACTAATACCACCCATTATTTTCACCTCAATAGGAAGGAACGACATTCATTGCCGTTCGCAAACGGCATTCAATTTAAAACAATACGATTAGCTGGCGCGCTTCCATCCGATTAACCAGGAAACAGCACCGGCAGCCATCAGGCAGGCCGGATAAATCTTCACGTCGCCTAACAGCAAAAGCGTCCCGCTTAACAACAGCGTCGCACCTATTCCCAGAAGATAACGAGACTGCCCCTGACGGGAACTCTGGTTATGGATCTGCGAGGAAAGCTTTTCAATGTTGTATTGCAACAGCTTATGCTGATGCAGACTCTGATACACCAAATCCGGCAACTCAGGCATTTTCTCGAGCCAGAACGGTGCACGCTCTTTCAGTGCGCGGATCATCGCCGGTAAACCGACCTGATCGCGTACCCAGCTTTCAAGGAACGGCTTCGCCGTGGTCCACAAATCCAGCTGAGGATAAAGCTGACGCCCCAGGCCTTCGACATACAACAGTGTTTTTTGCAGCAACACCAGTTGAGGCTGGACTTCCATATTAAAGCGGCGCGCCGTGTTAAACAGGTTTAACAATACGTTGCCAAAAGAAATCTCTGCCAGGGGTTTCTCAAAAATAGGTTCACAGACCGTACGGATAGCAAATTCGAATTCTTCAACGTTGGTATCGCGGGGAACCCAGCCGGAATCAACATGCAGCTCAGCAACTTTGCGATAATCGCGGTTAAAGAACGCGATGAAGTTCTCTGCCAGATAGCGCTTGTCTTCCTTATTGAGCGAACCCACTATGCCGCAATCGATCCCTATGTAGCAAGGGTCTTCCGGCGTTTCGTAGCTGACGAAAATATTGCCCGGATGCATATCGGCATGGAAGAAACTGTCGCGGAAGACTTGTGTGAAGAACACCTGCACACCGCGTTCTGCCAGCAGTTTCATATTGGTGCCCTGCTTTTTCAGTGCCTCAATATCAGAAACCGGAATACCGTAAATACGCTCCATCACCATCAGTCGTTCGCTGCAGTAGTCCGGATACACTTCCGGCACATACAGCATCGGGCTACCTTCAAAGTTACGACGAAGCTGAATCGCATTTGCTGCTTCACGTAACAGATTCAGTTCATCGAGCAAGGTTTTCTCATACTCCCGCACCACTTCACGCGGGCGCAAACGGCGGCCATCGGGTAGCAGAATCGGCAGCCAGCTTGCAAGACGCGACATCAGGCGGATATCCGCCACGATAGTTGGCAAAATATCCGGGCGGATCACCTTGAGCACGACCGGCTTGCCGTTTTCCTTGAGGATTGCCGTATGTACCTGTGCAATAGAGGCCGAAGCCAGCGGAGTCTGATCGAATTCATCAAACCAGGTTTCCAGCGGACCACCGAGTGCAGCATCGATTTGCTGGCGCGCTTTGGCACCATCAAACGGCGGTACATGGTCCTGCAGCAGAGCAAGTTGATCGGCAATATGCGGAGGGAAAAGATCGCGGCGCGTGGACATCATCTGACCAAACTTGATCCACACCGGCCCGAGTTGTTCCAGAGCCAGACGCATGCGCTCGCCTAACGGCTTATCTTTATGACGATGAGGTAACCAGAAAAAAAGATAACGGCCCATTCGCAGCGGCAGCGTTAAGCGGATTTTAGGGATCAGTTCGTCAAGGCCGTAGATAAGAAACATGCGGATAATCAGGTATAAACGTCGCATTTCCCTAGGCGTCACGGTTTGCCCTCCAGTCTTTCGATACGTTTATCCAGTGCATCCAGCTCACACTCCAGTGCAGTGACTTCATCGTTAAACCAGACGACTTCCAGCGGGCCGGGTGCCATTTTCCACTCTTCGGTCAGCGTTTGCGCCACATAACTTTGCTGGTGCTGCAGGCCTTTTTGCAGAAAACGAAAACCGCCCTGAACCGCCTGACTCAACCCCTGAGCGGCAATATCGCCGATATAGGGTGCGAGAAATTCTGCGGGCTCAAACTCTGCCATATCCAGCAACGCAGAGAACTGCTGAACCACGGAAATATCACCGTCGACCACCAGTTCGCCACTGCGCATCATGGGTGACAACTGCTGGCGGTCACGTAATTTACGCAGAGATGAAATCCGGGAAGTGACGGTGCAATCGGCCGCGCCGTCCCATTGTCCGAGGACATCGATTTTTTGCTCGCTGAAAACAAAAGTCAGCGGTGAGCTGAGTTCCTGCAATTCAACACGTAAAACTTTACCTGCCAGACGCGTGCGCGCCGCCTTCATGCTGCGATCTTTGAAAAGCAGAAAATTAAGCGGCGTCTCGATAGCGGCAGTCAGCAACGGCGTTAACAACATCGGCATACTCATATCAGAATTTGAAACCCCGATGCAGTGCGACAATGCCACCCGTCAGATTGTGATAGGTGACATTTTCAAAACCAGCATCGCCCATCATGCCCTTAAGGGTTTCCTGATCAGGGTGCATACGGATAGATTCGGCCAGATAGCGATAACTCTCAGCATCTTGCGCAACCAGCTCGCCAATGCGCGGCAGAATGTGGAAGGAATAAGTATCGTAGGCTTTGCTCAAAGGCTTGAGGACAGGTTTGGAGAATTCAAGAACAAGTAAACGACCGCCCGGCTTAAGCACGCGGAACATTGAGCGCAGCGCTTTTTCTTTTTCGGTGACGTTACGCAGACCGAAGGAAATCGTGATGCAGTCAAAATAGTTATCAGGGAAAGGCAGAGCTTCGGCGTTCGCCTGAACGTAGCTGACGTTACCGACAATGCCGAGATTGCGCAGCTTTTCGCGGCCCATTTTCAGCATGGAATCGTTGATATCGGCCAGCACAACTTCGCCTTTCTCGCCTACCAGACGGGAGAACTTGGCGGTCAGGTCCCCCGTACCACCGGCCAGATCCAGTACACGATGCCCCTGACGGACACCGCTGCAATCAATCGTAAAGCGCTTCCAGATACGATGAATACCGAAAGACATCAGGTCATTCATCAAATCATATTTTGCCGCAACGGAATGGAAGACTTCTGCCACCATTTCCTGTTTGTCATCTTTGGCTACTGTACGAAAACCAAAATGAGTGGTTTCCTGCGTCTGCTTTTCCATTTTATATGCCTGCTTTTTCAGTCGAACTCTTGGGGAGAAGTGTATCAGAACCCATGGGAAAGCCCCATCACCGATGGTGATTCAACATATTGCAATGATTCACACGTCGAATCTGAAATACAGTGCGGACCATTCCGGCAAGCGCGGCCTATTGATGCGGATTTAGCTCGCGCGGGTTCAGTGTCTGTTCTTCTTCCGCATCAGAGGTATCTGGCAGAGATGCGGTATCTTCAGGTTCATTTTCCGCTTTAGCCCTCTCAGCCAGAGAAGGACTGATTGGCCGTTTAACTTCAACACCCAGAGCGCGGAAACTCTCAACCTGTCCGATAAGATTACCACGGCCTTGCGTGAGTTTATTCATCGCGGCGCGATAACTTCCCTGCGCTTTGTCGAGACTCTGCCCCATCGACTCCATGTCATCCACAAACAGCCGCAGTTTGTCGTAAAGACGCGCAGCGCGATCGGCAATGCGTTTGGCGTTCTGGCTCTGGTGTTCATAACGCCACAGGTTGCTGATCGTGCGTAAAGCCACCAGCAGAGTCGTCGGGCTGACAAGCATAATATTGTGGCGCAGGGCTTCGCTGATCAATTCGGGCTCCCGGTCGATAGCCAGCAGAAACGCAGGTTCGACGGGGATAAACATCAGCACATAATCCAGACTGCGCAAACCAGGAAGCTGCTGATAATCTTTGCGGCCCAGCAAGCGGATATGTCCGCGCACTGAGGCAATGTGTTCATTCAGGGCGATTTCGCGCTCAGCGTCGTCTTCACTGTTGAAATAACGCTCATAAGCGACCAGCGTCATTTTGGCATCAATCACCACGTCTTTATTCTGCGGTAAGCGCACAACCACGTCGGGCTGCATACGGCTGTTGCTGTCCACCTGCACGCTGACCTGTGTCTGATACTCATACCCTTCGCGTAAACCGGAAGCTTCAAGCACGCGGCTGAGCACCACTTCGCCCCAGTTACCCTGCGTTTTGTTGTCACCTTTCAGGGCCCTGGTAAGGTTGACAGCTTCACGCGCCATCTCGACATTCAGCTGTTGCAGATTGCGGATCTCATGCGCCAGCGTATGCCGTTCACGGGCTTCCTGCCCGAAGCTGTCCTGCACCTGACGGCGGAAGCCGTCGAGCTGCTCACGTAACGGCAGCAGTAATTTGTCGAGGCTTTGCTTGTTCTGTTCGTCGGCGCGACGACCATTTTGTTCGAAAATCCGGTTCGCCAGATTTTCAAACTGACTGCTCAGGCGCTGTTCGCTGTTGATCAGCAAACGCTGTTTATCTTCGGCTGCCATGCGGGTTTCATCCAGACGGGTGGAAACCTCACGTAATTCTGCTTCCTGCGCACTGTTGATTTCCCGCTGTGCGCGCAGTTCCTGATTCAGCTGTTCGCACTCATTTTGCCAGTGAGTCAGCAGTTGCAGTTTTTCCTGACTGGCTGCCTGCAGGCTGTGCAGTTTTCGCAGTTCCAGTTCAGCTTCACGCAGTTGCTGCTGGCCCGATAGCCGCTCGCTTTTGTGCGTATCATTTTCCGCCTTAACCTGCTCCAGCGATTGTTCCAGCAAACGGCGCTGCGTTTCATACTCTGTCTGCTGTTGCTGTTGTCGCAAACTGGCGATGAGCCATCCCACCAGTAAGCCAATTAACGCCGCTGCCAGGGCAGTCAGAATGCTGATATCCACGCGATTTCCCTCTTGAAGTCTCTTGCGGCCAAGGTAATGTCAGGCTGTATGGATGTCCAGTCTATTTTCTGTTGCATTGAGCCTTTGCGAGACGTCTTCCAAAAGGGAATTTCTCTGAACTTGTCCCCTTGCGGGAGTCAGCCGCAAGGAGCAGGATTTAAAACCAGCGGCTCAGCCACTGAATGCCGAAAGCGCCGGGCGCCAGAATGCCGAAAGCCCAGATAAGCGCCGACGTCACATTGGCAATCTGAAAATACTTTTGTGGCATACCACAGATACCGGCGACCAGCGGCACGACGGCGCGCAGCGGGCCAAAGAAGCGGCCGATAAACGCGCCTGGCATGCCCCATTTGTCAAAGAAAGCATGGCCGCGTACCAGCATTTGCGGGTGACGGGAGAAAGGCCAGAAGTTGCCCACCCGGTCCTGAAAATGGTTACCTACCCAGTACGAAAGCCAGTCGCCGAAGAAGGCACCCGCCGCTGCGGCAGCCCAGATTGGCCAGAAAAGAATACCGGTTTCACCGATCAGCGCGCCCAATCCCAGCAGGATAAAGGTCGCAGGAAGGAGCAGTGAAAGAAATGCCAGAGACTCGCCAAAAGCCAGAAAGAAAACAACAGGCGCAGCCCACACCTGATGCGCACGGATAAAGGTGGTGGTGTAATCGAGAAGGTCATGAACAGTCAAAAATGCAGTTCCTTTTATCAGAGGTCCGGAGCCGGAATTCATCAATTATTCCAGATGCATTACTAACATGACCTTAACAGATCTGCTTAACGGGGCAAAAAAATGGGCCGCCAGAGGCAGCCCGGAGATGTGATATTCGTCAGTGATTCGGGTTCGCGAGCGCAACCAGCGCCTCTGCGGCTCGAAGGAAGACGGGAAATTAAATAAGCCGGCGAGCCGCTTCAACAACAATCTTCACCGCATGGCTCTCGGTCTTCTTCATGGTTTCCGCATTAGGGATTTCCTGCTGGGTGCGGTTCACGATAACCCCGGCAACCATACCCGCACGCAGGCCCTGGCTGGCGCACATGGTCAGCAAGGTAGCGGATTCCATTTCGTAGTTCATAACGCCCATTTCCTGCCACTCTTTCATCGATTCTTTGAAGCGACGGACAACGCGGCCGGAGAAGGTGTCATAACGTTCCTGACCCGGATAGAAGGTGTCAGAAGACGCAGTAACGCCGATGTGTGTGGCAGCGCCCACGGATTCTGCCGCGGCAACCAGTGCGGTCGTACAGGCAAAATCAGCAACCGCCGGGAATTCCATTGGTGCGAAATGCAGGCTTGCCCCATCAAGGCGAACGGCGGCGGTGGTAACCAGAACGTCACCCACATTGATGTGTGGCTGGATAGCGCCGGTGGTGCCGACACGCAGGAATGTACGGATCCCCAGTTGCGCCAGTTCTTCAACCGCGATGGAGGTGGAAGGACCACCGATACCCGTTGAACAAACAATCACAGATTTGCCATCAAGCTCAGCACGCCATGAGGTAAATTCGCGGTGGGAAGCCAGACGAACCGGGTTCTCCATCAGTTTGGCAATTTTTTCCACGCGCTCAGGATCGCCGGGAACAATCGCCAGCGTCGCGCCGTTTAAATCTTTTTTGGCCAGGCCAAGATGGAAAACTTCAGGCTGAGACATAACAAACTCCTCTGTGTGTAAGGTCATAAATTGGCAGGAGGAACACCCGGCAACTGTACTGAACATTGTGACGTTATTTCGTGACGGTCGTCACTATGATGTAACAACGGGAATTACGCATACATTTAATTTGTGATGCGAATCACAAATTAGCAGACGATTGATGAAAACTTAAACAGCCCGTCTCCGCGACCGGAAACGGGCTGTTTTTCAGTGACAACACATCAGGCAGGAACAGCATCCGCCGCGGCACTGCGCGACCAGATACGGTGTTTCAGCATTTCCTTCAGGAACGTTTTAAGCAATGCGCCTTCGGCTTTCTCGCCTTCGACAACACCCTCTTCCGGCACATCATCCGCCAGTCCCAGCAGCGATTTAAAGCGACGAGCATCACCGCTTAAGCCAATAACTTTAAGATGCTTATAGGCTTCAAGCAGATAATGGCGGGACTCGCCATTCATCAGCAAGGCATCAATGTGCCCGTGCGGAACAATAACGGCATCGACGGTAATGGAAGGTGAACCGGCAAATGTGGCATCCACCGGCAATGTCGAACCATCATCGGCGGTAACATTCCCTAAATGGCTGGCCAGCAGTTTAGGATGAACACCCGCTGCCTGCAGCGCCTGCAAGGTTACCAGTACATCCGCCGCATTCACGCCTTCACCGAGCAGAATTGCCACCTGACGCCCTTTAATCGTGCCTTTGCCGCTGGCATACAAACTCAGCGTCGGATCACTTTTCAGACCATTCACCGGCTTCGGCGCTTTGATCTTCAGTGTGTCGGCGGAAAGAGTAATACCCAGATTTTTAGCCACTTTCTGCGCCAGCGTCTGGTCAACATGCGCCAGTAAATCCACCACACGCTCGCGGATATACGGCCGCGCCACCTTCGACAATTCGAACGAGAAGGCCCCGACAATATGATCCTGCTCCGCGGTGGTCTGACTCAGCCAGAACAGACGCGGGTGGGAATAATACTCAGCAAATGACGGACTCCGCTGACGGATTTTTTCCGCATCAATCCGCTCCGGATAGCTTTCAAAACCGCCGCCGGACGCTGCCGGAGGTGTCTCCCTCGGCCAGTTATTGTTGATGGAATTCGGTTCGTAATTTGCCGGATTCGTATCAATATCCTGCCGGTGCATGCCGTCGCGCTGGAAATTATGGTAGGGACAGGTCGGGCGGTTAATCGGAATTTCATGGAAATTCGGTCCGCCAAGACGACTGATCTGCGTATCGGTATAAGAGAACAGACGCCCCTGCAACAGCGGATCATTGGTGAAATCAATGCCCGGCACCACGTGTCCCGGATGGAACGCGACCTGTTCGGTTTCCGCGAAGTAATTATCGGGGTTACGGTCAAGCACCATCTTGCCGATGAGTTCTACCGGCACCAGTTTTTCAGGAATAAGTTTGGTCGGGTCGAGCAGATCGAAATCAAATTTGAATTCGTCTTCTACTGGGATCAGCTGAACGCCCAGTTCATATTCAGGATAATCACCGGCTTCGATGGCTTCCCACAAATCACGACGGTGGAAATCGGCATCTTTCCCGGCCAGTTTCTGCGCTTCATCCCACAACAAAGAGGCTTTTCCGGCCAGCGGCTTCCAGTGGAAACGCACAAAAGTGGCTTTGCCTTCGGCATTCACAAAACGGAAAGTATGGATGCCAAAACCTTCCATCGTGCGGTAGCTGCGCGGAATGCCACGGTCGGACATCGCCCAGAACACGTTATGCAGCGTTTCCGGTTGCAGCGAAACGTAATCCCAGAAAGAATCGTGCGCACTGGCGCCCTGTGGGATTTCGTTATGCGGCTCGGGTTTTACCGCATGGACAAAATCCGGGAATTTATGGGCATCCTGAATAAAGAACACCGGCGTATTGTTGCCGACCAGGTCATAAATGCCTTCATCGGTATAAAACTTGGTTGCCCAGCCACGGATATCGCGAACGGAATCCGCCGAGCCCCGCGAGCCCTGAACGGTAGAGAAACGCACAAAGACCGGGGTTTTCTTTTTCGGATCAGAAAGGAAATGAGCTTTAGTGACGTCTTTCATACTGCGGTAAGGCTGGAAATAACCATGAGCCGCAGCACCCCGCGCATGAACGATACGCTCAGGGATCCTCTCGTGGTCAAAATGGGTAATTTTCTCGCGCAGGATAAAATCTTCCAGCAACGTCGGCCCGCGGTTGCCGGCTTTAAGCGAGTTCTGATCATCAGAGATTTTGGTGCCCTGATTGGTGGTCAGCGGCTGCTTTTCACCATTTTTACGATGACGCTCTAAGGCGTCGAGTTTGGCATTGGTATTTTTCGGACTTTTGGCACTCCCGGAAGCGGTCGGCTCTTTTCCCGGTGGCGTCGGTTGTGGCGAAGGCTGATAAGCGCGATCAGCGGGCGCCAGGTCGCCCAGGCCAGGTTGTGAGGACTCGATGCCCGTGGCGGGGGCGCGGCTTACCGGTTTTGGCTCACTTTTTTTGGTCACTTTAGACGGTGATTTTGACATTGAACATAGCTCCTAAGACAAAGGTTTCGGGCGTTCGGTGTACGTTCTGTAAATCTTCCATGATGACTTTCCTGATTAACTTTTAACTATAGAACATCTCTTGCGCCTTGCTGTTCATGCTTTACGGCTATAGTTTTAATCCAAAGCCACAGTTTTTCGTATGGACACTTGCCTGGAGACTCCCGATGAAAAAAGAAGAATTGCTTACCCTTAAACAGGCTCCGACCAGCTTTGCTCCTGCTGTTACTCCCGTCGCCAGCACGACCCTCCACACCGATACCGACGGACTGCACGCCGGACAGACGACCATCCCTTCGCAGGGTGAAGATATGCCTGCCTATCTCGCCCGTCCGGAACAGTTCACTGGCAAATTGCCAATCATTCTGGTGGTGCAGGAAATTTTTGGCGTACACGAACACATTCAGGATATCTGCCGACGTCTGGCAAAACAGGGCTATATGGCTATCGCGCCTGAACTTTATTTCCGTCAGGGCGACCCGCGCGATTACACCGAAATCAGCGAGCTGTTTGACAAACTGGTCAGCAAAGTGCCGGATCAGCAGGTACTTTCCGATCTCGACCACACCGCGCACTGGGCCGCACAACACGGCGGGGATATTTCCAAATTAGGTATCACCGGTTTCTGCTGGGGCGGACGCATCACCTGGCTGTATGCAGCGCACAATCCGCAACTGAAAGCGGGCGTCGCGTGGTACGGCAAACTGGTCGGTGATAAAACGCTGACCAGCCCGTCACAGCCGGTCGATCGCGCAGCCGCGCTGGATGCGCCGGTTCTGGGTCTATACGGCGCAGAAGATTCAAGCATTCCTCTGGAAACGATTGAAACAATGCGTCAGGCCATCCGCGCAGCCAATGCCACGGCGGAAATCGTGGTGTATCCGGAAGCTGGCCATGCGTTTAACGCTGATTACCGCCCGAGTTATCATGCTGAAGCCGCCGCTGATGGCTGGCAACGGATGCTGGATTTCTTTGCCCAGTACGGCGTGAAGTAAAAAGTACGCAGTGAAGTAAAAAGTACGGCGTGAAATAAAAAAAAGATTTGAGATACAAAGAAAAGCCCGGCAGATTTTCCTGTCGGGCTTTTTACCGGCATGAGTGAGCTACAGCGACAATTAATTTACAGCGACAGGCGCCCGAACGCGCCCTGCCAGTCCTGTTCAAATTTATCGACCGCCGCCTGCACCGCTGGCGCGCTGATAAACTGCTCGGCCACGTCCACCGGAATAGTGACAGACTGGCAGCCCGCCAGCAGACAGGCCAGAACCTGACGCGGCGTTTTGAAACTGGCGGCCAGCACTTTGGCGTGCGACGCATGAAGCGACAGCAATTGCTGAAGCTCAGTCACCATCGCAATACCATCTCCGCCCTGCGCATCCAGCCTGTTCACATACGGCGCGACATATTCTGCACCGGCCAGCGCCGATAACAGCCCCTGTCCGGCACCGTATACCGCGGTTCCCAGCGTCGGGATTTTACGTGTGCGCAGGATCTTAATCGCTGCCAGTCCGGCGGCGGTGACCGGCACTTTCACCACCAGGCCCGGCACGCGGGAATGCAGCAATTCAGCTTCTTCCACCATCTGTTCAGTCTGATTCGCCAGTACCTGGGCAAACAGTTTCCCTTCGCCGCCTAACGCATCGCGAAGCGCGGGCAGAACCTCCCACAGGGAAGTCTGCGATTTTGCCACAATGCTCGGATTCGTCGTCACACCCTGCAACGGCAAAATACGGGATAAACGTTTTACTGCGCTGATATCAGCCGTATCCAGATAAAGTTCCATATCCTCTCCTGTCAGAGCTCAAGCTCTTGTTTAAGCAGCGCTTCAATCTGCGCTGCTGTCGTCGAATTCATCAGCGCATCGCGGAAACTATCGTGCATGATCCGTCGCGCCAGCTTTGAGAAAATCCGCATATGCTGGTCGCCCGCGGCATGTTTATTCAGCGTCAGCATGATGACAAACTGCGCTTCTTCATCGCCCCACTGCACCGGTTGCGTGAGTTTGGCGACGCTGATAGTCGATTGCTCAATGTGTTCCGACTTGGTGTGCGGAATAGCAAAACCGAAGCCGAGGCCGGTTGAGAATACCGCTTCGCGCGCCCACACATCGGCGGCAAGTTTGCGCGGATAACGGCAGCGACCGGCCAGCATCAGGTTATCGACCATGCCTTTAATGACTTCTTCTTTGCTGCGCCAGTCGGTATTGAGCGCCACGCATTCCGCTGTAATCAGTGGTGCATCGTTAACCGTCATGCGGAACTGCGCCAGCAGATGTTCAACTTCCAGCGATGTGCGGCACTGCATGGCGCGGTTGAGCAGCAGACGGCACTCGCGGCTGTCGAGTTTGGCCAGACGCGCTTTGGTCACCGGAATGGACGGCGCACTCATGCTGATTTCATCCAGCCCCAGCCCGACCAGCAGCGGTAACACCGAACCTTTGGCGCCCAGCTCGCCGCACAAACCAATCCATTTACCGTGGCGATGCACTTCACGCACCACGTGATCAAGACCACGCAGGAAAGCCGGGTTCAGGCTGTTGTAATGGCGGGTCACTTTGGCGTTGTCACGATCGACCGCCAGCAGATATTGCGTCAGGTCATTACTGCCGATGCTAAAGAAATCAATCTCTTCGCAGCACTGATCGATGATGAACATCACCGACGGTACTTCAAGCATGATCCCCAGCTGAATTTTTTCATCGAACGGGATTTGTTCACTGCGCAGTGACTGTTTGGCTTCCGCCAGTTTCTCTTTCACCCATAAGATCTCTTCCATCGAGGAAATCATCGGGATCATGATTTTCAGTGCTCCGTGCGCTGAGGCGCGCAGGATAGAACGCAGTTGCGTGTGGAATAACGGCAGAAATTCCTGATAAATACGCACAGCGCGATAACCGAGAAACGGGTTGTTTTCGGCCGGAATATTCAGGTAATTGACCGGCTTATCGCCCCCGATATCCATGGTGCGGACGATAATCGTTTTGCCTGCGGCCGCTTCTGTGGCCTGACAATAAATATTGTATAACTCATCTTCAGAAGGCGCGCTGGCGCGATCCATATACAGCATTTCTGTACGGAATAACCCGACGGCTTCCGCGCCATTGCCAAACGCTGCGCTGGCTTCAACCGAATGGGCAATATTGGCCGCGACTTCAAGACGTACGCCATCGGCGGTATAACCCGGCTTATCAAGATATTCACTTTGCTGTTCACGCAGTGCCTGATGCACCGCCTGTTCCTGACGATAATAGCGACGTACCGGCTCGCTGAGGGCGCAGGCAACCAGCCCCAGATCGCCATCGATCTGCACATCCTGCTGTAAATAGGCCTGTAACGGTTTCGGATCAACGCCGACAAGCGCAGGAATATTGAACGATCTGGCGAGGATCACGGTATGCGACGTGCTGCCCCCGCTGCCGAGTAACAATCCTTTGAGGTGTTTTTTATCCAGCTCCAGAAACTGACTCGGCGTCAGTTCATCTGCCAGACAAATACTGGCTTCGCTCAGCGCCTGCTGGGAAGCAAAGCGTTCCTCACCATAAATTTGCTGTAAAAGCTGGAAGCTGACATCACGAATATCCAGTTCACGTTCACGCAAATACGCACTGGACGATTGTGCGAGTTGCGCGCTGAAATGCGCGGCGGTATCGACAATACTTTGCGCACAGCTCTGACCTTGCGCCACGCGGCTCAGCAACGCTTCGCGCAGACTGTTATCACGCAGCAAAGAACGGTGTGCTTCCAGCACGGCCGTAATGGTTCCGCTGCCACCCATCAGTTGTAATTCGATCGATTTCTCAAGCTGCGCCAGTCCGCCGGAAAGCAGGCTTTGCTCTTTGTCCTTTCCCTGAGACTCAGGTAAGCCGGTAAGCGCAGCCAGATCGACGCTGGAAAGGCTGACCAGTTTGCCCAGCGCACAGCCTTCGCTGACAGAACGGGCACGGAAAACCAGCGGAGAAAGATGCATCAGGGATTCAGGAAGTGGCTCAAGTTCAGCATTTTCATCGTGCTCAGGCAGGGCTTCATCGCAGAGCGGAAACTGATGCTGGATGAAGTGGGCCAGCGCCGCGTGCGCCGCGTCTTCGTCCGCTCCTTCGATGGTCACATGGCATTCATCGCCCGGCAAAATATCGGCACCAATCAGTGACAACACACTTTTGCCATCAGCAAGGCGTCCAGTACGGACGTTATGCCACTGAAATACGGAGCCGAAACCGTTGCATAACGTTTCAATATGACTGGCCGGACGGGCATGAACACCATTTACCAGCACGCAGGTGAAGCTCAACTTCTTGGTCATTTCTGAATCCTCATCCCAAATTCCGGTGCAAGGTACCGGCTTATTGCAGGATAAGAGTCAGGAGGAGCTGATAGCTACCAGACAAAAATGACAAATGCTGGACAAATGTATTGTCAGTGCTTTTTTGCGAGCCAGCTCACACGCCAGAGGTGAGCAGAAACCTCGCAGTATTTCGGGTTATTTGAACCTGCTCGCATTTTTGATCTGACATTACAAAAGTCCAGTAAAACACAATTTTGTCCACTATTAGCGCCACGGTCAGCAGCCTATTGTTGAGATCGATAGCCTTTCTGTATCTGCGGTTTTAGAAATCAGGCTGCTGATATTTGCGATTTTTAGCCCGACACCGGTTTTCACGGAGTTCATCATGAAAGACTTGCTCAATATTCTAAAAAATACCCGCCAGCATCTGATGACCGGCGTGTCTCATATGATCCCTTTCGTGGTTGCAGGCGGCATTCTGCTGGCTGTCTCGGTCATGCTGTATGGCAAAGGCGCGGTGCCGGATGCCGCCACCGATCCGAATTTAAAAAAGCTGTTTGATATCGGCGTAGCCGGTTTAACCCTGATGGTGCCTTTCCTGGCGGCATATATCGGTTACTCCATTTCTGACCGTTCTGCTCTGGCGCCTTCCGCCATTGGTGCCTGGGTCGGCGTATCATTCGGGGCCGGTTTTTTTGGCGCCATCATCGCCGGTCTGATCGGCGGCATTATCGTTTTCTATCTCAAAAAGATCCGGGTGCCTAAGATCCTGCGTTCGGTGATGCCGATCTTCGTGATCCCGATCATCGGGACGCTGCTGACGGCGGGGATCATGATGTGGGGCCTGGGTGAACCGGTCGGCCTGCTGACCACGTCGCTCACGCACTGGCTGCAAGGCATGCAACAGGGCAGCATTATTGTGCTCGCCATCATTATGGGACTGATGCTGGCTTTCGATATGGGCGGGCCGGTCAACAAAGTTGCCTACGCCTTTATGCTGATTTGCGTCGCGCAGGGCGTGTATACCGTGGTCGCGATTGCTGCAGTTGCCATTGCCACGCCACCGCTCGGACTGGGCTTTGCCACGCTCATTGGCCGTAAATACTACACCACCGAAGAACGTGAAGCGGGCAAAGCCGCCATGCTGATGGGCTGCGTCGGCGTCACCGAGGGCGCCATTCCTTTCGCCGCCGCTGATCCGTTGCGCGTGATCCCTTCCATCATGATTGGCTCTGCCTGTGCAGCCGTGACCGCTGCACTGGTCGGCGCAGAATGTTATGCCGGATGGGGTGGGCTGATTGTGCTGCCTGTCGTACAGGGAAAACTGGGCTATATCGGCGCATTAGTGGTCGGCATGGTGATCACTGCACTGTGCGTCAACCTGCTGAAACATCTGGCTGCCAAAAAACAATCCACTAAAAAACATGAGGAATCCGACCTGGATCTGGATTTCGAAATTAACTGAACTCTGTGCAAAAAATAGAAGGATAAGAATATGACTCACATTATTGCTGTCACCGCTTGCCCGTCCGGCGTTGCCCACACCTACATGGCAGCCGAAGCCATTGAACGCGCAGCGAAAGCAAAAGGCTGGGAATGCAAAGTCGAAACACAGGGCTCGATTGGCCTGGAAAATGAACTGACCGCCGCCGATGTCGCCGCCGCAGACATTGTGATCCTGACCAAAGACATCGGCATCAAACAGGAAGAACGCTTCAAAGGCAAAGTCACTGTACGTGTCGCCATCAGCGATGCCGTTAAACGCGCTGACGCCATTATGGAAAAAATCGCGGCGCATCTCAGTAAAGCCGCTGTCACGGATTGAAAGTAAGGAGAACAGGATGACTTCCCGCATCGAACGTCTGAAAACTGCGCTTTTCGCCAGCCCGCGTGAAATCTCGCTGGAACGGGCTCTGCTGTACACGGCAAGCCACCGCACGACAGAGGGCGAGCCCACGCTTTTACGTCGGGCAAAAGCGACGGCCTGGATCCTTGATCACGTTGAAATTACCCTGCGTGAAGACGAACTGATTGCCGGTAACCGCACCGTCAAACCGCGAGCGGGGATCATCTCTCCTGAAATGGATCCTTACTGGCTGCTAAAAGAGCTGGATGCATTTTCCACCCGTCCGCAGGATCGCTTCACGATTTCTGAGGAGGATAAACAGATTTACCGCGAACAGCTTTTCCCTTACTGGGAATCGCGTTCGATGAAAGACTTCATTAACAGTCAGATGCCGGAAGAAGTAAAAGCTGCTACCAAAACGCAGATTTTCAGCATCAATCAGACCGACAAAGGCCAGGGGCACATCATCATTGATTACCCTCGCCTGCTCAGTGGTGGTCTGGATAATTTAGTCACAGAACTTAAGCAGCACGTTAACGATGCGCCGGATAACGCCTTTTATCAGGCGGCACTGATTTTGCTCGAGGCTTCGCAGCGGCATATTTTGCGTTATGCCGCGCTGGCAGAACAAATGGCGCAGACGTGCAATGATGTGCAAAGAAAGGCCGAACTCGAACGTATTGCCCGCATTTCGCAGCATATTTCCGGCAATAAGCCGCAGGATTTCTATCAGGCCTGTCAGCTGTTCTGGTACATGAACATCATTTTGCAGTATGAATCTAACGCCAGTTCACTTTCCCTCGGGCGCTTCGATCAGTACATGCTGCCGTTCTATCAGCACTCACTGTCCCACGGTGAATCCCCGGAGTTCCTTAAAGAACTGCTGGAAAGCCTGTGGGTGAAATGCAACGACATCGTGCTGTTGCGTTCCACGTCCAGCGCGCGCTACTTCGCCGGATTCCCGACCGGATACACCATTTTGCTCGGCGGCCTGACCGACGCCGGTCGCAGCGCAGTCAATGTGCTGTCGTTCCTGTGTCTGGATGCGTATCAGAGTATTTGCCTGCCACAGCCAAACCTTGGCGTGCGGGTCAATGAATTCATCGACCGTCAGTTCCTGCTGAAAACCGCCGAAACTATTCGTCTCGGTACCGGTATTCCGCAAATTTTCAACGATGAAGTGGTGGTTCCGGCATTTCTCAATCGCGGCGTACGCCTTGAAGACGCGCGGGATTACGCCGTGGTCGGCTGCGTTGAACTGTCAATTCCTGGCAAAACCTACGGTCTGCATGACATCGCCATGTTTAATCTGCTGAAAGTCATGGAGCTGACGCTGCATGAAAACGCAGGCAACGCTGCCATTACATACCCTGAACTGGTGGAGCAAATTCGCCAGAAAATCAGCCATTTCGTCCGGCTGATGGCGCAGGGCAGCAATGTCTGCGATATCGGCCACCGCGACTGGGCACCGGTTCCGCTGCTGTCTTCGTTTATCGAAGGCTGCCTGGACAGCGGCAAAGACATCACCGCTGGCGGCGCGCGCTATAACTTCTCCGGCGTACAGGGCATCGGCATCGCGAATCTCAGCGACTCGTTGCATGCGCTGAAAGGCATGGTTTTTGACCAGCAACGTCTGACCTTTGACGCGTTACTGGCCTCACTTAAAGAGAATTTTGCCAGCGAGGAAGGACGCGCCATTCGCGCCCGTCTGATTAACCGCTTCGAGAAATACGGCAATGACGTCGATGAAGTCGATTTGATCAGTGCCGATTTACTGCGTTTTTACTGCAAGGAAGTCGAGCAGTACCGCAATCCGCGCGGTGGCCAGTTTACGCCGGGATCTTACACCGTATCCGCCCATGTACCTTTAGGTGCGGTGGTCGGCGCCACGCCGGACGGTCGATTTGCCGGGGAACAACTGGCCGATGGCGGGCTTTCACCGATGCTGGGGCAAGACCATCAGGGACCGACAGCGGTGCTGAAATCCGTCAGTAAACTCGACAATACGCTGCTCTCAAACGGCACACTGCTGAACGTTAAATTCACGCCATCGACGCTCGAAGGCCAACAGGGACTGAATAAACTGGCTGACTTCCTCGGAGCTTTCACCCGCCTGAAATTGCAGCATGTGCAGTTCAACGTGGTGAACGCCGAACAGTTACGCGAAGCACAAAAACGTCCGCAGGATCACGCCGGGCTGGTCGTCAGAGTGGCGGGATACAGCGCGTTCTTTGTCGAACTGTCTAAGGAGATTCAGGATGACATTATCGGCCGCACCGCGCACCAGCTCTGAACGGCGGATCCCCGTCATGGAAGAGCCGGAAAAGCGCGGGCGCATCTTCAATATTCAGCGTTTTTCGCTTAACGATGGCCAGGGTATCCGTACCCTGGTTTTCTTCAAAGGCTGTCCGCACCGCTGCCCGTGGTGCGCTAACCCTGAATCCATATCGCCGCGCATTCAGGTGATCAAACGACCGGCAAAATGCCTCAACTGCCGCACGTGTTTGCAGGATCCAGCCGAATGCCCAAGTGGTGCAATGGAATATGTCGGCGAAGATATCCCGCTGCCGGACCTGATGAAGCGGTTGCTGAAAGATGAAGTTTTTTTCCGCTCATCGGGCGGTGGCGTCACGCTTTCCGGTGGTGAAGTGCTGATGCAACACGCGTTTGCCGGTGAGTTGCTCAAAGCGTTGCGGGCGTCAGGCATTTCAACGGCAATAGAAACCGCAGGCGACGCACCGCTTTCTCATCTGCTTGCGCTGACCGAAAATTGTGATCAGGTCCTTTACGATTTTAAAATAATGGATCCTCAGCAGGCGAGATCGGTGCTCAATATGAACCAAACGAGAGTGCTGGAAAATTTCCGTGCGCTGGCTGAGCATGGGGTAAATCTGCTTCCCCGCCTGCCGCTGATCCCCGGTTTTACGCTGACACAGGAAAATATGCAGCAGGTTCTGGAATTCCTCCGGCCATTCAACTTAGCCGAAATCCATCTGCTACCCTTTCATAAATACGGCGAAGCGAAGTACCCGTTGCTGGACAAAACTTACTCGATGCATAAGACAAAGGTGCCGGATGCCGCAACTATTGCGCCGTTTTATGCGATGGCTGAAAAATACGGTTATAACGTCACGCTGGGTGGGTAAATTTAAAAATCAGGGGAAATACTATGTCGCTCAAACTGGTCGCAGTCACCGCGTGTATCAGCGGTGTGGCACATACTTATATGGCGGCAGAGCGGCTGGAAAAGCTCTGTTCGCAGGAAAAGTGGCAGGTGAAAGTTGAAACACAGGGCGCGCTGGGCGTCGAAAACTTACTGTCAGAAGCGGACATTGCTCAGGCGGATATTACCTTGCTGATCACTGAAATCCAGCTGGAAAAAAGTGAACGTTTTGATCACAGCCGCTGCGTTCAGACGGGTATTCATACGTTTTTACGTACTCCGGAAAAGGTAATGGCTGCCGTTAAAAAAATCGCAACCTCACCGCAGGGAACAAAAATCGTTTTAGCGTGATCCCTGCAAACCGGTTGGCAGTCAGGCATTTTCAAACTGGCTGCGGTATTGCCGGCGGTATTCTGAAGGAGAGCGTTCGGTGCTTTTTCTGAACTGACGGCAAAAATAATTGCTGTCGATAAATCCGCAGGCATGAGCAACTTCCCTGATTTTCATGTCATACCCTTTCAGCAGATTTTTCGCCTGCTCCAGCCGCACATAGTTCAGGTATTCATTCAGCCCGATACCCCCGCTTTTCTGAAACAAATGCGATAAATAGTTCGGTGAAATATAAAACGCTTTGGCGACAGAATCGCGGGTCAGCGGTTCGCGATAATGCTCCTCGATATACTGACGGATAGCCGCAAATAACGCCTGACTGCGCGAGACGGTTTGTACCGAAGAGCTGAACAGATCCAGCGCGTGGCTGAGCAGTCCTTTCACCAGAAACTGCGCGGTGGACTGATCACTGCGATGCCACGCCAGTTCATTGAGCGCCTGTAGCATAAATGCGCCGGTCCGCGGTCCGCGTCGCCCGACATTACCTTTTTCGCTGGCAGTAAACTGTTCGCCATCCCAGTGAAGCAGGCTGAAACCCAGTTGCTGTTTGCCAAATAAGAAACTCAGGGTCCGCACCGGCTGTTGCCATTGCGGGCTGTTCCAGCCTTTTGACGGAACGAACAGCGCATCGCCAGCCTGCATCCGGGTAGTCTGAATATTGCCGTGTTCGTCTTCCCACTTCATCATCTGTTCGCCGTCCAGCACCAGTTCAAGACGCGGAAAATCCACCTGATAGGCCAGCTCCGGCACCGGATGCTGAGCGCCGGCAAAATACACCTGACGTATACCCGCGGGATGTTCAAGTACAGGAGATAAAAGGGAAAAAAGCAGATGGGTCATGGTCAGGTTACCTTTGTACAGAATCTATTCCATGATAACGAATCTGTAGCGGAGAAAGGGGAACATGGCGCAAATTTGCGGGACACCGCGAAAAATACGGCCCGCCAGTGAAGTGGCGAGCCGGAAGACGCCCGTTTTCGACGCCTGTTGTTAACGTTTTATAAAACAGTGCGCTACGCCTGCGCAGGTTGACCGTTAGAGGCAGAAAGCCCGCCATCGACCGGCAGATTTACGCCCGTCACGAAGCGGGCATCATCACTGGCGAGAAACGCGATCACATCGGCAATTTCTTCCGGTTCTGCGCCACGCCCCAGAGGGATGCGTTCGGCAAATTTCGCCAGCAACGGCTTGTTGTCTTTGATACCCGATGCCATATCCGTGAAGGTCAGCGACGGACAAACGGCATTGACGCGCACGCCATCTTTACCGTGATCCATAGCAATCGAACGGGTGAAGTTGGTCACACCGCCTTTTGCGGCATTATAAAAGCTCATGCCCCAGTCACCGCCGATGCCGGACACCGAAGAAATATTCACGATATTCCCTTTGCTCTTAATCAGCGCGGGCATAAAGAAACGTGTGCAGTAGAAAACGCCACTGAGATCGATACCCATGATTTTCTGCCAGTCGTCGAGGCTGGGCTCTGTCACTTTGCCCTGCACCACCACGCCTGCACCATTTACCAGCACATCAACACGGCCGAATTTATCCTCAATCACTTCTGCCATACGCTCCACATCCTGCGCGGAAGAAACATCCGCCAGATGAATGTAATACTGCGTACTGCTCAACGTTTTAGCGACTTTCTCCAGCTTTTCCTTCGTCCGGCCGACAAGTACTACAATCGCCCCTTCTGAAGAAAAACGCCGAGCCGATGCGGCACCCATGCCGGAACCTGCGCCAGTAACTACCACGACTTTGTCTGTAAACCGGTTCATATTTTCTCCCTGTCTGATGGGTAAAATGAAAGTAAAGCCTGATTAAAGCCTAGCGGAGAACCGCGCCGTGCGTGGAAACTGCCCGAAGCTCAGCGCCAAAATCACGCCACAGCCTCCGTATGGCGCGGGCTGAAACAGACGTAACAAATTGCGTATGAGAACAATAAAAAAGGGGGCACCGGAGTGCCCCAAAACGTTTCAGCAACAACACAACGTAATCTTATTCAGTACAAAATCAGGCTTTCTCAGCACGCAGGCGCCTGGCGGCTTTTACCATGTTTTCCAGCGATTCACGGGTTTCCGGCCAGCCACGGGTTTTCAGGCCGCAGTCCGGGTTGACCCACAGGCGTTCTGCCGGAATGCGATCCGCGGCTTTACGCAGCAAAGCTTCAATCCATTCCACGCTTGGCACATTCGGTGAGTGAATGTCGTAAACGCCCGGCCCGATTTCGTTCGGGTACTCGAAATCTTTGAACGATTCCAGCAAGTCCATATCGGAACGCGAGGTTTCGATGGTGATCACGTCAGCATCCAGCGCGGCGATGGAATCCATGATGTCGTTGAATTCGCAGTAACACATGTGGGTATGGATCTGCGTGTCATCACTGGCAATCGCAGCATTGAGTTTGAACGCATCCACTGCCCAGCGCAGGTACGCCTTCCATTCAGACCGACGCAGTGGCAGGCCCTCACGCAGTGCCGGTTCATCAATCTGGATGATACCGATACCGGCTTTTTCCAGATCCTCCACTTCGTCACGCAGCGCCAGCGCGATTTGTTTGGCGATGGTTTCACGGCTGACATCTTCACGCGGGAAGGACCAGCACAGGATCGTAAGCGGGCCGGTCAGCATGCCTTTCACCGGTTTTTCGGTCAGGGACTGTGCGTATTTTGCCCACTCAACGGTGATCGCTTGCGGACGGCTGACGTCGCCGATGATGACCGGAGGTTTGACGCAACGTGAACCGTAGCTTTGTACCCAGCCGTTTTGTGTGAATACAAAACCGTCCAGATGCTCGCCAAAATATTCAACCATGTCGTTACGTTCAGCTTCGCCGTGAACCAGCACGTCGATACCCAGACGTTCCTGCTCTTTAATGGCTTGCTTAATGTGTTCGCTGATACCGGTGCGGTATCTGGTGTTATCCAGACGACCTTGTTTAAAGTCCAGACGCAGGCCACGGATTTCAGTCGTTTGCGGGAATGAACCGATGGTGGTGGTCGGCCATGCTGGCAAGTTGAAACGGGCGCGCTGCGCTTTGGCGCGCTCGGTATAAACGTGCTTGCGCTCGATATCTGCGACGGTGATTGCCGCCACACGTTTACCGACCGCCGGATTGTTCACACGGGCAGATTCACGGCGGGCACGGACTGGCGCACTGTAGTCCGCCAGTTTTTGCTGCGCTTCAGCGGTCGGGTTGTTCAGTGCAGAGGTCAGCAATGACAGCTCGGCACATTTTTGCAGGGCAAAGGCGAACCAGCTTTTCACTTCTTCATCCAGACGGCTTTCAACGCTTAAGTCGATAGGACTGTGCAACAGCGAACAAGAGCTGCCGATCCAGACATTACGGCCTGCCACCAGCGGCTTCAGACGGTCGAACCAGGTGCTCAGATCCGCACGCCAGACGTTACGCCCGTTGATCACGCCCAGAGAAATCAGCCAGTTTTCTGGCAGTTGACTGATGACGGTTTGCAGGTCATCACGACCCGCGACGGCATCAATATGCAGACCCTGAACCGGTAACTGGCGGATAGTGTCGAGGTTGTGCCCGACGCTGTCGAAATAAGTGGTCAGCAGCAGTTTGGTTTTGCTCTGTTCCAGCGCGGTGTAAGCGGGTTTGTACGCATTCAGCCATTCCTGCGGCAATTCCAGCACCAGAGCCGGTTCGTCAATCTGCACCCATTCGATATCGCGTTTTGCCAGTTCGGCCAGCACCTGCTGATAGACCGGCAGAATGTCGTTGAGCAGGGAAAGACGGTCAAACTGTTCGCCCTTCACTTTGCCGAGCCAAAGATAGGTCAGCGGCCCCAGCAGAACAGGTTTCACTTTGTGACCGAGCGCCAGCGCTTCGTCCACTTCTTCCAGCAGTTGTGTCCAGGTCAGTTTGAATTTCTGCCCTTTCACAAACTCCGGCACCATGTAGTGATAGTTGGTGTTAAACCATTTTGTCATTTCCGCAGCGGCAGCCGGTTTACCTGTCGGCGCGCGGCCACGCCCAAGACGGAATAAGGTATCGAGATCAACAGAGCCATCGGCATTCTGATGACGGGCCGGCACGTTGCCCAGCAACAGGCTGGTGGTCAGTACGTGATCGTACCAGGCGAAATCGCCCACCGGCACCCAATCCACGCCTGCTTCAGCTTGTTGCTTCCAGTGACGGGCGCGCAGTTCACGTCCGGTTGCCAGCAGTTCTTCCTGAGTGGAATTGCCTGCCCAGTAGCTTTCTTGTGCTTTTTTAAGTTCACGACGCAGACCAACGCGTGGAAAACCCAGAGTGTGATTCAGTATCGTCATCTTTTTAATTCCTGTTTAGCCATCCAGATGTTTACACATCCATAATCCGCAGGTAGTGTATATTCCACAAGCGCAAATTATTCATGACACAGTGAAGGACTCTCATGATCGAACTGAAACACCTGCGAACGTTGCAAGCACTGCGCAACACCGGGTCACTGGCCGCAGCCGCCTCGCAGCTTCATCAGACCCAATCGGCTCTGTCGCACCAGTTCAGTGACCTGGAGCAACGCCTGGGTTTCAGGTTATTCGTGCGAAAAAGTCAGCCTTTACGCTTTACGCCGCAGGGCGAAATCATGCTGAATCTGGCTGAACAGGTGCTGCCGCAAATCCAGCAGGCGTTACAGGCGTGCAATGAACCGCACCAGACTTCACTGCGTATCGCGATTGAATGTCACAGTTGTATTCAGTGGCTGACGCCTGCACTGGATAGCTTCCACCAGAACTGGCCGCAGGTATTGATGGATTTCAAATCCGGCGTGACGTTCGACCCGCAGCCCGCGCTGCAACAGGGCGAGCTGGACATCGTGTTAACCTCCGACATTCTGCCGCGCAGCGGTCTGCATTATTCCCCTATGTTTGATTTTGAAGTGCGTCTGGTGCTGGCACCGGATCATCCGCTGGCAGCCCAAACAGTGATTACACCCGAAGATCTCAGCACGGAAACATTGATGATTTATCCGGTACAGCGTCAGCGTCTGGATATCTGGCGGCATTTCCTGCAACCGGCAGGCGTCAGCCCGGCACTGAAAAGTGTCGATAACACGCTGTTATTGATTCAGATGGTGTCGGCGAGAATGGGGATTGCAGCGCTGCCCCACTGGGTGGTGGAGAGTTTTGAGCGCCAGGGTCTGGTGGTGACCAAAACCCTGGGCGATGGCTTATGGAGCCGTCTGTACGCCGCCGTTCGTGACGGCGAACAGCGTCAGCCGGTAACAGAAGCGTTTATTCGTTCGGCGCGGCAGCACGCGTGCGATCATCTGCCGTTTGTTCGCGACGCGGCACGACCCAACGCCGGTGCACCCACAGTGAGGACATAATCACTGCGGCGCCCATGATAAAGCTCGGCCAGTGCGGCTGCTGTTGCCAGATCGCCAGATTAACCAGCAGCCCGGCCGGGACGTGAAAGTTGTTCATAATCCCCAGCGTTCCCGCATCAACCTGCGTTGCACCGTAGTTCCACATGAAATATCCCAGCCCGGAAGCGCCAATCCCCAGCCACACCAGAATGCCCCATTGCAGATTTGTGGTCGGCAGTTTTTGCGGATTGCCCCACAGGAACCACGCCACCACCGCACAGAGCAGCGCGCCGATATAGAACCAGGAAAACGCCGTGTGCTGTGGCATCGGACGGGTTTCCATCAGGCGTTTATAGCCCACCTGCCCGATGGCAAAACAGATATTCGCCGCCTGCACCAGCAATAAACCGATGATGAAATGTTCGCTGATGTGGTCGTATCGAATAATCGCCGCGCCCGCCACCGCCAGTAACGCACTGAGCGCATAACCGACCCGGATTTTGCGGCCACTGATCAGGTCATAAATCAGCGTTACGTACAGCGGCGTCATCACCGTAAACAGTAAAAACTCCGGCACCGACAGGTACAGATACGCCTCGAAACTGATGAGATACATGATCCCAAGCTGCATCGCGCCCACTGCCATGTACAACAAAATGGTGGTGAGCTGATGGCCTTTCCAGCGCAGAAATGGCAGGAAAACCAGCGCCGCCAGCCCTAAACGGACTAACACGGAGAACACGCTGTCGACCTGCCCGGCTAAATAGACGCCGATCAGGCTGAAGGAAAAGGCCCACAAAATGGTGGTGATAATGAGTAAAGGCACGGCAGTTGAGCCCTAAAATGATAAAGATGGATAATTGTAACGGAATGACGGAAACCGCGAAGCGTGAAGGTGGTTTACATCTGTTTAATTATAGAGCAAACGAGAGCAATGCCACGCTTTGAGGGAAACGTGCGCTCAAAGGACACGTTCACCGCTGCGATGGCATACACTTAACGTATGACTGGAAACGGAGGATGAACTGATGAAATGTTTATATGGAATGCTCGCCGCGCTGCCGCTGCTGTTTGCCGTTCAGACCGCCAGTGCAGTCGAAAAAGTGCCGAACCCTAATGATCCGCTGCTGAACAATCCTTCGCAACAGCGGATGCAACAGCAACAGCAGAACAATCAGCAAATGCAGAAACGTCAGCAGGAGCAGGATCTGCGTAACAGCCAGCAACAGCAGCAACTGAAGCTGAAATCACAGATTCAGAGCAATCAGCAACGATTGCAGATCCAGCAAAATAACCAGACGCTGGGTCAGAAGCTGAATCAGACGCCTTAGTTAATCTTTCAGGCGCGGTGGTCACTGCGCCTGATCTGTGCTTTTAGCACCCCGTCCTAGATAAAATCCGGCCCTATAACATCAATCTTATCGGTACAAATACAGTCTACGCCCCAGCCCAGTAATTCGCGGGCGCGCGCCGGGTTATTCACCGTGTACACCAGAATATGCAGTCCGGCCTCTTTGATGGTTTTAACGCGCTCTTCGTTGAGCAATTTATGGTTGAGATGCAGGGAAACGCATTCCAGTTCATCGGTCAGTGCTTTCCAGTTCTCATGCCATTCGTCGATCAGCAAGCCACGCGGTAATTCCGGTGCGGCTTTTTTGGCGGCCACCAGCGCATCGAATTCGAACGAGGAAAGCAGCGGCGCAACAGGCTGGTCTTTCCACAACTCGCGGGCAGCCAGCGCCACATCGGTGCCGGTTTTCTCGTTCAGACCGGTGGTCGGTTTGATCTCGATATTCACCATCATATGATGACGCGCACAGCGTTCGGCAACCTGCGCCAGCAGCGGCAGTGTCTCGCCTTTAAATGCGGCGCTGTACCAGTTACCGGCATCGAGCTTTTCGAGCTTTTCCCACGGCAACTCACCGGCCACGCCCCAGCCGTTGCTGGTGCGGTTCAGGGTATCGTCATGCAACAGGAAGATTTCCCCGCCCTGCGCCAGTTTGGCGTCAAATTCGATCATGGTATGACCGTATTTTGCGCCCATATCGATAGCCGCCAGCGTATTTTCCGGCGCCAGTGCGCCGCCACCACGGTGCGCCACAATGCGAGGGTAAGGCCAGGCTTTCATGTTCATTCCATCCGTAATCCGCTGTGAGTATCGAAAAAGTGTAACGCTTTCGCCGGGAAAACCAAGCGCAACAGCGAACCGGCTGTCGGGAACACTTCATGCGATAAACGCACCACAACACCACTGCCCGCCAGTTTGCCATGCGCCAGATTATCCGCCCCCAGCAGTTCCAGCGTATTCAGTACCATCGGAATACCGTTTTGGGGATCATCGGTCAGATGAATATGTTCAGGGCGAATACCGACCGTCAGCTCACGACCGCCCCACTCAGGGCGCGGAACCGGCAACGGCAACTCAAATCCGCCTTCCATCACCAGCGACGTGCCGTCCGTGGTCAGTTGACCGGGCAGCAGGTTCATGGCCGGAGAACCGATAAAACTGGCGACAAACAGGCTGGCCGGACGGCGGTAGACTTCTGACGGCGTACCGATCTGCTCGGCGATACCTTTGTTCATCACGATCACGCGCTCGGCCAGCGTCATGGCTTCCACCTGATCGTGCGTCACGTACAAACTGGTGGTGCGCAGACGGCGGTGTAATTGCTGCAGTTCAAGGCGCATCTGCACGCGCAGTTTGGCATCGAGGTTGGAAAGCGGTTCATCGAACAGGAACACAGCCGGTTCACGCACAATAGCGCGCCCCATCGCCACACGCTGACGCTGCCCCCCGGAAAGCTCACGCGGTTTGCGTTTGAGCAACGGGCCAAGTTCCAGAATACGCGCCGCTTCTTCAACACGGTCATTGATCTGCGCCTTGCCGAAGCCGCGGATTTTCAGGCCGTACGCCATATTGTCGTACACGCTCATGTGCGGATACAGCGCATAGTTCTGGAACACCATCGCGATGCCGCGATCTTTCGGTTCCAGTTCGGTGACGCGCTGGTCGTTAATATAAATATCGCCGGACGTGGTGCGCTCAAGCCCGGCTACCATGCGCAGCAGGGTCGATTTTCCGCAGCCGGAAGGCCCGACCATCACGATAAATTCGCCGTCGGCGACGTCCAGATCGATACTTTGAATGATCTGATTTTTGCCGTCGTAGGACTTGGTCACTGCCTGTAATTTCAAATTTGCCATTTCAGTTTACTTCTCACTGTCTACCAGGCCGCGCACAAACCAGCGCTGCATCAGGAGCACCACCGCCAGCGGTGGCAATAAGGTCAGGATCATGGCCGCCATCACCTGATTCCATTGGGTTGAGCCGTCGCCGGAGGAAATCATGCTTTTAATCCCCGCCACCGCCGTGCCCATCGAGGCATCGCTGGTGATCAGAATCGGCCACAGGTACTGGTTCCAGCCATAAATGAAGGTGATGACAAACAGCGCCGCGAGATTGGTTTTCGACAGCGGCAACACGATGTCCCAGAAAAAGCGCATCGCTCCCGCGCCGTCGATGCGCGCGGCTTCGAGCAACTCATCCGGCAAAGTCATAAAGAACTGGCGGAACAGGAAAGTGGCAGTCGCCGATGCCATCAGCGGCAACGTCAGGCCGGTATAGCTGTCGAGCATATGCAGATTGGCGATCACCTGAACAGTCGGGAAAATACGCACTTCCACCGGCAGCATCAGTGTCATAAAAATCAGCCAGAAGAACAGGTTACGCAGCGGGAAACGGAAATAGACAATCGCGTAGGCCGAGAGCATCGACACCGAAATCTTACCGACGGTGATCACCATCGCCATGATGAAGCTGTTGATCAGCAAGCGGCCAAACGCCGGGCTGTTGTTGCCTGCGCCCTGCGTCCAGATAGTGCTGATGTTTTCCCATAAATGTGTGCCGGGGATCAGCGTCATCGGCACATCGAAAATCTGTTTGTTATCCAGCGACGCCGCCACAAACGCGACATATAACGGGAATAAAATCACCAGTACGCCGAGCAGCAGCATGATGTGGCTGAAAATATCCAGCCCTCTGCGGTTTTCAATCATTGGTAACGTACCTTACGCTCGACAAAGCGGAACTGAATGAACGTCAGGCCGCAAACCAGCATCATCAGAATGACGGACTGTGCGGCAGAGCTGGACAGGTCCAGACCGGAGAAACCTTCGCGATACACTTTATAAATCAGGGTTGTCGTCGCCTGCACCGGGCCGCCCGCCGTCGCGGCATCAATCACCGGGAAAGTATCAAAGAAGGCGTAAACCAGATTCACCACCAGCAGGAAAAAACTCACCGGTGAAATCAGCGGCAACACCAGATTGAAGAAACGGCGTACCGGGCCAGCGCCGTCGATAGCCGCCGCTTCCACCAGCGATTTAGGGATCGACTGCAAGGCCGCAAGAAAGAACAAAAAGTTGTAGCTGATTTGCTTCCAGACCGACGCCAGCACCACCAGGAACATCGCCTGACCGCTGTTTTGCGCGTGATTCCAGTTGTAGCCCATCGAGCCTAAGAAATGGGTGATCAGGCCCAAGCCGGGGCTGAACAGAAACATCCACAAGACGGCAGCCACGGCAGGCGCAACGGCATAAGGCAGGATCATCAGCGTCTGATAAATCCGGCTACCGCGTACCACGTGATCGACCAGCGCCGCGAAAAACAGCGAAACGGCCAGTCCGATAAAGGCCACCATAAAGCTGAATTTCAGCGTGGTGTAGAAAGAATCGAGATAGTACGGATCCTGAAACAGCTGCGTGAAGTTAGTCATTCCCGCAAAGGTGCTGGAAAGTCCAAACGGATCCAGCGTCTGCACCGAATACCACAGCGCCTGACCGGCAGGCCACAGGAAAAATATCGCGGTGATTAACAGCTGCGGCAGGACCAGAGCATAGGGCAACCAGCTGCAACCAAAACCGGGACGGTGTGAACTCATGATGGTTTACTCGTTAATGCGATGACAAAAGGCAGGCTACTCCGGATGAGGCGTAGCGAGCGAAGCCAGACTGGGTGCGGACAGCGCACAGCTCCCGGAGTGGACACAAAGTCCATGAGGAGAGCGAGCACTGCCCAATCCCAGACTGGCAAAGCGCAGTAGCCGACTTACTTAGCAGAAGCTTCGAAGCGACGTAATAGTAAATTCCCGCGCTGTACTGCAGTGTCTAACGCTTCTTTAGCCGTTTTCTTGCCGCTCCACACGCTTTCCAGCTCTTCATCCACGATGGTGCGTATCTGCGGCATGTTGCCCAGACGCAGACCTTTGGTGAACGGTAATGGTGGCTTGTTCAGCATCTGGCGGGTGGCGACGTCAGAACCGGGGTTCTTCTCGTAGAAGCCTTCTTTTTTGGTCAGCTCATACGCGGCGGTGGTCACCGGCAGATAACCGGTTTTCTGGTGCCATTCGGCTGCGATTTCCGGTGTAGTCAGGAATTGCAGGAATTCGGCAACGCCTTTGTAGGTGTCTTTGTCTTTGCCATTCATCACCCACAGGCTTGCGCCGCCGATGATGGCGTTTTGTGGTGCGCCTTTAATATCTGCGTCGTAAGGCATCATGCCTACGCCGTAGTTGAATTTGGAATACTGACGGATGTCGGCCAGTGAACCGGAAGACGCAGTAGTCATCGCGCAATCGCCGTTATAGAACTTGGCGGTGGATTCATCTTTACGACCAAAATAGGTGAAATCACCTTTCTTGTTCATGTCTTCCAGCATCTGAATGTGTTTGATTTGTTCTGGTTTGTTGAATTCCAGAACCGCATCAGTGCCATCGAAGCCGTTGTTTTTGGTGGCAATTGGCAGACCGTGCCAGGCGCTGAAGTTTTCAATCTGGATCCAGCCCTGCCAGCCGCTGGCGTAACCACACTTCATGCCCGCTTCACGCAATTTTTCGGTGTATGCAGCCATATCCTGCCAGGTTTTTGGCGGCTGATCCGGGTTCAGACCGGCTTTCTTAAACGCATCTTTGTTGTAATACAGCACCGGCGTGGAGCTGTTGAAAGGCTGAGACAGCAGACGGCCTTTGGAATCGGAGTAATAACCGGAAACGGTCGGCACGAACTGGGATACGTCTTCTTTAATGCCCGCGTCGCTGAACACTTCGTAAACCGGTTTGATGGCTTTGCTGGCCATCATGGTCGCGGTGCCCACTTCGTAAACCTGCAAAATCGCCGGAGCATTACCGGTACGGTATGCCGCGATACCAGCAGCCAGACTTTCGTCGTATTTGCCTTTATAGACAGGCACGATTTTGACATCAGGGTGCGTCTGGTTAAAACGGTCAGCCAGCGAGTTCACTTCTTTGCCCAACTCGCCGTCCATTGAGTGCCAGAAAGGAATTTCTGTCACAGCGAAAGCATTGGCGCTGAAAGCCAGCGTCAGCGCGGTGCCGATAACCGTTTTTTTGAGGTTGATGAACATGCCTGTCTCCTGAATTCTGCTGGTGTGCTGCAAGTGCAGCCTGAAGTATGCCGGGTAGAGTCGGGAGGTAAAATGACACGGAAAAATGACAATAAGGTTACGGGAAGGTTAAGCGGGGATGACAGACAGATGGCAGAAAATGAGGTTCATGGCGGTTAAGCGTTAGGAAAAGCCGTCCGCAGGACGGCTTATCTAATTCGAGTTATGCTACGGTGCGTTCATTCCAACTATCTTTAAATATTATGTTCCCATCAACATATTTCCATTGAATTGACTCATAGCGCATTTCAATATTTTCCAGATGCGTTCCTGTTCCCGAACCAGGATGAAGGCTCGGAGTAATGCCGGTGATCTTCACATTTTACAATAATAGGAGAACCATTTTCATCTGTTAACCAAAAATAAGCAGGATTAGACATTTTTATTTCCTTACTTTAATGTTTTGGATTTTTTCCTGTAGTCTTCTATTTTTCCGATGCACTTTGATACACAGAAGAAAAACACCAGAAATCCTGTGGCATAAACAAATTTCATATGCCACACAACTGGCAGCATAAGGCATCCGATTAACCCACCAACAAAAAGTACAGATTCAAAAAAATTCCATACTTTGACGACGGAAAATATCATCCATTTCGCTGCGCCTTTTGTGAAAACATGAAACGTTTCATTGAGTGACATGCAGTATTCGCCCTACAGCATTGTTCATCGCAATACTTTTCGCGGTAATTAAACGATCCACTATCGAGGAGACAACACTCCGACAGATATTATTACCCCTAATCACCGTAGCATATTTATCGAATTCATTAAATATAACTCCTACAAGATTTATTAATCCGGTAATAGTGGCTGGGGACATGATTATGTCTGAAATTCTATTTGCAACATCTTCTATATCACTTGAAATGTTATTGATATCTGCCACGATAAACCTCCCTGATTTCGTGTTGACATGACCTTAATACAATAAGGGTTAAATGACCAAGTGTTATAAATTCAATTTTTTTTATTAAATGTGCGGCATACCGTGGAATATCAGGGAGCAATATGAATGAGATACTGTACCTGCCAGCAACTGCCCCTGGCTGTCTGGCAGATAGAGATTTACCTTCAGACGCCCCTGGTTTTTCTGGTACCAGAGCGACGAAGCAAAAAATAAGGCACATCGGGTTAACGATGCGCCTCAGGGAATACGGAAAAGAAGGATTACAGTGCGCGTTTCAGACGGGCGACCGCCTCGTGCATTTGCTCTTCGGTCGCGGTGGCGAAGGACAGACGGAAGGTCGAGTGATCCGGGTTATCGGCATAGAAGAATTCGCCCGGAACAAAGACCACGCCCTGCTCCAGCGTTTTTTTCATCCAGTCAGCGCAGTTACGCGGTTCGCGGAAGCGCGCCCACAGGAACATGCCGCCTTTCGGATATTCAAACGTCAGCACGTCGCCCAGCTCGCGTTCCAGCAGTCCGGCCATGATCTGACATTTCTTTTTATACGCGGCACGGATGGTTTCGATCTGCTTCGGCAGACGGCCCAGACCGAGATAATATTCCGCAATGCTCTGCGACAGCGCGCTGGCGTGCAGGTCCGCGGCCTGTTTGATGATGGCAACTTTGTGCAGCAGCCAGTCAGGCATAATCACCCAGCCCAGACGCAGGCCCGGTGCCAGAATTTTAGAGAACGTCGAGGTGTAGATGATGTTGTCGGCGTGACCGAACAACGCTTTCGACAGCTCAAAGAGCGTCGGCTGGCGTTCATCGGTGAAACGCAGTTCGCCGTACGGGTCATCTTCTACAATCAGGAATTCGTGCTGTGCCGCCAGTTTTACCAGTTGCTCACGACGGGCGCGGCTCAGGGTCACGCCGCTTGGGTTACCAAACGTTGGCACCAGATACACGCCTTTGATTTTCTGCGTTTTCAGCAGCTCCGCCAGTTCATCAACAATCATGCCGTCGCCGTCAGAACCAACGGACAACAGTTTAGCTTCGGCCAGTTCCAGTGTCTGTAACGCCGCCAGATAGGTCGGGCGCTCCACCACAAACACATCATCCGGATTCACCACGGCGCGCATCACCAGATCCAGCGCCTGCTGGGAGCCTGCGGTCACCACGATATCTTCAGGGCCCGCCAGCACGCCACGTTCCTGACAAAGTTCAGCAATACGCTCACGCAGCGTATGACTGCCTTCGGTCAGGCCATACTGAAAAGCGTGCTCAGGCTGTTCGGTGATCGCCAGTTGTGTGGCTTCACGCAGGCCGTCGAAATCAAAAAGCGCTGAAGAAGGAATACCACCCGCCAGTGAGATAACGCCTTCCATTTTGCTGTGTTTCAGCAATTCCCGGATGGCCGAACTTTTAAGCCTGACCATACGGGCGGCGAGTAAACCTTCTGTGTTCATGACATGTTCCTGATGATGTGCAAAGTTATACGAATGTAAGAGATGTTAATTTATAGACAAAATAAAAACCGCAAAGCGCTTGCCGTGCGGTTTACCAGATTTATCACAGATTTTCAAAAACCGACGTCAATTTATGCACCGAGATAGGCCGCACGTACCGCTTCGTTCGCCAGCAAGGCCGCGCCGGTATCTTCCAGCACCACATGACCGTTCTCCAGCACATAGCCGCGGTCGGCAAGTTTCAGCGCCTGATTGGCGTTTTGCTCGACCAGGAAGATGGTCATCCCTTCTTCGCGCAGCTGCTGGATGGTGTCGAAAATCTGCTGGATGATGATCGGTGCCAGCCCCAGCGACGGCTCATCGAGCAGCAGCAAACGCGGCTGGCTCATCAGCGCACGACCAATTGCCAGCATCTGTTGCTCACCGCCGGACATGGTACCCGAACGCTGAATACGACGCTCTTTCAGACGCGGGAACAGCGTAAACACGCGCTCCAGGCGGGCATGATACTGGTCACGCGTGGCAAAAAATCCGCCCATCGCCAGATTCTCTTCCACCGTCATACGTGAGAACACACGACGGCCTTCCGGCACAATCGCGATATCGCCGCGCATGATTTTGGCGGTCTGCCACTGCGTGATGTCCTGCCCTTCGAAAATGATCGAGCCGTGGGTCGCACGCGGTTCGCCACACAAACTGCCAAGCAGCGTGGTTTTACCCGCGCCGTTCGCGCCGATCAGCGTGACGATTTCCCCTTTATTAATGCTCAGACTCACTTCGTGCAGCGCCTGAATTTTGCCGTAATGGGCGGATACCTGATTAAATGACAACATCTTGTTCTGTCCCTTAGACTTCGCCCATTAACCTTCGCCTAAATAGGCGCGGATCACGTCAGGATTATTACGAATTTCAGCCGGTGTGCCTTGCGCCAGCGGCGTCCCCTGATTCACCACGTAGATGCGGTCGGAAATACCCATCACCAGTTTCATGTCGTGTTCAATCAGCAGAACCGACACGTTGTGCTGGTTACGCAGTTCGGCAATCAGCTGATTCAGCTCTTCGGTTTCGCGCGGGTTCAGACCGGCTGCCGGTTCATCAAGCATCAGGATTTCCGGACGCGTGACCATGCAGCGGACAATTTCCAGACGGCGTTGCTGACCGTAAGCCAGATTACCCGCCTGACGGTTTGCCAGTTCGAGCAATCCGACACGTTCCAGCCAGTCGGCAGCACGATCGAGCGCATCCGCTTCGGCACGACGGAATCCCGGCGTTTTAAACAAGCCAGCCAGTACACCGCTTTTCAGGTGCTGATGCTGAGCGACCAGCAGATTTTCAATCACCGTCATTTCACGGAACAAACGCACGTGCTGGAAAGTACGTACTACGCCCATACGGGCAATTTTTTGCCCCGGTAATCCTTCAAGATGCTGATCACGCAGTTTAATGGTGCCGCCGCTCGGTTTATAGAAACCGGTCAGGCAGTTAAAAACAGTGGTTTTACCGGCACCGTTCGGGCCGATCAGCGAAACAATTTCGCCCTGATTGAGGTTCAGTGCCACATTGTTGACCGCCAGCAGGCCGCCAAAACGCATCATTAATCCTTCAACCGCTAACAGAGGTTGCGTACTCATGCCTGTTCCCCCTGATCCGCGATTTGTTTCTTAGAAAGCTTCAGTTTTAGTTGCGGACGTTTCATCGGCAGCAAACCCTGCGGACGCCAGATCATCATCAGCACCATTAACGCACCGAGCAGCAACATGCTGTACTCGTTGAGATCACGCATCAGCTCGCGGGAAACAACCAGCAGAATTGCCGCCAGAATGACCGCAAACTGTGAGCCCATTCCGCCGAGCACGACGATAGCCAGCACAAAGGCGGATTCCGCAAAGGTGAAGGATTCCGGGCTGACAAAGCCCTGACGCGCGGCGAACAGCGTACCGGCGAAACCGGCAAACGCGGCGCTGATGGTGAATGCGGTCAGTTTGATACGGGTCGGGTTCAGCCCCAGCGAACGGCAGGCAATTTCATCCTCACGCAATGCTTCCCACGCGCGCCCCAGCGGCATACGCAGCAGACGGTTGATGATGAACAACGTCGCGATCACCAGCAGCAGCGCCACCATGTAGAGGAAGATAATGCGGTCGCTCGGATCATAGGTGACATGGAAGAAATTACTGAACGTGTCCCAGCCCCCGTCTCGCGGTGTGCGGCTGAATTCCAGCCCGAACAGCGTCGGTTTCGGGATCTGGCTGATGCCGTTCGGCCCGCCAGTCAGTTCGGTATTGTTAAGCAGCAGGATTCGGACGATTTCACCGAAGCCAAGCGTCACAATTGCCAGATAGTCACCCCGCAACCGCAGCACCGGAAAACCGAGCAGGAAACCAAAGGCCGCCGATACCAGTCCGGCCAGCGGTAACGCTTCCCAGAAACCGATGCCGTAATAGTGATTGAGCAGCGCGTAGGTGTAAGCGCCGATGGCGTAAAAGCCGCCGTAACCCAGCACCAGCAGACCGGACAATCCGACCACCACGTTCAGGCCGAGACCGAGCATGATGTAGATCAGCGTCAGCGTGGCGATATCCACCGTGCCGCGCGAGACGATAAACGGCCAGGCGATAGCCGCGATAATCAGCACCAGCGCCAGCAACTTTTGTTTCGGCGTCGAACCATCAAAGCTCGGCAACACCCAGCCAGGTCCGGAAACTTTTTTCAGGCCGCTGCTCACCAGCGGGCGGAACAACTGGAACACGAAGACGATGGCGCAGCCGATGGCAATCCACGTCCAGCGCACTTCACCGGCTCCGTTGACCACCAGTTTGGTGCCATCGAGACTCAGCTGTAACCCCATGATGAACGCAGCCAGCACCAGCAGAACGAAAGCGGAGACCAGCGCATTTAACAAATTCAGGCGCTTCATACTTTCTCAACCTCCGGGCGTCCGAGAATACCGGTCGGCAGCACCAGCAACACCACGATCAGCAATGCGAAGGACACCACGTCTTTGTATTCAGTGCTCAGGTAAGCCGAGGTCAGCGCTTCGGCCACACCTAAAATCAGGCCGCCGATCATCGCGCCCGGAATACTGCCGATACCCCCCAGAACTGCGGCGGTAAAGGCCTTCATCCCGGCCATAAAGCCGATGTACGGGTTAATCACGCCGTAGAACTGACCAAGCAGAACGCCCGCCACAGCCGCCATTAACGCGCCAATGACGAAGGTCAGCGAGATCACGCGGTCAGTGCTGATCCCCAGCAGGCTGGCCATTTTGAGATCTTCCGCGCAGGCACGACAGGCACGTCCCATACGCGAATAACGGATGAACAGCGTCAGCGCCAGCATCGCGACAAAGGTGACTATCCAGATAATCAGTTGCATGGTGCTGATCGTCGCGGCGAAACCATTCGCTTCGCCCAGTCTCCATTGGCCGGTGACCAGACTGGGTAAAGCGAGATCGCGTGAGCCTTGCGTGAGGCTGACGTAGTTTTGCAGAAAAATTGACATCCCGATGGCAGAAATCAGTGCAATCAGACGCTTGGAGTTACGCACCGGCTTATACGCCACGCGTTCAATACTCCAGCCGTAGGCACTGGAAATCACAATCGCGGCGATAAAGCCGGCACCGATCAGCAACCAGCTGGCGTCGATACCCATCATCATCAAAGCGGCGATTACGATAAAGGAGACATAACTGCCGATCATATACACCTCGCCGTGGGCGAAGTTGATCATGCCGATAATGCCGTAAACCATGGTGTAACCAATGGCGATCAGCGCATAAGTGCTGCCCAACGTGACACCGTTGAACATTTGCTGAATGAAATAGAGGAACTGCTCTGACATACCCTATCCTTATTAATCAAGGGTTTGATAACTTGTGCTGAGACTGCAACCCGGCGCCTCTTAATAACACCAGACGCCGGGCAGAGTAATGCGCGGTTCTTGTTCTGAAACATAATGCCCAAAATCATTCGTGTTGCATCAAGGCGGCAACTGAATGAATCCCCGGGAGCTTACACAGGTAAGTGACCGGGGTGAATGAAGGCGGCCAACGCAGAGGCGGCGCGAAGGATGCCGGGCATTTATTTGATCGGTGTGGAGGTGCCGTCCTTATGCCACTCGAAGACACCGAATTCGAAGCCTTTCAGGTCACCTTTCTCATCCCAGCTCAGCGGGCCCATCACGGTATCCACTGACGCTGATTTCAGATTTTTAGCTATGTCAGCCGGTTCCATGCTGCCGCTGCGTTCCATACCGGTGGTCAGCGCCTGCAATGCGGCGTAAGTCGTCCAGACGAACGGACCGGTTGGATCCAGTTTCCTGGCTTTCAGCGCATCAACGATTGGCTGGTTGGCCGGAACCTGGTCATAACGTTTTGGCAGGGTCACCAGCATACCTTCAGAGGCATCACCGGCGATGTTAGACAATGACGAGTTGCCCACGCCTTCCGGCCCCATGAATTTGGCGTTCAGACCGGCTTGTTTTGACTGACGCAGGATCTGACCCATTTCCGGGTAGTAACCGCCGAAGTAAACGAAATCGACGTTTTCTTTCTTCAGACGCGCCACCAGTGTGGAGAAGTCTTTGTCGCCAGCGGTCACACCTTCAAACAGAACGACGTTGCCACCGCCTTTTTTCAGTGCGTCTTGTACCGAACGGGCCAGGCCTTCGCCGTATTGCTGCTTGTCATGCACAACGGCGATACGTTTTGGTTTGATGGTATCGAGGATGTATTTGGCGGCAGTCGGGCCCTGGTCTGAATCCAGACCGGTGGTGCGCATCACCATTTTATAACCGCGGGTGGTCAGGTCTGCGTTGGTCGCTGCCGGAGTGATCATCAGCACGCCTTCATCTTCATAGATGTCAGAAGCAGGCTGAGTAGAAGAAGAGCACAGGTGGCCGATCACGTAACGGATACCGTCGTTGATCACTTTGTTCGCTACCGCAACCGCTTGTTTCGGGTCACAGGCATCGTCATATTCCACACCCACCAGTTTGTCGCCTTTCACGCCGCCTTTGGCGTTGATGTCAGCGATGGCTTGTTTTGCACCTGTAAACTCCATGTCACCGTACTGGGCGACCGGGCCTGACATAGCACCAACAATGGCGACTTTGATGTCTTTTGCGAATGCCGCCTGACTCATTGCTAATGCAATACAACCTGCCAGCCAGATCTTACCCTTCGTTGCTTTCATCCGATTACCCCGTTCTTGTGTGTGTTGTGGTTTGCTCTTTGTTGCCTGTTTAAAACATCATCACTTAGGAAATTTAGTATAAGTAATAACGAGTTAACGGCTTATTTCGTCTTATTTTCGAATAAGACTTTATAATTCATATCATTAAACAGGAATTTTCTTCTGCAAATCAAATGGCACAATCAGAAATATGAGGTGTAAACAGAATTTTATTTGGGTGAAAAGGCGGCGTGGATTTAAACAATCAGTCGTTAACACTGGCTTTATTGATTAAAGCCAACATTTATCGCTTATGCAGAGATCGCTAAAAAACTTTTCGACCTGTTACTGTACAAAAAAAGTTACGCCCGTTCTGCAGAACGATCCGCTACACTAAATGCCTTCTTTTTCTGACCTTCCCCATCATGAAATTAACTATCCAAAAACTGACCTCACTCAGCGCACAGGACCTGATCGATCTGGCAAAAATCTGGCCGGCGCAAACGGAAAGTGACTGGCATGCCAGCCTGCAAAATGACCGTGCGCTGTTTGCGGCGGTGTTTAATGAACGCATTCTGGGCGCGGTGAAAATCACGCTCGACGGTAATCAGGGTGAACTGAGTGATCTGAGGGTGCGTGAAGTTACGCGCCGCCGCGGTGTGGGGCTGTATCTGATGGAAGATGTGCAGGTGCAGTTGCCGCAGGTGAAAAGCTGGACGATGAAAGCGGATGATGATGCCGTGACCGCTGCATTTATGCAGGCGTGTGGTTTTCACAATGAAAAGGGTGTCTGGCGTAAATAAAACGATCAGAAGACCGGTTACCCGGTCTTCTGATTTTCCCTGCTACTGGCTGGTTTTCAGGTGGCTCTCCGGCAACTGCGGGGTTTCAGACTTTGCCCTGAGAAGCGCTATCGCGACCACGCCAATCAGCGTGATACCGCAAAGGGTGAGTAATCCGGCAATATTATTCGAGAACATATTATCCGCAGCCACACGAATTTGTGGTGCCAGGAATCCGCCAATCGCCCCGAACATATTGATAAAACCAATCCCCGCAGCCAGTGCGCTGCCGCTGAGCAAGGTGGTCGGAATGGTCCAGAACACCGGCTGCACGGCAATAAACCCGACGGCGGCAAAACAGAGGGCACCTATCGCCAGCACCGGACTGCTCACCAGTGCCGAGGCCCCAATGCCCAGTCCGGCAACCAGTAACGTCGAGGCAGCAACGGTGCGCAGTGCTCCGCTTTTATCGGCATACCTTGGGATGTAATAAGTCCCAAACATCGCCGCAACCCAGGGAATAGCCGAGATGAGCGACGCTGTAAACCCGACTTTCGTGCCCAGTAAATTGGAGACCTGAGTGGGCAGAAAGAAAATGAGTCCATAAACGCTTATCTGAATAATCAGATAGATAAAGCCAAGATGCCATACCGCAGGGATTTTCAACCCGTCACGAATGCGGGTAACCTGTTTTTTACTCTCCTCGGCGGCCAGTTCATCCACCAGCGCTTTTTTAATATCAGCAGAGAGAAAACGGGCACTGGAAGGTTCGTCATCGAGATACCAAAACGTCCAGATCCCGGCGGCAACGGCTAACGCGCCTTCAATAATAAACATCCAGAACCAACCCGCATGACCAGCGAAACCATGCATTTCGAGCAGAGCGCCTGAAAGCGGGCTCCCCAGTGTCAGGGCCAGAGGCGCTCCCAGATAGAATAATCCCATGACCGACGCGCGATTTCTTGCCGGAAACCAGAGAGAGGTCAGATAGATCATGCCAGGGAAAAATCCTGCTTCCGCTGCACCCAGCAGAAAACGTACCAGCAGGAATTTAAACTCTGTATCAGCAAAGGCCATTGCGGAGGATAACACTCCCCAGGCCAGTGTCGTGCACCCGATCCAGGACTTCGCGCCGAATTTTTTCATTAATAAATTCGCCGGCGCCCCTAATATTGCATAAGCGATAAAGAATATTCCGGCGCCCAGGGCATAAACTTCATTACTTAATCCGGTATCAATCTGGTATGACTCTTTCGCAAAACCAATATTCGCCCGATCAAGAAAAGCCAATATATATAACGAAAGCATAAAAGGAATCAGACGCCAGCGGGTTTTCTCAACGGCTTTATTTAACATCGTCGTCATAATATGAACCTTTTTATTATCAGCCTGTTATTATTTTTAATAAAAAAATATATAACAGGCCGAAGTAAGCGTTCGGATAAACACTTGTGACAGAAATTAATGCTGATATGGACGGGTTAATTTACACTCTGGATTTAATTCCACCCCAAACCCAGGTTTATCCAGTACTGATTTATGGATGCGGCCATTTACCGGCACCGGCTCATCAAGCAGGATAGGTGCAAATTGCGCGCGGGTATGATCCGCGTTTGGTGAAGTCATCAGGAATTCGCTAAACGGCGTATTGGTAAACGTAATCACTGCATGATGTGAATACACGGAAGAACCGTGCGGCACCACTAACTGCCCTTTCGCCTTGGCGATAGCAGCGATTTCCAGCAGCGTTGTCAGGCCGCCACACCAACCCACGTCAGGCTGCATGATATCTACGCCGGTTTCCGACAGTGTCTGGAAAGATTCCAGCGTGCCGTGGTGTTCCCCGGTAGTCACCATCATTCCCGCAGGTGCGTTGCGTTTGATTTCACGATAGCCATCATACTGTTGCGGCGGCAGGCATTCCTCAATCCACTTCAGATTATACGGCGCACAGGCATGGGCAACTTTGGTCGCGAAATTGACATCCATCGACATCCAGCCATCGAGCATCAGCCAGAAGTCCGGGCCGCACTTCTCGCGCATATCCGCGACCATGGCGGCCGTCTCACGCACACCGTGGTCGCCGTCGTGCGGACCGAAATGCGTCGGCATTTTGCCGCCGATAAAGCCCATTTCTTTCGCCAGATCAGGGCGTGAACCCGTGGCATAGAACTGGATTTCGTCGCGAACCGCACCCCCGAGAAGTTTATACACCGGCAGTTGAGTGCATTTACCGAACAGATCCCACAATGCCAGATCGACACAGGAAATCGTGTTCATCACCAGGCCACCGCTGCCTGCATAGTACATGCTGGAGCGCAGCATCTGATCGTGGATCAGTTTAATTTCAGAGACACAGCGTCCTTCGATAAAACGGTTGAGATGTTTTTCTACAATAAAACAGCCCATTTCACCGGCAGTCGATACCGCAAAACCCGTAACGCCATTATCTGCTTCAATTTCGACGACCAGTGTACCTAACACATTAATACCGAATGACTGACGAGATTGTTCATATTCTTTATATTTGCTCATCGGCGTACAAATTTTATCATCGATCCAGTGCTTTTCCTGCTGGTCATGATAATCCGCGCCGCCACTTCCTTTTTCAGCTGTCGCGCCACCCATGAAATACGCACGTATTTCTTTTATTTTAGGCAATACTTTTGATTCCATCATAATATAAACTCCGTTTATTTTATCAGGGTAAGTAGAGAGGTAATTTCTTTATTCAGAGATTGACTTAAACTATCTATTCTTTGCATGACTTCTTCTGAAAGCGGAACTTTATTCTCGCCCAGCGGGAAACCGCGTAATGACATCCCCAGTTTATATCCCAGCGGGAAAGGCAATGACGCCATCATCGACATCACCGGTAGTGCGGCAAATTGCAATGCCTTCGCTTCGGCGATTTTTCCTGCGTGGAAAAGATCATAAATTTTACGCATGATTTCAGGTAAAACCCCGGCAGTCGCCGTCACACTTCCTGATGCACCGGCGCACAGCGCGGAAAAGAGAAATTCTTCACGGCCGGTCATTACCGAAAAATCCCTATCGGCTTGCGGACAGAATGCCAGCATTTTCATCAGGCCCACCGCGTCGCCGCTGGAGTCTTTTATGCCGACAATGTTCGGATGCGCCGCCAGTTCCGCGGCACTTTCTGCGCTCAGCGAATCGGCAAAAAATGGAATGTTGTACAGGCATAACGGCAGGTTCACCGCGCTGGCAACCTGTCGGAAAACAGCAGTGAGAGTCGCAGCATCGTAGTGGTAAAACGAAGGCGGCATCAGCACAACACCACTGGCACCGGCGCGCTCAGCCGCATGCGCCAGTGCGATGCTTTCGTCTGGCGTGGTCGCCGGGATCCCCGCCCAGACGGGCACACGACCCTTTGCCTGGCTGACCACCGTTTCCACGACAGCCTGCTTTTGCGCAGCGTCCATATATCCGGCTTCGCCAACCGAACTCACCGGGAATAAGGCGCTGATGCCTCCCGCTATCTGAAAATCGACAATTTTCCGCAACATGTCCATGTCTGGCTTCCCTGCTTTCCAGGGGGTTAACATGGCGCTGATGACTCCTGAAGGTCGTAACATCATTGATTCCTTATGCTTTGTAGCCCAGATCCCTGGAGATTTCCCAGGCGGTTTTTTTTACCCTGTCAGCCAGCGAGTCGACATTTTCCGGCATGACATGCAGGGTGGTTCCCACGACGGAAATCGCTGCCGTGACGCGATGCGCCGCATTGAACACCGGCGCGCTGATACAGCGAATATTCGCCACATCTTCTTCATCATCGAAAGCCCATCCGCGCTGATGGATTTGTTGTAATGCCCTGCGAAGCTGCGCCGAGCTGGTCAGGGAATTGGGCTGTACAGGATGGAATTCCAGTGCCGCAATCAGCGCGTCTTGCCTTTCCCGGTCACACCAGGTCAGCAGGCACTTGCCCAGCGAAGACCGGCACAGGGATAAGCGTTTCCCTTCCCAGGTGCGAACCTGAATATTCGACTGGCTTTCGACTTTGATCAGGTAAATCGGTGTATCCCCATCCAGCACCCCGAGATGACAAAGAAGCCCGGTGTCCTGCATCAACATTTTCAGATGCGGGAGGGCGACATTGCGTAAATCGAGCTGACGGGACACCTGACTGCCCAGCTCCAGCAACCTGAGCCCGAGGCGATAGTTACCGGCATGTGACTGGGTGATTAAACGCTGGTTTTTTAGTTCTTCGAGCAGCAGATACACCGTGCTTTTAGGCATCCCCAGTTCACTGACCAGTTGATTTGCATTGCACTGCCCTTGCCGGGAAATAATGTCGAGAATGGCAATGGCCCGGGTGAGCGCCGGAACTTTAGATTTCGGGGTTAATTCCATCATGCTGGAATCCATTCTGTTGAGATGGACACGTTATAGAGGCAAAGGTGAAGAGAAAACAGGAGCCGTTAATGCGTCTGTGATTGGGTTCTCCTTAATAATGTTTTTTCCAATATGCTGGAATAAATGAATGATTTAAAAAGGGAACTGGCAATATCAATTCCAATATACTGGAACAGAAAAACGCACGCAGAGTGAAATTACAGGTATAAAAAAAGCGACCACGCAGGTCGCTTTACACAGACAAACGGTCAGGACGTCAGCAATATTCTTAGAATTTGTACTTATAGTTAAGCAAAATACCTTTGTCGCTGATGCCGTCCTCTTTCCACTGATAAGCATCGAATGAAAGATGGCTTACATCGCCAGAATAACTCACTCCCAGTGACGCCACCCCATTCACACCGCCCCCTTTCTGCTCGCTGTCTACCCTGAACTGTGAGTTGCCAGCTCCCTGCAATGAGGCAGTTTGCGCAGACTGGTCATAGCTGATATTTGGGCCCCCCTCGAGCAGGGCATTTACCGCCCAACCGTCAGCGCCTGTATATTTCATTTTCACGCCCAGCAGGGCATCAACGGCTGTTTCCTCACTGGCATCCATCGTCAGGTTGAAGTCGCCAGCCCCGCGTTCGCTGTAGCTGTCGTTCGAGGTATGGCGCAGTTTCAGCCCCGCACCCGGCGTCAGGCTCAGGCCCTCTGCGACCGTAAAGCCTTTACTGAACTGGCTACGCCACTCTACGTATTGCTGACTGTTATCTGAATCTGCCGTCTGGTTAACACCCGAGTAATTAATACTTCGGTTGCTTTCCAGTTGATGGACATCGTAACGCAAGGCATTGGTCAGGGTCAGACCATCCCCCAGATCAAGACTGTGGTTCAGGCCGAAAAACTGGCTGTAACCGCCGGTTAATCCGTTGTCACCCGCCTTTTGTCTGCCATCTATACCGTCACCGTCCAGGCGCGCGATACCATATTGAATCTGCATTTTCTGGTTTGTATTCAGCATAAAGCTCTGGCTCAGTGCCATCATGTCGTAACGGGTATCATTGCCCAGTTCCGCACGTTTGTCGTGTTTGTCCACCAGATTAAAAGCAAACCCGGAAGGCATGACGATGGCATTGTCAGCCAGCATATTGAAACGCTGACTCAACACGCGGGCTTCCTTAAACGCTGAGGTCGCATTCGCGCCTGAGAGCTGACGCATCGCGTTATCGACTTCTGCAGCCGTACCCAAATTGAGACTGTTGTACAACGCATTATTGGTATAGTTTTCTTCCAGCGTCGCGGCCATATCCTGCAAGCCATCATCTTCTTTCACGACATCCTGATAGCCATTTTTGGTCATCGTGACATCGACATTCCCGTTTTCATCCACTTCCGCATCTGCCGTCCAGACAACACTGTCTGACTTGACATTTTCAGTGCCCTGAATATCCTCACCGACGAAGACGTCCTGGAAAGTTTCGGTTTTTGCATCTGTTCCGGCTGTAAAGCCGGTATCGACGGAAACATCGACAATATCAGCGTTATTTACTGTCATCGTTCCTGCCGTCCCGTCAGCCGTCGTCCCGATGGTATAGTTGCTGAGCGTATTTCGCCCATCCTGAACCACTGAGTCCTCTTCGCCCTTGACCAGCGTCCAGTTAATGACGTCGGGAGCCACATTGATGACGCCCGTATTAATCAGTGTCGCCTCAGAACCGCTCCTGTCGAAAACATAGGCATCATAGGAATAAATATTAATGGTGCCCTGATTGATGGCAGTACCTGCATCATCAGTGACCTTCATCGCTGTCATACCCGTGCCATTTTCAGCAGCGCTTTTATCCGGTGATCCCAGGTTTATGACCCCCGTCATCCCGTTGACAATGGTGCCAGACGACGTTTGCATGACCACGGTTTCACTGTTATCCAGACTATCGACGGTGATCACCCCGTTATTGGTGAAAGTCCCTGAAGAGGTGCCTTCAGAACCGACATAAATTACCGCGTCATAATCCAGATCAGCACTCAGCTCTCCCTGAACAACATTAATCGCACCGTTATTAACAGCAGAAACATTATCGCCGGAGCTATAAACGGTATAGCCATCATTAGCGTTGATCGTGCCGTTGTTTATCCAGACTGAATCAGCACTTTCTCCCATCGATTGAAAAAGCGCACCGACGCCCGGCGTTGCCGATTCCGGATAACCATCATTGAGTATTGCCGCCGTCAGTTCTTCATCCACGCTGGCATTAATGACACCCTCATTAATAAAAGTGGATTTTTTATCCGCCTGCACAGAGGATAAAATTGAGAAAAAGTTGTTAACATTTATTGTCCCTGTGGAGGAGTTATAGAGCGTGGAGCCTGCCGATAAGGATATTCCGGTCCGATGAGAACTGTATAAGTAATACGGATCGCTAAAATCTTTGTGTAATGTAAGATTCATCGTCCCTGAATTATACAAGGCAGCATTATCTCCCACGATAATTTTGGTCGCATTCCCCGAATCTGCCTCATAATAATCCATATTCAGCATTCCCTGATTTATCCCCAGGAAAGGCAAACTGCCGGATTTTAAATCAAGCACTTCATCATTTGGAATTTCATCATTATTTGCAATGGATATTTCCCCGCTTTTATTTATCAGTATGCGGTAGTCCATCACCCACTTCTTCACCCCTGTTGGGGTTGTACCATCCAGCGCCCATATCTTTCTTTTATCAGGGCTGTAGCCGGTAATCGCCCCCGTCGCGGGGTCGAACACCTTGGCAATGTAAGTGGCTTTGGTATCAGGATCGGTAATTAGCCATGAACCATCAGGCTGTTTTGACGCCTCCATTGAATCACCCTCTAACGTCAGGGTTGCGGTAGAAGCACCTGGGATCATGGTGACGGACAAACCATTGGGATACGTGGTGGTTATTGCAACGGGTTCATCCGGAATATCATCTGGCGGCACGGGTCCATCATCCGGCGGTACAGGTCCATCATCTGGTGGAACCGGCGTATCACCCCCACCGCCATCATCGCCGCCGCCTCCACCGCTACCTGCGGCAATAGCGATACCCGCGACAATGGCCGTCGCAGCACCTCCCGTTATCCACCATTGCTTTTCGGTGAGTCCGCTGGTTTTACAGGACTCTGGTAGTAATTTCTTTTGCGCTTCACTTAATGTTGAAATGTCTTTCGGGCAAGGCTGAGTCATTCCTGCTTTTACCGGCGTGGTTTCGGCAAAGGCCAACGGTGTTGCCAGTGCGAAACTAATACATAAAGACAAGGTTTTCATAAATAAATCCTTTTTGCTTTCTAAAAATAATGCGCATTCCTCATAGCCACCTTCAAATAAATTTCGGCCACATCAGTTCCTCTGCATTATTAAATGGTGATCACCATCACTAATTGGAAACACACACAGTAATTCTAAAAGCAAAAATAAATCCTCCCGCTTTAAAACAACAACAAAATAAATAGATCCTGACGATCTATTTATTTTACAACCTCTATTAATCAACCGCTTAGTATCAATTTCTCTTATACATTAAGATCAAGAATGTTCTTTCTGGCGTACATCCGTAATATAGATTATACATGCCATGAATGAAATGAAATTAAACAATCAACAAGATTATAAAATCATTAATTTATATAGAACGAGGGGTGGTATATTATTTCCATAAATAAAATCAGGTCTCATCTGAGATCTCAATTATGTTTAAAAACGGATAGCATGAAAATAATAGAGCTAGTAACGGGGATGATTGGCTTCTTTTGAGGATAAATCGTGTACCTGAATCACAGGAGCATTAAAAGGGCAAAAAAAAACGAGCCCTCACAGGGGCTCGTCGTAGTATGGTCTCAAACTCTATCTGACAGGTATCAGGCTTCGATTGCCATACGCAGTTTTTTCATTGCGTTCTTTTCCAGCTGACGAACACGTTCTGCGGACACACCGTATTTATCGGCCAGTTCCTGCAAGGTTGACTTGTTTTCGTCGTCTAACCAGCGGGCACGGATGATATCCTGGCTGCGTTCGTCCAGACCTTCCATTGCAGAGGAAAGTTTGTCGGTCGCGTCCTGATCCCAGTTATCTTCTTCGATGGTTTCTGCAAAGTCAGAACTCTTGTCTTGCAGATACAGCATCGGTGCCATCGCTGCGCCGTCGCGTGGTTCATCGTCCGGGGTCGGATCAAACGTCATGTCCTGTGCGGCCATGCGTGATTCCATTTCCAGCACATCTTTGCTGGTCACACCCAGTTCACGGGCAACGTGCTCCACTTCGTCGTGACTGAACCAGCCCAGACGCTGTTTGTTTTTACGCAGGTTGAAGAACAGCTTACGCTGCGCTTTGGTGGTGGCGACTTTCACAATGCGCCAGTTACGCAGCACATATTCGTGAATTTCTGCTTTGATCCAATGCACGGCAAAGGATACCAGACGCACACCGACTTCCGGATTAAAACGGCGAACCGCTTTCATCAGGCCGATATTCCCTTCCTGGATAAGGTCTGCCTGTGGCAAACCGTAGCCTGAATAGTTACGGGCAATGTGAGCAACAAAGCGCAGGTGAGATAGGATCAGCTCTTTCGCTGCTTCCAGGTCACCGTCGTAATGCAGCCGTTCAGCCAGCGCCCGTTCTTCCTCTGCGGTGAGCATAGGATAGGCATTGGCGGCCCGAACATAGGCTTCCAGGCTACCTTGGGGTACTAATGCTAAAGTGCGCATTTCTTTGGTCATTCAAGCCTCTCATGTATGACGTTAATGCAGGTTTTATACCACGTTGCTGCGGGATGATACCGCTACGTTGCTGGCCTTAAGGGGCGACAACAAAGCAACGCCGAGCCCTTCATATTCGCTGCTCTACGACCACGAATTTTACATAAAGTTCACGGAAAGATTCAACAGTCTGAAGACTGTATGTGACAGACTGACTATTGGATAGTGAATTTGTGCCATTGCAGGGAAGCAGGAAAATGATGGGACGATGATAAAGCAAGAATCGGCTGTTCCCCTGTACACAAAGACTGAGCAGCAGGGGAACATTATAGCAAATTATCGCTACTGTGGTGTAAATCGCCGTAAATGTTGTACCGTCGCCAGCCAGGCGGCAATCCAGCCAATCATGGCGGAGACGATCAGCAGCAGCAGGCTTTCATCCCAGCCCAGACCATGCAGGTCAAAGGTGGTACCGAACACTTGCGCCACCTGCGTCACCACGCTCTCAAGACGCAGCACCAGCACTTCCGAGAGGATCAGCGACAGCAACGCGCCGGTGAAACCTAGCATCGCGCCACCGTTCAGGAATGGCCTTAAAATGAACCCGTCGGTCGCGCCAATCAGCTTCATGACGTTGATGGTATCGCGTCGGCTGAAGATGCTCAGTCGCACACTGTTACCAATGACCAGGAAGACAGCGATCACCATCAGGACGCCAATCATCGCCGCAATCTGCCCGACCAGGCCAGTTAGCGCCGCAAGACGGGCAAACCAGCTGTCGTCCATCCGTACTTCATCCACGCCGTGCACCGCCGCGACGCGGTCGCGCAAGGTGTTGAGTGTCGCGGAATCCTGGAAATTCATTTTCGGCGTGATGATAGCCACTGCCGGCAGCGGGTTTTGCTCCAGCATGTCCATCGCGCCGCCAAAGCCTGACCAGTTGCGGAATTCGCCCATCGCTTCTTCACGGGACAGATAGTTAACTTTATCTACGCCCGCTTCGGTTTTCAGGGTTTTCACCACGTTTTCTGCGGCATCATCATCCAGCGCTTTGTCGAGATACACGGTCAGCTGCGGCGTCGGATACCACTGTTCCGCCGCGGTACTGACGTTTTTCCACACCAGATAACAGACGCTCGGCAGCGTCAGGGAGATGGCTATCACCATCACAGTAAGCAGTGTTGCCAGCGGCTGACGCAGCATGTCAGCCAGCGCGTTCATCCACGCATAGCGCCACTGCTCCCGCCAGCCCCCCTGCAGCGCTTTACTTTTCGCAGCACGGGCGCTTTTTGCAGTTTTCGCCGGGTTCGGACTGTTCGCCATTAGTACACCCCTCCCGACATACGCCCCTGACTCAGGGTCAGCGTGCGATAATTTCGACGGGCAATCAGACCCACATCATGCGTCGCCATCAGAACGGTGACGCCGACGCGGTTAAATTCTTCGAATAAACGCAAAATGCCTTCCGACAATTCGCCATCGAGGTTACCTGTAGGTTCATCCGCGAGCAGCACCGCAGGCTTGTTCACCACCGCACGGGCGATGCCCACACGTTGTTGTTCACCGCCGGAAAGCTGAATTGGCAGATTCTTGGCTTTATCCAGTAACCCGACTTTATCCAGCGCCGCTGAAACACGACGGCGGATATCCTCACTGCTGGCACCGGAAATGATCAGCGGCATCGCCACATTGTCATACACGGTGCGGTCCATCAGCAGATGGTGATCCTGAAAGATCATGCCGATCTGACGACGCAGGAACGGCACTTCGCTGGATTTCAGACGGCTGATGTCATGGCCGCCAAACAAAATATGTCCGGCACTCGGGCGCTCAATACCGCAAATCAACTTGAGCAGGGTACTTTTACCCGCGCCTGAGTGTCCGGTCAGAAATGCCATTTCCGCTTGCTGGATATGAAAATTGACGCCCTGAAGCGCCTGTCGTCCGCCCAGATAAGCTTTACTGACCTGTTCAAAGCGAATCATCCGTATTAATCCTCTCGGGCAAAAAGTGCCTCAATAAAATCGTCTGCCTTAAACGGCCTTAAATCTTCGATACCTTCACCGACACCAATGTAGCGGATCGGAATGCTGAACTGATCGGCGATGGCAAAAATCACACCGCCTTTTGCGGTGCCATCCAGTTTAGTCAGCGTTATCCCGGTCAGCCCTACAGCTTCGTTGAACAATTTCGCCTGACTCACCGCATTCTGACCAGTGCTGGCGTCGAGGGTCAGCATTACTTCATGCGGCGCATCCTCGTCGAGCTTCTTCATCACACGGACGATTTTCTTCAGTTCTTCCATCAGGTGCGCTTTGTTCTGCAAACGCCCGGCGGTATCGGCAATCAGTACGTCGATATTGCGGGCTTTCGCCGCCTGAATGGCATCGAAGATAACTGACGCGGAATCCGCACCGGTATGTTGTGCAATCACCGGGATCTTGTTGCGCTGACCCCAGACCTGCAACTGCTCAACGGCTGCGGCACGGAACGTATCGCCCGCCGCCAGCATCACAGATTTACCCTGTGCTTCAAACTGACGCGCCATTTTACCGATGGTGGTGGTTTTACCGACGCCGTTTACGCCAACCATCAGAATGACATACGGGGTTTTCCCGCTGACATCCAGTGGCTCGTCAACTTTCGCCAGTATTTCGGACATTTCTTCCTTCAGCTTACCGTACAGCGCGTCAGCATCTTTCAGCTGTTTACGCGATGCGTGCTCGGTCAGTGAAGCAATGATTTTACGGGTAGTTTCGACGCCAACGTCGGCGATCAGCAGCTGTTCTTCCAGCTCTTCGAACAGATCATCGTCGATTTTCTTACCGCGGAACAGACCGACAAAACCGGAGCCGAGATTCTGCTTGGTTTTGACCAGGCTGCGTTTCAGGCGCGCGAAGAAACCTTCTTTGGTCGGACGTTCCTGCTCAGTTTCGCCCGCAGGTAAAACGACGATGGGATCCAGCGCCACCGGCAGCGGTTCTTCGGCAGCAACAGAATCGTCCACATAATCAATGGCATCCAGACGTTCGTCTTCGGCAATTTCTTCGGCCGATTCAGCAAACTCGTCTTCAGCAACGACGGGCTGCGCGGCAACCTGCTCGGTGATGTGGACAATTTCTTCTGCCAGTTCAACGGCGGCCTGTTCGCGAACCGGTTCAGGTTCTTTCAGCGGTTCCGGCTCAATTTCTGGCTCAGGTTCCACTGCCGGTGCAGGTTCAACTTCTGGCTCAGGTTCGACTTCCGGAGCCGGTTCAGCCACAGGCGCGATTTCAGCGGCAGATTCCCGCGATGCTGCGGCATCCCATTCGCCGGGATGCTGTTCAACCGGAACACCTGGCTCTTCAGCAGGCGCTTCATGGACAGGCGCTTCGGTCGGCTGTTCTTCAACAACCGGCAGGTCTTCGCGGATTTCTTCCTTCTGCTGCTCTTCTTCCTGACGGCCACGGCCAAACCAGGAGAAGAAACCGCGTTTTTTATCTTTTGCCATTTTACAACTTCACTCCTCGCCGTTAATGACTGGCGAACGGATTATTAATAGGGTTATGGTCAGGCAGTCTATCACTTTCCCCTTCAGGCAACACGCCCGCGTATTGAATTCCGGTGGTTTTTCAACCGACAATGTTAAACATTTGCCCAATGGCCGCACACCGGTAGAATAGCCTTCCAAACGATATGCAACGAAGCCTGACGGCTTTGGATTACACAAGCGAACTATGGCAAAGAAACCCAACACTCCCGCCGCAGGCCAGATCCGAATTATTGGCGGACAATGGCGCGGACGCAAACTTCCGGTTCCACATAGCCCGGGACTGCGCCCGACCACCGATCGCGTACGCGAAACGCTGTTTAACTGGCTGGCACCGGTTTTACAGGGCGCACACTGTCTGGATTGTTTTGCAGGCAGCGGCGCACTCGGTCTGGAAGCATTGTCCCGCTATGCGGCCAGCGCCACACTGCTGGAGTCTGAACGCCCGGTTGCGCAACAGTTAGAGAAAAACCTGGCGCTGCTAAACGCCGGTGATGCGAAAGTATTTAACGTCAATACATTGAACTGGCTGGCAAAAGCCGGAAATGCCTTTGATGTGGTTTTCCTCGATCCGCCTTTCCGCAAAGGCATTCTGCAAGACACCCTGAACCTGCTGGAGCAAAACCAGTGGCTGGCTGATGAAGCCTGGATTTATGTCGAAACAGAAGCCGAGCACGGTACTTTAGATGTGCCCGCCAGCTGGCGGCTGCACCGGGAAAAAGTCGCCGGACAAGTTGCTTATCGCCTCTACCATCGCGATGTGACGCCTGAAACCGGCTCACCAGAACAGGAGCAGTAAGATGTTGATCAATATTGGTCGGTTGTTGATGTTATGTATTTGGGCGTTTCTGGCATTTAACCTGATTCACCCTTTCCCGAAGCCGATCAAATACTTTTTAGACGTGGCGATTGTGTTCATGTTCTTCATGCACGGCCTGCAGGTGATGCTGCTTAAAGCCACGCAGGGCAAGGAAAAGGACACCATCGGCCCGTGGCTGCAAACCCGTATTTTCCTGTTTGGCGTCTTTGAGCTGATGGCCTGGCAGAAAAAACAGCCGCCACTGCCGGCTAAAAAATAGTCCCCCGCGTTTACGGCGCTCCTGCGCCGTTCATTTCCAACTTCCCTGTTAATATCCTCAACCAACGTTAATCGCGCAGTCCGAAACAGGGATTTCTGATTGTCGGCGACACGGCGACTCTCCTACACTGAGGATGAGTACAGGAAAACAGGATGCGTTTTCCTGAAGGCAGATCCTTGCGTTGGTTTGATTTTCTGTTCTGAAACCTATCTGTTCTGAAACATAAAAGGATAAACAATGAGTTGGCCATTCCTCGCTGTATTTTTCTCTGGCTGGTTATTCGTTGACGCCAGCTATCGCGGACCGCGCTGGCAGCGCTGGGTGTTTAAACCCGTCACGTTACTGCTGCTGCTTTTGCTTGCCTGGCAGGCACCCACGCTCAATGTTTACAGCTATCTGATCCTGCTGGGACTGGCGGCGACGCTGGTAGCAGACGGCCTGCTGTTGCTACCTGAAGAGCGGTTCATGTACGCCATCGGCGCATTTTTCCTGTCTCATCTGTTGTATACGCTAAGTTTCGCGAGCCAGATGACCATTACCTTCTTCTGGCCGTTGCCGCTGACATTACTGATTATTGGCGCCATATTGCTGGCAGTGATCTGGACGCGGCTGGCAGAACTGAGATGGCCGGTAACCACTTACATCGCGATGACCCTGCTGATGGTCTGGCTGGCAGGCGAACAGTATTTCGCACGCAGTACCGACATGGCGTTTTCGCTGTTCTGTGGCGCGGTGCTGTTGCTGCTGGCGAATATTCTGTGGCTGGTCAGCCGCTACCGCTTCAAATTCCGCGCGGCAGACGCGCTGGTTGCTGCCTGTTACTTTGGCGGTCACTTCCTGATTGTCCGGTCGCTTTATTTGTAATCTCCCGCAGAAAAACCCTTAAAGCGGAACCGTTCTGGTTCCGCTCAATCAAATTGCTTGACCTTAGAGCTGACTCCAGGGTTTACAATGGAGGTAATCCCACTCTGTTTCTACCGGAGGCAGTATGAATCAAATGCATAAAAACAGCGGCTGTGGCTGTCACAGCGACCATAAACATGGTCTGCACATCAATAAAATCAGCGCACCCGTTCAGTCAGGCACGCATCCTGCCAGCTGTTGCAGTGACAAAGCCCCGCTGGCGGCGTCGGCTTGCGCCACGACATCAGACAGTTGCTGTGCCCCGAAAGCTGGTGAGCACTCACACACAGACGACAGCAGCGCAGAAGGCTCGCCGGGTGAAGATGACCCCAGCGCCCCGCTTTCCGGCAGCCAGCAATACAGCTGGAAAGTGGAAGGTATGGATTGCCCGGCCTGTGCCCGCAAAATCGAAAATTCTGTTGCCGGACTTGATGGCGTAAACCGCGCCAGAGTGCTTTTCGCCACAGAAAAACTGGTCATTGATGCCAGCCACGACATCTCACAAAACGTGATGCAGGCCGTGACCGGTGCAGGTTTTACCCTGCAATCCCTCGATAAAAAACAAAATACTCCACAACCCGAAGCGTCACGCCTGAAAGAGGCGCTGCCGCTGATCGGCCTTTCGGTTCTTATGCTGCTGAGCTGGGTGCTCGATCATTTCAATCCGCAAATCGGTGAAATTGCGTTTATCGCTACCACGCTGGTGGGATTGTGGCCGGTACTTCGTCAGGCTATTCGCCAGACACGTTCTGGCTCGCCTTTCGCCATCGAAACACTGATGAGCATTGCCGCAATCGGCGCGCTGTTTATCGGTGCCACCGCCGAAGCGGCGATGGTGCTGCTGCTGTTTATGGTGGGCGAACGTCTGGAATCCTTTGCCGCCAACCGGGCGCGCAGCGGTGTGAAATCGCTGATGGCGCTAATCCCCGATACTGCCGTCCGCGTAGTAAATGGCAAATCTGAAACCGTGCCGGTCAGCAGTTTGCGTCCCGGCGACATTATCGAAATCGCTGCAGGCGCGCGTCTGCCCGCCGATGCCATTTTACAAAGCGCCGCCAGTTTCGACGAAAGCGCCCTGACCGGTGAATCGGTGCCGGTGGACCGACTGCCCGGTGAGAAAGTCCCGGCGGGCAGCCTGTGCGTTGACCGCCTCGCACGCCTGGAAGTGGCCTCCGCGCCCGGCAACAGCGCCATTGACCGCATCCTGCAACTGATTGAAGAAGCCGACGAACGCCGCGCGCCGATTGAGCGTTTCCTCGATACTTTCAGCCGCTATTACACGCCAGTCATTATGCTGATGGCGCTGCTGGTCATTATCGTTCCGCCGCTGGCAATGGGACTGTCGTGGGAAACCTGGATTTACCGCGGGCTGACGTTGCTGCTGATTGGTTGTCCGTGTGCGCTGGTAATTTCGACTCCGGCAGCGATAACCTCCGGGCTGGCAGCGGCGACGCGTCAGGGCGCATTAATCAAAGGCGGTGCGGCGCTGGAACAGCTGGCGCTGATTCAGACCGTCGCGCTGGATAAAACCGGTACGCTGACCGAAGGCAAGCCTGAAGTCACTGACGTTTTAACCCTGAACGGTGCCAGTGAAGGCGAAGTGTTAAGTCTGGCCTCGGCGGTGGAAGAAGGGTCGCATCACCCGCTGGCACAGGCGATTTTAGCCCGTGCAAAAATCAGTAATCCGTTACCGCTCACGGCGCAAGATCGTCGCGCGCTGGCAGGTTCGGGCGTGGAAGGCCTCGTTTCAGGCCGCAAAATTCAGGTACTCGCGCCAAAAAGCGTGGCTGAAAATAGCCTGACCACTGAAACCCTTACGCAAATTACTGACTGGGAATCCACTGGGAAAACCGTAGTTGTGGTATTGCAGGAAGAAAGCGCGATTGGGCTGATTGCGATGCAGGATCGCCTGCGTGATGACGCAGCAGAAGCCTTGCAGAAACTGCAAGCACTCGGCGTTTCAGCAGTGATGCTGACCGGCGACAATCCGCGGGCAGCGAAAACCATCGCTGACCGGCTGGGCATTGATTTCCGTGCGGGTTTACTGCCTGCGGATAAAGTCTCGGCGGTGACCGCGCTGAATGCGCAGAAACCGGTGGCGATGGTCGGTGACGGCATTAATGATGCGCCGGCTATGAAAGCGGCGACTATCGGTATTGCGATGGGAAGCGGAACGGACGTTGCGCTGGAAACGGCGGATGCGGCGCTGACGCACAACCGTCTGAGCGGGCTGGCACAGATGATCAGCCTGTCACGCGCCACGCGGGCGAATATCCGTCAGAACATCACGATTGCGCTGGGGCTGAAAGCGATTTTCCTGGTCACCACGCTGATGGGGCTGACCGGATTATGGCTGGCAGTGCTGGCGGATTCCGGCGCTACGGCACTGGTCACCGCCAATGCGCTGAGGCTGTTGCGCAATAAATCGAAGTAAACTTAAGCGAAGTAAACAAGACTCAGGGCTGAATCATCAGCCCTGTTTTTCGACCAGACCTTTGCACAGTAAATAGCGGTAGGGCTGAGTTTCGGTATCCGACGCCAGCAGCCTGTGTTCCATAAAACGGCAGAAACCGGGGATATCGCGCGTGGTTGCCGGATCATCGGCGATGATCAACAGCGTTTCGCCGTCTTTCATAGCGCGTACCGCTTTGCGAACCATCATCACAGGTTCCGGGCAACGCAGGCCCAGCGCATCCAGCTGATGGTCGGGATTAATAAAGGGATCGGTCATTTTGTTTCTCAACATCTTCAGACGCGGTAAAGCCTCATAGTTTAACCCGCTGGATTTCCCGCGCAACTGACACGGCTCATTGCGCTAAAATTAACCGCTGGATCTGTTGCGCAAACGGTGTGCAAACAGGTACTATGCGCGCCGCAAACAGCTAACGCCCCTGCGCCGGCTTCAAGGACGCAGGGTATTTGGGTTCCCTCACCCCAATTTTTTTTAAAAAAAGGTCACATATATGTACTCCTTTACTGCTCAGCAGCGGTTTTCCGCGCTGATATGGCTTTCGCTATTCCACATTGCCATCATTACCTCCAGCAACTATCTGGTTCAGTTACCCGTGTCCATTTTTGGTTTCCACACCACCTGGGGCGCGTTCACTTTCCCGTTTATTTTCCTGGCGACTGACCTGACAGTCCGTATATTCGGCGCACCGCTGGCACGACGAATCATACTTTCCGTGATGGTGCCTGCGCTGGCGATTTCCTACGTCATCTCGGCGTTATTCTTTGAAGCGCAATGGCAGGGTGTGGAAGCACTCAGCAGCCTGAATATCATGGTCGCCCGTATCGCCACCGCCAGTTTTATGGCCTATGTGCTGGGACAAATCCTCGACGTTCACGTGTTTAACCGCCTGCGCCAGAACCGCCGATGGTGGATAGCGCCCGTGGCCTCGATGTTCCTTGGCAATATCAGCGATACCCTGTCCTTCTTCTTTATCGCCTTCTACAAAAGTAGCGATGCCTTTATGGCAAAGCACTGGGTGGAAATCGCGATGGTGGATTACACCTTCAAGGTGCTGATCTGTCTGGTTTTCTTCCTGCCAATGTATGGCATGCTGCTGAATATGCTGCTTAAGCGTTTATCCGCGCAGGGAAATAACCCGCACTCTGCCGTCAGCGCGCACTAAACTGTGAGCGGGGAAGACACAAATCGCGCCATAATCTGACTTGCTTTTGTGGCGTGAATAGGTTGCCATAAAGGCTGTTAAGTCAACATGTAAGCCTGGTTAACAGGCCACTTAAGGAAGCCCGATGCGTAATATCGCGAAAATGATGGGAATGGCAGTACTGATCGCCGGTCTGGCTGCGTGTGACGGTAAAACCACCGACGCACCTGCCGCAGATAAAGGTGCGCCAGCGGCCTCAGCAACGGCAGCGACCGTACCGGTCAGCCTGCTGGAAGGCAAAGTCACCTTCTCCCTGCCGCAGGGAATGAGCGACCAGAGCGGTAAGCTGGGCACTCAGGCAAACAATATGCATGTGTACGCTGACAGCACCGGTCAGAAAGCCGTGATCGTGATCCTGGGTGATAACACCACCGAATCGCTGGACGTTCTGGCGGGTCGTTTACAGGATCAGCAAAAAGCCCGTGATACCAATCTGCAGGTTGTGACCAATAAATCTATTCAGGTAAATGGCCAGACGCTGCAACAACTGGATACTGTGATCACGTCGGCGGGTCAGAAAGCTTACTCTTCCATCGTGTTGGGCAAAGTAGACAGCCATTTGCTGACCATGCAAATCACCCTGCCAGCGGATAATCAGCAGCAGGCGCAGACCGATGCAGAAACCATTATCAATACCCTGAAAATTCAATAAATTCAGAGATATTGAAAGTATCAGGCGGGGCTCAGGCTCCGCCTTTTTTTATGCTGTTACTGCCACTCAAAAACCTCACTTTATAAGCGGACAGATAACGTTTTATTACTTTCAATGAAGTATTGTAATATAGAACAGAGAGCAATCAATAGCCTTGTTATATATAACAAACAGTACACATTATAAATTGGAATAATTAACTTAAGGAATAAGTTATGTGTCGTAGTTATTTCACTATCAATAGTGAATGGCAATTATAATAATAAACAACCCGACAGTAATTACGCGATGTGATAATTAATGTTAAAGCAGGTAAAGGAGTAACCTCTATGACTAATGCTGTATTTCCCCAGACGGTATTTACTACACAACGGCTTTTCAACGATTACAGCGCAAATGACATGCGTTATGGTGATATATCCGGGGACAGACTTAAAAGAGAGTTCGGTTTGAAAAATATATCAACCGTGGTTGACCCATATACATTCACCCGGCTGACAGCATTTGATAATCCTCAGTCCAGGTTTGCGGGAGTCTATCGTAGCACTCATCGTGGTGGCACAGTCAGTAATAAGGAATGTGCCCGGTTGTTATTTAAGGAAATGCTGACGTGTTCTCTTCCCTACTCCTTTGTGGGACCCTACAAGTATTTAATTAACCAAATGCTGAAGCATTTTCAACGTTCTACAGGAACCCCTTTTAGTAACGGACAAATTAATAATGCATATCATCGAAAGCTTCGTTCTGATCACACTGCAAAAAATACAAGGTCTATTATGCAGGAAGCGATTGGATTATTCATTGATTACAAAAGCAAAGGTATTCCGCAGGATAAATTGAAAGATATTAAATCTGCGGTCGAAGGATCGATTCTTCCAAAATTTGATTCCCTTGTACTTGATAAAATAAATGGAATGGGGATCACCATTCATAATATCCATGCAACGAAAATAGACATCATCAGTCTCCACGTAAGCGAGCGAAACTGGAAAGCCAGTGTTAGATTTACAGGCCAGGATCACGTCGGTCTGGATATTGATGATATACGCAAAAAGGAATTCAATCAGTTTCAGTTTTTCAAAATATGGTTTGTCCTGCAACGCTTTGAAAAATTCGGTTTTCGACCATTTTTGACAAATATGGAAGCAGTGATTGATATGGAAGGTCATTATTGATGCGCATTTTCGTAATTGTATTTCTGGCCGCGCTGCTGACCGGTTTTTACTATACCTTCGTTGGTGGCAAAGATGTAGCGGTTATAGATGCGCATTATGATGGAAGCACTGCACAGGTCATCGTTGATGGTTTGCCCTCCACTGAATCGGAAAAGATTGTCTGGTGGCAGAATAATCAGGATCAAATTAGAGGTAAATATCACATTCCTTCCGACAATACGGGTCCATTTCTGATCACTGTTTATGAATTCGGAGAGGGATACAAAGAAGCGGGGGAGGAAGATCGGCTCTGTTTTCGTTCTGTAAAACCACCCCAAAATTGCATTGATAAAAACATACTGATGATGATTTGGCGCACCCGTGAGGGTAGCGTCAGGTATGAATTTTAATATGCAAAAAATGAAAAAACTCAAAGATCACACATCAAAATATAAAAATGTCTGACGATTCAAATGAGTCTTTTGATATGTCACCAACCTGCCTGGCGGGGCTCAGGCTCCGCCTTTTTTGTTTTATGCTGTTACTCAATCTCACAAACCCCGCCTCCGCTGTAATAAAAATGTAACATTTCCGTCATAAATCACAGTTCGTTTGTGCGCGAATGGCTAAAATGATGTTCGTTTTGGAACACACCGGCTCCGCCATTTCGTTCGTGGCTCACGATGAGTCCCACCTGATTTATGCCATCGGAGGCATTTATGCTCAGTATCTTTAAACCCGCGCCCCACAAAGCTCCTGTTGATGAGGCTCACGTCGATCCGCTTTACCGTCGTCTCCGCTGGCAAATCTTCATGGGGATTTTCTTCGGTTATGCGGCCTACTATCTGGTGCGTAAAAACTTCGCGCTGGCCATGCCTTATCTGATTGATCAGGGCTTTTCCCGTGGCGATCTGGGTTTTGCGCTCTCCGGAATTTCTATTGCGTATGGCATATCCAAATTCATTATGGGTTCGGTGTCTGACCGCTCGAATCCGCGCGTATTTTTGCCCGCCGGTTTGATTCTGGCTGCTGCTGTGATGTTGTTTATGGGCTTCGTGCCGTGGGCAACATCGAGCATTGCCATCATGTTTGTGTTGCTGTTCCTCTGCGGCTGGTTCCAGGGAATGGGCTGGCCGCCGTGCGGTCGCACGATGGTCCACTGGTGGTCGCAGAAAGAACGTGGCGGCATTGTGTCGGTGTGGAACTGTGCGCATAACGTCGGCGGTGGTATCCCTCCGCTGCTGTTCCTGCTTGGTATGGCGTGGTTTAACGACTGGCATGCGGCGCTCTATATGCCTGCTTTCGGGGCGATCCTGCTGGCCGTGTTTGCTTTCATGACCATGCGCGATACGCCGCAATCCTGCGGCCTGCCGCCGATTGAAGAATATAAAAACGATTATCCACCAGACTATGTCAAAGAGTCAGCCGAGCAGGAACTGACGGCAAAGCAGATTTTCATGCAGTATATTTTGCCGAACAAATTGCTGTGGTACATCGCACTGGCTAACGTCTTTGTCTATCTGCTGCGCTACGGCATTCTCGACTGGTCGCCGACTTACCTGAAAGAAGTGAAGCATTTCGCGCTGGATAAATCCTCGTGGGCATATTTCCTTTACGAATACGCAGGCATTCCCGGCACGCTGCTGTGTGGCTGGATGTCGGACAAAGTATTCAAAGGCAACCGCGGAGCGACTGGCGTGTTCTTCATGGTGCTGGTGACTATCGCTACCGTGGTTTACTGGCTGAATCCCGTCGGCAATCCGGGTATTGATATGGCCTGCATGATCACCATCGGCTTCCTGATTTACGGGCCGGTGATGCTGATTGGTTTACATGCTCTGGAACTGGCACCGAAGAAAGCAGCAGGAACGGCGGCAGGCTTTACCGGGCTGTTTGGTTATCTGGGCGGTTCGGTCGCAGCCAGTGCCATTGTCGGTTATACCGTTGACTTCTTTGGCTGGGACGGCGGTTTTATCGTGATGATCGCCGGTTGTGTACTGGCTGTTCTGCTGCTGTTACTGACTATGCTGAGTGAAAACAAACACAAAGCGCAGCTGGCTAAAAATGCCTGATTGGTTTTAATGTTCGTCGAAAAGGCACCGAAAGGTGCCTTTTGTGTTTTTACGCTATTTCAGAAGATTGACTGGGATGGGCTGAAACGGGGCGGTGGCGCACTGCTGGAACAGGACATGCTGAAAATTTACTGCGGGGCAGCCGATGAGAGTATTTCAGATGGCGACAATACCGCTCGATGCTTTAAGGAAGCATCTCAGACTGCAGGTGTCAGTGCGGCAGAAACTCTATTGCAGCAATTTCGTGCCATGAAATTTCCCTTTCCCACATATAACAGAAGCAGATAATTGACAGATAAAATTTATTCACTCACTCATCCCTTATTGCAGCGGGAAAATTTTATTAAGCATTAATATAATCATAGGATTTGATTTATTTTTGACTCCGTAACATCATATTAAAAATCGTGTGTAAATATTACTTTAATTATTCATGGAATGAATTTTGTGTTGTGCGAACATTATATTTTTAAATACTTATCCTCTCTTTTAATCTCCGGGATTGCTATGTCAGCAATTGCTGCTCCCCTCAATCCGGCAGACCGTGGTCTGATCCGCCAGGAACAACAACAATTATTAAGGCAAAGCCAACAACAACGTGATGATCTGCAACGCAGTCTGTCCCCTCTTCCTCCCGTTGAATCTCAATCAGAAACAGATATTGGCCCCTGCTTTTACATTCATAAGATATATATAAATAACGCAATACTCATTTCTGATAAAAAACAACGCGAGATTATTAAGCCTCATCTTAACCAATGTGTGGGGATGAGCGGGATCGCGGAGATAACCCGTCAAATCTCTGACTGGTATATTCATCAGGGATATATAACCAGCCGGGCTTTTATCACCGAGCAAGATTTATCTCAGGGCGAATTAAATATTTCGGTACTGGAAGGCCGTCTGGATAAAATTACCCTCGAAGGTAGCTCATCTTCACAGTTAAAGATGGCTTTTCCCGGGATGGAAGGCGGCATTCTTAATCTGCGTGACATCGAACAGGGTATGGAGCAAATCAACCGGTTACGCAATGACCCGGTGCAAATAGAGATCCATCCGGGCGAGAAATCAGGCTATTCGATTGTCAATCTCACCGCCACACCGGAATTCCCCCTCAGTGTCTCACTTAACTTTGATAACAGCGGGCAGAAAAGTACCGGTACAGGGCAGTTTGGCGGCTCACTGACAGCCAATAATGTGCTGGGTATTGCGGATAAATGGTTCATCAGCGGTGGGCGCAGCAGCGATTTCTCGTCTACCCATGACGCACAAAACGTTCAGGCAGGATTGAGCATTCCCTACGGTTATAACCTGTTTGATTACAGCTATAGCTGGAGCAACTACCTCAGCACGATTGACAACAATGGCTTTGGCTGGGCATCGACCGGCGACAGCATCAGTCACCGTTTTACCACCTCGCGAGTGTTATTCCGCGATGGTGATATCAAAACCGGTGCCTCCATCGGACTGACACATCAAATCAGCAATAACTCTCTCAATGATGTGTTGCTCGACAGCAGCAGTCGCAAGCTCACCAGCCTGCAATTTGGGCTCAACCACACGCAAAAAATCTTCGGTGGCGTCGCAACGTTCAACCCCACATTCAGCCATGGCGTCTCCTGGCTGGGCGCGGAAGAAGATAACGGCAAAAATGATGATTTGCCGAAAGCGGGATTTAAAAAATGGAGCCTTAACGGCAGCTTTCAGTTGCCTGTGGCTGACGCTTTATGGTGGCTGACCAGCTTCTACGGTCAGTGGTCACCGGACAGACTTTATGGCAGCGAGCGTCTGACCATCGGTGGCGAAAGCTCGGTGCGCGGCTTTAAAGAGCAATATCTTTCCGGCGATAACGGCGGCTACTGGCGTAACGAACTGAACTACAGACTGCTCACATTGCCGCTTCTGGGTCAGGTCAGCAGCGTGGTCGCACTCGACGGTGGCTGGCTGCAAAAAGATAACAAAGACCCGTGGGCGTCCGGCACGCTGTGGGGGGCCGCCGTCGGGCTTTCTGCCACCAATCGTTACTACTCCAGCCAGCTTACCGTAGGCACACCGTTGCAATATCCAGACTGGTTAGCGCCTGACCACTTCAGCATTTATTACCGCATCGCGTTTGTGATTTAAGGGAAAACGATTATGGATAATCATCAACAACCAACCTGCTTCGCTCAAAGCCTGCTGAGTTATCTGATCTGTGGCTTGCTGGCAGGACAACCGGTTTTCCCGGCGTTCGCCGCACCGACCCCGGCGAATAGTGCTACAGGCATTGATAAGGCCGGCAACGGTGTGCCAGTGGTGAATATCGCCACTCCTAACGGGGCGGGGATTTCGCATAACCAGTTTCAAAACTACAACGTCGGCAAAGAGGGACTGATCCTCAACAATGCCACCGGCCAGCTAAACCAGACACAGCTAGGCGGGCTGATCCAGAACAACCCCAACCTGAAAGCAGGCCAGGAGGCGCGCGGCATTATTAACGAAGTGACGGGCGCGAACCGTTCACAACTGAACGGTTACACAGAAGTCGCAGGAAAAGCGGCCAACGTGATGGTTGCTAACCCGTATGGCATCACCTGTAACGGCTGCGGCTTTATCAATACACCGAATGCCACGCTCACCACGGGTAAACCGGTGTTCGATGCGAGTGGCAACTTACAATCCCTTGATGTCAACAAAGGTTCCATCACCGTTGAAGGCCAGGGGCTGAATGCCAGTGAGTCGGATGCGCTGTCAATCATCTCGCGGGCCACAGAAGTGAATGCACAAATTCATGCTAACGCGATGAACGTTATCACCGGCGCTAACCGTGTGGACAAAAATGGCCGCATCACCGCGATTGCCGGTGAAGGCGCAGCACCCGTGGTGGCAGTGGATACCGGCGCGCTCGGCGGCATGTACGCCAGTCGTATCCGACTGATTTCCAGTGACAAAGGCGTGGGAGTTAACCTTGGCAATCTGAACGCACGTCAGGGAGATATCACGCTGAATGCCAGCGGCAAACTCACCGTGCAAAACAGCCTTGCCAGCGGCAGCCTGAATGCCAAAGGAGAAAGCGTTACGCTAAGCGGTGAACATAAAGCCAGTGGCAGTATGAATGTCAGCGGGCAGGACATCGCACTTAGCAATGGCACCTTTGCCAGCGACAACAATATCGCCCTGAACAGCGAGGGCAAACTGACGTTAAGCAACACTCGTTTGACCGCAGGAAAAAACCTCAGTCTCAACGCACAGGATTTAACCCAGGATGGCAGCAGCAGCGTCAATACGGCGCGTGATATTTCAGCACAGGTTGCGGGAACGATAACCAATCAGGGCCAGCTGATAGCCGGTAACAACGCCGCTATAAGCAGCGGTTCCCTGTCCAACAGCGGAAAAATTGCTGCCAAAGGCACTACCTCAATAAGTGCCGTAAAAGCCCTGAGCAACGCAGCGGGTGGAGACATTTTATCTGACGAAGCGCTGATTGTGTCTGCAGAAAATATCCGGCAAAACGGGACTTTATCAGGCAAAAAATCACTGGCAATAAATGGCCAGTCACTGACAGCCGCAAAGGGTTCACTGTCGACCAGTCTTGGCAATGTTTCACTGAAAACCCGTGAAGCCAATCTGGACGGGGATGTTATCGCCCACGGCGATCTTTCGGTGCAAGCGAATAAACTGACCAGCCAGCGTGACGCGCAGCTCCAGTCTGATGGTTCACTCACGCTGACAGCCACGGATGCCACGCTGTATGGCACTCAGGTGGCACAAGGTGCCCTCACGCTTACGGCACAGAATCTGATTCATGGCGGCGTAACCACTGCGGCCGATCTGACCGTGAGCAGCGGTCAATTTAATAACCTGAGTGAGGGCTTGTTTTTAAGTCAGGGGTATCTGGACATCAGCGGCGATACTGTTCTCAATGCTGGACAGGTAATGGCGAACGACCTGTCACTGAAGACCCAAACGTTCAGTAATGAGGGCCTGTGGCAGGGAACTTCTGCGCTGCACATGACGGCAGATGAACTGAGCACAGGCAGCACCAGCCGCACGCTGACGGCAGGCTCACTGACACTGGATACGGGTTTACTCAACACGGCTGGCACCCTGCAGGGGCAAAATGTTGTCATCACCGCCCGCGACTGGACTAATACAGGCTCCCTGCTGGGGACGGATAAACTGGATGTTTCGCTTGCCGGCACACTGAGTAACGACGGCGACATCTTAAGCCAGGGCAACGCTAACCTTGCCGCGCAAAACATCGCTAATCAGGGCTCTCTGCTGAGTGCCGCAAATCTCACCCTGACGGGAGAGTCGCTTGATAATCGTGGCGCATTGCAGGGCAATAATCTGGTGATTAACGGTGGATCGCTGAATAACAATGGCGACATCATCGGCGTCAACGGACTGGTGGTGGCGCTGACCGGGGCATTTACTCAGCATCAGAACAAGACGCTGTTGACAGACGGAACACTGGGACTGAGTGCAGCGACAGTCAATAATGCCGGGCAAATTCAGGGCACGGACATTGCCCTGATCAGCGATTCTGTCGACAACAGCGGACGTATTCAGGCGAACAATGACCTCGCATTCACCGGTGATCTGACCAACCACGCTGCAGGTATTGTCCTGAGCCAGAACACCCTGAACCTCACCACGCCAAATCTCGTGAACTACGGCCTGATTCAGGGCGGCGGCACGACACGTATTGATGCCTCAGCGTCCGCACGTAACGACGGTAAAATTCTTTCCGGCGGTGAACTCACGTTTAACACGGCGAGCCTGACCAATAACAACTGGCTACAGGCCACATCGCTGCTGCTGAATGCCACTGCAATTGATAACTCAGGAACCGTGTTTAGCACCTCGAATCTGGCGATTCATGCTGACCGGATTGAACACCGGGCCACAGGTAAACTTTACAGCGGCGGTAACTTACTGCTGACCAGCAACGTTTTCGAACAGCTTGGTCAGGTGGTTGCGCTGGGTAATTTAACCCTGAAATTAACCAGCGTTTTTACAGGAAAAAATGTGCTGGCGGCAGGCAACGTGCTGGATATCACCAGCAATGGCGCGATAAACAATCAGAGCATAATGCAGGGCCAGGCGGTGAATCTGACTGCCGGAACGGCGCTCACCAATAACGGACAAATCACCACCGGCAGCGGCGCAAGCGCCCTATCCGCGGAAAGTATTGCGATGAACGCCACAGGCACATTGCAGGCCGGTGGCGATGTGGCACTGAACAGCCGTGGGAATATTACTGTCGATGGTTTTATCGGCACCACGGGCTCACTGACCCTGAATGCCGCCGGCAATATTCTCAATACCGCCCTGCTGTATGCGGGCAACAATATGTATCTGCTGGCAAATGCTATTCACAATAACCACGGCGATATTCTGGCCGGTAACAGCCTGTGGATGCAGCGCGACATGGCGGGCAATGCGAACGCCGAAGTGGTGAATACTTCGGGAAATATCGAGACGGTAAATGGGGATATTACGGTGAAAACCGGGCATTTACTGAATGAGCGGGACGGGCTGGAAATCACATCAACTTATAACGAATTTGCGCCCGATAATCAGCCGTATATGGATGTTTACTTGTCGGATATTGACGCTGATAAATTAGGTATTCACGTTTATACAGTCTGTAAAGGAGGGGTAAATACTCATTGCACCACATATGACAACCTGATGCCGACATTTGATTATGATCAGAAAAGAGTTCTGATTGATGAAACAGCGGTACAGGCAACAGCAAACGGCGGTGCGTCACGTATCTCATCAGGCAGAGATTTTTACGCCATTTCAGATGTAATTGATAACAACAGCAGCTATCTTCTTGCCGCAGGTGATATGTATCTGACTGGTGGAACCCTTAATAATAACTCGGTACAAACGGGAAAAATATCTACCTATCAGACATTTGAATATCAGTGCCAGTATGAATGTGGTTATGAATTAAAGCCTTTTCCAGCGTATGAGGATGTGAAAACATGGGTTAAGAATCATGAATATAACGCCAATGAATATATCCGTTATATTCTGACAGCGACTGAAAAGGTTACGGAATTACAAGCAAGCGAACTCTACCGCTCAGTCATCCAGGCGGGTGGCAATATCATTGCCAATTTCACCCAGGATATCAGTAACACCATGACCACGGCGAATGCCGGAGGGACAAGCCACACCATCGAGGCACCGACACTCAATACGCTCAGCCAGCCTGATGGCGTTCAGCAGCAGGATCTCACCAACGCAGATAGCGCGGACATCACCTCGCCACAATGGTACGAGAGTCTCACCGATGCGGTTGCTCACATCGCCGGGGGCAACAGCTTATATCCTCTGCCATCGGATAATAATGGCTATTTTGTCCCTTCAACCGATGCGAACAGCCCGTATCTGATCATCACGAACCCGAAACTCGACAGGCTGGGGCAACTCGATCAAAACCTGTTTGGCGACCTGTACGCATTAATGGGGATCCAACCCGGTACGGCTCCGCGTGAAACTAACAGCGAGTACACAGACCAGAATAAATTCCTCGGTTCGGCGTATTTCCTCGACAAACTTAACCTGCATCCGGAATACGATTACCGCTTCATCGGTGATGCGGCATTCGATACGCGCTACGTCAGTAACTTTATGCTCAACCAGACCGGCAGCCGCTATATCAGCGGTCTGGGTTCCGATCTCGAGCAGATGCAGTACCTGATGGATAACGCAGCAGGTGCGCAACAGTCGCTTGGGTTGGCCTTTGGTGTAGCGCTGACGGCCACGCAAATCGCCGCGCTCGACAGCAGTATCTTGTGGTGGGAATCCGCCAGCATCAACGGCCAGACGGTAATGGTGCCGAAAGTGTATCTGTCACCAAAAGACGTCACGATGAATAACGGCAGCGTGATTGCCGGCAATAATGTCGGACTTTCGGGCGGCAATATCACCAATAGCGGCAGCACCCTCGCCGCAAACAATAACCTTTTTATCGGCAGCCAGAACGGCATCAGCAACCTGAATGCCAGTCTGATGCAGGCAGGCGGCGGTCTGCAACTCAGCGCCCTGGGTGATATCAATAACATCGGCTCCACCATCAGCGGCAAAACCGTCCAGCTCGAAAGCACAGGCGGCAGCATTAATAACATCACGCAAACCGAACAATGGCAGGCAGGCGGAACGGGCAGGCGCGGCGAGTCTGTCAGTTTCAGCGAGACACAAAGCGGCCCGATGGCGGGGATCATTGCTCAGGACGACATGATCCTGAAGGCCGGCCAGGACATCAACATCGCAGGTGCACATGTGGCAGCAGGAGACAATCTGCTGATGCTGGCAGACGGCAATATCAATGTCACCGCCAACCAGATAACCGACAGCGAAAGCCAGTCTGGCTTCCGGCGTAAAGACGCCACACACAGTGAATCGGTGACGTCTGACGGCAGCAGCATCACCGCCGGTGGCAGTCTGGGTATGCAGGCGGGGAATGATGTGACCATTGAAGCCAGCCAGATTAATGCCGGTGAAAACGCGGTCCTGATTGCCGGCAACGACCTGAACCTGAACGCAGCGGGAACGCGTGAAAACAGCCGCCAGGGCAAAAGTGAAACCCACAGCACGGATGTCGCAACCACCACGATCACCAGCGGTAACGATCTGACACTGGTCGCCGGCCAGGACATCAACAGCCAGGCGGCAGGGATAGCCGCAGAAGGTGACGTGGCAATGCAGGCCGGTCGCGATGTGAACCTGATGGCGGAAGAAACGACTCAGGGCGACAGCTACAAAGCGAAGAAAAAGGTCGAAATCAACGAATCAGTACGTCAGGACAGCACTGAAATCGTCAGCGGCGGCAACACCACAATCGTGGCCGGACGTGACGTCAACAGCGAAGCGGCGCAGGTGATTGCCAGCGGCGATATTGGTATTGGCGCAGGCCGTGACATTAACCTAGAAACCGCCACTGAAAGTGATTACCACTTCAAAGAAGAAACCAAAACCAAAAAAGGGTTCATGAAAAAAACCACCACCCACACGGTGGAGGAAGACAGCGCAACCCGTGAGGCAGGCACCCTGCTTAGCGGCGATAACGTAGCCCTCGTCGCCGGAAATGATTTGCTGGTGAAAGGCTCAGCGGTGGTCGGCGACGGCAATGTCAGTCTGAATGCGGGTAACAACATCGACATCGTAGCGGCAACCAATTCCGACTCGACATACCGTCTCAAAGAGAAGAAAAAGAGCGGCATGTTCAGCGGCGGCGGCATCGGCGTCACCATTGGCACCAGTAAATCACGTTATGAAATGAACGATGAAGGCACTACTCAGAGCGAAAGCTTCAGCACCGTCGGTTCGACGGGCGGCAACGTCAGCATTAACGCAGGCGGTCAGGCGCATATCGGTGGCGCAGATATTATCGCCGGGAAAGATTTAAGCATTAAAGGCGACAGCGTGCTGATTGAACCGGGCCGTGATGCGCGCACTCACGATGAATCGTTCGAGCAGAAACAGAGCGGGCTGACGATAGCGTTATCGGGCGCGGCAGGCAGTGCGGTAAACAGCGCTGTGACGACGGCGCAGTCGGTGAGTGACGAAAGTGACGACCGGCTCGCGGCGCTGAAAATTGCACAAGGCGTGATGAGCGGCGTATCGACCGGTCAGGCGATGGAGCTGGCGCAGGCCACCACCGGCGATGCTTCCACGGCGTTTGGTATCAGCGCCTCGCTGGGCACGCAGTCGTCCAAATCCGAGAGCCACAGCGGGCAGAATACCGCCACGGGCAGCACACTGACGGCGGGTGATAACCTGTCGGTAACCGCCACGGGCGGCGATATCACGGCCATCGGCAGCCAGATTAAAGCCGGGCTGGACGTGGCGCTGAACGCGGCAGACGACATCAATCTGATTTCCTCGCAGAACACACAGTGGCTGGAAGGAGAAAACAGCAGCAGCGGCGGCGCCATAGGGATTGGCATCGGCATGGGCGAGAGCGGTGCCGGTATCAACATCTCCGCCAGCGGTAACGCCTCCAGAGGCAGCGAGAGCGGCAACGGCACGCAGCATAACGAAACCACCATCGACGCAGGTAACCGCATCAGCATCAACAGCGGCGACGACACAACGATTGCCGGTGCGCAGGTCAGCGGCAACAGCGTGGTGGCGGATATCGGCGGCGACCTGACCATCAGCAGCCTGCAGGACAGCGACTACTACGACAGCAGCCAGAAGAGCATCAGCGGCGGCGCCAGCTTCTCATTCGGCACCATGACCGGTTCGGGCGGCATCAGTGCCGCTAATGACAAAATGAACAGCGACTACAACTCGGTCACTGAGCAGAGCGGGATATTTGCCGGTGACGGCGGCTTTGATATCACGGTGGGCGGACATACGCAGCTCGATGGTGCGGTCATTGCCAGCACAGGTCCGGCGGATAAAAACCGCCTTGATACCGGCACGCTGGGCTTCAGCGACATCGGCAATAAAGCGGAATACAGCACCGAACATCAGGGCGCAGGCATCAGCACCGGCGGGACTATTGCAGAGAACTTTATCGGCAATATGGCGAATGGCGTACTGGTGGGCGCAGGCGGTGAAGGTGAGGCATCAGGCACCACCAAAGCGGCGATTTCAGCAGGTACCATCAACATCCGCGATACCGAAAACCAGCAGCAGGATGTGGCAGATTTAAGCCGCGACGTGGAACATGCCAACGGCAGCATCAGCCCGATATTTGATAAAGAAAAAGAGCAGAAGCGGCTGGAGATTGCGCAGGCGCTGGGCGACGTGGGCAGCCAGGCAATGGATATTGCACGGACGGCGGGCGAGATTAAAGGGCTGGAGAAAGCGAAAGCCGCGCATCCTGAGCTGAGCGGCAAAGACCTGCTGGAGACTAAAGAGTACAAAGACACCCAGAAACAGTACGGCACCGGCAGCGACATCCAGCAAGGTATCAGCGCAGCGACGATGGCGCTTCAGGGGCTGGCGGGCGGTGATATGGCAGCGGCACTGGCAGGCGGTGCGGCTCCGTATCTGGCGGAAGTGGTGAAGAAAGCGACGGGTGATAATCAGGGTGCCAATATCATCGCGCACGCGGTGGTAAATGCGGCACTGGCGGCGGCTCAGGGCAAAGATGCTGCGTCCGGTGCAGCGGGTGCTGCCGCAGGTGAACTGGCGGGTATGATAGCGCTGGATACTTACGGTAAACCGGTGAGTGAACTGACGGAGCAGGAAAAACAAAAAGTGCTGGCATTATCGACGCTGGCAGCGGGTCTGGCGGGTGGTTTAACCGGAGACAGCACGGCAGACGGTATGACAGGCGCGATAGCAGGAAACACGACGGTGAACAATAACCTGTTAGGTGGTGGTACGGAAGCGGGTCAGGAAGCGTGGATACGCCAGCACGGTATTGATATGGCAAGTTGCGAGTCAGCTCCTGGTTCAGCAAGTTGCCAGAAGGCGCAGAATGAACGGGATGCGGTGGCTGGAGCGATGGCGACCGCAGGGCTGATTTATCTGCCGGGTGCCATGCAGGCGACAGGTGCTATTGGCGGCAGTGCTAATGCCGGTATCCAGTATCTGATCAATGGTGAGGTGAATCCGACAGATGTACTGATAGCCACCTATGTCGGGGCATTTACTGCAAACACAGGGGCGTGGGGAACTATAGGCTGGAATGCAGCAGGTGGAGCAACATCAAATTATCTGAAAGGAGATGATCCTTTGACAGGGGCGGGATGGGGGGCTGGAGGGGCTGCATTGGGCTACGGGATCGGTAAGTATGTTATCACCGCACCGCTTGATAAAATGTTGAACCCAACATGGAAAAATTATAAATGGGTGGATATGGGGATGGGGATTAGTAAGCCGTTGCCTTCAAGTCCTATTCCTGGGATATCCGGTAATGGTGGGGCTGCATTATCTACTGAGATAGGTAGTCAGCTAGGACCTAAAGTTATTGATATTTTGGAGGAAAAATTAAAATGAAAGAGTTAAAAATATTCATCTTAATTATTGGCCTCCATATTATAGCCATCGCTTTATGTGCACTTATACTGCAAATGGTTTTTATAGCTTTCATATATCTCTATACAGGTATATTAGATATTGATTTATATAATATATTCGTATTCGTTAGAGCAGGGGCTGGGGGCGGATGTATCGCTGGTTTTGGTGTTTGGCTTATATATCGATTTAATATCCGCTAACAAGCAAATCCCGGCTAAGTCGCCGGGATCTTTTATCCGATATTTGATAAAGAGAAAGAGCAGAAGCGGCTGGAAATCGCGCAGGCGCTGGGCGATGTGGGCAGCCAGGCGGCAGATATTGCACGGACGGCGGGTGAGATTAAAGGGCTGGAGAAAGCGAAAGCCGCGCACCCGGAACTGAGCGGCAAAGACCTGCTGGAGACTAAAGAGTACAAAGACACCCAGAAACAGTACGGCACCGGCAGCGACATCCAGCAAGGTATCAGCGCAGCGACGATGGCGCTTCAGGGGCTGGCGGGCGGTGATATGGCAGCGGCACTGGCAGGCGGTGCGGCTCCGTATCTGGCGGAGCAAATCAAGAAACAGGTCGGCGAAGATAACGTTGCCGCCAATGCCATCGCCCACGCGATTGTGGGCGGTGTGATCGCAGAGCTTCAGGGACGTGACGCCGCTGCGGGAGCGGCAGGTGCAGCCACCGGTGAGCTAATCGCACAGGCACTTTATCCGGGCGTAAAACGCGAAGACCTGACGGAGAACGAAAAGCAGAAAATCGTGGCGCTGAGTACGCTGGCCGCGGGTCTGGCGGGTGGACTTGCAGGTGATGATACGGCGGGTGTTATTGCCGGTGCGCAGGGTGGGAAGAATGCGACGGAATACAATCACTTTAATCTGCCTTCAGGGATGATGGATTATATTGATACAGCAGGCTCGTGGAATCAGTTTGCGGTAGATAATAATCTCTCGCCCGAACAGATACAGGCCGGGCTGGATAAAATAGCGAAAGGAGATTTGCCGGAAGGAGCGAATATCACCAAAGCGATAGTCGAAGGTTATCAGGATGGCGTATTTATGGCCGGGGCGTTTTATCTTGGTCCGACAATAGCCATAGGAAAAGGTATTACCGGGGCGGTGATTGGTGGCGGTGCTAACTCTGCATTCCAGTATATGAATATGGCACCGGGCAGTGAGTTCAGTTATTACAGTGCAGCGGTTGCGGCAGGAGCGGGTTATCTTGCTCCGGGCTATAAAATCGGTGGCAACACGCTTATTAATATGGGTGGCGCATTTATGACGGATGGACCGAGCTTGTCTGGTCAGGGTGGAGCCATTGCAGGTTCTGTGTTTGGTGGCGGATTTGGGAAGTATGCGCCTGATCTGCTTGCGCCGTATGCAGGATCTTTTTCCGGGGTAATAGGAGATATCGGTTCAGCATCTTTCTTTGAAATATCCAATGATACAGTTAAAGAATTAATAAACAATAAGGATAATAAATGGTGAAGAAGGAAATGACACTTTTTATATTTATTCTCATGTTTATATACATGACTGTAGCCTTTTTTTATTAGGTATCTCTACCCGAATTATAACTGCCATAATTTGTACAGGAGAGTTTTATCTATCTGTATCTGGTACGATAAAAGTTGTCAAAATGAGTGTGGTTGCTGGTATTTTTATTTCAGTAGGAGCTTTTATCTTTAATCGAATAGATATTTACAACGCCCGAAAAAAACCTCCAATCGATCCTGATAAATGACTTTAACAAGCAAACATCCCGGTCGCCTGCGCCGGGATATTTTCCCGCTCACTCAGCAAGCCGGATCACCGCAATGAACAGCGACTACAACTCGGTGGTTGAGCAGTCCGGTATTTTTGCCGGTGACGGCGGTTTTGAAATCACGGCAGGCGGGCATACGCAGCTCGATGGCGCGGTGATTGTCAGCACAGGGTCGGCGAATAAATGAAACGGCCTTTTACTCTTTTGATTTTTAACATTATGTATTGCTCTGTGTTTTTTGGGATCACATTCCCTGTAGGAATGTGGTTAGTATTTAAAAATACTGAACTCTTTTCATCTGATGGTGTTTTCTATGCTAGGCAAGGAATATATTTTGGAGTGATTTGTGGAATAGTAATCTGGTTCATTTATCGGTTCAATTTACATCGACGCAAGTAGGCTTGTTAAGAATAACATTCTTGCATATGATATTAGTGGTTCATATATTTTTGAGTATGGGAATGATGCTACTAAAACGTTAATAAAAAAGATTGAGGGTAAATAATGTCCTTAATAAATAAAGTTAATTATTTAATGTTGCTTATATATTCAATGGTGTTTTTTTCGGTACTTGGCATTGGATATAGAACTATCATTGCTCTTATATCATTATGGGTTATTGGTGAATTTTCTTATGATTGGCATCAAGTCATTATTGGATTGAAGATGGCTATTGTAGCCGGTTTTGCAGTCACTTTAGCTGCATTCGTCTTCAATAAAATAGACGAATACAACGCCCGTAAAAAGCTCCCAACCGAGCCTAATGAATGACTTTAACAAACACACATCCGGGCTAACTGCGCCGGGAAACTTTCCTCGCTCACTCAACCATAAGCCGGAAGCTCCCAAAGCAGGACAAACGCCCTGCTTTGCTTTTACGACTTTGCTTTAAAACTGATTAGCTTTCTTCAGCCAGATACATTTTACGCAGGTAATGCGGCACGGCATCGTCGGCGTTGGATCCGATGATTTCTGCATCCGGCATGGCGGCTTTCAGTCGTGGCAATGAACCGCTCATCAGACAACCTTTACCGGCCATAGTCAGCATTTCAAGGTCATTCAGGCCATCACCAAAAGCGATGCAATCTTTCAGCGAATAACCCATCAGTTTGGAGACATATTCCAGCGCATGGCCTTTTGACACGCCGCCTGCCATCACTTCCAGACATACCGGCAGTGAGAAACTGACGTTCACACGGTCGCCCCAGCGCGCATTGATCGCTTCTTCCAGTGGCAGCAGTTTTTCGTGATCTTCACAGGTGAAATACACCTTGCAGATACCGTCAGTTTCCAGCAAGCCTGGTTCATAGAGTTTGTATTTGAAAACGGATTCACGGAAGAAATCATCCTGATCGGCGCGGTCACGGTTCATGTACCAGTCATCATTACGATAAACGTTGGTCAGAATATCCGGGTTGTTATGCATGATGCCGAACAGGTCTCTGGCGATGTCTTCATCCAGATTGTGCGAGAAAATCAGGTCGCCGTCGGTGTTATGTACGCGCGCACCGTTGGAGGTGATCATGTACGCGCTGATTTCCAGATTGTCGCGCATCTGCGCCACGTCGATATGGTGACGCCCGGTGGCGAACACGAAATGCACGTCGCGCTGTGTCAGCAGTTTCAGCGTCTCTTTGGCGAACGGGCTCAGGGTATGATCAGGTGATAGCAGCGTGCCATCTAAATCGGAAGCAACAACATGGTACATAGCGTTAGGTTCTAACCTCTGATGGAGTTGTGCGCGGCGAACCGCGGATTAATGCTGTCGCGCAAAAAAGCGCATGATGGCGTCCAGCGCCTGTGCCCTCAGGTCGTCCCGTTCAAACAGGATCTCATGGCGCGCGCCTTCAATGACCAGCGGTTTTTCCCCTTCACAAGGGTGCCCCGCAATGGCCATGGCCTGACAAAAAGCAAGGTGGGACCGGTTATCCACCACACGGTCTTCGCTCGCCTGCAATAAAAGAACAGGAGTGGTGATTTTTTCGGCTTCTTTCAGGATATGCATCCCCGCCTCAATCCCTTCACGCACCCAGTGATAGGTAGGTCCGCCGACCTGCAACTCAGGATAATCCGCGTAAAACCGCAGATTGCGGCGATAACGTGCGCGGCTGTGCGTCAGGCGGTTGACCACAAATGGCAGCGGCCGCCAGTGGCCGGTACCCAGCGCATAGCCGTCACGACGAACCGGACGATTTTCCGCCCAGTTAAGGATACGGCGTGATAACCAACCCGGCATCGGTAAATAAATACCTGTCATCGGCGCAAGTAAGGCCGCAGCATCGAAATTCTGCGGATTTTTAGCCAGATACAGCGCCAGGATCGCACCGCCCATGGAGTGTGCCAGCGCAAACTTTTTCTGGTACTGACGCGGCGCAATCTCAAGCTGATAAAAGCGGTCGAAATCTTCGACATAATCATCAAAGTGCTTCACGTGACCGCAATGCGGATCGTCGAGCATACGCCCGGAACGTCCCTGACCACGGTGATCGACAATCATGACATCGTAGCCGCAATGGAATAAATCGTAGGCCACTTCAGGATATTTTACGTAGCTTTCTATACGACCCGGTGACACAACGATGACTTTATCGTGAGCAGGCGAACAAAACCGGACATAGCGGACAGGGACATCATCAACGCCGCTAAACTCGCCTTCTTCGCGCGTCCGCCAGAAATCCAGCAAAGGCCCGGTCGCAAAGGCTGCAAATTCCTTCTCACGTGTTAACCACTTCGCATAATTCACAGGCATTCAATGATCCAAAGTCGTCGAACTGGGAGGATGAAAGTGTTATTTGTGAGCTATAGCGCAATTATAGACAATGGCGTATTGTGCCATAAAACAACCTAAAACGTACTCAGGGAGTCTCGCAATGACACTGGACTGGTGGTTAACCTACCTGCTCACCACTTCTATTTTAAGTTTATCACCCGGTTCCGGCGCGATTAATACCATGAGTACGGGCATCAGCCACGGCTATCGTGGTGCCGTCGCATCGATTGCCGGTTTACAGCTCGGTTTAACGATCCACATCGTGCTGGTCGGTATCGGGCTGGGTGCGCTGATTTCATCATCGCTGCTGGCCTTTGAGTTTCTCAAATGGTTTGGTGCCGCCTACCTGATCTGGCTGGGTATTTGTCAGTGGCGCTCCGCCGGGGCGATTAACCTGAACGCACTCGCCAGCAGTATGCCGCGACGCCGTTTGTTCAAGCGCGCCATTCTGGTCAACCTGACCAATCCAAAAAGCATTGTGTTTCTGGCTGCACTATTCCCGCAGTTTATCATTGCGCACCAGCCTCAGGCTGCACAATACGTGGTACTGGGTGTCACCACGGTGGTTGTCGATATCATTGTGATGATCGGTTACGCCACGCTGGCCACACGCATCGCCGGTTGGGTGAAAGCACCGAAACAAATGCAGTTGCTGAACCGCATCTTTGGCTCGCTGTTTATGCTGGTCGGAGTGTTGCTGGCGAGTGCCAGGAAAGTTTGATTTCTCAGAATGCAAAAAGGGTCCGGCATCAACCGAACCCTTTTTTATTAACCGGCGACTTCGCTCAGCGGTTGATGATTAAGGCAACACCAAAGCCTGCAAACACCACACCCGCCACGCCATCAATCCATTTCGCCAGACGCTGATAACCGCGGCGCATTTTCGGCAGCGCGAAGACCAGCGCCACTAATGAGAACCAGGCCAGGGTTTCCACGACGATCAGCAGAAATATGCCCAGACGTTCGCCGCCGCTGACACTGTCGCCCACGAACATCGAGAACACGCTGCCGAAGTAAATCACGGCTTTGGGGTTAGAAAGATTGGTCAGCAGACCGCGCATAAACGTGCGACCACGGGCAGGCAGTGCCACCGGTGTATCATCGCCGTTTTGTTTCTTAGCACGTGCAGATTTCAGCAGTTGCCAGCCCATCCAGCACAGATACAGGCCACCACCGACAGTGATAATCTGATGCAACCAGGCCATTTTTTGCAGAATTAAATGCAAGCCCATCAGCGCAACAGCCGCCCAGACCAGAACGCCCAGCGTAATGCCAATCACGCCCATCATGGCTTCTTTACGCGACCGGCTGGCGGCGGTTTGTGAGACAAAGAAGAAGTCCGGCCCCGGACTCATCAGCGCGATCAGATGGACCATCGCAACCGTCAGGAATAGCATCAGCATGATTAACTCTCTGTGTTATGTGTAGGAAACAGAATTCTTATTCGTCGCCGTTATCGATATGATCGCGGATCATCGCCATAAATGGCCTGCCGAATTTCTCCAGCTTACGCTGACCGACACCGGTGATGTCCAGCAAATCGCTCGCGCTGACCGGCAGATGTTCAGCCATTTCCAGCAGCGTCGTGTCGTTAAATACCACGTACGGCGGCACATTATTGTCATCCGCCAGTGACTTACGCAGTTTACGCAATTTAGCAAACAACTTACGGTCATAATTCCCGCCGTATGTTTTCTGGCTGGCACTGCTTTTGATTTTGAGCGTCTGAATACGCGGCACCGCCAGCTGTAACGGAATTTCACCACGCAGCACCGGACGCGCCGATTCGGTCAGTTGTAACGCGGAGTGCATGGCGATGTTTTGCATCACAAGGCCGAGGTGGATCAGCTGGCGAACCACGCTGGTCCAGTGCTCGTTACTGTGCTCTTTGCCGATACCGTAAACCGACAGCTTCTCGTGGCCGTATTCGCGGATACGCTGATTGTTCGAGCCGCGCAATACTTCGACTACATAACCCAGACCAAAACGCTGGCCGACGCGTGCGATAACGGACAACGCTTTCTGCGCGTCCAGCAAGCCATCGTAGCGTTTTGGTGGATCCAGACACACGTCGCAGTTACCGCAAGCGTTCTGTTTACCTTCACCAAAGTAATTGAGCAGCACCAGACGGCGGCAGGTCTGTGCCTCTGCGAATGCGTTCATGGCATTCAGTTTATGGCGTTCAACATCCTGCTGGGCGCCAGCCGGTTTTTCTTCCAGACAGCGGCGCAACCAGGCCATATCGGCTGGATCGTAAAGCAGTACGGCTTCCGCAGGCAGGCCGTCACGTCCGGCACGCCCCGTTTCCTGATAATAAGACTCAATGGTGCGCGGAATATCGAAGTGCACCACAAAACGCACGTTAGGCTTGTTGATACCCATACCGAAGGCGACGGTGGCGACCACAATTTGCAGGTCGTCGCGCTGAAAACCTTCCTGTACGCGGGCACGGGTTTCGTTATCCAGCCCTGCGTGATAAGCGCCAACGCTCAGCCCGCGGCTTTGCAGTCGTGCTGCGGTGTCTTCGACTTTGGCGCGGCTGTTACAGTAAATGATGCCACTTTTGCCGCGCTGATCCTGCACAAAGCGGATCAACTGATCGAGCGGCTTAAATTTTTCTACCAGCGTGTAACGGATATTCGGACGGTCAAAACTGCTGACCTGAATCAGCGGGTCATTCAGTTCCAGCAGACGGACAATATCATTACGTGTGGCTTCATCGGCGGTAGCGGTCAGCGCAATCACCGGCAATTGCGGATAGCGCAGCTTCAGCTGGCCGAGGGCGCGATATTCAGGACGGAAATCGTGGCCCCATTGGGAAATACAGTGGGCTTCATCGACGGCAAGCATCGCCGGATTCCACTGTTGTAGCTGTTCGAGGAAATCGCCCATCATCAGGCGTTCCGGCGCGATATACAGCATTTTGATACGCCCCGCGCGACAACCGGCCATCACGTCCAGCTGTTGCTCACGGGTTTGTGTCGAGTTCAGGCAACCGGCTTCAACGCCCGCCGCCATCAGCTGATCGACCTGATCTTTCATCAGGGAAATAAGCGGCGAAACGACCAGCGTCAGGCCGTCCATCACCAGTGCGGGGATTTGATAGCACAGCGATTTACCGCCGCCTGTTGGCATCACTACCAGACAATCCCGGCCTGAAATGGCGGTGTTGATGATAGTTTGCTGGCCTGGTCTGAATTGCTGATAACCGAAGGTATCGCGTAATACCTGATGAGCCAGCTCTTCTTTGTTTATCACTGCCGCCGTAGACACTCAATTCCCCAACTGTTCAAACCACCCGGCTAAGCCCTAAAGCCGCCGGGGCTGTACTGCACCGACATAATATACCCTAAATAATCCGCGATGCAGCTAACGCAACTGCAACCAGACGTATGGCGGGGATTACATGATGTCGTTAAGCATAATGCCGACGCCGATGCGGGTCTGCTTATGGTTATAGTCGATCAATGACTCGCCGTAACCGCTGAAGACCTGAGTATAGAAGCGTACCTGTTTGGAAATCGGGTAGCTCCAGCCGGTCGTTGCGCCGCCGTAGCCGGTATTCCAGTTATAACGGCTTTCGACGCTGAACACGCTGTCGCCCCACGCATAACCGACTTTAAGGCGGTAATAGCCCATGTACTTGGCGATGTCCGGGTTATCGTCGTCTTCATCGCTTTCAGGGATGCGATACCATGGTTTGAGATCAACCTGCCAGTTGCCGTGTTGCGCCATGAAACGGGCATACACACGGTTCCAGCTGCGGGACGTCGGGTCCGAGCGGCCGTTAGACTGGTGACTGACACCATATTCAGCTTCGCGCAATGTCCATCCGAGGAAATCGTAATCCGTTGCCCAAGCCAGGAAAAGTTGTGGCTCGTAGTTGGTCTCACGGAAAGGTGAAGACTGCCCGCTGTTAGAAAGCTGCCAGAATGATTTTTGCGTGTAAGACGCGCCAAGCACGGAGTTATCTCCAGCCAGACCACGCCACAACGGGAACGCCAGACTGAGCTGGAACTCAACTTCATCATGACGCGCTTTATCGGCCCAGTCGTAAGACTCAATCGCTTTCTTGTTGATATTGCTGGTATCGGTGTAAATCAGATAGTTCGGTTCGTAAGGATACAAGGTGAACGGGTTGTCGTGCTCCTGCAACATATTCGCAATAATACTTCCGCGTACAGCAGGTTTATCATGTACTTCCTGTACCGTGGCTTCCTCTGCATAGCCCAACAATGGCAACGCCAGCAACGTGGCACCGACAGCCCAATTTTTACGCATTATTCCTTACCCTCACCCTAAAGTTATTGATTCATTATTTTTGAAAATAAGCCTTCCGCCCGGCCGGCAATGCGCAGACTACAATCCGGAAATCTCAAAGCAGAGCATTTTACACACAAATACATTTCTACATGAGTACTGAATACATTTATCCTTAGCGGAGTAGTAATCCCATCCTCCCGCACCTAAAATCAACACTTCGTTAACTTTTTCGGCGAACATACGATCCACTCTTTTTCGTCAGGAATTCATTCATGTCTGCTTCATCTCTCAGCCACGAGGCTGCCCTGCAACTGATCGGCAATATTTTCGTTTACGATATGCCATTTAACCGCGAACTGGGCCTCGAGCTGAAACGTCTCGACTGCGACTACGCAGAGTTAAAATTTACCAACCAGACCAAACTGGTGGGTAATGCCGCACAAAAAATCCTGCATGGCGGGGTGATTGCGGCGGTGCTGGATGTCGCCGCCGGTCTGGTCTGCGTGACCAGTTCGCTTATCCGTCGCGACAAACCCGATCATCCTTTGCTGGAGGCCGAAATGCGCCAGCGGTTGTCAAAGATGGGCACCATCGATTTACGCGTGGATTATCTGCGTCCGGGCCGTGGCGACTACTTTATTGCTTCGGCAAGCCTGGTCCGCGCCGGTAATAAAGTGTCAGTGGCGCGTGTCGATCTGCACAGCGATACCGGCATACACATTGCCACGACCACGGCGACCTATATGGTCGGCTGAAATCAGGTAAACTCCGCTTCTTTCCTTACTCTTTTTTCAGGTACCTCATGGACGCACACCGTACCCGGCAAGGTGTTATTTTTGCCTTTATTGCCTATCTGATCTGGGGAGTCGCGCCCGCGTACTTCAAGCTGATCAAACAGGTGCCCGCTGACGAAATTCTGACCCACCGGGTGATCTGGTCCTTCTTCTTTATGTTAGTGCTGCTCTCCGTCAGCCGCAGCTGGGGCGATGTCCGGCGGGTGTTAGCACAACCGAAGAAAGTCGGCATGTTACTGATTACTGCCCTGCTTGTCGGTGGGAACTGGCTGATATTTATCTGGGCGATAAATCACAATCATATTCTGGAAGCCAGCCTCGGCTACTTTATCAATCCGCTGGTGAATGTGGTGCTCGGCATGCTGTTTTTGCGCGAAAGGTTCCGAAGTTTGCAATGGTTTGCCGTGGCACTCGCTTGCACCGGCGTGCTGGTACAGGTCTGGGTATTTGGCTCGGTGCCGATTATCGCCATCGGGCTGTCCCTGACGTTTGCCTTTTACGGCCTGCTGCGCAAAAAAATCGGTGTGGATTCGCAAACCGGCATGCTGATTGAAACGCTATGGCTGCTGCCGGTCGCCGGGATTTACCTGTTCTTTATTGCCAACAGTCCGACCAGTAATCTGGCTGCTAATCCGTGGTCGCTGGACTTGCTGCTGATGGCAGCCGGGATTATTACCACCATCCCGTTGCTGTTCTTCACTGCCGCCGCCGCCCGCCTGAAGCTTTCAACGCTGGGCTTTTTCCAGTATCTCGGCCCGACGCTGATGTTCCTGCTGGCAGTGGTGTTTTACGGTGAAACCGTCAATACGTCACAGCTCATCACCTTTGGCTTTATCTGGGTGGGATTACTGTGCTTTATCACCGATGCGCTGTATACGCAGGGCCGTTTACGACGAGGAAGAAGCGGGCACAGCGCTGCGTGAAATAAAGCGCGCCATCGCGGGACCGGTTGCCAGGATGGTGATCAGACGTAACGTCTGCATCGCCATCACAAAGCCTAAATCCGCATGGCTGCCCGCTGCAATAATTGCCACGGTATCCAGCCCGCCCGGACTGGTCGCCAGATACGCCGTCAGCATATCCACACCCAGCAATTTGGTCAGCACCCACGCCATACCGCCGCAAATCAGCATCAGCCCGATAATCGACGCGATCATCTGCGGCAGCGTGCGCAATGCCAGTTTAAATATCGGTCGTGTGAAGCGCAGTCCGACGCTCCAGCCAATCAACGTGTAAGCCATCGCCAGCAGCCACTCCGGCACTTCTAAGGTCACTGTACCGGTGGAATGCAAAATCGCGCCGACAATAGCCGGGAGCAGCAACGCGCCGGAAGGTATGCGCAGACGCGGCCCCAGCCAGACACCGGCCACCGCCAGAAAGAGCGTCGCAAAGAAACGCCAGGTGAGCGGCGGAAACCACACCACTGCCGCCGCAAGCGATGCGCTGTCGCCCATTGCCATGCGTGCAACAAATGCAGCCGCTGTGGCCACAAACAGTACGCGCAGATACTGCATGAACGCGACCAGACGCACATCAGCCCCAAAATCACCGGCCATCGCGACCATGGCGCTGGCACCGCCCGGCGATGAGCCCCAGGCACCTGTGGGACCGGGCAACTGGCTAAAACGTACCAGCAGCCAGCCGGAAAGCCCGCTGGCCAGCAGCGTCGCCACCAGCACCATCAGCACCAGCGGCCAGTCATTGAGTAACGGGGGTAATATCGACGGCGACAGGCTTTGGGCAATCATGCAGCCCAAAACGCCCTGCGATATTTTGAAAAACAGCGGATGAATGCGCACGCTGGCGCCCAATAAACCCATGACGACGCCGACAATCATCGGCCCGAGCAGGAGCGCAGCAGGAACGTGGAAGGTTTGAAAAATAATGCCCAGGATCAGCGAGGCAACAACGAGGATTGTCCACTGGCCCGCCGGAGCCATCCTTTCCATCAACATGGCCTGTTATAACCAGTTTTTACGTTTGAAGTACAGATAAGGTGCCAGACCGGCGAGGATCATCAGCGCAATCGCGCCCGGATAACCGAATGACCATTTCAGCTCAGGCATGAATTCGAAGTTCATCCCGTAGCTGGATGCCACCAGCGTTGGCGGCAGGAACACCACGGAAACCACCGAGAAAATCTTGATGATGCGGTTCTGTTCGATGTTGATAAAGCCCATCGCCGCCTGCATCAGGAAGTTCACTTTCTGGAACAGGGATTCGTTGTGCGGCAACAGCGATTCGATGTCGCGTAACACTTCGCGCGCCTGCTCCAGCTGACCTGCGGGTAAACGGGCTTTGCGCACCAGGAAATTCAGCGCCCGTTGGGTATCCATCAGACATAAACGGACTTTCCAGCCGATATCTTCCAGTTCTGCCAGCGTGGAAAGCGCGGCGTCATATTCGTCGCCCTGATGCCCTTCCATGATCACACGGCTGAGTTTTTCCAGATCGCTGTAGATGTTTTCGATCTCGTCCGCCAGCTGTTCAATTTTGGTTTCGAACAAATCAAGCAGCAGTTCATAGGCATTCCCATCAACCAGTTTCTGATTACGGGCACGCATACGGTAGAGACGAAACGCCGGTAATTCGCGTTCACGCAGGGTGTACAAACGGCCTTCGCGCACGGTAAATGCGACGGTGCTGTTACCCGCATGATCGTCGGCATCTTCGTAATAAAAGAAGGAGTGAATGTGCAGACCGTCTTCGTCTTCAAAGAAACGCGCAGAGGCTTCGATGTCGTCCAGTTCAGGACGCGTCGCCAGGCTTTGCCCTAATTCGCATTGAACGCGCTCACGTTCCTGTTCGTCAGGCTCAACCAGATCTACCCACAGCGAAGTTTTGAGATCGTCTGACTCGTCCAGCTCTAAACGGGATAAGCGGCTGTTTTCTAATTTAAAAGCACTCAGCATGTGCCCGTTCTCCCAAAAATTACGGAAAGTGGACAACGCGTTGAAGCACAGAAAATCACGGAGTGAAAAATGTCACCGGCGTAATTCAGACCAACTTCAGATCTGACTCACAGCGACAGAACGGGGGTCGCTGACAACCACTAAGGCCATCAGCAATGAGGAGGGCCTTAGAAGTGGTACCTGGAAAACAGGTTATTGAGCCAGTATCTACTGGGTGTGTCCAAGGCGCAGTTCCTCATTGATAATAGTGCGCGCATGTTACGCCGGTAATAAAAAGACTGTCAACCGCGAACAAATCTATTCTGGCAACATTTATGCATAAATTTCAGGCGGTGTTGATAACCTTTACCCGCTTATGTCTGATCGTTTTTTTGGCTACACTCAGACACCGTATTTCCCCGTTACCGGGCTTCTCAGGCAGAGACTGAAATGATTAAACAAATAAACCAGGACACGCTGTGTGATCTGATCACCAAAGCCGCTCATTCCCCGCGACTGCGTCAGAATCTGAATATCCATCCGGCGCCGGAAGATGACGTGCAACGGCTGGCCATTGCGATGGAACCGGGTACTTACGTGCGTATCCACCGCCATCCACACACCTGGGAAATGCTGACCGCCCTGCGCGGACGTTTTCTGGTACTGATTTACGATAACAGCGGCAACGTCACCGATCGTCTGTGGCTCGGTGCAGAAACCCGCCTGCTTGAAATCCCGGCCAACACCTGGCACAGCGTGTTGTCCCTCGACGAAGGTGGCGTGATTTTTGAAGTGAAACACGGCGCGTATCAGCCGGTGCAGGAACAAGATTATCTGCCAGGCACGCCGCCGGAAGGCGAAGAAGGCGTAAAAGAAACGCTGGAATGGTATGCGAAAGCAGAAGTGGGTGAGGTTTTCGCCCTTTAATACGCCGTTGTGCAAGCGTCAGCGGCGCAGCGAGGTTGAGTCCGGCCAGAGCGGAGACACCGGAATGGACACCTAGTCCATGAGGATGTCGAGCACTGCCCGGCCTCAAGATCGCAAGTAAGCTAGCTTGCGGCCTCTAACCTGGCGTAGGCGGCGACAAGCCACTTAATCCCTTCCCCCGGGAACGCCACCTGCAGACGGCTGTGTTCGCCGCTGCCTTCCATGTTAACGATGGTACCTTCACCAAATTTTGGATGCAGGACGCGCTGGCCGAGTTTGAAGCCGGTATCGCTGACGCTGGTTGGCGTGCCGACGCTGCGGTTGCTCATCGGACGTGACACATTGGCGCGCATCCTGACTTCTTCGACACAATCCTCCGGTAATTCTCCGACAAAACGTGACGGACGGTGCGAGACTTCTTTGCCGTATAAGCGGCGGGTTTCGGCGTAAGTCAGGGTCAGTTTTTGCATGGCGCGGGTAACGCCGACGTACGCCAGACGGCGTTCTTCTTCCAGACGTCCGCCTTCTTCCAGCGACATCTGGCTCGGGAACATACCTTCTTCCATGCCGACGATAAACACCTGCGGGAATTCCAGCCCTTTCGCCGAGTGCAACGTCATCAGCTGCGTGGCGTCCTGATTAGCGTCGGCCTGCCCTTCGCCCGCTTCCAGCGCGGCATGGGACAGGAATGCCTGCAACGGCATCAGGTCTTCGTCTTCATCCTGATAGCTGAACTGACGCGTTGCCGTCACCAGTTCCTCTAAGTTTTCGATACGCGCCTGGCCTTTTTCGCCTTTTTCCTGCTCATACATAATGAACAGGCCGGAATCTTTGATCACCCGGTCAGTCTGCACATGCAGCGGCATGTCTGACGTTTCATGCGCCAGTGCATCAACCAGTTCGGTGAAACGCTGCAGGGCAGACGCCGCACGCCCTGCCAGAACCTTTTCCTGTAACAATGCGCGCGTGGCCTGCCACATGGTCAGCTGACGGTCACGGGCGGTCTGACGCACCACATCCAGCGTACGGTCGCCGATGCCGCGCGTCGGGGTGTTCACCACGCGCTCGAACGCAGCATCGTCATTACGGTTAGACATCAGACGCAGATACGCCAGCGCATCTTTGATTTCCTGACGGTCGAAGAACCGCTGTCCGCCATAAATGCGGTACGGCATCGCCATCTGCAATAAGGCTTCTTCCAGTACACGCGACTGGGCGTTACTGCGGTAAAGAATGGCGCAATCTTTCAGCGCACCGCCGTTGTCCTGCCAGGTTTTGATGCGGTTAACCACAAAGCGCGATTCATCCAGTTCATTGAACGCGCAATACAGTGAAATTGGCTCGCCCTCGCCGTCTTCGGTCCACAGGTTTTTACCCATACGGCCGTTATTATTTTCAATCAGCGAGTTAGCGGCTTTCAAAATGGTGCTGGTCGAACGGTAGTTCTGCTCCAGACGGATAGTTTCCGCATTCGGGAAATCCTTCAGGAAGCGCTGGATGTTTTCAACCTGCGCACCGCGCCAGCCGTAAATCGACTGGTCATCGTCGCCGACGATCATCACGTTATTGTTGTCACCCGCCAGCAGACGGATCCACGCGTACTGAATGCTGTTGGTGTCCTGGAATTCATCCACCATCAGGTTGGTAAAGCGTTCGCGGTAATGCTGCAAAATGTGCGGCTTGTTTAGCCAGAGTTCATGGGCGCGCAATAACAGCTCGGCGAAATCCACCAGCCCGGCACGGTCACAGGCTTCCTGATAGGCCTGATAGATACGCAACCAGGTGGCTTCAACAGGATTGTTATAAGTTTCAACGTGCTGCGGACGCAGACCTTCGTCTTTTTTGCCGTTGATGTACCACATCGCCTGACGCGGCGGCCATTGTTTCTCGTCGATATTCAGCGCTTTGATCAGACGCTTGATCAGACGCATCTGGTCGTCGCTGTCGAGGATTTGGAAATCCTGCGGCAGATTCGCGTCTAAATGGTGCGCACGCAGCAAACGGTGAGCAAGGCCGTGGAAGGTGCCAATCCACATGCCGCCCTGACTGGTGCCGATCAGCTGGTCGATACGGTGGCGCATTTCCGCCGCCGCTTTGTTGGTGAAGGTGACCGCCATAATGGAATACGGTGAGCACTTTTCGACGGCCAGCAGCCACGCGATGCGGTGAACCAGCACGCGGGTTTTGCCACTGCCTGCCCCGGCCAGTACCAACAGATTGCTGCGCGGCGCGGCCACGGCTTCACGTTGTTTTTCATTCAGGCTGTCGAGCAGGTCAGAAACGTCCATAGGCACCGTTTGTCAGGATGAGAAAAGCACTCACCTGGTGAATGCTTTTCTACTGTGAATTTATACAGAGTAATTTAAGAAGGGATTATAGCAATGCTGTCAGCGATGCCAACTGCGAAATCTCAATATGCGGTAACAGACGGGCATCCTTAATGTGCATCAGGTCGCCTTCGCGCAAATTAATCCAGCACGATTGCATTCCGCAGCGCACGGAACCCGCGACGTCCGTGGTCAGGTCATCGCCCACGTGGAGAATGTTTTCCAGCGGGATATCCAGCTTCATCGACGCCTTTTTATACATGTCGGCGTAAGGTTTCGCCCGGCCGTGATCGCCCGCGCGCAGAGTAAACTGGAAATATTGCGCCAGACCACAGGCGTGCGGATCGGCGTTCCCGTTGGTGATCGCCACTAAAGGCCAGCGTTCTGCCAGGGCAGCGAGCGCGTCGTGATTTTCACCCGGAACATAAATCCGGCTGCGCCACTTGGCGAAGGTTTCCATCGCCGCTTTCGTGCCCAGCGTGGCATCACTTTCGCTCAGACCTGCGCGTTTCATTGCCAGCAATACCGCCTGACGACGCCATTCGGTGACGTCGTGATAGATCTCCGCATCCTCTGCCAGCAATTCTGCGCGCATCAGGCGGATGGTGTCCGGTGCCATATCGGCCAGTGCCGGATGGAAACCCTGAATCGATTTCAGCGTTTCAGAATCGGTACGACGGATAACATCGTAATTGTCATACAGCGTGTCGTCTAAATCGAAGGTGATCGCTTCAATGCGTTTCAGCGGACGATAGAACTTCATCATGATTTTCCTCGTTTTGCGCGGGGATGCGCGGCGTCGTAAACCGTCGCCAGATGTTGAAAGTCCAGATGGGTATAGATTTGCGTGGTGGACAGATTCGCGTGGCCCAGCAATTCCTGTACCGCGCGTAAATCGCCGCTGGATTCCAGCACATGCGTGGCAAACGAGTGACGCAGTTTATGCGGATGGATATGGCTGTTCACGCCCTGTTTCACACCCCATTCGGCAAAGCGCTTCTGAACATTTCGCGCAGAAATACGGCAGCCTTTGCTGGACAAAAACATCGCGTCATCCTGCGGATTAAACAGACTACGACGTTCCAGCCAGTGTTCCAGCCAGGTGACGGCCGTGCGCCCGATCGGCACTTTGCGCTCTTTACTGCCTTTACCCAACACGCGCACTTCACCGGAGGCCATATCGATATGCTTGCAGTCGATGCCCACCAGTTCAGAAAGACGCAGCCCGCCGCCGTACATCACTTCCAGCATTGCGCGGTCACGCACGGAAAGCGGATCGTTGAGATCGATTTCCAGCAGTTTATTCACTTCATCGACATCAAGATTTTTCGGCAAATGCTTAGGTGAACGCGGGGTGGAAATCCCTTTGGCAGGATTGGCGCTCAGTACGCCCTGACGCACCAGCCAGTCAAGGAAACTGCGCAGTGAAGACATGCGCAGCGCCAGACTGGAAGGCCCTAAACCGGCGCGTTTACTGCGCGCCAGTAACATACGAACTTTTGGTGCATCGAGTTGCTGCCAGTCAGAAATACCTATCTCACCTGAGATGGCGATCAGGGCTTCTAACTGGCGGCTGTAATTGGTCGTGGTGAGCGGGCTGAGTTGACGTTCGACGTGCAGGTAACGCAGAAACGCCTCGACCGCGGGATACAGAGGCGATTCAGTATGGCTCATACCCGTTCGATCCAACGTTCCAGCAGGCCAGGTAGCATTTTAGCCAGCTGATCGAGTAAGACGGTGCCCATTCCCGGCTGATAGTGCTGCGGGTCGCGGCTGCTGAAAATCAGCACGCCCAGTTCACCCTGCTCACCCATCAGGGAAAGCGCGACAGAACCGACGGCTTTGGCCTGCGGTAATAAAAGCAACAATTCCGGACCGTTCAGGCCACCCAGGTAATGCGGGGTTTCGCCCAAACGCTGAATACGCATCGATTCAAATGCGCTTCGACTCACCGCCAGATGGGTGAAATCAGAAGGCGCGCCGATACGCCAGCCTTCGCTGAACAGACGCACATTGGCGCCCGCCAGTCCGAGACTGCGTGCCCAGCGTTGCAGACGGTTCAGCATATCCTGCAAACTGCTGGCCGCCGCGAGCGTGGCCTGTAGTTCGATCATCCGCCCGAACAGCGATTCGTTGATCGACGCCTGCTCCATCAGCAAGGTAATTTCTTCTTCGAGCTGTGCAATCTGATGACGCTGACGACCGAGCTGCCATTCAACCAGCGAAGTGCTGCCTTTCACCGGATGCGGTACGTGCATCTGCTCAACACTTCGGGCATTGCGAATAAAGAAATCCGGGTTTTGCAGCAGATATTGCATCACGCTGTCGTCGTCGAGTGCTATCACCGGTTCAATCTGGTCATCAAGATTGTTCATAGATGAATAAATCCGTCGTAAACATGAGTGGCAGGTCCGGTCATATACAACGGATGACCCGGCCCTTTCCAGCGAATTTCGAGGCTGCCTCCCGGCAGTTCCACCTGAACTTCTTCAGCAAGTAACCCTTGCTGGATACCTACAGCGACGGCGGCACAGGCACCACTTCCGCACGCCTGTGTTTCACCTGCACCCCGTTCGTACACGCGTAATTTAACGCTTTCCGGACTGAGGATCTGCATAAACCCGACGTTCACACGCTCGGGAAAACGCTCATGGCTTTCCAGCATTGGCCCGAGGAGGTCGACTTCAGCCGTTAATACATCCTCGACCTGCAATACGCAGTGCGGGTTTCCCATCGACACGACGCCGCAAAATACTGTGCGCTCTTCTGCACGCAGAATATAGGTCTTTTCCGGTTTCGCTGCACGGAAAGGAACCTGTTGCGGCTCGAACACCGGCTCGCCCATGTTGACCTGAACGTCTTCATCTTCCGTTACCGTCAGCACCATGCGACCGGTCTGCGTACTGACGCGAATGTCGCGTTTGTTAGTCAGACCTTTAATGCGGACAAAGCGGGCAAAGCAACGCGCGCCGTTGCCACACTGCGCCACTTCGCTGCCGTCGGCATTGAAAATGCGGTAGTGAAAATCTAATTCGGGGTCATAAGGTGGCTCTACCACCAGCAGTTGGTCAAAACCCACGCCACGGTGACGATCGGACAAACGGCGGATCAACTCAGGCGAGAAGTAGACATTTTGAGTGACGGCATCAACGACCATAAAATCGTTTCCCAGGCCGTGCATTTTGGAGAACTGCATAACTGACTCCGTTTACCGCTGGTCAAATCCAGTCGCGATGATCTCTTGAAGAAAGAGTTCCGGCAGTCTGCCCGAACCCCGGCACAGGCCGGTTAATCTCTGGAATTCGTCGTGAGATCTTCTGGTGATACACCTTTCTGCTGCGATGAACCGTCGTTAGCAGTACCTGGAACATTACTGGTTTTCTGAGTGGTTGATTTTTCCGGTGGTGGGAAATACAACGGCCCTTTCAGTCCGCAACCGGAGAGAGAAAATAATATCGTCGCGGCCAGAGACCAGCGTAAAGCGTTTTTCATTTTATGAATGCCCGTAATTCATGCGACCAAGCTCTCTATAATCGCAGGTGGATCATGAAAAGCAACAGGAATCGATAAAACACGCGAGCACATTTTCAGGGTTTAAACAGAAGGAAAGCCAGATATTCTGCCGCGTGTCCGGGATTGGGACAACTTTTCTAATGCAACTGAAATTGCTGTTTCAACCGGGAAGGTTCGACCTCAGTTTCAGGCAACGTGGCGCAGGCCGCCGATAACGCGTTGCTGCGAAACGGGATCACCTGAATGCGCTCATCAAGGGAAACAATCTGGTAGAACTGCGGCAGGTTAAAGTTGATAAAGCTTGAGCCATAAGTAAACCGGTCATGCGAGGAGGAGTAGAAGCGGCTGACGTCGCGCACCAGATCTTCTTTACTGCCTTCACAATGGTGATAAACCTCGACGCGGTTCGACTCATCGAGAATGTAGATGTTGAAACCGATATCGTCAGCGCTGTCTTCGAAGAAGAACTGAATAATCCCTTCACTGGCGTAGCCATCAATGACTGCCGGCAGATGTGCCTGGTCAGTCTGCAACTTCACCGACAATCCGTGCAGTTTGTTGTTGGAAATCGCGCCGTAGAACTCGATGGCGTTTTCCAGCTTCTGTACGGAAACACTCAGGCGTTCGAAGAACAGACCCCAGGTTTGTCCGGCAACGCGCACGGCTTTAAAACGGCCAGGTTCGAGACGCTTGCTGGAAAGGCGAAGCTCAATGCATTCCGACACCAGTTGCTGAACGCGCGTGCGGATAAGGCCACGCAAATGCTGGCTGTAGCAGAACACTTCCACCGATTCCGGCGGTGCGGCATCCTGATGCATTTTGCCCAGAATGGTTTTCAGCGCTTCCAGTACTGCCTGTTCACCGCTGAAGTGCAGCGTACGCACTTCGTTCCACGAGTTGCGATAAAGCAGGTCGATACTGCCGACCATACATTCCTGATTCTGCCCGAAGCTGAAAACATCCAGTTTACGGAAATCAAAATGCACCACCTGATTACGGAAGGCCGCGGTCGGATCGTGTTCCAGATTGACGATAATCGCTAAATGGCGAATCTCACAGGGGCTGTACAGCGCTTTTGGCGTCGGTGCCGCCAGACGCAGCGGGAAGTTATGCGAAACATCCGCCACCAGTTCGCGCAGTTTGGCGATATCACACAGACTGCCGCTTTTGATATGCAGGCGCGTAGTCGACGTCAGCAGACCGTTGAAATAGGCCCACGCCACCAGTTTGTTCAGGTAGCGGTTATATTCCAGCGGCTGATGGCTGACGATAGATTCCATCGACGGCGACTGGTTATACAGATACCAGCCGGTGCGATTCGCACGGCCAATCGGCACATGTATAAAGGTTAAATCGTTCTCAGACAGGTCAGGTGAAATCTGCGGGTTCACCAGCGTGACTTTGCCCGGCAGCGCTTCAAAAGCGGCGTACAACTTACGGGTCAGCACGCCGATATCCTGCGGGCTGGCGCTGACGCTTAAATTGTTGCGACGGGCAAAGCGGATCAGGTTGCGATAGCTTTGCATCATGGCATCGAGCAGTTCGTTATGCGCTTCACGCACACGCTCGATTTTCCAGTTCGCCCGGTTATCCAGAATAGCCAGACGTTCTTCGTCCCAGCCCCATTCCGCCACCAGCTGACTGAGAATTTCACGACGCCAGCCGACGGATGCCCGTGCGCGGGACAGTTTTTCGCAGACTTTTAAATAGAAACAGCGGCGGACTAAATCAAGGCGGGTGGTGTCTTCAATCTGGGTGAGATAGCGGGTCACGCGGTCGAGCATCATACAATAGGAATCAAGCCCGAAGCAGACGATCTCCCCCTGATGCAGACGCTGTTTAATGTCCATCGCCAGCAACTGGGTTTGCGGGTATTCCCACGAATAGGCTTCCAGCAACAGCGTTTTGAGCACGGCTTTATAAGGCGAATCGATACTTTTATACAGCTGCCACAGACTCGCGCCGAAATACTCTTCCGCCGAAAGTGTGCTGAGGCCGCCCAGATCCAGCCATTCATTTGGCGTCAGGGCGCCCTGCGCGTATAGCGAAAGGACGTATTCGTCGTAATGCGCTTCTTCTTCGCCCGGCACCATATTCCACAGAATACGCTTACCGGCCATGCGCACCGCGGTGCGATAGAATTCGTCGAGCAATAAGATGTGCTGCGTTGAACCGCAGTCTTCCCCGCCCAGGCTGCCACTTTCATTATGGCGGAAGCGGTTTTCGTCGATCAGGAAGAAGCTGACTTCAACGCCCAGCGAGGCCGCCCATTTTTCTAACAGGCTGCATTTTTGCTGTAAGCGGTTGCGTTCTTCGTTATCGAGCCAGGACTGATGGCAGACCCAAATATCCAGATCAGAACTTTGGCTCTGACCGATTGAGGAGGTACTACCCATCGAATAGATGCCGGTGACAGGCAATTCGCCTTTCACTGTGGGCTCAAGCGCGCTGCCCCATTTCTCTTCGAGGTCAGTCAGATAGGTTTGCTGGGCTTCATCAGGCGTGAAAATGCAGATACCATGCGGAACCTTACCTTCAAGGTATCCCGGCATCAGAGGGTGATGTTGATGTAAAAAGACAGGAAGCAGCGTGTAGACCTGTTGAAACGCAGGACCCATGGCTGCCAGTGCACGATCGACTCGTAACTGGTTGATCGCATCCAATCTTTGCTTCAATGTCTCGATGTAGAGGTACAAGACGTTTCGCCTGATTATACAGTGTCTGGAAATAACCCCGTTCCAAATCCGTCATTTATCGTGATGCTTATGCTTTGAACAATCGGAATTGTGCAAATAGTTGACGAATAATTGCTGGAAACGTGATCAATTTAACACCTTGCTGATTGACCGTAAAGAAAGTAACGCACCACAATTACTCTTCCGCTTCTCTGGATTTTACCGTCTGTTCCACAAAGGAACAATTCCCCGCAGTGACCGTTAACCTTCTTTTACGAATGGCTTCTTACGCTGACAGCTTTCTATTGTCAGTGGTAGGATGGTCGCAGAGACAGTTAAACGGTAACAAACATGTTAGACAAAATCATTCGAATTGCCACCCGCCAGAGCCCGCTGGCTCTGTGGCAGGCACAATATGTTCAAAGCCAGCTGATGGCCTGTCACCCCGGTTTGCAGGTGGAACTGGTCCCAATGGTCACCAAGGGCGATATCATTTTAGATACCCCGCTGGCCAAAGTGGGTGGCAAAGGTTTGTTCGTCAAAGAACTCGAACTGGCAATGCTCGATGGCCGCGCGGATATTGCCGTGCATTCCATGAAAGATGTGCCGGTTGAATTCCCTGAAGGCCTGGGTCTGGTCACGATTTGTGAACGCGAAGACCCGCGTGATGCTTTCGTCTCAAATCAATACGCCAGCCTGGCGGATCTGCCCCACGGCAGTATTGTCGGCACATCAAGCCTGCGCCGTCAGTGCCAGCTGCGCCAGAAGCGTCCGGATCTGGTGATCCGCGATCTGCGCGGCAATGTAGGCACCCGCTTATCCAAACTCGATAACGGCGAATACGACGCCATTATTCTGGCCGTCGCCGGGCTCAAACGCCTGGGTCTTGAGAGCCGTATCCGTACAGCGCTGACGCCGGAAGAGTGTCTGCCCGCTGTCGGACAAGGTGCCGTCGGCATCGAATGCCGTCTCGACGATCACATCACCCGCGAATTACTCGCGCCACTGGCACACCGCGAAACCACGGTACGCGTTGAGGCTGAACGCGCCATGAATATGCGCCTCGAAGGCGGTTGTCAGGTGCCGATTGGCAGCTACGCTGAACTCAATGGCGACGAACTGTGGCTTCGCGCACTGGTTGGCGCACCCGATGGCAGCCAGATGGTATCCGGCGAACGTCGCGGTGCTGCCGCAGACGCGGTCAGCATGGGCGTGGAGCTGGCCGAAGAGCTGCTGGCCAACGGTGCACGTGAAATTCTGCAAGAGGTCTATCAGGGGAACACTCCCCGATGACCATTCTGGTTACCCGCCCCTCTCCGGCAGGAGAAACGCTGGTTACCCGGCTGCGGACACTGGGCCGGGTAGCCTTTCATTCCCCGCTGATTGAATTTGCGCCGGGGAACCAGCTCGCAATGCTGCCGAACCTGCTATCCTCATTAAATCAGCAGGATCTGGTGTTTGTACTCTCTCAACATGCCGTGAACTACGCCGATCGCGCATTACGTCAGTCTGCCACCCGCTGGCCGGATAACGTCAGCTATTATGCGATTGGCCGCACCACAGGCCTGCTGTTTCATCGTGCCAGCAGTCTCCCGGTTATCTATCCGCAGGAGGGTGAAACCAGCGAGACGTTATTGAATCTCCCGGCGCTGCAGCGCATTCAGGGCAAAAAAGCGCTGATATTGCGGGGCAATGGCGGAAGGGAATTGCTGGCCGAAACACTCACGGAACGCGGCGTTGAAGTGACCTACTGCGAGTGTTATCAGCGCAGCCCGGTTTACTACGATGCCAGCGAACAGAGCGCCCTCTGGCAACGCGCCGGAATTGATACGCTGGTCGTGACCAGCGGAGAAATGCTGCAACAGTTGTACGAATTAGTTCCTGAATACTACCGAAATTCATGGTTACTGCGCTGTAACCTGGTGGTGGTCAGTGAACGTTTGGCAACCCTCGCCCGCCAGCTTGGCTGGAGCGCAATTAGGGTTGCAGAAAATGCAGACAATGATGCGCTGATCCGCGCATTACAACTACCTGACTAAGGGATGTGCCAAAATGACGGAACAAAAAAATCCTTCCGCGCCGGATGAGAATGTTGTGATCTCCCCAGCGGTTGAGAGCCCCCAGCCAGACGCTTCAGAACGTGACCAGGAGCTGAAAACGCTGCGTAAAAAGCAACGTACCGCGCCGGTATTAGGCGCTATTGCGATTGTATTAGTGATCGCGCTTGGTGCAGGTCTTTACTATCACGGCCACCAGCAATCGCTGGCGCAGGCCTCCGCCAATGCGGCGCTTTCCGAACAGCTTGATGCCCTGCAAAAAAGCCAGCAACAGGATAAGCAGCAAATCGCTTCCCTGCTCGCTCAGCAGGATAAGACTGAGCAGGCAGCTGATCGCCAGCAGGCGTCGTTTGGTCGTCAGCTGAATGAATTACAAGATAAAGTCGCCAGTATTTCCGGCAGCGATGCCAAAACCTGGTTACTGGCTCAGGCCGATTATCTGGTGAAACTGGCCGGTCGCAAACTGTGGAGCGATCAGGATGTCACCACCGCTGCCGCTCTGCTGAAAAGTGCCGATGCCAGCCTCGCGGATATGAATGACCCAAGCCTGATTGACGTGCGCCGCGCCCTGAACGAAGACGTGGGCAGTCTTTCTGCCGTCGCGCAGGTCGATTTCGACGGTATCATTCTCAAGCTGAATCAGCTGTCAAATCAGGTGGATAACCTGCGTCTGGCCGATAATGACACCGATGATTCCCCGATGGACAACGACAGCTCAAGCCTTTCCAGCTCACTGACCGAATGGCGTCAGAACCTGACCAAAAGCTGGCACAACTTTATGGATGACTTCATTACCATCCGCCGCCGTGATTCCAGCGCAGAACCGCTGCTTGCGCCGAATCAGGATGTGTATCTGCGCGAAAATATCCGCTCACGTCTGCTGATTGCCGCACAGGCCGTTCCGCGTCATCAGGATGAAGTCTACAAGCAGTCACTGGAAAGCGTATCGACCTGGGTTCGCGCCTATTTTGATACGTCTGACCCGTCAACCAAAGCCTTCCTGGAAGAACTGGATAATCTCAGCCAGCAATCCATTTCAATGGATGTACCGGACGAGCTGAAAAGCCAGCCGATGCTGGAGAAACTGATGCAGACCCGCGTGCGTAACCTGCTCCAGCAGCCCGCCGCCGCCACACAAGGGGAATAACGCATGTTAAGAGTCTTCGTGTTATTCCTGATCGTGTTTGCCGGGATTATCGTCGGCCCGATACTGGCCGGCCATCAGGGTTATGTGCTGATCCAGACCGACAATTACAACATTGAAACCAGCGTCACCGGTTTAGCCATAATGCTGATCGTGCTGATTCTGGTGCTGTTCTTTATTGAATGGATCCTGCGACGCATTCTGCGTACCGGTGCGCGTACCCGCGGCTGGTTTGCCGGACGCAAAAGCTCTAAAGCGCGTAAGCAAACTAACGCTGCGATGCTCAAACTGGCAGAAGGCGATCATCGCCAGATGGAGAAACTGCTGGCACGCAATGCCGATCATGCCGAACAACCGGTAGTGAACTATTTACTGGCAGCAGAAGCGGCGCAGCAGCGCGGTGATGACATCCGCACCAATCAGTATCTGGAACGCGCGGCGGAAATTGCCGATACCGATCAGATGCCGGTGGATATTACCCGTGTGCGTATTCAACTGGCGCAGGGTGAAATCCATGCCGCGCGCCACGGCGTTGACCGTTTGCTCGGGCAGTCGCCACGTCATCCGGAAGTTTTACGTCTGGCGGAACAGGCGTATCTGCGTACCGGCGCCTACGGTTCACTGCTGGAAATTTTACCGTCGATGGCTAAAGCCGGCGTCCGTAATGACGATGAAATCCGCGTCCTTCAGGAACAGGCTTATATCGGCATGATGAATCAGCTGATGGCAGAAGAAGGCAGCGAAGGTCTGAAACGCTGGTGGAAAGATCAGAGCCGCAAAACCCGCCATGAAGTGGCATTGCAGGTGGCAATGGCGACGCATCTGATTGAATGCAACGATCAGGACCTGGCTCAGGAAGTGATCCTCGACGGGCTGAAACGTCAGTATGACGATCGTCTGGTCGCGCTGATGCCGAAATTGCGTTCGGGTAATCCTGAGCAACTGGAAAAAACACTACGTCAGCTCATTAAGCAAAATGGCACAACGCCGCTACTGAGCAGCACGTTGGGTCAGTTGCTGATGAAACACGGTGAATGGCAGCAGGCCAGCGAAGCGTTCCGTGAAGCGCTGAAACAACGTCCTGACGCGTATGACTATGCGTGGCTGGCCGATGCGCTGGATAAGCTGCACAAACCGGCTGAAGCGGCTGAGATGCGCCGTGAAGGATTGATGCTGACCCTGAATAATTCACAGCAACCGTAATAAAATTGCTGTCTGCTAAAGGCTCCTTCGGGAACCTTTTTTATATCATCAATACTTATACCCCAAATCATTTGAGTTGCAGAAAGGCGGCAAACGCAGGAATCCCGATGAGCTGACTTAAGTCAGTGATTCGGGTGACTAAGAGCAGCCAACACATCTGCAGCTCAAAGGATGCCGGGGTATGGGCAAAAAAAAACACCTGCATATGGGCAGGTGTATAAAACAATCAGGTCCAGGACAACAGATTTAGTGCCTCACTCAACGTTTTGCCTTCTGGATGATAGCGCTTGCGCGTTATCGGTCAGGATGACAATAGGCACTGTAAATTGGCTCTGCGTCATTCCCAGGTTTATGAAGCCGGAGCAAACATAATAGGTGGAATGAGCATCTACGGCGGGAATATTGCAGGACGCATGCCAGGATGGCAAGAGTCTGTTGAGAATTTTTTATTCTACTGATAATTAAAGACTTTATTTTTGTTAAATCTCAGCACTCAATTTCTGCAAAGCCAGAGACCGTCCGGCAAACCGCCATTCTGTCGCCAGTGAACGACGTGTGAATGTCAGCTTTGGTTAGGCTTTATTTATCAACAAGATAAATGTCTCCTGAGAGAGACAGGCCTGTAGCGGAATGTCGCGGATAAACAACAGGGTGAGTTGAGAAACTCCAGACGAAAAAAAACCTGCTTTAAAAAAAGCAGGTTTCTTCGAATGTGGTCGGCGAGAGAGGATTCGAACCTCCGACCCACTGGTCCCAAACCAGTTGCGCTACCAAGCTGCGCTACTCGCCGATGTCGTGCATCTTACTACTTTCTGATGCTAACTGCATCATTTAAATGAAATTTGTGTGTGGTGCGAAGGGAGGGACTCGAACCCTCACATCCGAAGGACACTAACACCTGAAGCTAGCGCGTCTACCAATTCCGCCACCATCGCATGTCACAATCACAAAATCATTTTTAGAGTGGGGTGGCTAATGGGGCTCGAACCCACGACAACTGGAATCACAATCCAGGGCTCTACCAACTGAGCTATAGCCACCATATCTCTAACTACTAACGTGAACTGCCAGACTTCAACATTTCACCGCAACTCTAGCGCATACTAAATGGTGCGCCCGACAGGATTCGAACCTGAGACCTCTGCCTCCGGAGGGCAGCGCTCTATCCAGCTGAGCTACGGGCGCTTAGCGCCGTTGCGGGTGGGGATACTACGGTTTTAACGCTTGGCTGTCTAGTGCTTTTTTTCAGAAATATTGCGTTTGATTACGCTTTATCCAATACGCATTAAAAGTAAGCGCCTTCCCTTCCCCACCCATGACTTACAGCGTTATTTTGCTTTTTCCGCCGTCAGCGCGGCACGTTTGTGCATGCCGAGGCCGAAGTATATCAGCGACACCGCCGCGATGAAAATCCCACCCACCAGCAACGAAACGCGGGTATCCGGATTAATCGCCATACCGACCAGCACACACGCCAGGAAAAGCAGCGTCAGATAGTTGGTATAAGGGAAGAGAACCGATTTAAACGGATGGTTTTTCAGTTTCTCTTTATGCGCCTCACGAAAACGTAACTGGCTGATCAGCACCACAAACCACGGCACCATGCCCGGCAATACGCTGGCACTGTAAACGTACACGAACACTTTCTCAGGATTCGGAATGATGTAGTTCAGGCACGAACCGACCAGCAGACACAAAATCGTGATCGCTATGCCATAAACCGGCACACCGCTTTTGGAGACATTGCTCAGAAACGCGGGCAACTGACGATTCTGCGATAACGCATATAACATACGTCCGCAGCTGTACATGCCGCTGTTACAGCCCGAGAGCGCCGCCGTCAGTACCACGAAGTTGATAATGCCCGCCGCTGAAGCGATACCAATCTTCGCAAAAGTCAGGACAAACGGGCTACCGTGCGTGCCCATTTCGTTCCACGGGAAGATGGTGATAATAACGAAAATCGCGCCAACGTAGAAAATCAGGATACGCCACAGGATGTTATTGATGGCGCGTTTGAGAGTGACCTGCGGATTCTTCGCTTCACCGGCGGTAATCCCCACCAGTTCCACGCCCTGATAGGATGCCACCACAATACAGAGCGCAAACAGGAAGCCTTTCCAGCCACCGGCAAAGAAGCCGCCGTGCGCGGTCAGATTCGCAAAGCCCACCGGCTCGCCATGATTACCAAACCCGAAGAAAATCACCGCCAGTCCGACCACGATCATCACAATGATGGTGGTGATTTTGATCAGCGCAAACCAGAACTCCATTTCGCCATAGAGTTTCACCGCCGCAAGATTTGCCGCCGCAACAATCGCCACAGCAGCCAGCGCGGGGATCCACTGTGGTAAATCCGGGAACCAGTATTGCGCGTAAACGCCAATTGCGGTGATTTCGGAAATCCCCACCGCTATCCACATGAACCAGTAACTCCACGCGGTGAGATAACCGTAATACGGCCCGAGATATTTATGCGCATAAACCGCAAACGAACCGGCGACCGGCTCAAGATGCAGCATTTCGCCCATTGAGCGCATGATAAAGAAGACGAACACACCGGCCAGAATGTACGCCAGTAACACTGACGGCCCGGCCCATTTCAGGGTGCTCGCCGCGCCCATGAATAATCCGACACCGATGGTGCCGCCCAGCGCAATCAGCTCGATATGTCTCGCTTCCAGCCCCCGGTGTAGCCCACCCTTTTCTTCTTTATTCTCCATAGATCCTCAATTTCTCTCTCATTGTGTTTGCCTTCCGGAATGACCGGAATGTTATTTTTATTGTGATGATGCCCGTATAGGGCGGAAAAACGGCGTTATGGTTCCGTATTTCCCGACGAGTTGCAAACGCCTATTGAGAAAGATAAGCATTGATCCGCAAAGCGGACAGGAAACACAGGCAAGAGAAGTGAAGAAATGAGAGGTGACGCGCCGTCCTGAAGATTCAAAACGGCGGATTTATTACAGACGACCGGTGTAGTAATAACGGACGAATTTAAGCAGTTTGAGCTGACGACGCAAACGGCTGGGCTGCAAAATAAGACGATAGAGCCATTCCAGCCCCATTTTTTGCCAGATTTTTGGCGCACGTTTAACGTGGCCGGTGAAAACGTCGTAGGTGCCTCCGATGCCCATATAGAGCGCATCCGGATGAACCAGACGGCAATCACGCATCAGGATTTCCTGTTTCGGCGAGCCCATTGCCACCGTCACAATCGCTGCCCCGCTGCTTCTGACGCGTTCGAATAACGGGCCACGCTGCGCCGGCGTAAAGTAGCCATTCTGGCTGCCGACAATATTGACGTTCCACTGCGTGCGCAGCTTTTCTTCTGTTTGTTCCAACACTTCAGGTTTGCCGCCGATCAGAAAGACCGGCGTTCCTTCACGACCCGCACGCTCCATCAGCCCTTCCCAGAGATCAGCACCGGCGATACGGGAAACCTGTGCCTGCGGGTATTTTCGGCGGATGGCCCGCACAATGCTGATGCCATCGGCATATTTGTATTCCGCGCGGCCAATCAGCTCACTCATTTCCGGATTACTTTCGACAGTCAGCACTTTCTCTGCATTCATCGCCACCAGCGCACCGGCTTTCACCTTGTGACCAGCAAAAAGGTAATCGAGAAAATGCGCCATATTACGAAAGCCCCAAAGGCGGATCCCGCGAATGTCGTATTGCGGAACGTTATTCTCCAGATTCATGTCTCTTCCTTACTGCCAGCGGCTCCATGAGGTTTTTTCTGCGGGGTATTTTGGCACGTATCAGCCCGGCGGCGTCAAACATCCAGTACAGCAATTTGGCCATCACCAGGCACGCGCCGAAAACGACACAGAAAAAAACCACCCGTGAGAAGAAGGAATCCACGCCTTCGCGGGCCAGTACAATCATATTAAAGACCGCACCGAAGCAAAAACTTTGCAGGATGGCGGCCTTGTAGCGGTTGGTATCTGCTTTGCCTTTTTCGTACAACCAGTCGAACCATTTGATGATCATACCCACCGCCACTGCACCCAGCGGAATAAACCACACACCGCCCATCACGACCAGTGAGCCAATCAGCGTCGGTGAAATCGCCAGACCGGAATGGTTATTCAGCACTTCCCAGGTGAAATAGTTGGCCGAGTTGAGCACCACGCCAGGGCGATCGTGCCACAGCCAACTGGGGATAAAGACGTAGAAATCACGAACAATCGGCGCCAGTCCCTGGAAACTGATTTTGTCGTAGTTTTGCAGTAACAGCCCCAGATTCTCCCACGGTGAGAAGGTATCGCGCGTGAGATAGAGGAACGTATAAATGGCTTCCGGACCGCTGACATTCAGACCGTAGCGTTTCAGCGCCAGCCAGAACATCCCGACGATACCCAGCACGCCCGCCACCGCCAGCATCCATAAGCTGATCCAGCCGCGGACAATGCCGATAAACAAAAACAGAGCAAAGGCGATAATGATATTGGCACGGGTTCCGCCGACAATGATGTACGTCAGGAAACCAAACGCCACTGTACTGGCGAGGAAAAACAGCCAGCGGCGCACGTCAGGTTTGAGGAAAAAGACCACCAGCATGGCCGGAATAAAGAAGTAGAAGAAGCGCTTGAGCGCCACGCCGGAAACATCGCTGGAGAATATCTGGCTGTACGACTTGAGCTTAAACAGCAAAAAGCCGTTATGCGCAAAGAAAATTGAAACCGTCACTACCGCAATCAGCGCCAGCAACATCCAGGTGAGATGGGTTTCCACACGGTTCATGGTAAACAGCGGGCGTGAAGGTCCGTCACGTTTTGCCTTCAGCCGTGTTTTATAGCTGACGTAATAAATGCCGTAGAAGCAAGTGGCAGCCAGCATGGCCTGCAACAGGTTTTCAACCGGCACCACTTTCACGTCAAACTGGAAAACCAGCATACAGGTCAGCGGGAAGCCGAAATAGAACGTCAGTAGATAGAGCAGTGAAAACAAGACGTTAAAGTTGAAACGTACGCGGCGAAACTCTTTATACGTCAGAGTCAGAATGAACAGCAGCGAGAACGCATACACCAGTGACAAGCCACCGAGCTGTGTCAGCGTCATGATGCCTCTCCCGCCGCCAGCTGCAAGGCCTGCTGCCAGCCCGCAATGTAATTCGGGTTAAAGAAGGCGATATTTTGGCGGTCAGCGCTCAGCAACTGACGGCGTGCTTCTGCTACCGTTTTTGCATCCAGCGCATCACCGTAAAAAAGCACCGGCAAATGTTGCTCAGCCAGATCCTGCCAGAACGGATTCTGACGGCTGACGACGAACGGCACGCCGAACTGGATAAGCAGACACTGCGTACCAATGCCCTGCTGGCGATCGAAAATAAAGTACCCCAGCGAACAGCGACGCAACACGTTGAGATAGTCGTCAAACGCCATTGCGCCGGTCATCAGTTCAACGTTTTCAGGCGCAAAAAGTTTTAATGCCTCAGCGCGGACCTGCTCAATATATGTCTGGTTATTGGCCGGATAGCCCATCGGGATAATCACCCGGATATCAGCACCGAACTGCTGATGCAACGAACGCAGCGCTTCAATATGGCGGTTAGTGCGATCGCCGGAATTACCGACAAGAACCGTCATCGGCCCTTCGGGTCCGGGCATATCCGCAGGCTGCGTCAGAGCCGGATCCATCCGCGTCGGGAAATAGAGCAGGGAAGACGGTACGCGGGGATGATGCTGATGGAAGTGGATCAGGTCGCCGCGGGTGGCAAAAACATGTCCGATACGCCCCTGCGCCAGACGACGCATCAGATAGAACAGTCGGAATTTCAGACCGCCCGCCGATTCATAAAGGTCTGCGCCCCAGATATGCCAGCTGACCTGTCGCGCTTTAATTTTGCCGGTCAGCAATGCCAGCCAGAGTGTCGGATTAAACTGGCCGTGGAAGAAAAAGTGATGCGTCCGTTCCTGCGCACGGGAAATCACCGCCGCCGCCAGCGTCTTTTTATCCGGATAAACGCGAATATCCAGACGCGTGAATTCAGCAAATACTGAGGCATCCGCCGCCGCGACCATAAAATGACAAATCAGCTTTTCTGGCGCGCATTCGGCCAGTACATCATTAAAAAAGCGCAGTACGGTGACATTATGGTGGGGAATGTCAGATCCCAGAACGTGAATCAGCGTTGTCATGCTCGTCTACGATAGATAACAAATACGGTGCAGCACAGGGTGAAATAGACGATATAGGTCGCCATATAGGCCTGTGCAGCGCCAAGAGAACCGTGTATCGGGATCAGCCAGTGAGAGAATCCCGTCAGTAACGCGAACTGGCTGATTTCAGTCAGCACGTAAAAGCGCAATGACGCTCTGGCGATCACCAGATACCCAAAAACATACGAACCGACTTTCAGCACATCGCCGACCAGCTGCCAGGCGAACAAATCGCGCATCGCGATAAATTGTTTTGAAAACAGCAGCCAGATAGCGAAGTCGCGCAGCAGCCAGACGGTAAAACTGACAGCGGCCACGGCAGGTAAAACGAATTTCAGCGATTTCACAATCTCGCGCGTGACATCCCGTTTATCGGTCAGGCGCGATAACGTCGGCAACAGATACACGCTGAAAGAGGCGGTAATGAACTGCAAATAGGCATCGGAAATGCTGCTGACACCCTGCCAGATCCCCACATCTTTCCAGCTGTAATGCTCCGCCAGCAGATTTCGCATCATCACATACGCCACCGGCAAGGTAACGGAGGTGATCAGCGCCATCAGCGTAAATTTGCCCAGATGGCTGGCGATAAAGCGATCCCAGCCCGGCTTTAAATAGTGAAGCGGAAAAGATTTTCGCCGCCACAACATACCGCCCGCAGGCAGGATAACCAGCGCCGGCACCAGCGCCAGTCCGGCCAGCGCGCCTTCATAGCCGCCCAGTTTAAAGCACAGCAGATAGGCCAGAAGACCCATCAGGCTGCCGCCGATCACCGCCAGCGCGTTACCCATGGCATCCCGGTAGCCTTTCAGGATCGCCTGAAAATAGTTAGCGTAGGCGATACCCATCTGAATAAAAGCCACGAAGCGGACAACCGCCTGATAGCGGTCATGACCGAACAGCCCGACACTCACCGGCCCGGCGGCCAGCAGAAAAACGGCCGCCAGTACCGTCGAGAAAGCTAAAATCAGCGTGGAAGACGTACCGAGAACGGCTTTGAGTCGCTCCGGGTTTTCATGATGTTCAGCGACATATTTGGTAACGCCGTTGAAAATTCCGGCACCGGATAGCACACCCAGTACGGTCACCAGCTGGCGGAAATTCCCCGCCTGCCCGACACCATCAGGCCCAAAAGCCACCGCCAGCATTTTAACCACCAGCAGCCCGGCACCGATTTTAATCAGCGTGGAACCGGCGGTCCAGACAGACGCTTTTGCCAGCGACATATCAGGCGAAATATTGCAGCATGGCCGCAATTACCGTGCGCTGCGTGTCGTCGGTCATGTTATAGAACAACGGCAGTCGCACCAGACGTTCGCTCTCTTTTGTGGTGAAACGATCGACACCAGAGAAACGACCAAAATCTTCACCCGCCGGACAGGCGTGCAGCGGGATGTAATGGAATACAGTCAGGATATCCGCCGCTTTCATGTGTCGAATAAACGCGTCGCGGTCTTCGATATCGTTCAGGCGAACATAGAACATATGAGCATTCTGCACGCAATCCTGCGGGACCGAAGGCAACTGAACACGACCTGCGTCGGCCAGATCCTGCAACGCTTCGTAATACTCATTCCAGATACTCAGACGGCGCTGGTTAATCTTTTCAGCGGCATCGAGATTTCCCCACAGATACGCGGCCTGTAAATCGGACATCAGATAGCTGGAACCGATATCGCGCCAGGTGTATTTATCCACCTGCCCGCGGAAGAACTGGCTGCGGTTAGTGCCTTTTTCGCGAATGATTTCAGCACGGTCAATCAGCGCCGGATCGTTAATCAGCGTTGCCCCACCTTCGCCACCCGCAGTGTAATTCTTGGTTTCGTGAAAACTGAAACAGCCGATATGACCGATTGTACCCAGCGCTTTGCCTTTATATGTCGACATCACGCCCTGCGCCGCGTCTTCCACCACAAACAGACGATGCTTTTCGGCCAGCGCCATAATGGTGTCCATTTCACAGGCCACACCGGCGTAATGTACGGGAACAATCACTTTGGTTTTCTCAGTGATCGCCGCTTCAATCTGGGTTTCGTCGATATTCATGGTGTCTGGACGGACATCAACAAACACGATTTTGGCACCACGCAGCACAAACGCATTGGCAGTCGAGACAAAGGTGAAGCTCGGCATAATCACTTCGTCGCCGGGCTGAATATCCAGCAGTAACGCGGCCATTTCCAGCGATGCGGTACAGGATGGCGTCAGCAAGACTTTCGGGCAGTTAAAACGCTGCTCAAACCACTTCTGGCAACGCAGAGTGAATCCGCCATCGCCACACAGTTTGCCGCTGCTCATCGCCTCGCGCATGAAATCAATTTCAGTACCCACAATCGGTGGCGCATTAAAAGGGATCATCGTTTCACCTGTACAACCAGTACGCCGTGCGGGTGACTTTGCCACCGCTGGCGAGATAAAGATTTAAGGCCGCGAGATTGCCGGTTTGCGTGGCGACATACAACCGCGACACGCCCTGTTCAGCACACCATTTTTTCGCAGCCGCCATTAACTTTTTGCCCGCTCCCTGCCCCTGATACTCAGGTCTGACAGCCAGCAGGCCAATTCTTACTTCATCTTCGGACAAACGTCGCAGCGTGACAAAGCCCAGCCCGTTGCCCTGTTCATCATCTGCCCACAGGCAAAGGTGATCAAAGGTGCCGAGAACCGCTTTTTCAGCCCACATCGCGTAAAAACGCGCGCTGTCTTCCGGCTGATACCAGGGTGCGCGAAAACGACTGAGGCGAAATGCCTGACGCGCAATCGCGGTCACATCGGGGATGTCTTCCGGCGCTGCCAGACGCCCGGCCGGCCGCGCGTTATCCTGCGGCGTCACCGTCACACAAATGTCCGTTTCACCTTCTGCCAGCCGGAAGCCCAGCGCCGAAAGCACATCCAGCGTATGCGTTTCTGACGCATCCACTTTCGCCTGCACCAGCGCATAGTCGTCCAGCGCCTGTGCCGTGAGCTCAGCCGCTGTGGCATCCGGTGTCAGTCGCGCGCTTTTAAGCTGGAAGAAATCACTCTCCCAGACCAGAGGTTCAAGCTCACCACGTAACGGCAGATTTATCGCCATACGCCTTTGGTATCCACAATCCAGGATTGCTGAATCTGATCGGCGGGGATCGCTTTAAACGGTTTGTGATCAACCAGCATCACCAGCAGATCGGCTTCTTTCAGCGCACGATCAACAGGCTGTAACGTAACTTTTTCCGCGAGTGAAGCCGGAAGCTGATGAACATTAGGTTCAACCGCCCAGGTTTCTCCTGAATGCCAGTCAGCGATCAGATGGGTTACTTCAACTGCCGGACTTTCGCGCAGATCGTCAATATTCGGTTTAAACGCCAGCCCGAAGCAGGCGATTTTGATATCAGCAGCGCGCTTGCCGGTCGTGGTCAGGCAATCCGCCAGCGCCGCTTTCACACGGTCCACGACCCAGTGCGGTTTGCTGTCGTTCACTTCACGAGCCGTGCGGATCATCCGCGCCAGCTCAGGGTTTTGTGCCACGATAAACCACGGATCAACCGCAATACAGTGGCCGCCGACGCCCGGACCGGGCTGTAAAATATTCACGCGCGGATGGCGGTTTGCCAGGCTGATCAGCTCCCAGACGTTAATCCCCTGCGCATCGCAAATAAGTGACAGCTCGTTTGCAAAGGCAATGTTCACGTCACGGAAACTGTTCTCGGTCAGCTTGCACATTTCAGCGGTGCGGGAATTGGTGATCACACATTCGCCTTCGAGGAAAATGTTATACAAATCGCTGGCACGCTGTGAACACAACGAAGTCATGCCACCAATCACGCGGTCATTTTTAATCAGCTCAACCATCACCTGCCCCGGCAGCACACGTTCCGGACAGTAGGCGATATTGATATCAGACTGCTCACCGGCCTGCTGTGGGAAACTCAGATCGGAACGGGATTCTGCCAGCCACTGCGCCATTTGCTCTGTCGCACCGACCGGTGAAGTGGATTCCAGAATAATCAGGTCGCCTTTCTTCAAAACCGGCGCCAGTGAACGGGCGGCAGATTCGACGAATTTCATATCCGGCAAATGATCGCCTTTAAATGGCGTTGGCACGGCAATCAGGAACGCATCAGCCGGTTCAGGCTGCGTCGTTGCGCGCAGGAAACCTTCTTCAACCGCACGCTTTACCAGCACATCAAGGTCTGGCTCAACAATATGGATAGCCCCGCGGTTAATGGTCTCCACGGCGTGCGGATTAATATCCACACCCACTACTTTTTTCCCGCGGGAGGCAAAAGCGGCGGCGGTAGGTAAACCGATATAACCCAGGCCAATAACAGAAATAGTGTCAAAACTCATTGTGGTACCCAATGATTTTTCAAAGCGTCAAGAATGTGGCGACAGGCATGCCCGTCACCGTAAGGATTGTGCGCCCGGCTCATGCTGTTGTATTCGTTTTCATCGTTCAGCAGGCGATTCACTTCCTCTACTATTTTAGCGGGATCTGTCCCCACCAGCCGCACGGTTCCGGCATCAACCGCTTCCGGACGTTCGGTGGTTTCACGCATCACCAGAACCGGTTTGCCCAGCGACGGCGCTTCTTCCTGCACGCCACCGGAATCGGTGAGGATCAGATACGCTTTATCCATCAGATAGACAAACGGCAGATAGTCTTGCGGGTCAATAAGAACAATATTATCAATGCCTTGCAGAATTCGGTTCACCGGTTCACTGACGTTCGGATTGAGATGCACCGGGTAAACAATTTGTACGTCGGGATGCTGACGGGCAATGTCCGCCAGCGCCGAGCAAATGCGCTCAAAACCTTCCCCGAAACTTTCGCGACGGTGGCCGGTGACCAGAATCAGCTTTTTAGCGGCATCAAGGAACGGGTAGCTATCTGCCAGTTGCTGGGCCAGCGACGCATCACTGCTAAAGCGATCACGCACCCACAGCAGCGCATCAATCACGGTATTGCCGGTGACAAAAATGCCCTGCGGAGCAATATTCTCCTGCTGCAAATTTGCCCGGGCGTTTTCCGTGGGGGCGAAATGCCATCTGGCCAGATGCCCGGTCAGCAGGCGGTTGCCTTCTTCCGGCCAGGGAGAAGAGAGGTCACCGGTTCGCAATCCTGCCTCGACATGACCAACAGGGATCTGGTGATAAAATGCAGCAAGGCTTGCTGACAAGGTGGTTGTCGTATCACCATGCACCAGCACCACATCCGGCTGGAATTCATCCAGCACAGGTTTCAGTCCGGTCAGGATGCGGCTGGTAATTTCAGTCAGCCCCTGCCCCGGTTTCATGATGTTAAGATCATAATCCGGTGTAATTTCAAAGAGGCGTAATACCTGGTCCAGCATTTCACGGTGCTGAGCCGTGACACAAACTTTGGATTCAAAAGCCGCATCCTGCGACAAAGCGAGCACCAGCGGAGCCATTTTAATGGCCTCCGGACGGGTGCCGAAAATCGTCAACACTTTCACAATGTGTTTCTCTTATTTTTACGGCGAGTCAGGGCCACGCCAGCCCCGATTAGACCACCGACAATGCCCCACATAATCATCAGTAATACCCTGCGGGGACTGTCACGTTTCACTGGTTCTTCCGGCGTTCTCAGATAACGATAGGTCTGGAATTTCGCAGTGAGCGTAGGGCCGACATTCAGCGTTGAAAGCATCGCGCGGTTCTGGTCGTAATCGAGATCAAATCCCGGACCGGACGCCTGCAATAATTCCAGTCGCGCTTTTAACATCGGTACACCCAGCAGGAACATATCGGAATTTGGCAGCTCTTCGGCAGGGGTATCGGTCACACTTTTATTGATATTTTGCTGCTGAGCTATCTTAAGTGCCTGTTCGGTGTTGTTCATCGTGCGGGCGAAAACAGCCTGCGCCACGGCTTCCTGACGCTTCACCTGGGCTTTCATGGACTGTGTACGAGCCGCCCAGGCACCTTCCAGTTCATCATATAAATGCTGTGCCGCGCGATGACTGGCGAAATCAACATACTGACGCAGCAGCTTATTGGCGTCAGGTGCGTTTTCCGCTGTCAGCTTAACAATGTCATTCGGCACTTTTGCCGCATCACGCGCCGTAAACTGAATGTCGTTGATCAGTTCATCGAGCAAAACGGCATCAGCACGCGGGTCATTCTCCTGACGCTGCTTGTAATAAGGACTTTGCATCCAGAAATCACGGCGTGTGTCGTACGCTGCCAGCTGCATAACAAACTCGTTATACGCTTCATCAGAAATCGCCGGACGGTTAACGTCCGATTGCGGTGCATTTCGGATATCTAAATTGCGCAGGAACTGTGCCTGGGAGTAATAGGAAGACAGATTGTTCACCGTTGGACGATCGGTGATCGCCGTGGAACTCCACTCCTGTTTCATCAGATAAGACGAACCTAATGCCACCAAAGCAAAAAGTATCGCCAGGCCAGCAATCCAGAATTTACCTTTCCATAGCGTGCAGCACAGGCCGCGAATATCGAGTTCATTCTCGATGTCGTGTTCGTTCTGGTTTCTGATCATTTCTGGTTTATCCACAGCCAGTATGCCCCTGCTTAAGAGAGTGATTATTGATTGGAGGAACGACGCAAACGCCTTTTAATACGTTTAATAAACCGCGCCACACGCCAGGCGTGCTTGATGCAGATCCCATACAACAGGAAGGCAACAAAAAATAAGGCCAGCATGATCCATTCAGGGACGAAACTCAGGTGCTCGCCAATCACGCCGACGCCCGCGAGGAGCGCTGCCGCTAATGTGATCAGAACAAAGGCCTGCCGGGAAGTAAAACCTGCCCGCATGATCAAATGATGAATGTGCTGGCGGTCAGCAGAGAACGGGCTCATTCCTTTGCGCAAACGGCGATACATGATGGCAACCATATCCATCAGCGGAATGGCGATAAGCCAGAGCGCGGTCACCGGATTCATAGGATGGGATTCGCCTTGCGTACTTTGTAAGAGGATCCAAATCACGGTGAATCCAATCAGTGTGCTGCCCGCATCGCCCATAAAGACTTTATAGCGCGGCCCTAATACACCCAGATTGAGCAAGATATAAGGAACAATGGCGGCAATCATCGCAAAGCACCAGAGCGCCAGCTCCATATGCCCGCTGTCATACATGATGATGCCTAGCGAGCCGAAGCTGACACAAGACAGGCCACCCAGTAATCCGTCGATACCATCGACCATATTAAAGGCATTGATCGCGGCCCATACGGCAAACAGTGTGATGAGATAACCAAACGGACCTAATACCATTTCCCACGGGCCAATCAGATGACCAAGGCTGCGCAGATTGAGATTAGCAAAACTCATCATGGCGATAGCGACGACGGCCTGAACCATGGCGCGGGTTTTGACACTGATATCGTAACGGTCATCCAGCGCACCGACGAGCACCAGCAAACCGGCGCAGGCCAGATACAACTTGCCATGTGGAATGGTGTAATTGGTGATCAGAAAGGCGAAGCAAACGCCGGCATAGACAGAAATGCCGCCTACCAGCGGGATCAGACCCTGGTGACGCTTACGAAAATTGGGTTTATCAACGAGTCCTATTTTATTCGCGACCTTACGGGCAACGAACAAAAAGAGGAATGAAAATACGAAGACAACAGCTAGCTCAGTACTCATATTGAGTAAATTCACAGTTAAGAGATCTCTTCTGCAAAAATAAGGTGCGGGGGATCGAAAACATCATAAACCTCACAGCCTTAAATCATATCCTATGGTGACAGTTATGGTTTTGTCTCGGGCAAGACCTTATCTGCTGCCATTTCTCGGGCAATCTACCGACAAAGTAAAGAAAGGGCATGTGAAAAACCATCAGCTATTATCCGAATAGTCTGACAATCTTCCCAAAGTAGCATTATGGTAGCTACCTAAAGCAAAAAACGCCACGACTGAGCGTGGCGTTAGACTGAGTTTTGCACCGAATTACGAACGTTTCATCATATCGAAGAAGTCGTCATTGGTTTTGGTCATGGCGAGCTTGTTAATGAGGAATTCCATCGCATCAATCTCACCCATCGGATGAATGATTTTGCGCAGGATCCACATTTTTTGCAGCTCTTCAGACGTGGTCAGCAGCTCTTCTTTACGGGTACCCGAACGATTGTAGTCAATCGCAGGGAATACACGTTTTTCCGCGATTTTACGCGCCAGATGCAGTTCCATGTTGCCGGTACCTTTAAATTCTTCATAGATAACTTCATCCATTTTAGAACCGGTATCGACCAGCGCCGTAGCGATGATGGTCAGGCTTCCGCCCTCTTCCACGTTACGTGCAGCACCGAAGAAACGTTTTGGACGGTGCAGGGCGTTGGCGTCCACACCACCGGTCAGGACTTTACCTGAAGCAGGAACCACGGTGTTGTAGGCACGCGCCAGACGGGTGATGGAGTCCAGCAAGATAATAACGTCTTTCTTATGCTCAACCAGACGTTTCGCCTTCTCGATAACCATTTCGGCTACCTGAACGTGACGGGATGCAGGTTCGTCAAAGGTAGAAGCGATAACTTCGCCTTTTACCAGACGTTGCATCTCGGTCACTTCTTCCGGACGTTCGTCAATCAGCAGAACCATCAGTACGCAATCAGGATGGTTGTACGCAATGCTGGTCGCGATATTTTGCAGCAGCATGGTTTTACCGGCTTTCGGCGGCGCAACAATCAGACCACGTTGGCCACGGCCAATTGGAGACGCTAAGTCAAGTACGCGAGCGGTTAAATCTTCTGTTGAACCATTACCACGTTCCATACGCAGACGTGAATTTGCATGCAGAGGGGTTAAGTTTTCGAACAGGATTTTGCTGCGGGCGTTTTCTGGTTTGTCGTAGTTAACTTCGTTAACTTTCAACAGGGCAAAATAACGTTCACCTTCTTTAGGTGGGCGGATTTTACCGGAAATGGTGTCGCCAGTGCGAAGGTTGAAGCGGCGGATTTGGCTTGGAGATACGTAGATGTCGTCGGGGCCTGCGAGGTAGGAACTGTCTCCGGAGCGGAGGAAACCAAATCCATCCTGCAATATCTCCAGTACGCCATCACCGAAGATGTCTTCTCCGCTTTTCGCATGCTGCTTCAATATTGAAAAGATAATGTCTTGCTTGCGCATGCGGGCCTGGTTTTCCAGTCCCATATTTTCGCCGAGTGCAATCAGGTCAGAGACCGGCGTATTCTTTAATTCGGTAAGATTCATAATGGTGGGTTCTTAAACTCGGGGTATGTCTCGAACATCTGTCGTGAATGGGTATGGCAGGGTCATCCATGCCTGTTTATTGTATGACACTTAAATAACAGCCCAGAAATCCAGCCGCAGGCAGTCGCACGCGGGCGATTCTTGAGGGGTAATGCTGATATTGAAGGTGTCTTAAAGCCGATTTTGTCAAAACCGTTAGATGGTCAAGCACAGTGCCAGTTCAATTTAATTATTATTCAAAGAAACTTTATAGGCAGATGTTTTTGACACAACAGAGTAAAACGTAAGAATCAAACTACAGGTAAGCTCTATTTGCAGTAAGGGTAAACTTAGCACGCTTCTCGACAGGCGTCTAGCGGACAATGTGAAAAACACGGCAGCCCGCTAAACACCTGGCTTGGGTCATCCCGACCGATTACAGATTAGCTGTTAAGAACTCTTTCAGCTGACCTTTCGACAGTGCGCCAACTTTAGTTGCTGCGACTTCGCCGCCTTTAAATAACAGCAGGGTAGGAATACCACGGATGCCGTATTTAGGTGCAGTACCTGGATTTTCATCGATATTCAGTTTCGCGATGGTCAGCTTGCCTTCGAACTCAGTGGCAATTTCATCCAGAATTGGAGCGATCATCTTACATGGTCCGCACCACTCTGCCCAAAAATCGACCAGCACCAGCCCTTCGGCTTTCAATACGTCGTTGTCGAAACTGTCATCGGTCAGGTGAATAATTTTATCGCTCATGTTTACTCCAAAGGATTATCTTTACCTTGTTGATGTAGCATTAACCAACATCAGGTTGACTTTATTTCACCGGATACGCTTTCGTAAAGCAATAGTTAGCTGATATTCTACCACACTATGAGCAAAACACACTTGACCGAACAGAAGTTTTCCGACTTCGCCCTGCACCCGCTGGCAGTAGAAGCCCTTGAAAAGAAAGGGTTCCATTACTGCACGCCTATTCAGGCATTGGCATTGCCGATCACGCTCGCTGGGCGTGATGTTGCAGGTCAGGCGCAAACCGGTACCGGCAAGACGCTGGCTTTTCTAGCGTCTACTTTCCATTATCTGCTTTCTCACCCTGCTGCGGAAGGTCGTCAGACTAACCAGCCGCGTGCCTTGATCATGGCACCTACGCGTGAACTCGCGGTGCAGATCCACTCCGACGCCGAAGCATTATCTGAATCTACCGGACTGAAATTAGGTCTGGCCTATGGCGGCGACGGTTACGACAAACAGCTTAAAGTGCTGGAAAGCGGCGTGGACATCCTGATCGGAACCACTGGCCGTTTAATCGATTACACCAAACAGAACCACATCGACCTGGGTGCGATTCAGGTGGTGGTGCTGGATGAAGCAGACCGCATGTTCGATCTGGGCTTCATCAAAGATATCCGCTGGTTGTTCCGCCGGATGCCGCCTGCCAATCAACGCCTGAACATGCTGTTCTCAGCAACGCTTTCCTATCGTGTGAAAGAACTGGCGTTCGAAAACATGAACAATGCCGAGTCGATTGAAATCGAACCGGAACAAAAAACCGGTCACCGTATTCAGGAAGAGCTGTTCTATCCTTCAAACGAAGAAAAGATGCGCCTGTTACAGACGCTGATTGAAGAAGAATGGCCAGACCGCTGCATTATCTTCGCGAACACCAAACATCGCTGTGAAGACGTCTGGGGCCATCTGGCTGCCGATGGTCATCGCGTTGGCTTGCTGACCGGTGACGTTCCGCAGAAAAAACGTCTGCGCGTTCTGGAAGATTTCACCAAAGGCACGCTGGATATTCTGGTTGCGACTGACGTTGCTGCCCGTGGTTTGCACATTCCTGCCGTGACGCACGTCTTTAACTATGACCTGCCTGACGACTGTGAAGACTACGTTCACCGCATTGGCCGTACCGGTCGCGCGGGCCTGAGCGGTCATTCCATCAGCCTTGCCTGTGAAGAATATGCCCTGAATCTGCCGGCGATTGAAACGTACACCGGCCACAGCATTCCGGTCAGTAAATACAACAGCGATGCGCTGTTAACGGATTTGCCTCCTGCAAAACGTCTTGCCCGCTCGCGTACCGGTAACGGCCCGCGTCGTAACAGCAATTCGTCTTCACGTCGCAGCAGTGCGCCACGTAGCAACCGTAAACGTCCGGGCTGATAACCTATGCTAAGCTCCACCTCACTGTATGCAGCGATTGATCTGGGCTCTAACAGCTTTCACATGCTGGTTGTTCGTGAGGTGGCAGGCAGTATCCAGACCCTCGCCAGAATTAAGCGCAAAGTGCGTCTGGCTGCCGGTCTGGATAAACAAAACCTGCTTTCTCAGGATGCAATGCAGCGCGGATGGCAATGCCTGAAGCTATTTTCTGAAAGATTGCAGGATATCCCCCGTGACCAAATCCGCGTCGTTGCTACCGCAACGCTGCGGCTTGCCAGTAATGCCGACGAATTTCTGGGCAAAGCGCAGGAAATTCTTGGCTGTCCGATTCAGGTCATCAGCGGTGAAGAAGAAGCGCGTCTGATTTATCACGGCGTTGCCCACACGACGGGCGGCCCGGATAAGCGTCTGGTAGTTGATATTGGTGGCGGAAGCACAGAGCTGGTCACCGGTGTCGGTGCGCAGGCCACTACGCTTTTCAGTCTTTCCATGGGCTGTGTGACCTGGCTTGAGCGTTATTTTGCTGACCGCAATCTGGCCAAAGAGAACTTCGATCAGGCTGAACAGGCCGCGATCGACATGATCCTGCCTGTGGCACCAGAGCTGATTGCCAATGGCTGGCAGATTTGCGTCGGGGCATCGGGTACCGTGCAAGCTTTGCAGGAAATCATGGTTGCTCAGGGCATGGATGAGCGCATCACGCTGCCTAAACTTCAGCAACTCAAACAGCGCGCCATTCAGTGCGGCAAACTGGAAGAGCTGGAGATTGAAGGCCTGACCCTCGAACGTGCGCTGGTTTTCCCAAGCGGACTGTCCATTCTGATCGCCATTTTCAAAACATTGAATATCGAAACCATGACACTTGCCGGCGGTGCGCTGCGTGAAGGTCTGGTTTACGGCATGCTGCATTTGCCGATTGAACAGGATATCCGCCAGCGTACGCTGCGAAATCTGCAACGCCGTTACCTGCTCGATAATGAACAGGCAGAACGTGTCGCCCAGCTCGCAGAGAATTTCTCGCTGCAGGTGGCTCAGGAATGGAAACTGGACGCCCGCGCCCGTGATTTACTCAACAGTGCCTGTCTGATCCATGAAATCGGGCTAAGTGTCGATTTCAAAAAAGCGCCTCATCATGCCGCGTATCTGATCCGGCATCTGGATCTGCCGGGCTTCACGCCCGCGCAGAAAAAGCTGCTGGCGACGCTTTTGCAAAATCAGAATGGAACGCTGGATTTACCGCTGCTTAATGAGCAAAACGCTCTGCCGCCGCGTCAGGCGCAACGTCTTTGCCGGATTATGCGACTGGCGATTATCTTTGCCAGCCGTCGCCGCGACGACACATTGCCTGCGGTGCGTTTACGCGCCAATGATGATGAACTGAGTGTGATTGTGCCGCAGGGCTGGCTGGAACAACATCCGCTGCGCGCTGAAGAGTTAGAGCAGGAAAGCCACTGGCAGAGTTATGTTCACTGGCCGCTGTTTGTCGAAGAGCAGTAACGCGTTAGTTTGAAATCATGAATAAAAGCAGAGAACTGAGTGATCAGTCTCTGCTTTTTTTTGTGGCTCATCTTTAATCGATGATGGTTAATTGCCGCTTTTGGCTTTTGCCAGCTGTTCGCGGATTTTCTCCAGATGGCTCTGCCCTTTTACCATCCGTTCCTGTGCGCTCACCACCTTACGTTCAGTTTCCCATGCCAGATCGTCCTGCGGTAATTCCAGCAGGAAGCGGCTCGGTTCCGGGCGGATCAACTCGCCGTACTGACGGCGTTCGCGACAAAGGGTAAACGTCAGCTCTTTCTGCGCGCGGGTAATGCCCACGTATGCCAGACGTCGCTCTTCATCCACATTATCTTCATCAATGCTGCTCTGATGCGGCAGCAAACCTTCTTCCATGCCGACCAGATAGACATACGGGAACTCCAGCCCTTTTGAGGCGTGCAGAGTCATCAGCTGAACCTGATCCAGCTCTTCGTCGTTCTCACCGCGTTCCATCATGTCGCGCAGCGTAAAGCGCGTGACCACCTGAGTGAGCGTCATCGGCTCATCCAGATCGGTGCCTTCCAGCATTTCCGTCATCCAGCTGAACAGCTGGTTGACGTTTTTCATACGCATTTCTGCCGCTTTCGGGCTCGGCGAGGTTTCGAACAGCCAGCTTTCGTAATCAACGCCGTGGATCAAATCCCTTACGGCAGCGACCGGTTCACGTTCTGCCAGCTCGGAAATATTGCCCATCCAGTGCGTGAAGCGTTGCAGGGATTCCAGTCCGCGGCCGGTCAGCGACTGGCTCAGCCCCATATCAAAACTGGCCTTGAACAACCCTTTGTTGCGCTGATTCGCCCACTCACCCAGTTTCTGCAAGGTGGCGGCACCGATTTCACGGCGTGGCGTGTTAACGATACGCAGGAAGGCGCTGTCGTCATCGGGATTAGTCAGCACACGCAAATAGGCCAGCAGGTCTTTAATCTCCGGTCGGGAGAAGAAAGAAGTGCCGCCGGAAATCCGGTACGGGATACGGTTCTGCATCAGCATTTTTTCAAACAGGCGTGACTGGTGGTTACCGCGGTATAGAATCGCGTAATCGCCATACGCTGTTTTATTGATGAAGTGATGGGCGATAAGCTCACCCACGACGCGTTCCGCTTCATGATCTTCATTATTTGCTGTCACCACTTTCAGTGACTCGCCATAAGCCAGTTCAGAGAACAAACGCTTCTCAAACACATGCGGGTTATTGGCGATCAGAATGTTAGCGGCTTTCAGAATACGCTGCGTGGAGCGGTAGTTCTGCTCCAGCTTGATGACCTGCAACTGCGGGAAATCTTCTTTCAGCAGCACCAGATTTTGCGGCCGGGCACCACGCCAGGAGTAAATCGACTGGTCATCGTCGCCCACCACGGTGAAACGCGCGCGGTTCCCCACCAGCAGTTTCACCATCATGTACTGACTGGTGTTGGTGTCCTGATATTCATCGACCAGCAGATAACGCAGCTTGTTCTGCCAGCGCTCACGTACTTCTTCATTTTTCTGCAACAGCAGCGTCGGCAACAGGATCAGGTCGTCGAAATCGAGAATATTACAGGCGCGCATGTGGTCATGATAAAGACTGTAGCAATGCGCGAAAATCTGATCGCGTTCCGATCGTGCCAGCCCGGCGGCATGCGAAGGATCAATCAGATCGTTTTTCCAGTTAGAGATCGTCGAGACCAGTTGCTGCAATAACGTCTTATCGTTTTCAAGCCATTTCTCGCTCAGCTCTTTGAGCAGCGCCAGCTGGTCCTGATCATCAAATAAAGAGAAGTTAGATTTCATGCCCAGCGCGGCAAATTCGCGCTTGATGATCTCCAGCCCGAGCGTATGGAACGTAGCAATCAGCAAGCCCCGCGCCTCTTTGCGCCCGAGGGTTTGTCCGACACGCTCCTTCATTTCACGCGCGGCTTTATTGGTAAAGGTCACCGCCGCAATATGACGTGCCTGATAGCCACATTCACGGATCAGGTGCGCGATTTTATTGGTAATTACCCGGGTTTTGCCGGAGCCAGCCCCCGCCAGAACCAGGCAGGGTCCGGTGACGAATTCGACGGCATTTTGTTGGCTGGGGTTTAATCGCATGGCGTATTTTTGCTCACCTGATAGACAAGGACGGCGATTGTAGCAGAAACGCCGTTCGAGATTGACTGGCTTTACAGCGCAATTTCTTAAGTCCGGAACGCAGGCCGGATTCCCCCCGCGCCGTTTCAGATGTTACATTACGCGTCTGGAAACACTCTCGCAAAAAAGGTCTTATCATGGCAAAAACTGCCGCAGCAATGCACATCCTGGTAAAGGAAGAAGCACAGGCACTTGATCTTCTTGAACAACTGAAGAACGGTGGCGATTTCGAGAAACTGGCTAAGAAGCACTCTACCTGTCCGTCAGGTAAGAAAGGCGGCCATTTAGGTGAATTCAAGCAAGGCGCAATGGTTCCGGCTTTCGATAAAGTGGTTTTCTCTGCACCGCTGATCGAGCCACAGGGCCCGCTGCACACTCAGTTCGGTTACCACATCATTAAGATTTTGTACCGCAACTAAGTTCTGCCTCTGCCAGAACCAAAAGAAAGGGCACCGCATTTTCATGCAGTGCCCTTTTGTGTATTTATTAGAGCCCCGAATAATTCGAGTTACAGGAAAATCTTAACTCGCGACTGCGATGCGCTTCATATCGGTCATATAGCCGCGCAGAGTGCGGCCGATAGACTCGATTGGGTGGTTGCGGATCGCTTCGTTAACATCACGCAGCTGCGCATTATCAACCTGTGTTTCTGCAACAGATTTGCCCAAATCACCCGCCTGCAGAGTGGTCATGAACTCTTTCAGCAACGGTACAGCTGCGTTAGCAAACAGGTAGTTACCGTATTCAGCCGTATCGGAAATAACCACGTTCATTTCATACAGACGCTTACGTGCAACGGTGTTGGCGATCAGCGGCAACTCGTGCAGTGATTCGTAGTAAGCAGATTCTTCGATGATGCCGGAAGCGACCATGGTTTCGAACGCCAGCTCAACGCCTGCTTTCACCATCGCGATCATCACAACACCGTGGTCAAAGTATTCCTGCTCGGAGATTTTACCTTCGAACTGTGGGGCATTTTCGAATGCCGTGGCGCCCGTCTCTTCACGCCAGGTCAGTAATTTCTTATCGTCGTTGGCCCAGTCAGCCATCATGCCGCTGGAGAACTCGCCGGAGATGATGTCGTCCATGTGTTTCTGGAACAGCGGTGCCATGATCTCTTTCAGTTGTTCGGACAGCGCATAAGCACGCAGTTTCGCCGGGTTGGACAGACGATCCATCATCAGCGTAATACCGCCTTGTTTCAGCGCTTCGGTGATGGTTTCCCAGCCGAACTGCAGCAGTTTTTCTGCGTACGCTTCATCAACACCGTCAGCAACCAATTTGTCAAAGCACAGCAGAGAGCCGGCCTGCAACATACCGCACAGGATAGTCTGCTCGCCCATCAGGTCAGATTTCACTTCGGCAACGAAAGAAGACTGCAGAACGCCCGCTCGGTGGCCGCCGGTTGCTGCTGCCCAGGCTTTAGCAATCGCCATGCCTTCGCCTTTCGGGTCGTTTTCCGGGTGAACCGCGATCAGTGTGGGTACACCGAAACCGCGTTTGTATTCTTCACGCACTTCGGTACCCGGACATTTCGGCGCAACCATCACAACGGTGATGTCTTTACGGATTTGCTCGCCTACTTCAACGATGTTGAAACCATGGGAATAGCCCAGTGTTGCGCCATCTTTCATCAGAGGCTGAACTGCCTTAACCACAGCGCTGTGCTGTTTGTCCGGCGTCAGGTTAATCACCAGATCCGCTTGCGGGATCAGTTCTTCGTAGGTACCGACTTTGAAACCGTTTTCGGTCGCTTTACGCCATGAAGCACGCTTCTCAGCAATCGCTTCTGCACGCAGGGTGTAGGACACATCCAGACCGGAATCACGCATGTTCAGACCCTGGTTCAGGCCCTGTGCGCCACAGCCTACAATCACCACTTTTTTACCTTTGAGATAGCTGGCTTCGTCAGCGAATTCATCGCGACCCATGAAGCGGCATTTGCCCAGTTGTGCCAGCTGCTGACGCAGGTTCAGTGTGTTGAAATAGTTAGCCATGTATTGCTCCGTTCTATCGAGGTAAGTGCTGTTATTTTTTGTTTCACCGGTGAGCTGGTGAACGCCGTGAATTCACTATATGTCATGTGACACATTGCTTAAATTGATATATTACGAAGATGACGTTGCAGATTATGCAATATACTTAGCCTGTCATCTGTGAAACCAAAGAGCCTTGTATTCTTTATGGACTTACGTGATCTGAAACTGTTTTTACATCTGGCGGAAAGCCGCCATTTTGGGCGTTCATCGAAAGCAATGCATGTCAGCCCGTCCACGTTATCGCGCCAGATCCAGCGGCTGGAAGAAGAACTCGGCCAGCCGTTATTTCAGCGAGATAACCGCACCGTGCAGCTGACCAGTGCGGGCGAACAACTCAAAAACTTTGCCCAGCAGACGCTGCTGCATTACCAGCAATTGCGCAGCGGTCTGGACCAGCATGGCCCGACGTTGAGCGGCGAACTGCACCTGTTCTGCTCAGTCACCGCCGCCTACAGCCATTTGCCGCCTATCCTTGACCGTTTCCGTGCGCAGCATCCGCTGGTCGAAATCAAACTGACCACCGGCGACGCCGCCGATGCGGTCGAAAAAGTCCAGTCCACCGAAGCGGATCTGGCGATTGCCGGTCGGCCGGAAAGTTTGCCGGGCAGCGTCGATTTCACGCAGATCGGCGAAATCCCGATGATCCTGATTTCCCCTTCGCTGCCCTGTGCGGTCCGAACTCAGGTCAGCGAACCGCATCCGGACTGGTCGCAAATTCCTTTCATCCTGCCGGAACATGGCCCGGCGCGAAAACGCATCGACATCTGGTTCAAACGCAACCGCCTGAGCAATCCGCTGATTTACGCCACGGTGTCCGGCCACGAAGCCATTGTGTCGATGGTCGCACTCGGTTGCGGCATCGCGCTTATTCCGTCAGTGGTAGTCGATAACAGCCCGGAACCGGTGCGCAACCGTATTTCTATTCTGGATAACGTCACGCTCGGCGCCCCTCTTGAACTGGGCGTCTGCGTGCAGAAAAAACGCCTGAACGAACCGCTGATTGACGCGTTCTGGCAGTTGTTATAATCGGTCTTCACGACAAAATGATGGCAAAGAAAAAGGGCCCGTTTGGGCCCCTGAATTTTCTAGCCCGCTAAGAAGAAGCGGAACGCCGGATTATCACTTTCGTTATGACAGTCATATCCCAGCGCCGTCAGGTTCTGTTCGAACTCCGGCTCTTCTTCATTCAGCTCAAACGCCGCCAGCACGCGACCAAAATCAGTGCCGTGACTGCGGTAATGGAACAGCGAAATATTCCAGTGCGTGCCCAGCGTGTGCAGGAATTTCAGCAAAGCACCCGGGGATTCCGGGAATTCAAAGCTGTAAAGCCGCTCGCGCAGAGGCTTGGTCGGACGCCCGCCCACCATGTAACGCACATGAAGTTTCGCCATTTCATCGTCGGACAGATCCACAACCTGATAACCGTCGTGATTCAGTTCTTCGATAATTTCCTGCCGCTCTGCGTGACCGCGCGTCAGACGCACGCCCACAAAAATGCAGGCGTTGTCCGCATCGGCATAACGGTAGTTGAACTCCGTCACCGAACGGCCACCCAGCAACTGACAGAATTTCAGGAAGCTGCCTTTGCGCTCAGGAATGGTAACCGCCAGCAGCGCTTCGCGTTGCTCGCCCAGTTCGCAACGTTCCGATACATAACGCAGTCCATGGAAATTCACGTTCGCGCCGGAAAGCACATGCGCCAGGCGTTCGCCCTGAATGTTGTGCTGCTGCACGTATTTCTTCAGCCCCGCCAGCGCCAGTGCGCCGGAAGGTTCGGCAATTGCACGCACGTCTTCGAACAAATCTTTCACTGCGGCGCAGATGGAATCGCTGTCGACGGTGATCACATCATCCAGATATTCGCGACACAGACGGAAGGTTTCGTTGCCGATTCGCTTCACCGCCACGCCTTCTGCGAACAAACCGACACGCGCCAGATCCACCGGTTCACCGGCGTCCATTGCCGCGCGCAGACAGGCAGAATCTTCGGCTTCAACGCCGATCACCTGAATCTGCGGCATCAGCTGTTTGATAAGCACCGCCACACCGGCTGCCAGACCACCGCCACCAACGGGTACGAATACGCGATCGAGATGCGCATCCTGTTGCAGCAGTTCCATCGCCAGCGTGCCCTGTCCGGCGATCACCGCCGGATGGTCAAACGGTGGCACAAACGTCATGCCCTGTTCCTGCGACAGCGTAATCGCTTTGGCTTTTGCCTCATCGAAATTCGCGCCATGCAGTAACACTTCGCCGCCAAAATTACGCACGGCATCCACTTTGATATCGGCTGTCGCCACCGGCATCACAATCAGAGATTTGATGCCTTTTTTGGTCGCCGACAATGCGACACCCTGTGCGTGATTACCCGCTGACGCGGTGACCACGCCGCGTGCAGCCTGCTCTTCGGTCAGGCTGGCAATCATCGAATACGCACCGCGCAGTTTAAAACTGTGGACGGCCTGGCGGTCCTCCCTCTTCACCAGAATGGTGTTACCCAGCCGGGAAGAGATTTTTTCCATGACCTGCAAAGGCGTCACCTGCGCGACTTCATAAACCGGCGCACGCAGTACGGCACGCAGATATTCTGCGCCGCACGGCTGGTCGGGTAGAGGTTGTGATACCGCCATGACTGTCAGCCTCCCAGCTTAGACTTGTCGCGTACTGCGCCTTTGTCCGCGCTGGTCGCCAGCAATGCGTAAGCACGCAGCGCCAGAGAAACCACACGTTCACGGTTTTTCGGCGTCCAGGCTTTGTCGCCACGCGCCAGTTCGGCTTCGTGGCGCGCGGCCAGTTGAGCCGCAGGTACGTCCAGCACCATTTTGCGGTTTGGAATATCGATGTCGATGATGTCGCCATCTTCAACCAGCGCAATCAGACCGCCGCTGCCCGCTTCCGGAGAAACATGGCCGATGGACAGACCTGAAGTCCCGCCGGAGAAACGACCGTCGGTGATCAGCGCACACTCTTTGCCCAAACCCATGGATTTCAGGTAGGTGGTCGGATACAGCATTTCCTGCATGCCCGGCCCGCCTTTCGGCCCTTCGTAACGAATCACCACAACGTCGCCGGAAACCACTTTGCCGCCAAGAATCGCTTCAACGGCGCTGTCCTGGCTTTCGTAAACTTTAGCCGGACCACGGAAGGTCAGGTTGGATTCATCCACGCCTGCGGTTTTAACGATGCTGCCCGCTTCGGCGATGTTGCCGTAAAGCACAGCCAGACCGCCGTCTTTGCTGAACGCATGTTCCAGAGAACGGATACAGCCTTCGGCGCGGTCATCATCGAGCGTATCCCAGCGGCAATCTTGTGAGAATGCCTGAGTGGTACGGATGCCTGCCGGGCCGGCGCGGAACATTTTTTTCACCGCTTCATCTTTAGTCAGCATGATGTCGTACTGATCCAGCGTCTGGTTCAGGGTCAGGCCGAGAATGTTTTTCACGTCGCGGTTCAGGAGATTGGCGCGATCCAGCTCGCCCAGAATAGCCAGCACGCCACCGGCACGGTGAACGTCTTCCATGTGGTATTTCTGGGTGCTTGGCGCGACTTTACACAGGTGCGGCACTTTGCGTGACAGACGGTCGATGTCGGTCATGTCGAAGTCGATTTCGCCTTCCTGCGCGGCAGCTAACAGGTGCAGAACGGTGTTAGTCGAGCCGCCCATCGCGATATCCAGGATCATGGCATTTTCGAATGCGGCTTTGCTGGCGATGTTGCGAGGCAATGCGCTTTCATCGTCTTTTTCGTAATAACGTTTGGTCAGCTCGACAATACGGCGACCGGCGTTCAGGAACAGGTCGCGGCGATCCGCATGAGTTGCCAGCAATGAACCATTGCCCGGCTGAGACAGACCCAGCGCTTCGGTCAGACAGTTCATCGAGTTCGCAGTGAACATACCGGAACAGGAACCACAGGTCGGACAGGCAGAACGCTCGATTTGTTCGCTGTCGGCATCGCTGACGTTCGGGTTTGCGCCCTGAATCATGGCATCGACCAGGTCGAGCTTGATGATTTTGTCAGAAAGCTTGGTTTTACCGGCTTCCATCGGACCGCCGGAAACGAAGATCACCGGAATGTTCAGGCGCAGTGAGGCCATCAGCATTCCCGGGGTGATTTTGTCGCAGTTGGAAATACAGACCATGGCATCGGCGCAGTGCGCGTTAACCATGTATTCCACGGAGTCCGCGATCAGCTCGCGTGAAGGCAGTGAATACAGCATGCCGCCATGACCCATGGCGATCCCGTCATCCACGGCGATAGTGTTGAACTCTTTCGCCACGCCGCCGGACGCTTCGATTTGCTCAGCAACCAGTTTACCCAGATCACGCAAATGCACGTGGCCCGGTACGAACTGGGTGAATGAGTTGACGACGGCAATAATGGGTTTGCCGAAATCGTTGTCCGTCATGCCGGTGGCACGCCATAAAGCGCGGGCGCCAGCCATGTTGCGGCCATGTGTCGTGGTGTGGGAACGGTACTTAGGCATGCTCTGTTCACTCCAAATCATTTCTGTTTAGCAGGCCGCGATATCGCTGCCTGCTGAATTTCTAATTTATCCTCATCATTACCCTAAATCATTCGGGTTGCAGCAAGGCGGCAACTGAATGAATCCCCGGGAGCTTACTCAGGTAAGTGACCGGGGTGAATAAAGGCAGCCAACGCAGAAGCAGCCTGAAGGATGACGGGTAATTACTGTGGGTTGATTGGATCCAGCCAACCCCATTTATCTTCGGTTTTGCCGGTGAACAGGCCGAAGAACGCATCCTGAATTTGTTTGGTGACCGGACCACGTTTGCCGATGCCGACCTGAATCCCGTCAACGCTGCGAACTGGCGTGATTTCTGCGGCAGTACCGGACATGAAGACTTCGTCAGCCAGATACAGGGATTCACGCGACAGAACTTGTTCGCGAACTTCCAGACCCATGTCTTTCGCCAGTTTAATAATCGCGTCACGGGTGATACCCGGCAGGGCGGAAGAGGTAAACGGAGGTGTAAACAGAATGCCGTCTTTCACTTCAAACAGGTTTTCGCCTGCGCCTTCAGAGACATAGCCGTGAACGTCCAGCGCGATACCTTCCTGATAACCGTGGCGACGTGCTTCGCTGCCGACCAGCAATGAGGACAGGTAGTTACCACCGGCTTTCGCGGCAGTTGGAATGGTGTTGGCGGCAACGCGGTTCCAGGAAGACACCATCGCGTCGATGCCCTGCTCCAGCGCTTCTTCGCCCAGATACGCGCCCCAAGGGAAGGCCGCGATAATCACGTCAGTTTTGTAGCCGTCCGGCGGGTTAACGCCCATACCCACATCACCGACAAATACCAGCGGACGAATGTACGCGCTGACCAGATTATTTTTGCGCAGAGTCTCGCGGCAAGCTTCCATCAGCTCATCCACGCTCTGAGACACCGGCATACGGTAGATTTTTGCGGAATCGCGCAGACGCTGCATGTGTTCACGGTGACGGAATACGACCGGGCCTTTATGGGAGTCGTAGCAACGCACGCCTTCAAATACGGATGTGCCGTAATGCAGTGCGTGTGACATGACGTGAACCTTCGCTTCTGCCCACGGAACCATCTCGCCATTGAACCAAATGTAATCAGCTTTCTTCGTCATTCTTTCGTTCCTTTACTCACGCATTCGCGCGTATTTGTTGTGATGTATGTTGCTGGATCTCGACACAAGCGACATCCATAAGTTTGCGTAACTGTGAAGACAGTAAATCTACCGGACGCTGGCTGGCAACGGTCAATTCGATATTTATGTTTTCCGCATTGACCATCGGGGTCATGTTCATCGCGCACACCTGAAAACCACGGTGGCGGACAACGCGTAATACGCGTTCTAACATTTCAGGGCGGAAACGGGCCTGGATTGAGACGTTATGCTGCATCATGACATTTTCTCCAACATGGTTTCGTTGCCTGCGCCCGGTGGAACCAGCGGCCAGACATTCTCATTTTCGTCGATGGAAACCTGAAGCAAATACGGGCCTTCGCTATTGAAGAACGCGTCCAGAGCGGCATCGACTTGGTCTTTACGGTGGATACGTTGGCCGGGGATATTGAATGCGCTGGCCAGCGTCACAAAATCGGGATTATCAGAAAGGTTGGTTTCACTGAAGCGTCCATCGAAGAACAATTCCTGCCACTGTCGAACCATCCCTAACCGCTGGTTATCCAGCAACAGGATTTTGACGGGCAGCTGTTTTCGCTTGATGGTGCCCAGCTCCTGAACGTTCATCATGAACGAGCCGTCGCCGGAAACGCAGATCACCATGTCGTCAGGACGGGCAACCTGTGCGCCAACGGCAGCCGGAACGCCAAACCCCATCGTGCCCAAGCCGCTGGAAGTAATGAAGTTTTCAGGGCGACTGAACTGCATGTGTTGCGCGGTCCACATCTGGTGCTGACCGACGTCGGTGGTCACTACGGTACTGGCAGATTTACGATCAGAGATTTGTTTCAGCAACAGCGGTGCATAAATCGCTTCGCCCGGATGATCGTAGCGCCATTCGCCCTGCGCTTTCAGCGTCATCACTTCATCACGCCATGCGCCGATGTTCAGCGGTTGTTGCAGCGCAGGTAACAATGAATTCAAATCTCCCTGCAACGCCACGTGCGCCTGGCGCAGTTTGTTCAGTTCTGCCGGGTCGATATCCATATGGATAACGGCCGCGTTTGGTGCAAAGGTATTCAGCTTGCCGGTCACCCGGTCATCAAAACGCGCACCGACGGCAATCAGTAAATCGCAGGACTGTACCGCCAGATTCGCCGCTTTCGTGCCGTGCATACCCAGCATTCCCAGATAGCACGGGTCAGTGGCATCCGGCGCGCCCAGCCCTTTCAGCGTAGCGACTGCCGGCATACCGGTTGCTGAGATGAATTCCCGTAAGGCCGGAACCGCCTGCGCCATACCCACGCCGCCGCCGACGTAAATCATAGGTTTCTGCGCCGCCGCGATCATCGCGCTGGCCTGTTGCAGTTCAGTCACCGGATGCGGAAAGGCTTCTTCTACCGCCAGCAGATGCGGCGGCAATTCGCCAGTCGCCAACTGGATGTCTTTCGGGATGTCGATCAGAACCGGCCCCGGACGTCCGGAAGTGGCGATAGCAAAGGCTTCCGCCATGATTTCCGGCAATGCGTCCAGCGATTCAACCAGGAAGCTGTGTTTGGTACAGGCCAGGGATAAACCTAAAACGTCGATCTCCTGGAAGGCGTCTGTACCGATGAATGCGGAGCCGACCTGACCGGTGATGGCCACCAGCGGAACAGAATCTAGCAGCGCGTCGGCCAGACCGGTGATGAGGTTGGTCGCACCAGGACCGGAAGTGGCGATACAGACGCCGACTTTTCCGGTTGAACGGGCATAGCCGATGGCAGCCATTGCGGCGCCCTGCTCGTGCCGGCACAACAGGTGTTCCACGCCGCCGTCATACAATGCATCGTATACCGGCATGATTGCCCCGCCAGGATATCCAAATACTGTATTTACACCCTGCGCACGCAACGCTTGTACTACCCACTGTGCTCCGTTCATCCTTATTCTCCTGCCTTTTTGCGACAAGTGCAGAATATTATGCTGTTGCTCATTTTCCGACCCCGCTTCACTGTTCTCTGAAATTCCTGACCCAAAAAAAAACCCCGGACCTTTCGGTGCGGGGTTTCTTTTCAGGTTCAGGCTTGTTTAATAAGCCTTTCTTCGTCCAAGTGCAGCCCCGCACGGTGGGATAATAATCACCACCACGCTAATCACGACTAGGCTAACTACGAGGAGAAGGGCTTTCATTTTTAGGTTTCTAAAATTCATATTGCGAACGATTACCTACAGAGTTATCACAGTCAGCTATTTAATGACAACACTTTTCTTGCGTTATTATTTGCAGTACGTTGCACAATTCGCAAGAAATCGTCAGAGAAATCAAACCTTAGCGCGATCGTTGACCGCCTGATTATTTATTGCTCCGGCAATGGCTTTTCCGCGGGTATCCCGGCCAAATGCCACCAGAACCGAAATCAGGATGGCGACGGTACCGGCGACTATCGCCATCGCCAGTCCGTAATTGTGTCCATGGCTTTCGGCTATGTAGGCCTGCAGCGTCGCATTCACTGAAGCAATGAGGTTGCCGAGCTGGTAAACGAATCCCGGCAGAACCGCGCGGGTGTTGGCGGGCACCAGTTCTGTCAGATAAGTCGGCACCACGCCCCACGCGCCCTGCACCATAAACTGCATCAGAAACGCCCCGAGCCCCAGCATCCACGAGCCGCCGGAAAATGCCCATAAGGGAATGACCGGGAGTGAAAGCAGTGCGGCGATAATAATCGCCTTCTTGCGACCAATCTTTTCAGAAAGTGAACCGAAGAAGATCCCGCCGATAATTGACGCGATATTGTAGCTTATGGCGATTAAACTGACGGTATGTGCATCGAAACCGTGCTGAACTTTCAGGAATGTCGGATAGAGATCTTGCGTACCATGACTGAAGAAATTAAAGCCCGCCATCAGCACCACGAGATAGACACACAGCTTCCAGTTTTTCTTCAGCACCGGCATCAGGGCCGTGCTTTCGTTGCGTTCCCGCGCTGCCAGCCAGACCGGTGACTCCTGCACTTTGAACCAGATAAATGGCAACAGGAAAATCGGCACCGCACCAATCACAAACATTCCGCGCCAGCCCACCACATCAAACAGTAAGCCGTACACCACTGCCGCCAGCAGATAACCAAAAGGATAACCCGCCTGGAAAATCCCCGACATCATGCCGCGTGAACGGTCAGGAATAGTTTCCATCGCCAGCGAAGAGGCCACGCCCCAGACACCCCCCATCGCAATGCCGTAAATGACGCGAAGGATCAGGAATACGGTCAGCGAAGGCGCCGCCGCAGTACACAGCTCGAAGAATGAAAACAGCGCGATATTGACCATGAGAACCGGCTTACGCCCGTATTTCTCCGCCGCCCGCCCGAACAGCAGCGCACCGATTGGCCGAACGGCCAGGGTCAGCAGGATAGCCAGCGTGACCTGTTTAATATCTACCTGAAACGCCGTGGCAATATCACTGAGCAGGAAGACTAAAACGAAGAAGTCAAAAGCATCGAGAGTCCAGCTCAGAAAACTGGCGATGGCAACGTTACGCTGCCGAGAAGTCCAACCAAACATGGGTGTATCCCTATTCCGGAATAGCTGTAGGTTATGCGCTCACCGGGATGTTCCGGAAAACCCTCAGTAAGGCCGCGAGATGTTAATCAATGATTCGTATTTGTTTATTTATTGTTAAATACAATTAAATTAAACACCTCAGCCTGTATAACCAGCAACTTAATTAGCGGGCTAATTTGTTTCCGGACACATCAAACTGTTAATGAATATTGCTGTGGTTGCGGCATGTCTCGCATCTGCCTGTGGTAATCCACTGACTTACAAACTATTTCTCCACGCCAGTACGCATCCTGCAAATCTTCTCCCCGCAAGTGTTTCAGGCTCAGGCATGCTGCCCCCAGGAAATCTCACAGCAAAGGAAAAAGCATGTCATTAGCCGTGGTGTATACCCGCGCCTCACTGGGTGTTCAGGCGCCCGGCGTCTCGGTCGAGGTACATATCAGCAACGGTTTACCGGCCCTCACATTGGTCGGTTTACCGGAAACCACCGTTAAAGAAGCCAGAGATCGGGTTCGCAGCGCCATCATCAACTGCGGTTTCACCTTTCCGGCAAAACGCATCACCGTAAATCTTGCGCCAGCCGATTTACCTAAAGAAGGCGGCCGGTATGATTTATCCATTGCGCTGGCGATTCTGGTGGCCTCAGATCAGCTTCAGGGGGATAAGCTTGAGAAGTACGAGTTTCTGGGGGAACTCGGGCTTTCTGGTGCGCTGCGCAGCGTGAATGGCGCGATACCGGCGGCACTTGAAGCGCAGAAAGCAGGCCGGATATTGATCCTGCCGCAGAATAATCAAACGGAAATGACGCTGCTGGATCCGGGCGTGGCGAAAGTTGCCGGGCATTTGTTGCAGGTCTGCGCATTTATGCAGGGCGAAGACAATTTGCCGGCCATTGAGTTTCCCGCTCACCCCACTATTCCGGAACACCAGCCTGACATTTCAGACATCATCGGGCAGGAACAATCCAAGCGCGCACTGGAGGTGGCGGCAGCAGGCGGGCATAACTTATTGCTGATCGGACCGCCGGGTACCGGAAAGACCATGCTGGCGAGCCGGTTGCCGGGATTGTTACCCCCGCTGACCAATGAGGAAAAGTTAGAAACTGCGGCCATCGCCAGTCTGGTGTATAACCCGGAAGAAGACGGCGGATTTTCACGCGTGCGGCCATTTCGGGCACCGCATCACAGTACGTCGATGAGTGCGCTGGTCGGCGGGGGCTCGCTGCCCAGACCGGGAGAAATATCGCTGGCCCATAACGGCGTATTGTTTCTCGACGAACTGCCTGAATTTCAGCGGCAGGTTCTGGATGCTTTGCGCCAGCCAATGGAATCCGGCGAAATCACGATTTCCCGCGCAAGAGCGAAAGTCCGCTATCCGGCAAGAGCGCAGCTGATTGCAGCGATGAATCCCAGCCCGACCGGACATTATCAGGGCATCCACAACCGCACACCGCCACAGCAGGTTTTACGCTATCTGAGCCGGCTTTCCGGGCCTTTCCTCGACCGGTTCGATTTGTCGATTGAAGTCCCGCTCCTGCCACCCGGTATTTTGAGTCAGCAAAATCATACGCCTGCTTTGAGGGAAAGCAGCGCACACGTGCGGGAACGGGTGCTGATCGCCAGAGAAATTCAGTTAAAACGTGCGGGAAAAATCAACGCTCATCTGAGCAGCAGCGAAGTGGAAACGTATTGTGTGTTAACCAAAGCAGACGCGGAGTTTCTGGAAGAGGTACTGCATAAGCTGGGTTTATCGGTCAGAGCCTGGCATCGCATTCTGAAAGTCGCGAGAACGCTGGCTGATTTGGGTGGTTTTGAGGCGATAGAACGACGGCATATTGCTGAGGCGCTGAGCTATCGGAGCATGGATAGGCTATTGTTAACTCTGCATAAGAGTCTGGCATAAAAAAACGGGGCATCGCCCCGTTTCATTAGTCATCGCTTTCCGTGTAGTCTTCTACAGCGTCAGCCTGCGGTTTACCGCCAGACAACGTGTGGAATTTCTTCGGACGACGGGTGCGGACAATGTACTTGTTCCACACTTTTTCTGCATCTGTCACAGGTTCACGCGTACCGCGGCAAACCTCCAGGAACAGTTTTTCTTCGTCGGTAGCAGGCTCACGTTTTCCCAGATCCAGCTCGTTAAAGGCAAAGCCGTAACGTTCTAGCATTTGCGCTTCTTTAATGGTGAAATCGCCATGCCGGGAGAACCCGCGAGGGTAATGTTTATTATCAAAAAAACGATTTGTCGTGGTGAAGCTTTCCGCCATCTGACACGCTCCTAATTCTCTCATGGTCGTGCTGTTATGGCGCGGAGTATTAGTTAGGCTTGACATTGTGTAAAACAAAACATTTAAATCTTAACGACAAAAAATATTGGAGATAGTTTTGGACACGGAATTACTGAAAACCTTTTTGGAGGTCAGTAGAACTCGCCACTTTGGTCGGGCGGCGGAATCTCTTTATCTGACGCAATCGGCCGTCAGTTTTCGTATCCGACAACTGGAAACCCAACTTGGCGCCAATTTGTTCACACGGCATCGCAACAATATCCGGTTAACGCCCGCAGGAGAACGCCTGCTGCCTTATGCTGAGAATCTGATGTCGACCTGGCAGATGGCAAAAAAAGAGGTGGTGCGTTCGTTACAGCACACTGAATTGTCGATTGGCGCTACGGCCTCGCTTTGGGAAGCCTATCTGACACCGTGGCTGCAATCGCTTTACACGCAGCGCGGCACACTGAGACTTGAGGCACGCATCGCCCTTCGCCAGTCTCTGGTCAAACAATTGCATGAAAGACAACTGGATTTACTGATCACCACTGAACCACCGAAGATGGATGAACTCTCAAGCCAGCTGTTAGGTAATTTCTCGTTACGACTTTTTTCATCTCTGAAAACGGTCAGGGAAGAACATCCGCCGTATGTGAAACTGGAATGGGGTGCGGATTTCCCTCAGCAGGAAAAGCTGCAAAACAGCGATCAGGAACCGGTACTGACCACAACTTCTGCGCATCTGACACGACAGCTGCTGGAAAATACCGGCGGTTGCGCTTTCCTGCCCGCACACTGGGCGAAGGAATATCCGCAGCTGTCGGTGCATGAAGAGATCCCGCCTGTGATCCGCCCGCTGTACGCCGTCTGGCTGCAAACCAGCGATCAGCAGGTTCTGATCCGTCAATTACTTAAAACGCCGCTGATCACTAATCTCTGAACCGTCCGGCTTCAGGACGGTTCAGGCCTCGGATGGCGTGCTCTTCTGGCTGTCCAGAAAGTGCCCATGCCTTTTTGCAATCCGATGAAGATGAACAGCAACACGCCCATCACAATTTTAGTCCACCACGAACTGAGGGTGCCATCGAAGGTGATGTAGGTTTGTATCAGTCCCTGAATGAGCACGCCAAACAAGCTGCCTAGCACCGTGCCTACGCCACCGCTCAGCAACGTACCGCCAATGACAACAGAAGCAATAGCATCGAGCTCTACGCCGCTGGCTGCGAGTGCATAACCGGCAGATGTGTACAATGAGAAAATGATGCCGGATAACACGGCCAGCGTGCTTGAGAGCATGTAGATATAAATCGTGGTACGTCGCACCGGTACCCCCATCAGCGCAGCCGAAACGTTACTTCCGCCGACGGCATAGACGTTGTTACCGAATCGCGTGCGATGTGCCAGAATAATCCCGCCCAGCACCACCAGCAGCATGACCAGAGCCAGCAAAGTGAAACGACCACCTCCGGGCATTTTCCAGGCATAATTGGCGAGGAAATCGTAAACCGGATGGTTAATCGGCAACGATTCTTCCGAAACGATAAAACTCATTCCTCGCACAAAAAACATGCCCGCCAGCGTGATGATGAATGCCGGCAGTTTCAGCGTATCAATGATCCAACCCATCAATGCCCCGAACAGCGCGCCCATCAAAAGTACAATGACAAACGCGTAACCGGGGGCAACGCCGTAAGCACCTATCAGTTTCGCCAGTAATACGCCCGTAAAAGCGATGACAGAGCCCACAGAAAGGTCGATACCGCCAGAGAGGATAACGAACGTCATGCCGACCGCGACAATGCCCAGGAAGGCGTTGTCCGTCAGTAAATCAAAGAAGACGCGCGTGGATGCAAAACCCGGAAACTGCGTGAAGCAATACGCGTATCCGGCCAGAAAAACCGCGATAGTAATCAGCAGGGGCAGATTTCTTTTAAGCATTATCCCTTCCTCCGGAACAGATTACTGAGCGAGACGCGGGGTGACTGAACCACCAGTACGGCGAGAACCACCAGGGCTTTCAGTACCAGATTGAATTCGGGTTTAAAGCCTGAGAGCAGAATGCCGGTGTTCATCCCCTGAATAATCAGCGCACCGACGACGGAAAGAAGCAGATTAAAGCGTCCGCCCAGCAACGAGCCTCCGCCAATGACGACGGCAAGAATAGCATCAAGCTCCAGCCATAAACCGGCGTTATTGGCATCTGCACCGCGGATGTCCGCGGTAACAATGACGCCCGCAACGGCAGCGCAAATACCGCAGATAACGTAGGTGGAAATCAGTACCAGACGGGCGTTTACGCCAGCGTTATAAGCAGAACGGATGTTGATGCCGACGGATTCGATAAACAATCCGAGCGCCGTTTTTCGCGTCAGCGCCCAGACCAGTACCAGCATGACGACGGCGATAATCACCGGCATCGGCAGATAAAACAGAGAACCACTGCCAAACTGCGATAAACCGTTATGTTCAAACGTGACGATTTGCCCTTCGGTGATCAGTTGTGCGATCCCCCTTCCGGCGACCATCAGCATCAGCGTGGCAACAATCGGTTGTATTTGCAGGACAGCGACCAGAAATCCATTCCATAAGCCACATATCGCACCAACACCTACCGACGCCAGCAACACCATCGCCAGCGGATAGCCCTGGACGGTCATGGTCGCCGCCGTCGCACCCGCTATCGCCATCACCGCCCCGACGGAAAGGTCGATGCCGCCGGTCGCGATAACCAGTGTCATCCCAAGAGCCAGCAGTGCTACAGGCGCGCCGCGATTGAATATATCTACCAGACTGCCAAACAGCCGGCCATCCTGAATATGAATAGAGAAGAATCCCGGGGCGACAAGGCTGTCGATCACTAATATGGCGATAAAGGCGCCGATTTGCGTGGCCCCCTTAGGAAAAACAAATCTTACTTTGCGCGGTCTTCCCGTCATTGGCAGACTCCTGTTACTCATTGATATCTCCTCATTGCGCCGCAATGGCTTTCATAATGGCTGGCACGGAGATTTCAGCCTGCTCGATTTCGGTAACATGACGACGGTCGCGCAACACCACAATCCGGTCGGCATAGCCCGACAGCTCTTCCAGTTCAGATGAAATGACCAGTAAGGCCAGCCCTTCATCGCAAAGTTTCTCAATCAGACGGATGATTTCTGCATGCGCCCCCACATCAATGCCGCGGGTGGGTTCGTCGAGAATGAGAAACCGGGGATTGGTCGCAAGCCATCGGGAAAGAAGCACTTTTTGCTGATTACCGCCGGAGAGATACTGAATTTCCTGCTCCGTACCCGGTGTGCGGATACCGAGCAACTTGATAAACTTTTCGGCTATCTGGTGCTGTTCTTTCATGGGCAGAGGTCGCAACCAGCCGCGCTGAGCCTGTAAGGCAAGGATGATATTTTCACGCACTGTGGCGGCACCGATAATCCCATCCGTTTTGCGATCTTCCGGGCAATAACCAAACCCAAGTTTCGCGGCCTTGCGGGGGGTACTGATAGTTTCTGGTTTGCCATCGACCTGCGCGCTGCCACTGTCATGTCCCTTGATACCGAAGATCAGCTGCGCCGTTTCTGTTCGCCCTGATCCCAGCAGACCGGCCAACCCTACGATTTCTCCACGCCGCACTTTCAGGTCGAAATTTTCAATAACACCACGACGACCATAATCTTTGAAATCGACCAAAGGCTCACCCGTCACATTGCGGTGCCCGGTACGTTTTAGCAGGCTTTCATCAAAGCTGTGTCCCAGCATCATTGGCACCAGATCGATACGTGGCAGATCAACAGTACGTTCAGATCCCACCCGTTTGCCATTACGTAAAACAGTGATCCGGTCGCTGATCCGATAAACCTGGTCGAGGAAATGCGTCACAAAGATCATTCCCACGCCTTTGTCACGCAGCTGAACAAGAATATCGAGCAACATGCTGACTTCTTTGGCGTCAAGGCTGGCCGTTGGCTCATCGAGTATTAAGACTTGTGCTGAAAGATCGACGGCGCGGGCAATCGCCACGATTTGCTGGATAGCAATGGAATAGGTTGAGAGTGGCTGGCTGACATCCAGATGCAAGCCATAGCCTTGCAGAAGTGCATCAGCCTGTTGTTCCATCTTGCGCTGATTAACCAGGCCGAAGCGGGTCGGCTCGCGCCCGATGAAGAGATTGGCAGCGACAGAGATATTGGGCAGAAGGTTAACTTCCTGATATACCGTACCGATACCAAGCGACTGGGCATCGGCGGTATTGACAGGTTCAATCGACTTTCCGTTGAGGAAGACTTGCCCGGAAGATCGCTTATAAACGCCGGTGAGTGCTTTAATCATCGTGGACTTGCCCGCACCGTTTTCACCTAACAGTGCCACTATCTCACCACGTTCAAGCCTAAAGTCGACATTTTCCAGCGCTTTCACGCCAGGGAATTCTACGGATAAACCGCGGACTTCAAGCAGTATTTCTGAACCAGGATTATCCGTCACGTCACTACTCCTGCTGCATTCGCCAGGGGGCGAAAAGGGAATAATTTTTACCGGCTTGCCGCTAAAGCAAGCCGGTAAACCGGCTTAATAACCCATGTCTTTTTTCATGTCATATTCTTTCTGAGCCATATCCGGCAGGATAAGCGCAGACTGAGTCTGAATGAATTTCTTCGGCTGAGTGCCATCCTTTTTCATTGCAATCAGAGCATCAAATGCAGGGCCTGCCATATTAGGCGTCAGCTCGACAGAAGCATTCGCTTCACCAGCCAACATCGCTTTATAGATGTCAGGAACACCATCGATTGAAACAATTTTGATCTGCGAGCCCGGCTTAAGACCGGCTTCTTTAATGGCCTGAATCGCACCGATTGCCATGTCATCGTTATGGGCGTAAACAGCACAAATGTTTTTACCGTTTTGTTCAGCCTTGATGAAGCTCTCCATGACTTCTTTACCTTTACTGCGGGTGAAGTCACCGGATTGTGAACGGATAATTTTGACGTTTGGCGCAGCTTTCAGTGCATCGGCAAAGCCTTTTTTACGGTTTAACGCAACGCTCGCGCCCACTGTGCCTTGCAGTTCTACAACATTACATGGCTTACCGGCGACCTCTTTGACCAACCAGTCTCCGGCCACTTTACCTTCATATACGCTGTCAGAGGCCACTGCGGCGGTGTAGAGAGAAGGATCACTGACTTCAATAGTACGGTCTAACAGGAATACCGGGATCTTGGCTTCTTTAGCTTCCGTCAGAACCGGAGCCCAGCCAGTGGCCACGACCGGCGCGATGAAAATGGCATCCACACCCTGAGCAATAAAGGAGCGTATGGCTTTTATTTGGTTTTCTTGTTTCTGCTGAGCATCAGCAATTTTAAGTGTAATACCGCGTTTTTCGGCCTCGGACTTAGCCACTTTTGTTTCTGCAGAACGCCACCCAGACTCAGAGCCGATCTGCGAAAAACCAACAACCAGCGGGGCTGCTTGAGCCGCGCCACAAAGTGCTGTTGCCACTGCTGCTGCCACAATTAAGCGTTTGTACATGTTTCTTTCCTCGCGTGTAGTCTGAGCTACTTTTTGTTATGACTCGTAGGGTACGGCCAGGACGTTCACCCGACTTCAGTGTTCATCCCTCTCGACACGACGTCAGGAAAAAGAATGAAAACAATATTGTCAGGGGGCGGTTTGTCGTCACAGGACGATGATTAGGTTTAGTACAATGGGAAAAAGGGAGCATGAGCGGGGTCACATACAGGGAGAACAATCAATTAGTGCATGTATTCAGCCAAAACATGACAAAAAACAACCCGGAAAATGGGCCATATTGAGCCGAAATGGTGCAAAAGCCGGCAAGGAAAGGGATTTTATTGGGGGACTAATGAGCGCGGAAAGAAATGAGGACAAATTACAGACGAAAAAAAACCCCTCGCTTTCGCGAAGGGTTTCAATATGGCAGGGGCGGAGAGACTCGAACTCGCGACACCCGGTTTTGGAGACCGGTGCTCTACCAACTGAGCTACGCCCCTAAATTACGCTTAACATTATGCCTGCTAAAATTAGCAGGCATAATCAAATAATTGGCGGAACGGACGGGGCTCGAACCCGCGACCCCCTGCGTGACAGGCAGGTATTCTAACCAACTGAACTACCGCTCCACCGGTTCTTTCACACGCATCAGCAAACGGCTGATACCTGTTTGTTCCTGTTATTTTCCTTGTCAGGGGAAAAGGAACTAATTTGATGCCTGGCAGTTCCCTACTCTCGCATGGGGAGACCCCACACTACCATCGGCGCTACGGCGTTTCACTTCTGAGTTCGGCATGGGGTCAGGTGGGACCACCGCGCTAGTGCCGCCAGGCAAA
>NZ_JAFMOW010000056.1 GCF_019049675.1 Rahnella bonaserana | reverse complement strand
ACGGAATCAAATATCTGCCGCTGGTAATTTATTATCCTTGCCCGGATGTTTTTCATAAGGTGACCAGGCATTGTCACTCCACCCTAATAAAACTTTATCTCCGGGGAGGAAATGAACGTGCAAATCAACTTTTCCCCATTTGCATTCTGGATTAGAGAATAATCAGCCCGTCCTTGCATGTAATTTCCTTATTTAATCTACAGAGTATTCAGTTAAAATTTTCACCAACGATGCTTCCCCCTCGCTCACTTTTTGCAACATCGTCAGCATTCCTTCGGATTCCAGTATTTTCTTACCGCCATTAAGGTAATAAAGTGCATACAGTTTGCTGTCGACGCCTGCGGGCATTCCGGCCAGCCGTGCTTTTTCCAGTGCTTTAATCACCATGTCGCGCTGCGAACAGGGAGGGAAATGCTGACTGGCAGGCATTTTCTGCCACTGGGTTAAAATCGCACCGACTTCGGGTTCATCCATAATCTGTTGCCAGATTTCTTCATTTATCCTGACGGCATGATCCCGTGGATTTTCTGCAGTAGATGCCAGCAGAGGAACAGGCTGCCAGCCCCCTTCTAAAGGTGCCCACCACCGGGTGATATTCCTGAACAGAAAGGTGTGCCATTCCTGTTCACCGCATTGCGCGAGCAGACTGATCACCTGTCGGGTATAAAAGCGAATCAGTGCAGTGGTGTCATCCGGGCCAATCACTGTGCAGGCATAAGAAAGTTGCGCCGCAAGTGCTCCTGAAAGGCAGGATTTAGTCGCAATCACACCCACAACGCCGGGTGTGTCCTTTATCTTTTGTGTGAGTTCATTGTTATTTTTCACCGCCTGCAGCCACGGCCCGTAATTTTTAAACTCGGCGAGTTGCGGATGGAGGTATAAAGAATACATTTCCGAAGCATTGAGCGTGTAAAAGGCCTCAAATTCTGACGTTTCCTGCGCTCCACCTTCTAACAATAAATAAAAATAACCGTTCTCTGTTTCAGCTGCGAACTCTGCTAATGCTGTTGACTCGATCATTTACGCTCCCTGTACGATGGCATCGTTGGCTTTGATGGCGTTAAGTAAGCATTCGATACAAATCTTGTTTTTAAGCTCAGGATACTGTCCCGGCAGCATGGGCATTTTCAGCCGCACCGGATTCGCCACCGTCAGCACCGTGTGCGGCGTTTTCCTGAAATATTCACCGGCCGTGCCGTACTCAATTTTGCCGTCCTGCAGGATGAGGTAGCTGCCGCCACCAATCAGCGTGATGCGCTTTTTCGCGCTGAACAGGATGTCGCCGTCCACCGCCGTGATGCTCACTTTTTTGCCCGCCGCAAGCGCCAGCCGGTTGTTCTGCGCCTGAACGTCGACCCTGCCTTCGCTGGCCTTCAGGCTCATCTCACCCTTCAGCGCAAAGAGGCCCATTTCCTCACCGGTGTTGACGGTCAGGTTCTTAATCACCCCGATATCCGCATTGTTACCGGCGTTCAGTATCATGTTTTTGGCGGCGGCCAGCTGCATATGTTCGCCGCTGGTCAGTGCAATCCCTTGTGGCGCGCTGGCCAGCACCACCTGATTTATCGGCTTCAGCCGTTCGCTGAACATGGCGATTTGCGCCGCGATGTCGGCCTCCAGCGCGCTGGCTTCGGCGGCGGCCTGGCTGAGGGCTTTCACCTGACGCTGCAGGTAGTCGATTTCAGCCATCGCCGCGCTGTTATCCAGCACCTGACCCTGCGCCTGCGGCTGGGCGTCCGCGCTGAGAAAGACGCCCCTGCCGCCGCGCAGGACGCCGCGTTCATCGGTGCGCAGCTCAAAACCTTGCCCGCGCGGCACGTTTTGCGCATCCACGATATGCCCGCTATTCAGCTGGGTTTTGCCGTATTCGGTGGCGAGCTTGATGTGCTCCTCACCGCGCCGGTCCTCCATCCGCAGCTTGTTATTGGACGGGGTGCGCAGGACGTTGCGGGTGTGGTTCCTTTCGGTCACGTGGTCGGGATGTTCAGAGTCGTGCAGCGCGGCGGCGATATACGGCCGGTCGGGGTCGCCGCCGTCAAAGGCAATCGCCACTTCGGTGCCGTCGGTCAGCGGCATATGCCAGCCGTAGCCGTCACCGCCGTAGGGTTTGGCGAGGCGCACCCACAGGTACGCATAACCGGCATCCGCCGACGCGCGGTCGCCGTCAATCCGTACGCGGTAACGCCCCTGATTATCCAGCCACGCGTAGGTGTCGCCTTTGGTCGGGCTTTCCACCCGCGCCGGTATCGTGCCGCTGAGCACCGGCCGCGCCGGTGGTTCGGGACGGAAGCAAATCGTTTCGCGGTACGCCATCCCCCAGATATTGAGGCGAAAATGTTCGGTGCGTGAGCCTTTGGCGACGATGCGGGTAATGAGGATGCCGTCCGGCAGGTCGCTGAACGGATAGGCCTGCGGCTCCAGCACCTGACCCGGCGCCAGCCCGCTGCCGGTGGTGCGGGCAAAGATGCGGCACTGATGATTCAGCTTACGTTCATGGCGGATGCGGGCGTAGAACGCGCCGGTTTCAGCGGCGGCGTCCACGTCCTCACCGGCCTCGCGGTAGGGTCGGGCGTACAGGTAGCTTTCTCCGGTCACCGGCGCGGCGCTTCGCACCTGCGCGCTGGCGTCAAGCGGCGTGGTCGCTTCGCGGTAGTTATAATCGCGTTTGAAGATTTTGCCGGTCACGGCGTTCCAGTGGATTTTCAGCCCCCAGACGCTTTCGGCGTGGCCGTCGCTCATCCCCGACGGCTCGCAGTACGGCAGGGTCACGCCAAACTGGTACTGCTCCGGCCCGTCGCCGAACAGCACCTTTTCACACGTCAGGCGGGTGTCCGCCTCAAAGCGAAACCAGATACCGACCTCGGCCAGAATGCGTTTTATAAACTGCAGGTCGGTTTCGCCCCACTGGGTGATGAGTTCGCGGTCGGGGTAGGTGTGGCTGAGGCGAAACTCAAAATCCTGCCCCTCGAGCCCGTGCTTGCGCAGGATAAATTCCGCCACTTCAGGCACCGACTGATTCTGAAAAATAAAGCTGTTGGTGCTGTTTTCCAGCAGCCGCAGGCGCGGCACCAGTTCGAGGCGGTACAGGGTTTCATCGGCGGAGGTCGACAGGCGCTGAAAGTCACGGATAACGCCGTACACGACGCGTTCCGGCTGGAAAGGCGTGCCCATAGTGAAGCTGGCGAACTGGCGCAGCATCTGCGCGGCGTCGATATCCGGTTCGGGGCAGGTGACGTCAACGGTGTAGGAAAAAGTCTCGCTGAGCTGTTCCTCGCCGCGAAAGTTCAGCACGTCCAGACTGTAAGGGCTGTTCCAGATATCAAGTGAGTAGCGGGAAAGTGTATCCATTCCGGTCCCTGGTTGGCATGTGAAAAGCATCCTGCTTTTCGGAGGGTGAGGAGACTGTATTCACATGGTGAAATTGTGGGCACAGTTTAATGGAATTTACGTATTCACAAAGAGATATATGAAGGGATATGAAGAAAAAAGGCGCAGTTTCCCGCGCCTTTACGATCACTTTTTACGGAATCAGATTACAACGCGACGTCTGCAACCTGCTTCTGTTCTTCACCCTTTTTAGGGGCTGAAGAATTGTCCGCTGCCGGAGCCGGTTCCGCCGCTTTTGGCTGCGGGTTGTCGAGCATCAGAACGCGGCTGGTGTCGCCCAGTTCTTTCTCGGTCGCGGCCACGTTGCCGTTCAGTTCGGTGCCGTAAGAAGGGATGATTGCCTTCAGTTTGGCCTGCCATTCTGGCGTCGCGACTTTGTCTTTAAACACTTTTTCCATCAGGTGCAGCATGATCGGTGCCGCGGTGGATGCGCCCGGAGAAGCACCCAGCAGTGCGGTAATGCTGCCGTCTTTGGAGCTGACCACTTCGGTGCCGAGACGCAGAACGCCGCCTTCTTTCTCATCTTTTTTGATGATCTGCACACGCTGGCCCGCTTCCCACAGACGCCAGTCTTCTTTCTTCGCATCCGGGAAGTATTCACGTAACGCATCGAAGCGGTCATCGTCGGACAACATTACCTGGCTGACCAGATATTTCACCAGATCGAAGTTGTCGATACCTACGTGGGTCATCGGCATGATGTTGGAGAAATTCACGCTGCCGAACAGATCCCACAGGGAACCGTTTTTCAGGAATTTGCTGGAGAAGGTCGCGAACGGCCCGAACAGCAGAACCTGTTTGCCATCCAGAATACGGGTGTCGAGGTGCGGTACGGACATCGGCGGTGAACCGACAGACGCTTTACCGTACACTTTCGCCAGATGGCGTTTCACCACGTCAGGGTTCTCAGTCACCAGGAATTCGCCGCCGACCGGGAAGCCGCCGTAGTTATCTGCTTCCGGAATGCCGGATTTTTGCAGCAACGTCAGGGACGCGCCGCCTGCGCCGATAAACACGAATTTCGCTTTGATGACGCTTTCTTTGTCGCCATTTTTCAGGTCGGCAACGGTCACGTTCCAGGTGTTATCCGGGTTACGTTTGATGTCGCGCACTTCATGGCCGAGGCTCAGCGAGAAGTTAGGTTTCTTCTGCAATGAGGCCACCAGCTGACGGGTGATTTCACCGAAGTTGACGTCGGTACCGATCGGAATGCGGGTCGCGGCGACTTTCTGCGCCGGGTCACGCCCTTCCATCACCAGCGGGATCCACTGTTTGATTTGCGCCGGGTCTTCTGAATATTCCATGCCGCGGAACAGCGTGCTTTGCTGCAATGCCGCAAAACGTTTACGCAGGAAATTGATGTTGTCGTCACCCCACACGAAGCTCATGTGCGGCGTGCTGTTGATGAAGGAACGCGGGTTGTGCAGCACGCCGTTCTCAACCTGATAGGTCCAGAACTGACGGGAAATCTGGAAAGATTCGTTAATTTCAACGGCTTTGGAAATGTCGATGCTGCCGTCGGCTTTTTCCGGCGTGTAGTTCATTTCCGCCAGTGCAGAGTGGCCGGTACCGGCGTTGTTCCAGCCGTTGGAGCTTTCCAGCGCCACGCCGTCGAGGCGCTCAACCATGTCGATTGACCAGTCTGGCTCTAATTCCTGAAGGTATGTCCCCAGCGTCGCGCTCATAATGCCGCCGCCGATCAGTAACACATCAACGGGCTTTTCATCTTCTGCCAACGCTGACTGGCTGAATGCAACCACGTTAAGGCAGAGGATCATGGCGAGTATCTTTCTCATGACGTCTGTTTCTCTGAATGTTTAGTTTTAGTTTTGCAGGTGAAAGCTATCCAGATTTCCCCTGGATAAACGAAATCAACAACCCGGTGCGGTGGGAAATAAGCGATTATTTCCACAGAGTATGAAAGGACAATAATGGGGAGTAACGAAAACCGCGGCGCAAAACGACAACTCAACCACATAAATGTTACCGAATACTCATATTATCGAGATTTCGTAAACAATTTAACATTGTCGTTACGTGCATTAAAAATAGTTTAATACTTTAAATAATTACATAAGTTAGTGACGTGACGAAATTACTCAGGCCAGATTCGCCTGCAAAGCCGCGGCATGCGCGGCCAGAGCCGGTGCCGGAGTGTGGCCGATCAGCATGAAGTTGTAACCGGCGTTGCGCCAGTAAACCACGTTCATTCCGCGACGGATTTCACTCTGCTGCGCCGTATTGTCACGGTGTTCGCTGCGCGTTATACACAGCGCCATCGGGCCGTAGCGCACATCCAGATAGGTGATTTGAGCGATGTCATAGTCGTCGTAATGCAGCATGCGCGCATCTTTCAGGTCTGCCCCCTGCACCGCCAGCGCCGCCGGACTCAGCGCGATGCCTAAGGTATTTTGCACCCGCGCCAGCTGGATTTTTTGCTGTTCAGCAGAATCATACACATCAGCCAGTGTCTGCGCGGTATACAGCGACATGTAATCCGCCACGCGCGCACGCCAGTTATCGTCGGACGTAAAAAGCGTCGAATAACGCCCGACCAGCAGCCCGACAGCCAGAAAACTGACGGAAGCGGCGAGCAATGCGCGGCGGCTGAACTTAGGTGAACCGGCAGCCGGAGTATCAGGAATAGCCTCCAGAGCGGCCTGTAATTTACCGACCGGCGCTTCCTGCAACATCGCGCCGAACGCGTCGTGGAAGGGTAAATTGCTGCACGACATCTGCGCCAGCCGCTGCGCCAGCACATCATCCTGCGCCAGTTGTGCATCAAATTTTGCGCGCTGCGTTTCGCTTAACTGATTGTCGAGATAAGCCACCAGTATTTCATCGGAATAAGGTGCAGACAGGACTTCACGGGTCATTTTTTCTCTCCCTGCTGCGGTTGTGAGACGGCACCGGCATCTTTCGCCAGCGTCAGTCGTGCGGCCGCCAGACGGCTCATGATGGTGCCGGCGGGCACACTCAGCGTCATTGCCGCCTCCTGATAGGTAAAACCTTCGACGTACACCAGAAACACCGCGTTGCGCTGCGCTTCCGGCAGCCTGTTCACCCGCTGCATAACCTGCGTATGCCAGTGACGGTCTTCGAAAGACAACGTGTCAGCCGGTGCCTCCGTTTCATCAACATCCGCAAATCCCTGCCCCTGACGAACGTGCTGCGCCCTGAGTTCGTTAACCCATATGGAGTGCAGAATAGAAAAGAGCCAGCGATCCACGCCGGTGCTGTCGGCCACCTGCGCGCAGCGTTCCAGCGCCCGCACGCAGGTGGATTGCACCAGATCGTCTGCCACATCGTGCTTGCGCGATAACACCATCGCGTAGCGCCACAAACGTGACAGGCACTGGCTCAGTTCAGAACGTAAGTCTGCCGGTGAAATTTATTGTTTCTCCGTGATCAGGATTCCGGGTGGCCGTCGATGGCGGCGCTCAGGTCGCGGTATTCTTCGCAACCGGTGCCGCATAAGCCTTTGATGGTCGCCAGCTGGGCTTTGGCGAGATCAGGACGTCCTTTAATCATATAAGCCTCGCCGAGATATTCCCGGACTTTGGCATAATTCGCGTCAATCGCAATCGACTTCTGATAATAGCTGATGCCTTCGTCGGTGCGCCCCAGTTTACGGGTGGCGTAGCCGCGATAATTCCAGGCTTCTTTGGTGTTCTGGTCTTTGAGCGTATCCAGCACGGTCAGCGCTTCCTGATAACGCCCGGTTTTCGCCAGATGATAGGCGTACTGCGTTTTATCCTGATCGGAAATCATGCTGCCTTTATCCACCATGCAGCTTTTGGTTTTGCTGTCATAGATTTGTCCTTTCGGGCAATCCGGCGTTTTCTTCGCGTCGGAATCGTCGCCCATCGCATTCGCTGCCGCGCTGAAAAACAGCAGATTGCCAGCCAGACACACAACCGACAGCGCCTGTATTACCGTTTTTGTCTTCATGATGATGTCCTGTAGGGGATTAACGGATGACTTACGGGCGGCCTGCGCTGCCCGGTAACATGCGGCGCAAAATGCCGTCGCGGAGAACGTAATGGTGAAACAGCGCCGCCAGCGCATGCACGCCCGCAATGATGATCAGCGCCCAGGCCACGTTGTTATGCAGTGAGCCGAAAGTTTTGGTCATCACACTGTCGAAATTGAATACGTCAGGAATGGGGAATAAACCGAAGAAATAGAACGGTTCAGCCTGCGACCAGCGGAATAAAAAGCCCAGAATGATTTGCGCGACCAGCAACAAATAGAGCGCCAGATGTGTCAGATGCGCGGCGGCTTTCATCAGCGCCGGCATGGCGACCGGTTGCTGTTTGCTGCGGCCGGTACTGACGGTAAATAAGCGCCACAAAAGACGCCCGGTGATAATCGCCGCCAGCAAAATCCCGACCGAGATATGCACCGATTGCAGCCCTTTGCGCAGCGGCGTGCCACGCTCCAGCACTTCCCAGATGTGCGCGCTGGCAAACAGAAAAATCACCGCCAGCGCCGTCAGCCAGTGCAGGAGAATAGTCAGTCCGTCGTAACGGCTGCGAAGAACCGGAGATGGCGCTGAAGTTGAGTTGGATCGTTGCATTGAAAAAGTGCCCGTCAGTGTTCGATATAAAGGTAAACACCTGAGCCCCGCTTTCTATTCGGTGTGAGGGAAAATAATTTTCGTCTGATATGCCTGAAATGATAAAGACGCAGGAGAAAAGATACGTCAGAACGCACAAAGATAGCCTATATATAAATCAGGGACGCGCAAACAGCGCCCGGCGGCGCACAATTTCCCTTTGGGCCGGTCAAAAACCACGTTATTACGCGATAAAGTTTTGTTCTGAGTGGCCGATAATCCGTATTGGGCGCCTTATACGTCGACGGCTGCGCCATAATATTGCATTTATTCCTTATGAGGTGTGGCAGGTGAGCGAAGTATCTAAAGAGTCGTTTGCGAAGCGGAACACGCTGGCAATCTTGTCCGTTCTGCGTGACCTGAAGAAGAACCAGACGCTGGTCATGGTCAGCCATTCCCGCGGGCAATTTATCAGCAAAATTCTGGACGTCGATGCTGACAACCATCAGTTCCTGTTCGATCTCGGCAGCTCAGATTATGAAAATGGTCTGGCAATGGAAGCCGATACATTAAATTTTGTGGCAGAACCGGCGGGCGCAAAGGTCGAATTCTCATGCAGTAAAGTCCGTCAGGTAACCTATGAAGGATTGCCCACTTTCACCTGTGATGTCCCGCCTGTGTTGTATTCCATTCAGCGTCGTGAGTATTTCCGCGTGAATGTGCCGTGGCTGCCGGATTATCGTTGCAGCGGAAAACTGCCGGACACCACGGACTTTGCTTATCGCGTGAGGGATATTTCTCTTGGCGGACTGGGGCTGGAGATTGACGGCATGACGCCGCCGGAAATCAGTTCAGGCGCATTACTGAAAGATTCCCTGATCGAACTGGCTGAGCTTGGGAAATTCAAAGTGGATTTGCAGTACATCGGCGCGATGCCGCGTAAATCGGTGAGCAATAAAGGTGAAACCGTCAGCACGCAGCGGCTGAGCTTTAAGTTTCCAAATTTATCGCCCGCGCAGGAACGTGACCTGCAACGGGCTATTTTCGAGCTGGAAAAACAGCAGCATATGAAAGCAAAACGTTTCCAGTACGATTAAGGTTAGATAAACATACCGCCTGAAGCCTCGACGCGCTGGGCGGTCATCCAGCCGGCTTCATCGCTCAGCATCATCGCCACCATCCCGCCAATATCATCCGGTAAACCGGCGCGTCCCAGTGCAGTATTGCCAGAGACAATTTTGTTCACTTCAGGATTATCGCGCACCATACCGCCGCTGAAATCCGTTTCAATCGCGCCAGGCGCCAGCACGTTAGCGGTAATGCCCCGTGCGCCCAGTTCTTTCGCCTGATAACGGGTCAGCACTTCAATCGCGCCTTTCATGATGGCGTAAGCCGAAGAGCCCGGCAGCGCAAAGCGCGCCAGTCCGCTGGAAACATTCAGAATGCGGCCACCGTCTGCCATCAGCGGCAGCAGTTTCTGAGTCAGGAAGAACGGCCCTTTCAGGTGGACGTTCATCATCAGGTCAAACTGTTCTTCGGTGGTATCCGCAAAAGACTCGTGCAGACCCACACCGGCATTGTTCACCAGAAAATCAAAAGTGTCGCGTTGCCAGACATGTTGCAGCTGAGTTTTTACCTGCGCCACAAAAGCGTCAAAGCTGCCTGACTCGCCGGTGTTCAGTTGCAGCGCAACGGCTTTTCCACCCAGCGCGTCGACCGATTGCACCACCGCCTGCGCCGCATCCGCCTGGCTGTGGTAAGTCAGAATGATATCAACGTTGTTTTTTGCCAGCTTTTCAATGGCATTCTTGCCTAATCCACGGCTTCCGCCCGTCACAATAGCGATTTTACGATTCATTTGGGACCTCTTTGGCTTTTTGACACTGATACATCGGTTGAAACATAGCCTATTGGATTACCTGAGCGCGATAAATGATTCATAATGAGTTTCACTGTCTCAGAACCAACAACAATCGGGCAAAATGTGGATAAAATTCAATCAATGCAGGTCTTCGTGCGTGTGGCGGAGCTGAGTAATTTTACCCGTGCGGCAGAAAGTCTTGGTTTGCCGAAAGGCAGTGTGTCGCGGCTGGTTCAGCAGCTGGAAACGCGGATGTCGGCACGCCTGCTGCACCGCTCCACGCGCCGCGTGCAGCTGACGCAGGACGGGCAGGTGTTTTATCAGCGCTGTAAAGAGTTGCTGGCCAACATGGAGGAACTGGAGTCGATGTTTCAGTCCAATCCGGCCAGCGTCAGCGGGCGGTTACGGGTTGATATGACCACCGGCATGGCGACCAATCTGGTGCTGCCGCGCCTGGCCGAATTCCTCAACCGTTATCCTGCACTGGAAATCGAGCTGAGCTGTACCGATCATCGTGTGGATGTGGTGCGCGAAGGGTTCGATTGCGTGATCCGCACAGGCACGCTGAAAGATTCCGGCCTGATTGCCCGCCCGCTCGGACAACTCAGCGTGGTGAACTGTGCCAGTCCCGGTTATCTGCGTCGTTACGGCACGCCTGATCACCCTGACCAGCTGGCGCAGCACGCGATGGTCCATTACGAACAAATTCTCGGCAGCCATACGTCCGCGTTTGAATATCTCGACGGTAAGCAGGTGAAAATGGTTAAAAGCGGCGGCGCAGTGACGGTCAACAGTACCGAAACCTACGTCTCAGCCTGTCTGGCCGGACTGGGCATTATTCAGGCACCGCTGCTCGGCGTACGTGACGCGCTGGCAGGCGGTCAGCTGGTGAGTATTTTGCCGCAATTTCGCGCGCCGCCAATGCCGGTGACGCTGGTTTATCCGCACCGTCTGAACCTTTCACGCCGGGTGAAAGTGTTTATGGACTGGCTGACCGACATCACTCAAACGTTCATTGCCTGACCGCTTAAACCGTCGCGACTTAGTCGCCGCGGCTCAGGCGTCTATACTTAAAGCCGGATGCACTTTTAAGGACAACATGGATCAATGCCCATCATTTCTAAACAAGAACCTGATACACAGGAAAAACCCGAGCCGCTGATTAATATCAAAACCGGTAATTCCACGGTGGATAAAAACATCGGCAGATTTTCACGACTGGTGGAACACGTTCAGTCGTGGGGCTGGGTCGCCCATCTTCTGCGCGCTACTGAGCGCTTTAATGACCGTCTTGGCAGCCAGTTTGGCGCGGCCATTACCTATTTCTCCTTTCTGTCGCTGATCCCGATCCTGATGGTGTCCTTCGCCGCCGTCGGTTTTGTGCTGGCCTCAAATCCCGACCTGCTGGCGGAGCTGATCAACAAAATCGTTAACAGCATCAGCGATCCGAATCTGGCGAACACGCTGAAAAGCACGGTGAACACCGCCATCCAGCAGCGTACCGCCGTGGGATTATCCGGTTTGCTGATTGCGCTGTATTCCGGCATCAGCTGGATGGGGAATCTGCGTGAGGCAATCCGCGCACAATCGCGTGATGTCTGGGAACGTAATCCGCAGGATCAGGAAAAGATTTACCGCCGTTACATCCGCGACTTTATTTCTCTGACGGGGCTGGTGCTGGCGCTGATTATCACGCTGTCGCTGACCTCGATTGCCGGGGCTGCGCAAAAAACCATTGTCGATGCACTGGGTCTTGGCGGCATCGACTGGCTGCGCCCAGTGATGACCAGCATCACGCTGGTGATTTCGATTGCCGCCAACTATTTGCTGTTCCTGTGGATTTTCTGGATGCTGCCGCGCCACAAGCCACGTAAAAAAGCACTGCTGCGCGGGACACTGCTGGCGGCGATTGGCTTTGAAGTGATCAAATTCGTGATGACCATGACGCTGCCGAAACTGGCGACTTCGCCTTCCGGCGCGGCGTTCGGATCGGTCATCGGGCTGATGGCTTTCTTCTATTTCTTCGCCCGTCTGACGTTATTTGTCGCTGCGTGGATAGCGACGGCAAAATACAAAGATGACCCGCCGATGCCGGATCACAAGCAAAAAGCCGCAGATGCAAAGAAAACGGCTACCGGAAACGACAGTGAATACACGCCGGACAACCTCATCGTGCCAGATGAAATGCATATATCCGCAGTTAATCCTGACAATGAAGTTATAAAGCAGTGAATAATGCTAAATCAGGCTTGGCGCTGACCTAAAAACCAGAATAACTGACTGAGAGCCGTACTTTTATTTCGCGGTTTTGCAGTCAGTTACTCTGCCTTTTAACCATTCGCCAAACTTATGATTGGCGAAATCCCGCCCTGATAAAACTTTCCCCCGATCCGGCTTTTAACGCCCTTTTTCAGGGCTTCCGCTGCGTTGAAATACCGCCCTGCACTGCATAAGATGCCTTTTCGATATACATTTATTTACATTAGATCCCTCCCACTCATTACAAATAAGAAACACTTATGCAAGCCACTATCACTCCAGAATTAGAAGCTGACGCCAACCTGGTGAGTCAGAACTCCCGCGGCAAAGTCATCGTGGCATCGCTCATCGGTACGGCCATCGAATTCTTCGACTTTTACATCTACGCCACCGCCGCGGTAATTGTTTTCCCGCACATTTTCTTCCCGCAGGGTGATCCGACTGCCGCCACGCTGCAGTCTCTCGCCACCTTCGCTATCGCGTTCATTGCACGTCCTATCGGCTCTGCGCTGTTCGGTCACTTCGGCGACCGCGTCGGGCGTAAAGTCACCCTTGTGGCCTCTTTGCTGACCATGGGCGTGTCCACCGTGGTGATCGGCCTGCTGCCGACCTACGCGACGATTGGCGTCTTCGCACCGTTACTGCTGGCGCTGGCGCGCTTTGGTCAGGGTCTGGGACTGGGCGGTGAATGGGGTGGCGCGGCGCTGCTCGCCACCGAGAATGCTCCGGCGAAGAAACGCGCGCTGTACGGTTCTTTCCCGCAGCTTGGCGCGCCGATCGGCTTCTTCTTCGCCAACGGCATGTTCCTGCTGCTGTCATGGCTGCTGACTGATGAACAGTTCATTTCCTGGGGCTGGCGCGTGCCATTTCTGCTGTCAGCGGTTCTGGTGATTGTCGGCCTGTACGTGCGTGTTTCCCTGCACGAAACGCCGGTGTTCGCCAAAATCGCCAAAGCCGGTAAACAGGTAAAAGTGCCCATCGGCACGCTGTTCACCAAATACAAAAAAGCAACGCTGCTCGGCACTTTCATCATGGTCGCGACCTATACGCTGTTCTACATCATGACCGTGTATTCGCTGGGTTACGGCACGGCGGCAAAGCCGGTCGGGCTGGGCATTCCGCGTAACGAATTCCTGCTGATGCTGATGATTGGCGTGGTCGGTTTCGGCGTGATGGTGCCGGTTGCCGGTCAGCTGGCTGATAAGTTTGGCCGCCGCAAAACCATGATTTGCATTACGCTGCTGATGATCGTCTTCGCCCTGTGCTTCCCGACCATTCTGGGTGCCGGTTCACAGGCGCTGGTGATGGTGTTCCTGCTGTGCGGCTTTATGGTGATGGGGCTGACTTTCGGTCCGATGGGCGCACTGCTGCCGGAACTTTTCCCGACAGAAGTTCGCTATACCGGCGCATCCTTCTCCTATAATGTGTCTTCGATACTGGGTGCGTCCGTCGCGCCGTATATCGCCACCTGGCTGGCAACTCATTACGGGTTGTTCTATGTGGGCGTTTATCTGGCCTCGATGGCAACGCTGACCCTGATCGCGCTGCTGTTGTCCAAAGAAACCGCCCATCAGTCACTGTAACTGACCCGACACCATGCCCGGTATGCGCCCGGCATGGTGTCTTCAGCGAAGGTTTCTTATGCGCTTACGACGATTTATCCTGCCTGTTCTGATCCTGCTTATCGTGATTGCCGCGGCCTTTTGGTATTTCTGGCCTCACACCTCCAATCCCAACGCCCTGTGGAACATCATCAGTAAAAAATGCGTGCCAAATCAGCAAAGCACGGGCAAACCTGAACCCTGCGCGCAGGTCGATGAACAACAAGGTTTTGTGGTGATGAAAGACCTGAACGGACCACTGCAATATCTGCTGATGCCCACCGCGCGGATCACCGGTATGGAAAGCCCTGCTTTACTGGAACCGGCAACACCGAACTTTTTCAGTCAGGCGTGGAATGCGCGGCATTTTATGGCGGATAAATACGGTAAACCGATTGATGACAGCAATGTCTCTCTGGCGATTAACTCGCAATATGGCCGCTCGCAGAACCAGCTGCATATCCATATTTCCTGCCTTCTGCCACAGGTGAAAACCACGCTAAGTAAAGATGGTGCGCAGATGGGATATAACTGGCAGGAGTTGCCGGATAAGTTGCTCGGACACACCTATCTGGCGCGCAAAGTGACACAGGCAGAACTGAATGAGAAAGGCGCTTTCCGGCTTCTGGCTGAAGGTGTACCGGAAGCAGATAAAAAGATGGGGCATTTCGGAATGGCGATGGTCACTCTGCCGGGCGGCGATTTCCTGCTGCTCGCCAGCGAGCGCGATTTACTGAAACTCAATAATGCCTCGACCGAGGAGATCCAGGACCACAAGTGTATGGTCCTGGATCCCGTGCCTCAGTAATTCTGATGCCGGAAGGCGCGCAGGGTTAGCTCCTTCCCCTTCGCACGGGGAGGAGTATATCCAACACGATTACTTCTCTTTCATCTGCTGCAATATCGGGCCGCACTGGTTTTCTTCATTGTCGCTTGGAGAAATCAGGGCAAGTAATGCCGCGGCCGGAGCAACCACCGCGCCGAGCGCCACAGCCGCGGCACCACGGGCAATCAGCGGCCCCGGTTTCACGCCGGCATCCGGATTTTTGTAGGTACCGCGAACGTACAATGGTGAACGCAATGTCAGAATACGCACGCCCTTACTTTCCGGGTTAATCGATAAATCCAGTCGCTCGGTCGCCATATTCGTGTTACCGGTGATGTTGATGACCGCGTTCTCGGTATCGAACACAAACAGCCGTGGCGTGACCAGTCCGTTCCTCACGTTGACGTTGGCAGCCGCACAGTTGATGGCCACTTCGTCATCGCCAAACAGTTTACTGACCACGTAGTTACCCACGTTCAGGCCTGCCAGTTCCATCAGACCACGGCTGATCACGCCGTCGTTGATGAGAATTTTCATATCACCGTTGCTGGTGCCCAGAAGCGCCGCGACTGAATTGCCGGTGCCGGTCAGCGTGGCGTCACCGTTCAGGTCGCCCAGACTGCGCTCCATCGACTGCACGCTTGGCAGCAGCTGTTTCAGTTTCAGCTTACGGGCATGAATGTCAGCACGCGCCTGCATTGGCGATTTATCCCCTTCCAGACGGATCGTTGAATTCAGGTTCCCGCCCGCCACACCGAAACGCAGCGGATCGAGCAGAATTTCACCGTCGTTCAGCTTCAGATGAGTGCTTAAATCACTCAGCGGCAGGGATTTACCGTGCTCGATGCGTTTGGCGCTGAACTTCACATCAGCATCCATCACGCGCCAGCTCTTGGTGTCGAATTTCTCCACCGGCAGCACTTTATCCGCCGGCTGGCGGGTGGTTTCCCCACGTTTCGCTTTATCTTTGTTGGAATCCGCACCAATCAGCGGAGCCAGATCGGCAAAGCGCAGTTGTTTGGATACCACCTCGCCGGTCAGTTTCGGCCGTGGTTTGCTGGCCTGATAGGTCAGGGAACCGTAGATGTCGCTGTCGCCAATTTCGCCGTTAAAGTTCTGATAACGGTAAATCGCGCCGTTTTTGCCATGCAACGTCGCCGATAAATGTCCGTCAGTAGAATACGGCGGCGTTTGCGGCAGCAGCACACCGGTCAGACCGTACAAATCAGACAGCGTCTGGCCGGAGAATTTCAGGCGTAAATCCAGACCGCCAAGGTTCATCGCATCCTGCAAGGTCCCGGTCACCGCTACCCGCGTGTTGCCTGAACGTACATCGGCCTGCAACGGGAACAACGCATCCGGGTCTTTCAGCGCCAGCATACCGCCGATTTTACCGCTGCCGGAGAGCGATTCGCCGTTGTATTTACCGTCAACTTTCCAGCCAAAAACGTACGGCGGCGTTTTGGATTTTGCCGCGTCTTTTTTATCGCCGACCACTTCGGTAAACGGCAGCGGTTTGCCCAGCGGATCAATCACAGCGCGGAAATCAGCTTTCATTTTCGCGTCTTTATAATCGATTTGTCCGCGGTCAAACACGATGTCATTGAGGGTGAATGACCAGGCGGAAGGCGGTTGCGCCGGATCCTTGGTGTCGCTGTTGGCGAGATTAAACGTCCAGTTATTTTTGCCATTATCGAGACGTAACAGCGAAGCATCCGGCTGTTTCAGCCAGATACGCGGAATAAGGACTTCTTTATGCAGCAGCGCGAGCGGCGCAATACTGGCGTCCACACGGGCAAGTTTCACCATCTGCGCGTCTTTTTCGCCGGTCTGGACGTCGGCAGGGTTACCGAGCACGATATCTTCGGCATGAATGTGCGGCCACGGAACCCACGCCCGCCAGCCCGCCTCATCTTTCTGACGCGACCAGTCCACCCCTAAATTGCCGCGAATGGCAAAAGTACGGTTCAGTTCAGCGCTGACCTTTTCATTAATGGTAGGTTTGAGGCGGTTCCAGTCGAAGGTCGCGATGAAAATCACGACAGCGATCAACAGAATCACAATGATGCCCACAACCCAGGAGATCACTTTACCTGTGCGCGTCATAAAGCTGTTCCTTTCAGACAGTTAACGAATCCCAGTGTTTAACCATAGTTGAATTTGTCACATTTTGCCGGAACCGGCGTGTGAAAAAGAAGAAAAACGAGGCAGGAGAGATGACTATAAAATTATTTAAATCAACAGAGTAACAATGAATCACACCCCCTTTGTGCACCGGGCAATTTGAGACTTCGCCTCAGCGGGTAAGGTGTGATCCATTATCCTTTGAAATGTATTGGCAGGTTATCAAGATTGTCGAACATCGTCGGCCGCGCCAGATAATAGCCCTGAGCGGCGAGCGCATCGGAATTACAGACCATCGCCCATTCCGAGGCCGTTTCGACCCCTTCAATGATTACGCCTTTGCTGTAGCGGTTCATCAGCGTCACCAGCGTATAAAACAGGCGCGAGCCTTCTTCACTCTGTCCCAAAAGAATAAACAAATCGCGGGCGATTTTGATGTATTCGTAGTGCCAGGTGGTGAAAGAGGAAAAGTTTGCGATCCCCTGACCGAAATCGTCGAGCCATAAACGGTCAGATTGCTCAATTTGCGACAACGGAATACTCAGCGCATTTTCAGCACTTTCGACCAGTTCAAAACGCACGTATGGCATCGCGCTGATTTGCGCACGCAGTGCCGTGTCAGATTGCAGCATTTCCAGCACCTGACCATCGACGTTGATAGAAGCCAGTAATTCATGGTCGATGAACAGACTTTGCCAGCGCTGCAACAGGTCGAGTTGCTCCTGCACGATTTGCAGACGCTTGCCCACGGCTATCGCAACAAAATATTCTTCGGGAGAAATAAATTTGTGCGGATTCGCCGGGTGGAAAACCCCGGTCAGCAATTCAATCCCCAACAGCTTTCCTGTCGTGCGATAAATGGGCTGAAAACGGTACACTCTCTGACACTGACGCCAGTAAGACTGTGCTTTTACGCGTTCAATCGCGGTAAAAGAAGGCGTAATCAGCCCTAACATCATCTTAGTTATCATATTTTTCTGCCGTCATGAATAAGAATCAGATCATCAGGGGACATGCGGCAACATGTGTTGCGTGACTACAATGGGATCCATGTCTACAGACCGGACTTCAGGGAAGCACGACGTTTCATGGCGGCAAAGTAGCCCGGTTTCCTGGCTTTCATTAGTAGAGTTATCTATCGGCGTAACGCGCGGAAACTTTAATCACTCCGCATTTCTCTGCGAGATTTGCGCATAAAAAATCCGAAAACCAGGCTGGAAGTTCCTTTCTGCACGCTTTACATTGGCAGGGAGGAAACATTTTGTTTACGCCTTATTCACAATCCGGAGAGAGAAATGCCTTACGTTAATATCAAAATCACTCGCGATGGTGCGACAGCCGAGCAGAAGAAAGCGCTGATCGCCGGTGTAACGCAATTACTGGTGGATACGCTGGGTAAGAATCCGGCCACGACCACAGTGATTATTGACGAGATCGACACCGATAACTGGGGGCTGGGTGGACGTCCTGTCACCGAACTGCGCCAGGAAAATAAGTAGATGCTTCAGGTGGAAGTGTTGCGCTTCCACATTTCCCTTCATTTTTACTCCGTTTTTTTGCCTGCCGCATAAAAAAATAAAACCTCGTTTTAATTTATTTGACTGACCGCATTCTTATGAAGAGACTAGAGCGCAATAATGACGGTCTTTTCTTTCCTTTCGTTTTAATGCTTCAGACATAGGCCAGGTACAATGACCCGCAAAAACATTGCCGTAATCGGCGAATGCATGATCGAATTATCTCAGAAAGGCGATGCCCTCCACCGTGGTTTTGGTGGCGACACGCTGAATACGTCTGTTTATATTTCCCGCCAGGTTTCCCCTGATGCGCTGAACGTGCATTACGTTACCGCGCTCGGCACCGACAGTTTCAGCAATGAGATGTTACAGGCGTGGCAGCAGGAAGGCGTGAATACAGATCTGACTCAGCGTCTGGAAAACAAACTGCCTGGCCTTTATGTGATTGAAACCGACGACACCGGCGAGCGCACTTTTTACTACTGGCGCAATGATGCCGCCGCGCGCTACTGGCTCGACAGCCCGCAATCCGAAGAGATTTGTCAGAAACTGGCAGAATTCGATTATCTCTACCTGAGCGGCATCAGCCTGGCCATCCTTAACGATGAAAGCCGTGACCGCCTGATGACCCTGCTGAAAGCCTGCCGTTCACGCGGTGGCAAAGTCATTTTCGACAACAACTATCGTCCGCGTCTGTGGGCCAGCAAAGAACGGACACAGGCCGCGTATAACGCGATGCTTTCCTGCACGGATATCGCTTTCCTGACGCTCGACGATGAAGATATGTTGTGGGGTCAGAAGCCGTATGAGGAAGTGATCGCACGCACCCACGCGCTGGGCGTCAGCGAAGTGGTGGTAAAACGCGGAGCCGACAGCTGCATCGTGTCCAGCGCCGAAGGCGAGCAGCACGATGTGCCAGCGGTAAAATTGCCGAAAGAGAAAGTCATCGATACGACCGCCGCAGGAGATTCCTTCAGCGCCGGGTATTTAGCAGTGAGACTCACCGGCGGAAGTGCGGTGGAAGCGGCTGTGCGCGGGCATGAGACGGCGAGCACCGTTATCCAGCATCGCGGGGCGATCATTCCGATGGCGTTTATGCCGGGGCGGGGATAACGGTTTTTCACTTGCAGTGGGGCTGCCAAAATTGACCGTGGGTATTTCGGTTTCTTTATTGCAGTGATCACTTAATTGCAGTGATCACTTAACTCGCTGCGCCGAAACCGCTCCGTTCAGCAGGATTTTTGATCACGCCATTTTTAACTTTCTAAAAGCATATTGGTTTTGAATTTAAGATCGTACGGGCGTTTCAGAAAGCTTGCTGCGCGAGAGGTTCGAGACCTATGGCTCGAAACCCGAGCAAAGGTACCGCGCAGCGGCAAGATTTCCAGCCTGTCACTGCGGTTGCTGAAACATAGCCAGCGAGCGATAGCGCGGAGTGAAAAAGCGAGGAGAGATTAAAGAGAGGAAAAACACTTTCCTCTCTTTATCGGTTTCGGCGCGGTGAGTTAAGTGAGCGCTGCACTTAAAAAACCGAAACTTTCACCCATCCCAACCGGGAATAAATAAGGGATTCTCCCTTATTGCGCACTCGTCGCCGCCGATGCCGCCGGCACCTCGGCTGCAGGTACATCCGCTGCCGGAGCGGCCTCCGACGGTGCCATCACTTTGTCATACACCGCCCGCAGTTCACCTGCATTCAATTCAGGCTCACCTTTCGGTTGTGCAATCAGCATGGCAGGTTCGCGGGAAAGCTGTTGTTTCAGCTCCTGATTCAGCACCGGCAACGTCAGCGTGGTAAGGAACTGCTGACGCAACTGCTGGTACTGTTCCGGCGCAATATCCACGACGCCGTTCTGCTGTGAACGCAAACGCTGGCTCATCAGCACATCGGTATCAGTCCGGGCGTAGGTCGCGAAAAGCTTGCTCAGCTGATCGTTCTTCTGTGCAATCAGCGCATCAAACTCGGCCTGTGAAATGCCCTTATCACGCACAACCAGCAACTCTTCGGATAAACGCTTAAACAGCTCGGCAAGCTTCGCTTGTGGGGCTTCGATACGGATAGCACACTGGGCGCGCTGATACTGCACGTTACAGTCAAAGCCCAGTGACGGGCCCGGTGTGGTGGCATCTTTCTTATTTTCGAATGCGGTTTTCAGGGCTTCCTGCAAATGCCAGAACAGCGCCTCGCGGGCTAAATCACTGCGCCAGTACGCGGAAAGCGCCTGTGAATCCTGAATCGGCTGCCAGGCGTTGTCCCACATTAATGAGAGACGATCCTGAGTCAGATTTTCATCCATCACGGTCATGGATTTGGTTGTGACTTCAGAGAGCGTCGGCAAGGTTTGTGGTGTCTGACGGCTGCCTTTCAGAACAGAGAAAGTCCGGTTGATTTGTTCGCTAAGACCACGACCATCCACATTCCCGACCACAAACAGCGTCATCGCATCAGGGGTATACCACTGATGATAGAACCGGGTTAATGCTTCGATATTGACAGGTTTTGTCGGCAACTGATCCGGACTGTGCCCGACCAGGGTCGAACCGGCCATACGCGCACGCCACCAGGCATCCTGCGTATTTTGAGGTAATGAGCCCACCGGATCCTGAGATTCCTGACGCGCGGCGCTTACCAGCGCTGGTGTCACAGAAATTTTACCGGCGGTATTCGCCAGCCAGTTCAGCGCATCCTTCATCAGATCAGGACGGTTATTTGGCAGGCTCAGATTATAGATTGTGAAGTCATAAGAACTGACAGCCGGCGGCAGCGGGCGCTGCGGATTGATACCCTGCTGCCATAAAGACTGTAACTGAGACGTGCTGAATCCTTCGCTGTGCATCAGTGCCAGACGCGGAAGGAAATGGGCATAGCCCGATTGCTGAGCAGATTCTGCCAGCGAGCCGGTGCGAACCACCAGGCGTAATTCGATACGATCGCTCGGGCGCTGCGGCGTAGTCAGCAACTGCCAGGTAAATCCATTGTCCAGCTTCCCCTGCTGCCAGGCAGGATCAGGCTGTAATGCTTCAGCTTGCACATGACTTGCGGCTGCTGCCAGCAACAATCCACCAATGAGTAAACGGATTTTGGTGCCCTGCATGTGAACCCCTACGTAATGACAATCTAATTTTAAATTTGCTGTCCTGCCGGTGTCAGTTGACTCGCCCACAGGAACTGAATGCGTAAGTTTAAGGACGAAAAATTGAGTCCTTCGTTAGACCGCGCTTTTCCTGCAAAGTCGCGCAGTCGTCAAAAATATTCTGGGAATAATAGCCGGAAGTAGCGTTCTGGGGACATATTATGAAGATAATCCACCGGTTACATCAAGCAACCGGTGGATATTAGGGGATTTGAGGCTAAATAAATGCGTTTTTAGGATCGTTTGACGCTTTCATCCATGGTCAGGCCATTATTCACAAACCTGAAGCGGACTTCTCGGCCTCTGTCAGACCTTTCTGGCCATTCAGTGTCGCTTTTAATTGCCCTTCATCGAGCTGATCACACCATTTTGCCACCACGATAGTCGCCACGCCGTTACCCACCAGATTGGTGAGCGCACGCGCTTCAGACATAAAGCGGTCGATGCCCAGAATCAGCGCCAGCCCTGCCACCGGCAAGTGCCCTACCGCCGACAATGTGGCCGCCAGCACGATGAAGCCACTGCCGGTCACACCCGCCGCGCCTTTAGAAGACAACAGCAGCACCACAATCAGGGTGATCTGATGCCAGATATCCATGTGGGTATTGGTGGCCTGAGCGATAAAGACCGCCGCCATCGTCAGATAAATCGAGGTGCCGTCCAGATTGAAGGAATAACCCGTCGGGATAACCAGGCCGACCACGGATTTTTTACAGCCCAGACGCTCCATTTTATCCAGCATACGCGGGAGTGCGGATTCCGAAGACGAGGTTCCGAGAACGATCAGCAATTCTTCTTTAATGTAATTCACAAACTTGAAGATGCTGAAACCGGTGAAGCGCGCAATAAGCCCGAGCACCACCACCACGAACAGAATACAGGTCAGGTAGAAGCACAGGATCAGCTGGCCGAGCTGGACCAGAGAACCGACGCCGTATTTTCCGATAGTGAACGCCATCGCCCCGAAGGCACCCAAAGGCGCCAGGCGCATAATCATATTGATGATGCCGAAAATGACCTGAGAGAAGCTTTCAATCACGTTGAAAATCAGCTGGCCTTTGTGCCCCATGCGATGCAGCGCAAAACCAAACAGCACCGCAAACAGCAGCACCTGCAGAATGTTACCGCTGGCGAACGCACCAATCACGCTGGATGGGATCACATCGAGCAGGAAAGGAATGATGCCCTGACTTTGTGCCTGTTCGGCGTACACCGCGACGGCTTTGGCATCCAGCGCTGCCGGATCGACGTTCATCCCTGCACCCGGTTGCACGATGTTGACGATCACCAGTCCGATGATCAGTGCCAGGGTACTCACAATTTCAAAATAGAGCAGCGCGATGGCCCCTGTGCGCCCCACCGCTTTCATGCTTTCCATGCCTGCGATGCCGGTGACGACGGTACAGAAGATAACCGGTGCGATAATCATTTTGATTAACTTAACAAAACCATCACCTAACGGTTTCATTTGCGCGCCGATTTCCGGATAGAAATGCCCCAGCAGCACGCCCACAGTAATTGCTAAAAGAACCTGAAAATACAGACTCTTGAAGAGTGATTTTTTCATGAATAACCATCCTGAAGTGAGTGCATCGCCCTTGGTTTTTTAAGGTCAAAGATAATGAGGCGAGTGCATTGAAGTAACATCAACACAACATGATGGAAATATTTCGTTTCTCTGCGCAATGACGACTCATGAAAAACCAGAGCGGAAACCATTCAGCCCGGCTTTAAGTAAGTAAAGAAATCAAAGAGAGTCAGAAACGGAGCCGGCAGGAGGGGGTTTCCTGCCATTCAGAGCATTCAGGAAGGCTGACAGAATTTGCGTTCAAATTCTTTTTTGGAAAGCGGTGGGGAGAATAAATATCCCTGCCCGAGATGAATATTTTCGTTCAGCAGCCACAAACGCTGCTCCTCGGTTTCGACCCCTTCGGCGACCAGCTGGATATTCATTGCACGCCCAATGGACGCCACAATGTTCACCATGACTTCGTCTTCAGGCAAAACGCTGACAAAACTGCGGTCGATTTTGATGACATCAATCGGCAGAGAACGCAGGCGGTTGAGATACTCAAGACCGGAATAACCCAGGCCGAAATCATCCAGTTCAATCGATACGCCTGCTGCACGTAATTCAGTCAACAGCACAAGAGCGCGATCCAGGTCTTCAATCCGCGCCGTTTCTGTAATTTCCAGAACCAGTTGTCCCGGATTGATTTTGTAACGGCTCAGCAGGCTGCGCAGTTCCGGCAGGAAATTGCGCTGCTGCACCTGAACGCCGGAAAGGTTGACGGACAAGGGCAATGTGATGCCGCGCTGCTGCCAGTCCGCCAGGATCTGGCAACCGAGCTCAAGAATTTTGTAACCCAGCAGGCTCATCACGCCGATTTCTTCTGCCAGTACGATGAAATCACTTTCCAGCCCGTAGCTGCCGTCGGCCATTTTGCGCCGCAGCAAGGCTTCCGCACCGACCACTGCGCCGGTTTTCATATTCATTTGCGGCTGGATAAACAGCGTGAAATCGCTTTGCTCCATGGCGTGCAGAATTTCGTTTTCCTGCAATAAACGTTTCTGAATCTTTTCGGTCAGCTCAGGCTCAAAGAACAGAATCTGATTCTTACCCTGCTGATAAGCGGACAGTCTGGCGGCACGCGCCTTAGACATCATCTGCTGCGCCGTCACCGGGAATTCACCCGTATGCTGGACGATACCGATACTGCCCGTCGGGTGCAGCGACATATTGCCGGCATCACTTTCCTGTGGCGCATTGATGCGCTCCATGATTTGTCGCGCCAGGCGCATCGCGATAAAGGGACGCGCAATGTCTCCGGCCAGCAGGGCAAATTCGTTGTAACTCAGACGCGCCATCAGACAGTGTTCCGGCAGCACATCCATAATGGAAGCTATCAGCGGGCAATCGACATGGCCGTCATCACGCAGGCTTTCGATGCCGATCAGCAGCAGGTGGAAACCTTTCACGGGCTCCGTCGAACTGAGCCGCTGTTGCAGGTGCTGCAGAAATTGTTCTTCATTATTCAGACTGCTTTCGGCGGGCGGTGACAGGTCATCACTGTGTTGCGATAACTTTTCCCGTTGTTGCTGGTTGCGGTTATAGCTGCGCACCAGCATGCCGATTTCATCGTCTTCATGGCGTTGCGGCAGCGTCAGCTGGTGAGAAGGCACCTCACTTTCGGGCAGGGATTCCAGTTCACTGGCAATCGTACGCAACGGTTTAACGATCAGGCGATTGACAATCCAGCTCACGGAAATTGTCAGGATCAACGCCAGCAGAAGATAAGTGGTCAGCATGGTCGACAGCGCACTGACGATGAACTGATACATACGGTAGGAATCTGCCTGAAGCACCAGAAAGGCCAGCGGCTTAGGCGATGTCGGGCTGGCAGCAGCAGAATAGAGAGGAACTGAAATTGTCACCGGTAAATTAAAACCGCGGATAACCCATTGCGGTACCGGGCGGCCAGGCGGGAAATGCGTATGCAGCGCTGCGATTTGGTTTGGCATCACCACATCGGCGCGGCTCAGAATACCCACCGGTTGCAGCGTGTTAAGGATGTCCTGCGTTTCTGCCAGATCGACATCCAGTACCGCCTGTGAAAGAGGTTCACGGACAGAATGTGCAATATTTTCAAGTTGCTGGGCGTAATCGTCCCTCCGCTGCTGTACAAAGTGAAACAGCTGGATGACGATAAAGATACAGATAGTGAATGCAGCGATGCCTGAAACCGCCGCCATCTGTTTGATCGTTAATGAACGCCTGACCCGCAACTTTATTCTCCATTAATCGCAGACACGTTTTGACCCGCTCACCTTAACAGGAACGGTACTTCTGCGCAGTATACCTTATAACGCGTTTTTAAGAGGTCTGAGTCAATATTTTGGCTATAAAAAACAACATGTTTGCCAAAATACTTCTAAACTAACTATCCGTTAAGATAATTAACTTACGAAAAACATACATTACGAAGCATAACCGGATATCACCACAGCCAGAACATACCAGGTTCAGCACCACTGATGAAGTTTATGCGCTCTACATCACAATAAAGACAAACTTTTCAGCTACCTTAAGACAAACAAGCAGTAAAATAACATCAAAAACCTTTTTGCGACAGCCAGTTACATCACCCTCGTTTTTATGCGGGAAATTCCTATTTTTTGTAAAAACTGCTCTATCCTGTAAAAGAACTGATATATTAAGACGAGTCTCATTCCCACTAAAAACTTTAAAAAAATTAAACTTTTCACACTCTTTGTTAACGGCCATTCAGGGTCGTTTTGACGTCCAGAAAACACCGATATATATAATCCTACCGGGCGGGATTTATGAATAAATATGACGATATTAAACGTTTTATGGATAAGACGAAGTTGGAAAAGCTTGATTATAAAGAGCTTAATGAAAAATCAACGGGTGAATCCATTACCGGTTCAATGAATCAGTGGACGTTGATTAAACAAGTTTCCGCCAGCGAAGATCCTGCCGGTCCTCTCGATAATGGCCGTTCGACGCAACCCACCCCTCAGTCTATTTCTGCGGATGAATTTTCCCTATCTGCTGCCCGGCCTGTGAATGAACACCAGGATAACCGCCAGATAACGCAACCCTCCGTGGCACACGCGCCAATGTCTTCTGAAGTGGCTCCTCCGGCTGCCGGATTTGGCTTGCTGGATGCGCTGCGCGAAACGCTGCCTCCTGCTGCTGCACCCGCGCCAGCACCGGTTCAGCCCGCACAGCATCAGCCTGTTCACCCGGCACCGACATTGCACGCACAGTCTGTTATTCCTGACAGCGGGTCGGGTTTACTTGATTCGCTGCGTAAAGCCATGCCTGAAGCGCCAAAACAACCTGCACCTAATCCGGTTCAACCCGCGCCGGTTCAGGTGCAACAGCCAGTACAACAACCCGCCGCAACGGTTTATCACCAGCCGCCGGTACAACATTCAGCGCCCGCTTACAGCCCTGCACCTGTGCGCAGCACAGCGCCAGTGGCGTCCGCGTCCCCGGCGTCTGCTGATGCTAACCAGCGCTTTAAACAGATGTTTAAGCAGCGGGCTCCGCAGCCTGCCAGCGCTTATTTACATCGCGACACCCCGCTTCAACCCTTGTTAGAGATGATTGCCTCATGCCGTTAGTTTGCGTTTGTTCACCGAAAGGTGGGGTAGGAAAAACCACGGTGGCCTCCAACCTGGCCTATTCGCTCGCCCGCAGTGGCAGCAAAGTGCTGGTTATTGATTTTGATGTACAGAACGCCCTTCGCCTTCATTTCGGTGTGCCTATTTCCGATACCCGCGGCTTTGTGGCAGGTTCGGGTAACGAATCCGACTGGAGCCAGTTTATTCTCAAGGCGGGTTCAAATACGTTTGTATTACCTTATGGCGAAGTCAACGAAGACCAGCGTCTTGAATTTGAGCACCAGCTGGCCACCGATCCGCATTTTTTACAGCGCGGATTAAATACCGTCCTAAATTATCCGGGTTTAATTATTATTGCTGATTTCCCTCCGGGTCCAAGTCCGGCATTAAAAGCGGTTCAGGCTATTGCGGATTTACATATTGTGGTCATGCTTGCCGATACCGCGTCATTATCTTTATTGCCGTTAATGGAAAAGAATAAATTAATTGGCACCCCGCTTAATAATAAGAAGGGTGAATATTACGTCGTCAACCAAAGTGACACCCGCCGGACATTAAGCCGCGATGTCACACAATTTTTCGAACAGCGTTTAAATGAAAGATTATTAGGCACAATCCACAGGGATGAATGCGTGCCAGAGGCGAATGCCTCGCAGCGCTCTATTATTGATTTTAGTCCGGTATCCGCGTCCGCATTCGATATTGAACTGATCAGCAAAAAAGTCGCCGCTATTTTAGGGATTAAAGTTGGTGATGGTGAATTACACGCCGCGCCTAAATCTGGCAGTTATTAACTATCACTGTTAACAGCGACCCCAAAGCGATGAATAAATTCCTGTTTTCCCTGCTTGTGCTTCTGCTGCTGCCGGTGGCAGCAGTTATCATCATCACCCCGATGGACAGCCAGAAGCAGTACATTTTTGGCCTGATCAGCATCGGGCTATTATTCCTGCTCGGCATCAGTAAAAGCCGCCGCATTAGTGTGGTCATGGTCATCATGTCCATCATAATGTCGACGCGTTATATTTACTGGCGAGCTACGGAAACACTGCATTTTAATTCTACGATTGAAGCGATTTTAGGGATCGGTTTATTCCTCGCCGAACTGTATGTCTGGCTGATTTTATTGCTGGGTTACCTGCAAACCACCTGGCCATTAAAACGTACCATCGAACCTTTGCCGGATGACACTTCGCTGTGGCCAACCGTCGACGTGTATATCCCTTCCTATAACGAAAGCCTCGACGTGGTTCGCGATACCGTTCTGGCGGCGCAGTGCATCGATTATCCGAAAGATAAAATCAAAATTTACGTGCTGGATGACGGCAAGCGCGACGAATTTGCGGTGTTCTCAGCGGATGCCGGCGTGGGATATATCACCCGTAATGATAACTCCCATGCCAAAGCCGGGAACCTGAATCATGCGATGAAACTCACCAAAGGCGAGCTGATTTGCGTGTTCGACTGCGACCACGTGGCAACCCGCGCGTTTTTACAGGCCACCGTCGGCAGCTTCCTGAAAGACCCGCGTCTGGCGCTGATTCAGACGCCTCACTACTTCTACTCGCCCGATCCGTTCGAACGCAACCTGTCCGCAGGTCGCACCATGCCCAACGAAGGCGCCCTGTTCTACGGCCCGGTTCAGCAGGGTAATGACAACTGGAACGCGACGTTCTTCTGCGGCTCCTGTGCGGTTATCCGCCGCGTGGCGCTGGAGGAAGTCGGCGGCTTTGCCGTTGAAACTGTCACAGAAGATGCCCACTCCGCGCTGAAAATGCAGCGTCGTGGCTGGAATACCGCGTTTCTGGATATTCCGCTGGCGGCCGGTCTGGCGACTGAGCGTCTCGGCCTGCACGTCATTCAGCGTACACGCTGGGCGCGCGGCATGACGCAGATTTTCCGCGTCGATAATCCGTTATTTGGCCGTGGTCTGAAATGGCAGCAACGTCTGTGCTACCTGAACGCCATGCTGCACTTCCAGTTTGGTCTGCCGCGCGTGGTCTTTCTGACCGCTCCGCTGGCGTTCCTGCTGTTTAACCTGAATATCATTTCCTCGTCCGCCAGCCTGATTTTTGCTTACGCGCTGCCGCACCTGGTGATGTCGCTGTATATCAACTCCCGCATGAATGGCCGTTTCCGTTACACCTTCTGGGGTGAAATTTATGAAACCGTCATGGCATTCCACCTGATCCTGCCAACGATTGTGACCCTGTTAGCGCCAAAACGCGGCAAGTTCAACGTGACGGACAAAGGCGGTTTACTTGATGTCGGCTTCTTTGACTTCAACATTGTGAAGCCGCATCTGATTGTCGCGATCCTGATGTTTATCGGTATCGGTTACGGCGTGGTGCGCGCCATCTTCCACAATTACTTTGCCATTGATCCCAGCGTTATCGCCCTGAACGTAGCATGGGGCAGTTTCAGCGTGCTGATCCTGCTGGCGGCAATTGCAGTGGCGAAAGAAACGCGTCAGGTGCGAAAAACCATCCGTATTGATGTGGCGATCCCGGCGATTATTCATTACGCCAACGGGATTTCACTGCGCACGACCACGATTGATATGTCGATGGGTGGCGTACAGCTGGTGACACCGGATGTGCGGTATCTCGAAGAAGAAATTGAAGAAGTGGAAATCCAGCTTTCATCAGGCGCGGAAAGTTTCCCGGTCAGCCAGGTCAGCGGCAATAAAGAACGTATTCGCCTGCAATTTGAAAACCTGCCGCTCTCGAAACGCCGTGAACTGGTGCGTGTAGTGTTATGCCGTGCGGACGCCTGGATCGGGGAAGAATACCCGCAGGATAACCCGTTCAAATCGCTGCTCAGCATCATCCGTTGCGTGTTCGAATTGTTCTACAACACGTGGAAAGAACGCCGCGCTAAAGATAAACCCGCTGACGCCACCAGCAAGAGTGAAGCAGCATGAACCGACCCCCTGAACCGACCGTAAAGCGCCGTTTTTCTGCTGTGCCGGGGGCATCCCTGCTCAGAAAAATCACCACCGGCCTGTTGCTGACCTTCAGCAGCCTGCCGTTCACGCAGGCAGAAGAAACGCCGGCACCGGCGGTTGATCCTGCCACCAGCTTGCCCGCTGCGCCGTCCTGGCTGCCGCCGGTCACGCCTATGCCTGAAGACAATACATCGCCTGTCAGCAACGCGGCACTGGCCGATTCCACACCGGCCCCTGCCGCTGACGCGCCGCAGGCCGATACCACGCCGGTGAACAACAGCAGCTCGCTGTCTGCGCCTGTGGCGCCGGTTACCGATCCGACCGCAGCGCCGGCACCGGTGATCCCGCTGGTTCAGCCGGTCACCAGTAATATCACCGTGGCAGAGATGGGCCAGCCAAACGGGCTGACGCTCAGCGGCGGCCAGTTACAGTCGGGCATTCTCTTCACCCTGCCTGCGGACGAAGTGGTCACCAACGCGCATCTTTCGCTGGCGCTGAAAATTTCACCGGCGCTGATTGCCCGCGATACCACGCTTGAACTGATGCTTAACGGCCAGCCGCTGGGTAATCTGCCGCTGAATCAGAGCAGCAACGGCGGCGATGTTTACGACCTGGATATCCCGTCTGCGATGGTGGTGTCCAGTAACAACCTGAGCTTCCGCGTGCATGACAGCAACACCATGACCTGCGAGAAAGATCAGTCAGATAAATACTGGGTTACGATTTTGCCGACTACCAGCATTGGTCTGGAAGGTCAGCAGCTGAATATTGGCCGCAATCTGGGTAATTTCCCGCGTCCGTTTTTTGATGGCCTGCAGATGCAGGAATCCAAAATCACCATGGGTTTCTCCGCATCAATGAAACCCGGCGATGTCAGCGCAGCGGCGATGGTTTCTTCTTATCTCGGCATGTTGTCCGATTATCGCAGCGTCGATTTCCCGGTCATTCTGAACGATTTACCGGATCAGAACGGCATTCTGTTCGGTAAGCCGGGCGATAAAATCGGTTCGCTGACCTTACCGGCCAGTAACGGCGCATCGATTCAGATCATTGATAACCCGATTAATCCGGTCTACAAACTGCTGCTGGTACTCGGCAATGACGACAACGAGTTGCGTCAGGCGGCGTATCGCCTGATCAGCAGCGGCATGCCGAATAACGTCGATCATCTGGATGTTGCGCAGCAATCCATTCCCTCGAGCAAACCTTATGACGCGCCGCGCTGGATTGACACGTCACGGCCGGTCACGCTGGGTGAACTGGCGGGTAAAGATCAGGACTCACTGATTTCCAACGGGATTTATCACGACGGTATCCAGGTGGCATTCCGCGCTGCACCGGACTTGTTCATGTGGGATGGTCATAATATTCCGGTGCGCATTGATTACCGCTTCCCGACCGAAAACTGGATTGATGAAGACAGCTCAAAGCTGAATGTCTCCATCAACAGCAATTATCTGCGCAGCCTGACGGTGAATAAAGTCGGACTGATCGAGAACCTCTGGCGTCGTCTTGGCGGTGACAGCCGTCAGGAGCGCTATACCATTCAGCTCGCGCCATACCTGATTTACGGCGATAACCAGCTGCAATTTTATTTCGACATCAAGCCGAAAAAAGATGCGCCATGCAGCATCCTGACCAGCGATAACATCAAGAGCCGTATCGATCCGAAATCCTTCATCGACCTGAGCGGAAGCTATCACTTCGCCCAGTTACCGAACCTGTCGTATTTCGTCGGCGCCTCTTATCCGTATTCCAAACTGGCTGACTTCTCCGACACGCTGATGCTGTTGCCGCAAACGCCGACGGCGGATGAAATCCACACCCTGCTGAACCTTGCTTCACGCGCCGGTAAAGCCACCGGTGTGCCGGTGAATCATGTTCAGGTGGCCTTCGGTCTGAAGGGCGACGAGCAGAATAACCCGTTGTTTAACCGAGATATTCTGGCTGTCACTACGCTTGGCGATACGCCGTTCAATCAGCAACTGCTCGCTGACTCGCCGTTCAGTGTGAATGCCGGTGCGATGGGGGTAAAAACGCCAACCGAAGTCCAGCGTCTGGTGGCCTGGCTGACGGGTGACTGGTACCGCCAGCCGCTGGATGCCGACCGTTATCTGTCTTCGACCGGCGCATGGCGCGGTTTCGTCAGTTACCGCTCACGCTGGTCTAATGATCACGTGGTGGTGGTAGCGACCGGCACAGACGATCAGCAGTTGCTGAAAATCCATAACGATCTGAAATTGCCAAAAATTAACGCCAACGTGCGCGGTGATCTGGCGATCATTACCGATGAAAATGGCATCCGCAGTTTCTCCGTCGGCCAGCAATTCCCGACCGGACAAATGCCGTGGTACATGATGGTCGTCTGGTATGCCAGCACACATATCGTGATCTTGTCGCTGATTACCACCCTGCTTTCGCTGGTGATTGGCCTGAGCCTGTTCGTTGTTCTGCGTCGTCATGCGGCTAAACGTCTGGGTCAGAAATGAAAAGCATCGGCTTTATAACAATAACAATGAAAGTCGCCTGTGTTTCAGGCGACCCTCTGGCGATTACCGGAGCTGGAAAATGAAAAAACATAAACTGTCCCTGGCGGTGATCAGGGCTATTTATCTGGTAGGGATCGCCGGAGTCGCAAGTTTTAGCGCCGCTACATTTGCAGCGGACACCACTAATCCGGCCATGAAAGCCCTGTTTGATCAGGCGGCTTACTGGCACGAACGCGCCCATGATGATCTGGCCAAAGACGCCTTACAGAAAGTGCTGCTGGTGGAGCCGGACAACGCGCAGGCGATGTACCTGATGTCGCTGTATTCCATGCAAAGCGGTGATAAAACTGCGGCTAATCAGTGGCGGGAAAAACTGTCCGCCGTCTCGCCTGACGATCCGCGTCTGGCCTCGCTCAACAGTGCCAAAGCGATGCAGTCGATTCCTCCGGCGCAGCTGGCTTCTGCCCGTCAGATGGCGGCGCAAGGAAACGTCAGCGGTGCGCTGTCGGCGTACCGCACCATTTTTAACGGCAACCAGCCGCTCGACAGTCTGGCGACCGAATATTATCTGACGATGGCGGGCGATAAATCGCTCCAGCCGCAGGCCATTGCCGGATTACAACAGCGCATCGCCTCCCGCCCGGACGACACCCAGGCGCGTCTCGGCCTGGGTAAAGTGCTGACTTATCAGGAATCCACCCGTCGCGACGGCATTAAACTGCTGAGCACCATGGCCGGTTCCAGCACCGAAGCGGACCGCTCGTTACGTCAGGCGCTCTTATGGATGGCACCGCAGGAAGGTGACCGTGATTTGTATCAGGGTTATCAGGCGCGTCATCCAAATGACACCGGCGTGATGGCCTATTTCCAGAAAAATATTGGCGGCGCAGCGAAAGGTCAGGGCTTTACCGCGCTGAACAGCGGCGACGTCACCAGCGCAAAATCCAGGTTTGACACGGTGCTGGCTGATAACCCGAACGATGCCGATGCACTGGCCGGTCTGGGGTATATCGCCCAACGCAGCGGTAACTTTGAGCTGGCTTCGCAATATCTGAGCAAAGCCGCGGCGCAGGGCGGTCCGAACAGTGCGCAACTGAGCAATCAGGCGCAGGATTCGGCGTTTTACGCACAGTTAGCCAAAGCCAAAGACGCTGCCGGTTCAGGCAGTTATGACGCGGCGCTGGCGGCGATCACGCCGCTTACGCAGGTCAGTGGTGAAAAAGGCCAGTCTGCCAGCTTGCTGCGTGCGGATATTCTTCGCCGCAAAGGTGATCTGGCCGGGGCGGAGCAGCAATACAGCGCACTGGGCGATAACGCCGATGCCCGCGCCGGATTGTATTACGTGCTGCGTCAGCAAAACAAAACCGCCGAAGCGAATCAGGTGCTGAAAACTCTGCCAGCCGGATTGCAGGCCAAAATGAACCCGCCGACCGTGGCAGATGTCATTGAGCCAATGCGTCGTCAGGCCGCACAGGCGGTGGCGAACAACGATCCGCAACGCGCACTGAATATTCTGCAACAGGCGCAGGAACGTCAGCCGTCGAATGTCTGGGTGAAACTGGACATGGCGCGCATCCTGCAATCGCAAGGCCAGACCGCGCAGGCGCAGGCCATTATGGCGCCGTCTTCGCGTCCGGGGGCGTCTTCCGCTGATTTGTACGCAGCGGCGCTTTTTGCTTCCGAAACCAAAAACTGGTCCACCGCCAACGCCCTGCTCTCGCGCATTCCGCGCAGTAGTCAGAATCAGGGTATGCGTGAACTGGCGCAGCGCGCCAACTTCAATGCGCAAATGGCCGATGCGGAAAATTATTTGCAACAGGGCAACACTGCCGCCGCGTCTAATACCTTGCGCGCGCTGGCACAGAATCCGCCAACCGCACCGGCAGATGTCGGTTCACTGGCGAAAAACCTGGCGGCGGCGGGTCAGCTTCCGCTGGCGGTGCAGCTGGTGCGCCAGAATATGCGTCAGGGCGTTAACGGCAATGCCGGTGATTATGCCGATCAGGTTACCGTGCTCAATCAGGCAGGTCTGAGCAATGAGGCGCAAGCTTTCCTGCAAAATCCGCAAATTCAGTCCGGCACGTCACCGACCGCGCTGGCGAATCTGCGTAACGGTTTTGTGATCAATCAGGCTGACCAGCTGCGCGAGCAAGGTCAGTACGCAGCGGCCTACGACAAACTGGTCGTCGCGCTGCAGGCTGATCCGCAAAACCGCGACCTGATGCTGGCGATGGCGCGCCTGTATCAGTCCGGCAAACTCAATAAACAGGCCGGTCAGGTCTATAACTACCTGATGAGCAACGACACGCCGACGCAGGATGCCCGCGTGGGTGCGATTAACGTGGCGCTGGGCGAAGGCGATAACCAGCGGGCGAAAACCCTGATGGAAGGCCTGACCGGGCCACGTACACCAGACCGTCTGCTGTTAGAAGCGCGCGTTGCCGAAGCACAGGGCGATCATCAGCAGGCACTGGCATTGCTGCGTTCCGCGAAGGGTAAGATGATCGGGCTGGAAGGCGCGGACAGTTCGGCGCAGGTCGCCGGATTGCAGATAAGCGACAATCCGTTCATCAACCGCTCAACGCGTACTTCGGCTTCACGTCCGGCGACGCAATCCTCTTACGGCACCGTGTTGCCGTGGCAGGTGTCTGATCAGGTTTCCACGCCGGGCAATATTCCGGCAGCCACCGCACAACCGACAGCAGTGGCGCAACGTAATGCAACAGAAAAACAGATCGACGACATGCTCGACGACTTGCAGGGCAAAACCGCGACCTGGGCGCAGGGCGATATGTCGATTCGTGGCCGTGACGGCGAAAGCGGTCTCAGCCAGCTGACCGAAGCCAAAGCGCCGATGACCTTTGCCTTCGTGCCGTTTGATACCTCACGTCTGAGCATTGGCGTCACACCGGTTTCCCTGAGCGCAGGCAGCCCGTCCGGCACGGCTAACGCCCGCTTCGGCCAGGGCGCTCTGGCCGCAGCACAGTCAGCGCAGAAAGATGTGGCGGCCGCAGCGGCCGCAGCCGGTCTGGATATCGCCAACTACAGCACTTTTGCCAAATTGCAGGCGGCCGCCTCGGCGAATTCCAGCACCAATTGTACCTCCGCCAACGCAACGTCCGATCAGTGTGTGGCCTACAACACCATTACGGGTACCGATCCGACGACGTATGCTGCGCCATCTGCAGGGAATCAAAGCGCAACCGGCGTGGAAGTGAACGCCGCACTGACCGGTGACAGCTACAAAGCCGATATCGGCAGTACACCGCTCGGGCAGGATCTGAACTCGCTGGTCGGGGGTGTGCAATGGGCACCGAAACTGACGGACTTCACCACCCTGCGCGTGACTGCTGAACGTCGTGCCGTCACCGACAGTATTCTGTCTTACGTCGGGACCAAAGATAATTACAGCGGCAAGGAGTGGGGCCAGGTCACCAAAAACGGCGGCAGCATTAATCTTTCCTACGATGATGGCGATGCCGGTTTCTATGCTGAAGGCGGTTATTACAGTTATCTGGGTAATAACGTGAAGAGCAACCAGTCGGTGAATGCCAATGCCGGTCTTTATGTCCGCCCTTACCGTTATGACGATCGTGAGCTGAAGACCGGTATCAACGTCGGTTACATGAACTTCGACAAAAACCTCAGCTACTACTCCTATGGTCAGGGCGGTTACTTCAGCCCGCAAAACTATGTCAGCGTCTCCTTCCCGGTGGAATACACCCAGAAGTATGACGACTGGGATCTGAAACTGTCCGGTGCTGTGGGTTATCAGTCTTACTCTCAGGATAAGAGCGCTTACTTCCCGAATAATCCGGAACTACAGAAACAGCTGGAAGATCTGGTGGCAGAAGGTTACGGCACCGAAGCCTATTATGGCGGTAAAACGCAGAACGGCATCGGCTGGAACGCGGGCGTGGGCGGCAATTATCATCTGAACAAAAGCATGCAGATTGGCGGACAGGTTGGCTACGATACTTTCGGCGACTACAACGAAAGCACAGCGCAGGTCTACTTCCGTTACCTGATGGGTCAAAATTAATCGCGGTGAAATAAAACCATGCAAGAACATAACTATACTCAGGTCGCGCAGGAATATTACCGCCAGCGTCATACCACACCGGGCTGGCAAAGCCTGGTGCAGGTGCTATTTTCAGGTATTCTGGCCTCCGCTGATGATGAAGATGGGCGGCGTTTTCTCACGCTGATGGGCAATAATCTGGCGCGCCAGCATCAGCTGCCCGCTTCGTCGACCCTCGGCGAGCTGGAAGACAATATCAATCACATTCTCAGCCGTTTTGACTGGGGGGTGGTGAAACTGGAAGCCACTCAGCAACAGCTCGCGCTGGTCCATATTGCGTGGCCGGTTTCGCCGCAAGGGCAGGATGATGAGCTGTGGCGCATCGCGCTGATCTCGCTGTTTGAAGGACTGTACGCTGAATGGTTATTGTCACAGGGTGGGCAGCCTTATGTTCCGCTGCGCTGGCAGGAAAGCACACCGGAAGGCGCGTTCATTTTCCGTTATCAAAATGGTTTGTAAGGGATCCCTATGTTGTTATTTCGACGCTACAGTCTGGTGCTGTGGTTCGGCCTTGTTTTCGCATTTTTCAGTTCCACGGTAATGGCTCAGGATTCAGGATGGTCAGCGTATAAAAGCCGCTTTCTGATGCCGGACGGACGCATCATCGATACTGCCAATAAAAACGTCAGCCACACCGAAGGTCAGGGTTTCAGCATGCTGCTGGCGGTCTTCAATGACGATCAGGCGACTTTCGACAAACTCTGGCAGTGGGCAAACACCACGCTTTACCGCAAAGATATCGGCCTCTATTCATGGCGTTACGATCCGAACAGCACTCCGCATGTGGCGGATACTAACAACGCCTCTGATGGCGATACGCTGATGGCTTGGGCGCTGCTGCTGGCGGGCGATAAGTGGAACGACAGCCGTTACACCAAAGCCTCCGAAAAATTGCAGGCGGCCCTGATTAAATACAATGTGATTGATTACGCCGGGTACAAAGTGATGCTGCCGGGCGTGAAGGGTTTCAATCAGACCAGCAACGTGACGGTCAATCCGTCCTATTTCATCTTCCCGGCCTGGCAGGCGTTTTACGCTCACAGCCATTTGAAAGTCTGGAAAGATTTGGATCAAAGCGGCACCGCGATGCTCAGTAAAATGGCGTTTGGGGAATTCCGTCTGCCAACCGACTGGGTCGATATGCAGGCCGATGGCACCCTGAAACCGGCCAGCCGCTGGCCGACGCGTTTCAGTTACGATGCCGTGCGTATCCCGCTGTATCTCGGCTGGGCACATCCCGGCAGCCCGCAGATGGCGCCGTTCATTCTGTGGTGGCAGAAATCCCCACGTGACGCGACACCGGCGTGGATTGACGTGATGACCGGCACCAGGGCGGCCTACAACATGTCGCCGGGCCTGTTAGCCATTCGCGATTTCACCATGGCCAACGCGGGAGCCATCAGCCCTAATCTGGCACCGAAAGACGATTACTACTCTTCCACCCTGCAACTGCTGAGCTGGTGGGCGAGTCATAAAGGATAAGCATACTCTGGAATAAAAAGGCCAGTCAGGGGATGCTGACTGGCCTTTTTTATTATGTGTAGACCTTTAATTAATCTGATAGCTAAAATGAGTCGTATAGTTCTGCCCGTCATACTTGTAGCTGGCGGTATTACTCAAAGAAAAAACATTTCCGCTATAAGTCACCATCACCCGGTTATCTGCACTGGTAGTGATACCGGCAATTGTTCCACTCCCTGAGATAAACGGAAAACTCTCTGCCAGATTTTTAACGATTTCACTGTTACTGCCTTTCAGGTCGCCAGCCAGATAATACCGGTAGTGGAAAGGAACCGTCGCTCCCCCGCTTTGGCTTTCAGTCAGATATAACCACATATGATCGTTAATTTTTTGTGTGCGAAGCAGTTTATCTCCGGCTGGATTATCCCCGCTCTGATTAAGCCACCAGAACCCCATCACCAGCAGAAATAGGGCGAGAGTGACAAAACGATGTAGCCATCTAATAACCATTTTGAATGGCATAATCGATCCCTTCTCTTATGTTATGTTGATCTGTCGGGTCATCTCCGTAAGGTGGCTTTTGAGTCCATTTTCCCCATTCAGGTTTCGATGTTCCTGCACGTTCTTGTGCAAACCCAGCCCCCATAAGAAGTGTTGTCGCCGGAATACCTGCTGCCGTTCCTGCCGCACCAAAGTTAAAATTGCCGAAGGCCGCCCAGTAAGGATCATAGGCTTTATAATCCCAGGGACCGTGATTCCTCACTTTCTGATAAAACCAATAATAGGTGCTGGCGGTCGCCATGTTTCTCGATGTTCCATGCTGCCGGGCTTCTCTCATATTGTTTTGAACAACCTGAGAGCCAGGTCCAGATAAGGGTACAGATGCCATAATTAACGTCCTGTTATTTTTGGGGATTCCGGCATCATATCAATATCTCATCTGCCAATGTGTCTGAAAATTACCCACAAAAAAGCCCGCTTTTCGCGGGCTTTTTCATATCAGCAATATTACTGATTTACGGCAACGGTCTGCGTGGTGCCGGTTTCATCCTGGTCAACGGCGAAGCAGGCGACGAGCTGGTCGCCGTACTGTTTCAGCTGCGGCTGGAACTGTTTGCAGGTGCCGAACGCACGGCGGCAACGGGCGTTAAAGGCGCAACCGGCTGGCGGATTCAGCGGGCTTGGCAGCTCGCCGGTCAGCTTGATGCGTTCACGGCGTTCGTCCGGGTTCAGACGCGGCGTCGCGGACAGCAATGCCTGCGTGTACGGATGACGCGGATTGCTGAAGACGGCCTCTTTCGAGCCCTTCTCCACGCAACGACCGAGATACATCACCATCACTTCATCAGCGATATGTTCCACCACGGATAAATCATGCGAGATGAAGACGTATGACAGCCCTAAATCCTGCTGCAAATCCATCATCAGGTTCAGTACCTGCGCACGCACGGAAACGTCGAGCGCAGAAACCGGTTCATCGGCGATCACCACGTCCGGATCCAGCATCAGACCACGGGCGATTGCAATACGCTGACGCTGACCGCCGGAGAACATGTGCGGATAGCGGTCGTAGTGCTCGGTTTTCAGGCCAACTTTCGCCATCATCGCCAGGGCCTTTTCGCGACGTTCTTCGCGGGTCAGTTTAGTGTTGATCAGCAACGGTTCTTCGAGGATCTGACCGACTTTCTTACGCGGGTTCAGCGATCCGTAAGGATTCTGGAACACGATTTGGATCTTCTGACGGCGCAGCTTTTCAGCGGTCGCGTCAGGTTTCAGCAAATCCTGCCCGCGGTAATACAACTCACCGCCGGTCGGCACTTCAATCATGGTCAGCAGACGGCCCAGCGTGGATTTACCACAACCGGATTCCCCTACCACCGCCAGCGTTTTGCCGCGTTCGAGCGTAAACGACACGCCGTCGAGCGCTTTCACCGTGCGTTCCTGGCCGAAGATGCCCTTCTTAACAGGGTAATGTTTTTTCAGGTCAATCGCGTGCAACAGCGGCTGAGATTGGGTGTTATCAGGACTCATAAGTAGGTCTCCCGGCATCATCCAGCGGATAATGGCACTTCGACTGACGCCCGTCTGCGAGGTCACGCAGCGCAGGTTCTTCTTTACGGCAACGGTCAGTTGCATACGGGCAGCGCGGATTGAGCAGACAGCCGTTTGGACGGTCATATTTGCCCGGCACCACGCCCGGCAATGACTGTAAACGGGCTTTGTCAGCGGCGAATTCCGGCAGCGAGCGCAGAAGCGCCTGAGTATACGGATGTCGCGGTGCACGGAAGATTTCCGTCGCTTTAGCCGATTCCACCACCTGACCGGCGTACATCACAATGATGTGATGCGCGGCTTCCGCCACCAGTGCCAGGTCATGGGTGATCAGCATCAGCGCCATGTTTTCTTTCTGTTGCAGCTCAAGCAGCAGCTCGATGATCTGCGCCTGAATGGTCACGTCGAGCGCAGTGGTCGGCTCATCGGCAATCAGCAATTTCGGGCGACAGGCGATCGCCATCGCGATCATCACGCGCTGACTCATCCCGCCGGAAAGCTGGTGCGGATAGACATCGAGACGCGAAGCCGGATCAGGAATGCCGACCAGATTCAGCAAGTCGATGGTGCGCTGACGACGGGTCTTTTTGTTACCCCCCTGATGCACCTTGATGGCTTCCATAATCTGGAAACCCACGGTGTAACACGGGTTCAGGCTGGTCATCGGATCCTGGAAAATCATCGCGACTTCGGCACCGACAATCTGGCGGCGCTCTTTTTCGCTGATGCCCTGCAGGTTGCGGCCACCGAATTCCAGTTTCTCCGCCATCACTTTGCCGGGGAAGTCGATCAATCCCATCAGCGCCAGTGAACTGACTGATTTACCGGAGCCGGACTCGCCGACAATCCCGACCACTTCGCCCTGTTTCACGCTGTAACTGATACGGTCTACGGCGCGGAACGGCGTGCCTTCGTCACCAAAGTGAACGGAGAGTTTATCCACAGTCAGCAACGTTTTGCCGACCTGAACACCATTCGTTAATGTTGTTTCCATCTCCAACCCCTTACTGCTTAAGTTTAGGGTCGAGGGCATCACGCAGGCCATCACCCATCAGGTTAAATGCCAGTACCGTCAGCAGAATGATCACGCCAGGGAAGGTCACGACCCACCAGGCACTTTGAGCAAACTGTAAGACGTCCGACAGCATGGTGCCCCACTCCGGCGTTGGCGGCTGTGCGCCCATACCGAGGAAGCCCAACGCTGCCATATCGAGGATGGCGTTGGAGAAGCCAAGCGATGCCTGAACAATCAGCGGCGCTAAGCAGTTAGGTAAAATGTTGATGAACATCTGACGGGCAGAACCGGCACCGGCGACGCGCGACGCGGTCACATAGTCGCGGTTCACTTCCACCAGCACCGCAGCGCGGGTTAAACGCACATAGTGCGGCAAGGCAACAAATGTCAGTGCCAGCGAGGCATTGACAATCGACGGGCCGAAAATCGCCACCAGTACCAGCGCCAGCAACAGGCTTGGCAGGGCCAGCATGATATCGACCACACGCATGATGATGGCGTCAACCACACCGCCGTAGTAACCGGCAAACAGACCGAACACCACGCCGAGGATCAGCGAAAGTACGACGACCAGACAACCGACCAGCAGCGATAAACGCGCGCCGTACATCAGACGCGACAGAATATCGCGGCCGACGTCGTCGGTGCCCAGCAGGAATTTCCAGCTACCGCCTTCCATCCAGACCGGCGGGCGCAGCAGCGCGTCACGGAACTGTTCAGCAGGCAGATGCGGTGCAATCACGTTCGCGCCAATCGCAATGACCAGCATGATAATGATGTAAGCCAGGCCGACCACGGCCCCTTTATTACGCTTGAAGTAATGCCAGAATTCGCGCAAAGGCGGCATCGGCACTGGCGCAGCCGTCACTAACTCGTTAGCGACCGGCTCAGTGGTTTGAGACATTGTGCGCCCCTTATTTCTTGTGGCGAATACGCGGGTTGACCACGCCGTAGAGCACATCTACCAGCAGGTTAACCACGATGATCAGAGTAGCGACCAGCAACACCCCGCCCTGCACGACCGGATAGTCGCGGCGCTGGAGTGCGTCGATCAGCCACCGGCCGAGTCCCGGCCAGGAGAAGATGGTTTCCGTCAGGATAGCGCCGCCGAGCAGCGTACCGACCTGCAAACCAATGATGGTCACCACCGGCAGCAGCGCATTGCGCAGTGCGTGAATGACGATCACCCGCATACGGCTGACGCCTTTGGCGCGCGCAGTACGGATATAGTCTTCGCCCAGCACTTCCAGCATGGAAGAACGGGTCATACGCACAATCACCGCCAGCGGAATGGTGCCCAGTACGATAGCCGGTAAAATCATGTGCATCACAGCATCCACGAAATCACCCGGTTCGCCCCAGAACAACGTGTCGATCAGCATAAAGCCGGTCAGCGGCAGACTGTCATCGAGGAAGACGGTGTCGCTTATTCGCCCCGACACGGGCGTCAGGTTAAGCTGTACCGAGACCAGCATAACCAGCATGATCCCCCACCAGAATATCGGCATCGAATAACCGGTCAGCGAGATCCCCACGGCCGTGTGGTCGAATATCGATCCCCGTTTTACCGCCGCCAGCACACCCACCGGAATACCGACAATGATCGCGAAAATCATCGCGCAGATGCCCAGTTCCAGAGTGGCTTTAAAGCGCGGTACAAATTCCTGCCAGACAGGGGTGCGGCTTTTTAAGGAAGTGCCCAGGTCGCCATGCAGCACCCCGTTCACGTATTTGAAATATTGCTGGTAAAGAGGCTTGTCGAGCCCCATATCTGCCATCAGCTGGGCATGACGTTCGGGGGAAACCCCGCGCTCGCCTGCCATGATGGTGACCGGGTCGCCTGGTATCATGTGTACGAAGGCAAAAGTCAGCAAAGTAATGCCGATAAACGTTGGGATAACTAACCCCAGACGTCGGAGTATGAACTGCAGCATATCCCGTACTCTCTGTATAAAATGCCCGGAGAACCGTAGCTCGCCGGGCTTATTGATAGCTCACAAAACTTTATATCGCTGAACTAAAAGACGTAGTGAGCGCTCAGCGAGCAAGGCGGAGGAGCAGAGCAATTGAGACATACCATCAGGTAGGCGAAAATTGCGAGCACCGCACAACGCAGCTCCCTGTGCGCTCAGTAGTCAATCACTCCATTGAGACGTTTTCGAAGTGGTGTTTGCCGAGCGGATCTACGACATACCCTTTGACTTCTTTACGAACCGGTTCGTACACAGTGGAGTGAGCGATGATCAGCGCCGGAGCCTGGTCATGCATCACCACCTGAGCCTGCTGGTAGAGCGCAGCACGTTTGGCGTGATCAGATTCAGCACGGGCTGGCTGGATCAAATCTTCAAACGGCTTGTAGCACCAGCGGGAGTAGTTCGAACCGTCTTTCGCCGCTGCACAGCTGAACAGGGTGGCGAAGAAGTTATCCGGATCCCCATTGTCGCCGGTCCAGCCCATCATCACAGACTGGTGCTCACCGTTCTTAGCACGCTTGAGGTATTCGCCCCACTCGTAAGTCACGATGTTGGCTTTCACGCCGATTTTCGCCCAGTCAGCCTGGATCATTTCAGCCATACGGCGCGCGTTCGGGTTGTACGGACGCTGTACCGGCATCGCCCACAGATCGATAGCGAAACCGTCTGCATGACCTGCTTCTTTCAGCAGCTCTTTGGCTTTCTCAGGATTGTATTCGTAATCCACCACATCTTTGTTGTAGCCCCACATTGTTGGTGGGATCAGGTTTTTAGCCGGCTGGCCAGCACCCTGATAAACCGCATCGATGATGGCTTTTTTGTTCACAGCCATGGTCAGTGCCTGACGCACTTTCACTTCATCCAGTGGTTTTTTCTCAACGTTGAAGGACAGATAACCCACGTTCAGACCTGGCTGTTGCATCAGGTTGATGGTTTTATCTTTTTTCATTGCTGCGATGTCAGCCGGGTTTGGATACGGCATGACCTGGCATTCGTTTTTCTGCAGTTTCGCGTAACGCACGGAAGCATCAGGCGTGATGGAGAAGACTAAACGGTCGATCTGCGGCTTGGTGCCCCAGTAGCCCGGGAATGCTTTGTAGAGGATGCGTGAATCTTTCTGGTATTGCAGAAGCTGGAACGGACCGGTACCGATTGGATCCAGGTCAACTTTCTCAGGCGTTTTCGCTTTCATCATGTTGTCAGCGTATTCCGCAGACAGAATTGAAGCGAAGTCCATCGCCAGGTCAGCCAGGAACGGAGACTCAGGGCGGTTGAGGACGAACTGCACGGTGTTGTCGTCGACTTTCACGATCTTGTTGATCAGATCGCCCATGCCCATACCTTCGAAGTATTCGTAGCTGCCGCCAGAAACACCGTGGTATGCGTTATTTTTGTCCAGCTGACGCTCGAAGGAGAACACAACGTCGTCCGCGTTGAAATCACGGGTCGGTTTGAATTCCTTGTTGTCCTGCCATTTCACGCCTTTGCGCAGATGGAAGGTGTAGGTTTTGCCGTCGGCAGAGATGTCCCACTTTTCAGCCAGACCAGGCTGGATTTCGGTGGTGCCGATCTTGAACTCAACCAGACGGTTGTAGATAGGCACGGAGCTTGCGTCATACGTGGTGCCTGAGGTGAACAACTGAGGGTTAAAGCCTTCAGGTGAACCTTCAGAACAATACACTAACGTTTTTGCCTGGACACTGGCCGCAACGGTCAGCGCAATCAGGCCCATACTGAATTTCAGTAGCCCCGACTTACCTAAAGAGATTGTCATCGCTTCTGCTCCATCGATTAATGGTGATGTGGATGTGTGTGTTGTGTATACAGCTCACGTCACCCTTTATTTTTATTTGCGGGTGACTGTGTTTGCTCGTGCGCTGCAATAAGTCCAACCAGAGCATGGTGAACTGCCATTTTTTTCCTGCGTTCTGTAAAGTTGGCTTTACAAAACCTTACCGGAAATATTCACTGGTCTTCCTTGGGGCTATCAATTTGGCAACTCCTTTCCTTGACGTCAATATAACCATCAGGCATTTACACAGACTGTGAGTTACAACAAACAAACATAAAAAAACATTTCGTTAACCATTTCAGGACGAATGTTCAGTCTGCGCAGCAAATAACCACACAATCCCCTTTGTAAAAGAATATTCCTGGGTGTTTCGGCCATTTTAAAACCCTAAAAATTTCTGGCTAAATGATGAATATATGAACGGTTATTTTTGAGATTGGGGTGGAAACCAGCGGAAAATGCTGGGAAGTGCAGCAAACGGCTGTGCCCGGTCAGGGAACGTGTTTGCCCCGGCACCGCCAAAAAACCCCAAAATAGCGCAAATGCACACTACTGGTGCAGGTCATTATGCGTACGTGTTTAGCCTGTTTTTCCGGCATAAGGAAGGGAAAGGACGGATATGAATTGAAACGAATATGTTAAGGAATTTTTAAACTCTGGCTTACTTTTTGCTTGTTCGTAAGAGCGTACTACTTGCCCGATTTGCGTGAAAGTCCCAGAAGTCGGGTGCAAATAAAATATCCAGACAACCCTTATTACATGACACCTCGCAGACCTCAAAAGTCCTGCCAAAAATCCCTTCCTTACGTGGGGAGCGCCGCCTATTCTCGGTTCTCAGGAAATGAGGAAACGAATTAAGTTACGCGACAATTTGTTGCATTAAGCAATGTTATGGCGCACCCTTCTATCGGATATGAAACGACCAGAGGTAAACCATGGCAACCAGTATTCGCTTAGATGATGATTTTGTGAGTGATGTGAAAATACACGCAGAAGCCTCCCACCGGAGCATTCCCAAACAGATCGAACACTGGGCAAAAATCGGCCGGGTAGCCGAAGAGAATCCCGATCTGACTTACAGGTTTATTGTGGAAACGTTATTAGCCAAAAATGAGATAGATAACAACAAGGTAACGCGCTATGTCAGAAGGACTGAGCGGTCAAAGGATTGATACGTTTGAATCTCATCGCTTTACCAGAGCATTTGGAAGATTGCCTTTGTCACAGCAGATTGTCGTCGACGATGAAATTGAGCGCATACAAGGAAATCCGCTGATCGGAGAACTGAAGAAAGGCGATCTCAGCTATTTAAGAGTGCATAAATTTCCGCTCGAAAAACAGCAGGCTTTACTGGGCTACTGCTGGCGGGAAGAGAAAATAGAACTGTATCTGCTGAGCCTGGATTCTCATGAGAACTTCTATCAGGATCATAAAAATCACCGTAAAGGTGATTTGAAGATGATGAAATGAAATCTCAGAAGCTAAAACCCGCAACCGGAAGGACGCGGGCTTTTTACAGACGAAAAAAAACCTGCTTTAAAAGCAGGTTTTTCAAATGTGGTCGGCGAGAGAGGATGACGCGCATCTGCGATGCTTGCCCTGCGGGCCGTTGCTAAAGCAACGTTGTCTCGCTTCGCTCGGCTCAAACCTCCTTCGGAGGTTCTCATCCTGTTTTACTACAGGCGAAAAAAAACCTGCTTTAAAAGCAGGTTTTTCAAATGTGGTCGGCGAGAGAGGATTCGAACCTCCGACCCACTGGTCCCAAACCAGTTGCGCTACCAAGCTGCGCTACTCGCCGAATGGGGCGCATCTTACTGCGACCCCCTCAGAGCGTCAACGGCTTTTTATAACATCCGAACTGACTGACCAGATTTTGTCCTATACGCCGTCAAAATAACCTATAGCTTCTGTTCTGCCTGAGGTTTGGCACACCAGTTATTCGCAGGATTAATACCTCCGTCTGGCGATGTATAACCCAGACAGCCTAAAATCGAATCGAATAGCTCAACGTGACGTTTCTTCGCACCGACCCGCTGTTGCGCCTGTAATTGCTCAAACGCCAGCTTGTGATCTGGCTGCTCCAGGAAACTGTCGGATGCCCACACCATCATCGGCACGCGGAACTGCTCCGGCGGGGCCATCTCACGTGGCGTACCGTGCAGATGTGAATTCTCATCAATTGATTCACCGTGGTCAGAGGCGTAAAACACCAGCGCTTTCTTATCACGAAGCTGATCAATCACGTTGTCGATAAAGGTATCGGTGTACAACACGCTGTTATCAAAGGCGTTGATCAGTTCCTCTTTGGTACACGTGTTGCTCTTACACTCCGGCGTGTAACGTGCGTAACTGCGCGGATAACGCTGGGAATAGAGATAATGCGAGCCTTTTGTATGCAGGATCACCAGATGCTTACCTTTCGGATGCGTTCTCAGGGATTCCTGTAACTCATTGACCAGTAACATGTCATCGACCGGCTTGCCGTCGTTGCGCTTTTCCGAGGCTATGATTTCGCGGAAAGAGAAGTTATTGGTGTCCGCATTGTTGTAGAACCATAGCTCGCTTTGCATCGCGAACAGCTCAGAGGTGAAGCCCAGCGACTTCATCACCGCGAAAATATTCTGCTCTTTCAACGTACGCTGCGGGTTATCTGCCGTACCGCCTTCGCGCACAAACATACAGCGCAGAGAAAGTTTGGTTGCCGTATCACATGACGTCCCGCGGAATGCCACCAGATTCTTTTCTTTCGACAAGCGCGGCGTGGTATCGCGCTCATACCCCAAAATGCCTAAGTGATCCCAGCGGGTGGTTTCACCGATGATAAAGACGACGTAGGTATCGTCGATATCTGCGGGCGGCACATAAGTGAACTCCTTCGCCGGATCAAAGTAATTACCGGCGTCCCGGCTTTCATCAACCTGCGTATAGGCATACAAACCCAACGCGGCCAGCCAGTTAGAGGGCAAATAGGAGTGCGCGACAACGCCACCATAGCTGGGCAAATCGACGTTGGTTTTCTTCTCATTCACACTTTGCTCGTGGTCGAGATAGCGCAGCGGCAGCCAGACCAGTAATGCTGTCGCCAGTAAAACGATCAGTGGCAACGCACGTTGCCCCGGCGTTTTTATCTGCTCAATCAGCGTCAGACGCAGGTTGTTTTTCCAGATAACGAATATCGGAACCGCACTGACCAGCGCCATCCAGATAAACAGATGCCACCCGATGATTTCTTTGCTGAGGTCGATATCCGTGGTCATCACCGAAACGACAATGCCGTATCCGATCACCACGTTGAACATCACCATGTAATAACTGGCAGCGACCGAAATCAGCACCAGTAATGTGGCGATGATGCGGAAGAAGAATTTTCCACCCAGCGAAATTAAACGCAGCACGAAGAAGGTAAACAGGACGATGGCACAAACTTCGGTGACCGCCTGAATCAGTTCAGTTGAAGTGAAATGATTGACCAGAGCGGCAAAGCGGCGTTGAAACACGGAGACATTCAGGAAGATGCCAATGTAAATCGCTAACAATAAAGAGATATTTTGCTGCGATAGAGTCTTCACTCTATTCATGTAATGTGGTTTTCCGGAAGTTTTTTGAAAGATTCTGAATCATTGTGACATGTTTATGCCCGTCGAGTTCACGGATTATGCCGAGATTACGTTTATATACATACCAGGCTGAACAGCAGGAAAGAAGCGCCCTGCAGGGGAGACAGAGAGATCATGGCGGGTTTTTCAGACATGAAAAAGGAGGCCGGAGCCTCCCTGATATTTCATTAAAACGCCCCTGGTGAAGGCGGTATGACTAAAAATTACTTAATATTCAAAGTGACGTCGATGTTGCCACGGGTAGCATTGGAGTAAGGGCAAACCTGATGGGCTTTCGCCACCAGCGCTTCTGCTTCGCTGCGTTCGAAGCCCGGCAGGGTGATATCCAGCTGAACTTCGATACCGTAACCGCCAGGAATTGCGCCGATGCCTACTGCGCCTTCAATTTTCGCGTCCGCTGGGATCTTAATTTTTTCCTGTGCTGCAACAGCTTTGAGCGCGCCGAGGAAGCAGGCCGAATAACCGGCTGCAAACAGCTGTTCAGGGTTGGTGCCGCCGCCCATACCGCCCATTTCTTTTGGTACACCCAGTTTGACGTCAAGAACGCCGTCGTCAGAAGTCGCACGACCATCACGACCACCGGTGGCTGAGGCATGAGCACGATACACAACTTTTTCAATAGACATATTTCGTTCCTTAATCAGTGAGAGCCATAAAATACTAAACGATTTAATCGCACACTACTTATTTGATTCTATCAAACGAGTCCAAGATGCTCCTTCAGACTCGTCTGTTTAACACTCTTCAAAGCGTAGTTTTACGCTTTATCCTGAAGCTTAGCCCGTAAGACTTCAAGCTGCTGCTTCAGCGCCACAATCTCGCCAACTTCACATTCGGTCGCACACAAAATGGCTTCGGGAATTCCCTGCGCTTTTTCGCGTAACGCCCTGCCTTCGGCGGTCAGGGAGATAATCACCTGGCGCTCATCGGCTTTCGCCCGCTGACGCATCAGCAAACCGGCGGTTTCCAGACGCTTTAATAGCGGCGTTAAAGTGGCAGAATCAAGAAACAGTTTTTCGCCGATTTCAGATACCGTGACTTCATCACGCTGCCAGAGCACCAGCATCACCAGATATTGCGGGTAAGTCAGTTCGAGTTGCCCGAGCAATTTACGGTAAACCTTATGCAGTGCCAGATTCGCGGAGTACAGCGCGAAACACATCTGTTGATCCAGATGCAGCATGCCGTTTTGTGTTGAGTCGGTATCTGTTGTCATGTTCATGTCGCCAATATATATAGCGCGCGATATTATCGCAAGCGTTTTTTATGTTATCTCAACCAGACGGTTCAGAAACCTTCAATTCGCTGCAGCATATACGGATAAAACGGGTTAGATGAAACCCGCATCAGCTGATCCATACTCACGACCAGCGCGCCGCTTTCACCCCGGGCGGCCAGTGTCCCAAGCCGAAGCCCAAATTGCGCCGGACCTTGTGGATTGCGCCCGTACAGCGAATCGTCTGTCGGAAAAGGCAGCGCGACATGCGAAAGCGAATAGAATTCTGAAGGATAGCTCAGACCCAGTGGCGTAACTGAAGCGCTGTTTTGCCCCGCCACTGTGGTTTGAGCTACCGTGGCTGCATCATCCGGCGAGGCATTAGTAATCACCGTCGTCTGATAGGCACGCGGCGGCGCAGGCAACAGGCGCTCTACCGCCGCTTCTGATGAAGGACGCAGCAACGGCCCGACGTACGCACTGCGGTTGATATCAAACAGTACCAGCTGGCTGCCGTTTGCCGGGAGCTGATTAAACAAGGCGGTTACCACCGCGCGGGCACTGACCGTAGAATCGACCACTGACTGGAAAGCCAGCACAGGCGGTAACTGTGAAAGCTTACCGGACTCTGCGTCTTTACTGATTTGCTGTTGCAAAACATGGGTCAGCAGATAAGACTGACGCGCCGCTTTCACCGGGAATGAATTGTATTTAAACGGATTAAATTCCGGCATCAGATTCAGCCAGGCCGTTTTGGCGAAGGCCGGGAAAATTGCCGGCCAGCCTGCATATCCGGCAAAGCGCGCGAAGCTGGTCACGCCGATCATCGGGGAAATCAGCACCACGCGCGAAGGCCGTGCCAGCTCAGGGTCATCGAGTGAATCCAGGGTGTATTTCATGGCCAGCGCACCGCCATTGGAAAAACCGACCAGTTGCAGCGGTACATCCGCACCCGCTGCACGTCGTGCCTCGCGGATTGCCAGCCGCGTTGCCGCCAGCCACTGTTCCCAGTCGACGCTGGTCAGGCCGCCCGGCACGGTGCCGTGTCCGGGCAGGCGGATACCGACGGCGACGAATCCACGGCGACGATAATCCTGCGCAATATGGCGCAGGCTGTAAGGGGAATCGGTCAGACCGTGTAACAACACCACCGCGCCGACCGGTTTACCGTCGGGCATCAGCTCATAAGAGCGGTTCCAGTCCTGCGCAAAATGCTCGGGATAAATCGGGCTGCGATCGTAATAGCGGTTAAGCGGAATACGGTCCTCTCTGTCGAGTTTGTCCGTCACCTGCTGCTTCACTTCAGCAAACGCCTGCTGCTCCGCGCGCAGATACGCCGGCCAGTCGCTCTTATCCAGTTGCTCTGTACTCAGCTCGTCGGGCACCAGTTTGTGCCAAGGCTCAAGCGGTGGCCCCTGTAAGGCGTCATAAGTGCGTACAGCCAGCAGCGTAATAATCACCAGAATCAGCGCCAGTAACAGCTTTTTCAGGCGTTCAGAGAGATGACGAAGTTGCATTAATTACTTTTCCTGTTCCTTAAGTAACGCGGCTTTCCGGGCTGCAAACTCAGCCTTCACCTGTTCGTGAGGAATGACGGGGCGCGGATCATCCAGTGATTCCTGAACCCGTTTCCGGAACCACAGATCATAGGTGGCTTCATCCATCGCGGCAGCTTCATGCGCCCTTTTTAGCGCTGCCGACCGGTCGGGGCGAGTTCCTTTACCGCTCCCTACAGGATCATAGTCGGTAATATCCACTTCGAACTGGTTTATGCCCAGGTCTTTTAAATAAGCCGCCAGCGTGTCGAAGCGCTTGAAAACCCGCACTTTACCGCTGCGTTGTGCGATAAGGGTCCGCTGATGTTCGCCGTATCTGATCATTATTATCCATCCTCCCTGTTGTGCGACCACGCTGAACTGGCTGACCGCACCAGCTTCTGCCAGACAAATTAATGTGGAATGGTCGATAGTTTCTTTAGACATATCCATACCAGCCTTTCTGCAAATAATAATAAATCATCGGTTCATACAACTATATAACGATACATCTGCTGAGCCAGATTTATCTTTTTGATGCGAGGCATCGCGCAAATTTTCGCCCCATTTTTGCTCAGTTGCATTCCGTTCGTGGTGCAACAAATATACAACCCGGTCATGATGCAATAAACAAACCTAATAAAATCAATCAATAATGATGTGGCACAGGCTTTGCTTAGATGAATTCAATCTTGTATACCAGATGGGATTCAAAACATGGCTTCAGTTTCAGACACCGCCGCATCACCCTTTCGCGGTTTTACCTTGCGGGAATGGCAGCAGCATTACCGTAATGCGCCGGACAGCCTGCGCACCACGCTTTCTCTGGTAATGGGAAGCCTGAGTCAAAGCGACAATGCCTGGATTTATCTCGCCACCGCAGAGCAGCTTGAGGCGCAAATCCTCCACCTTGAAACCCTGCGCGCTCAGGCTGAAGGCTCGCTGAGTACCCTGCCGTTGTTTGGTGTGCCATTCGCCGTTAAAGATAATATGGATATCGCAGGCTGGCCGACCACGGCGGCGTGTCCGGCATTTGCTTATACCGCAGAAACAGACGCCACCGTGATTGCCAGACTGAAAGCCAAAGGCGCGATAGTGATTGGCAAAACCAATCTCGATCAGTTCGCCACCGGACTGGTCGGCACCCGCTCGCCGTTCGGCGCGGTAGCTAATACCTTCAATCCTGATTACGTCAGCGGCGGCTCCAGCTCTGGCTCGGCCTCAGTGCTGGCACGCGGGCTGGTGGCCTTTTCGCTGGGCACCGACACCGCCGGTTCCGGGCGCGTTCCGGCAGGCTTTAATAATGTTATCGGGCTGAAACCGACCAAAGGCTGGCTGTCGAATACCGGCGTGGTTCCGGCATGCCGCCTCAATGATTCCGTCTCGATTTTCGCCCTGACAGTCGCCGATGCTCAGGCCGTCGCCCATGCTGCGGGCGGATATGACGCCGCAGATGCCTATTCACGTAAAAATCCGCACACCGCCCCCGTCGCCATGTCACCGCATCCGCGCTTTGCCGTGCCAGACAGTCTGGAATTCTTCGGCGACGCGCTGGCGGAATTTGAGTTCGATCAGGCGCTGGAACGTCTGAACAGCAGCGGCATCACCCTCGTCCCCGTCGATTTCACACCGTTTCGCGAACTGGCCGAGCAATTGTATTACGGCGCGTGGGTGGCAGAACGCACCGTGGCGGTGGGTGAAATTTTCGAAGAAAGCCCGGAAGCGATGGATCCTGTAGTACGCGGGATTGTCGCCAATGGCCTGAACTACACCGCGTGCGATGCCTGGCGCGCCGAATATTTACGCGCAGAGCTGTCACGCAAAATCAATCTGACGCTGGAAGGATTTGACGCACTGGTGGTGCCAACATCACCGACCATCCGCACACAGCAAGAGCTGGTTCAGGAACCGGTGCTCTACAACTCGCAGTTTGGGATTTACACCAACTTTACCAATCTGGCGGATTTGTCCGCGCTGGCGCTGCCTTCCAGCCTGCGTGCCGACGGCCTGCCCGCCGGGATCACACTGATCGCGCCGGCCTGGCACGACGATGCACTGGCCAGTTTTGGCCGTCATTGGCAGCGCAGCCTGAGCCTGCCGCTTGGCGCAACCGGGCGGGCAATGAAATCCGAAGAATTCATGACATCTGCGCCGGTCAGTGCTGCCAGTGTGCGCATCGCCGTGGTTGGCGCACACCTGACCGGCATGCCGCTGAATTTTCAGCTCACCAGCCGCAATGCGGTGCGCGTCGAACAGACCACTACCGCGGCAACCTACAAACTTTACGCCCTCGCCAATACCCAACCGCCAAAACCGGGGCTGGTGCGGGCAGAAGGCGGCAGCGCGATTATCGTCGAACTGTGGGATATCCCGCTGGCGCGCTTCGGTGAATTCGTCGCTGAAATCCCGGCACCACTCGGTATCGGCTCGCTCGAACTGGCCGACGGACGCATCGTCAAAGGCTTTATCTGCGAGCCGTGGGCGACTGGCGAGGCCACCGATATCACCGCATTTGGCGGCTGGAGAAGTTACATCCAGAGCCTGAAATCACCGGTAAAAAGCTGAGGGCGCGTACATGTTTAACACCGTTTTAATTGCTAACCGTGGCGAAATCGCCTGCCGCGCGATCCGCACGCTTAAACGTCTGGGCGTCACCAGCGTGGCGGTTTATTCCGACGCTGACCGCAATGCGCCGCACGTCACGCAGGCTGATATCGCCATCGCGCTTGGCGGCGAAAAGGCCAGTGAAAGCTACCTGATGATCGACAAAATTCTGGCCGCCGCGAAAGAAACCGGCGCGCAGGCGATTTATCCGGGCTACGGCTTTTTATCCGAAAGCGCAGAATTTGCCGATGCCTGCGGGACGGCGGGCATTGCGTTTATCGGTCCGACCGCCGGACAAATCCGTGAGTTTGGCCTCAAACACCGTGCCCGTGAATTAGCCGGTGCCGCGAATGTGCCGATGACGCCGGGCACCGGGTTGCTCGGCAGCCTTGACGATGCAGTCAGCGCCGCAGCAGAAATCGGTTATCCGGTGATGCTGAAAAGCACCGCAGGTGGCGGAGGCATTGGCCTGACGCGCTGTGACGATGAAGATGCCCTGCGCGCCGCGTGGGACAGCGTGAAGCGTCTCGGCGAGCAGTTTTTCCGGGATGCCGGTGTGTTTCTCGAACGCTTTATCGATCGCGCCCGTCACGTCGAAGTACAGATTTTTGGCGACGGCAAAGGCCGTGTGGTTGCGCTCGGCGAACGCGACTGTTCGTTGCAGCGCCGCAATCAGAAAGTGGTGGAAGAGACCCCTGCGCCCAATCTGCCCCAGGCCAGCCGCGAAGCGTTACATCGCGCCGCCGTGCAGCTGGGCGAATCGGTGAATTACCGCAGCGCCGGAACCGTTGAATTTATCTATGACGCCGCGCGCGACGAATTTTATTTTCTCGAAGTGAATACCCGTTTGCAGGTGGAGCATCCGGTCACCGAAATGGTCACCGGCCTGGATCTCATCGAATGCATGTTAAAAGTCGCCGCAGACGAGCCGCCGGACTGGCCTGCAATGGAAAAAGCCCCGCAGGGCGCGTCGATGGAAGTGCGAATCTATGCCGAAGATCCGCTGAAGAATTTCCAGCCGAGTCCGGGCGTGCTGACCGAAGTCTTTTTCCCCGAAGACGTGCGCGTTGATGGCTGGGTTTCTGCCGGCAGTGAAGTGTCGGCATTTTACGACCCGATGATTGCCAAACTGATTGTTAAGGGTACCGACCGTCAGGACGCACTGGCGAAAATGTCTGCCGCGCTGGCCGCCACCCGCCTGCACGGCATCGCCACCAATATCGATTATCTGCGTCAGGTGGTTGCCACGCCGGTGTTCCGCGACGGTGAAATGTGGACGCGCATGCTCGACAGTTTTGCCTTCTCACCAAACGCCATCGAAGTGATCGCGCCCGGCACTTACAGCAGCGTGCAGGATTATCCGGGGCGTCTCGGTTACTGGGATATCGGCGTACCGCCTTCAGGTCCGATGGACGATTTTGCCTTCCGTCTCGCCAACCGCATTGTCGGCAATCATCTGGATGCCGCCGGTCTGGAATTCACGTTACAGGGGCCAGTGCTGCGTTTTCATTGCGACGCGGTGATCGCACTGACCGGCGCACGCTGTCCGGCGACGCTCGATGGCGAAGCTGTTTCTTACTGGCAGCCGGTGAACGTAAAAGCCGGTCAGACGCTGACGATTGGACGCGCCATGCAGGGTTGCCGCACGTATCTTGCCGTGCGTAACGGTTTCGACGTACCGGTATATCTCGGCAGCCGTTCGACCTTTGCACTCGGACAGTTTGGTGGTCATGCCGGCCGGACGCTGCGTGTTGCCGACATGCTCACCGTTTCGCAGCCGGAGCTCGCGGCCTGCACTACGCCCGCGCCGGTCGGTTTGCCACAGGCGGCGGCGGAAAATATCGTTTCGCCTTACAGCGACATCTGGAATATCGCCGTGCTTTACGGGCCGCACGGCGCGCCGGATTTCTTCACCAGAGAATCTATCGACACTTTCTTCCGGTCTGAATGGCAGGTGCATTACAACTCTAACCGTCTTGGTGTGCGGCTGGTCGGCCCGAAACCGCAGTGGGCACGGCAGGACGGCGGCGAAGCCGGTCTGCATCCGTCGAACGTGCATGACTGCGAGTACGCCATCGGTGCGATTAATTTCACCGGCGACTTCCCGGTCATTCTGACCCGCGACGGACCAAGCCTCGGTGGTTTCGTCTGTCCGGTAACCATTGCCAAAGCCGAATTGTGGAAAGTCGGTCAGGTGAAACCGGGCGATAAAATCCGTTTTCATCCGGTCAGTTTTGAACAGGCACAGGCGCTGGAACTGGCGCAGCAAGCCACGCTGGATTCGCTGATGCCAGTCAACGCGATGGCGCTGCCGGTGCCGTCGTTGCTGCCGGACACCACGGCTTCCGCCACCATTCTCGCGGCATTACCGGCGACGGCTGAACGTCCTGCGGTGGAATATCGTCAGGCGGGCGATGGCTATGTGCTGATTGAGTACGGCGACAACGTGCTGGATCTGGCGGTGCGTATGCGCATTTACCTGCTGATGAACGCCATCAAAGCCGCCGGTCAGCAGGGTATTGAAGAACTGTCGCCGGGCGTGCGTTCGCTGCAAATCCGCTACGACAGCCGCGTGTTGCATCAGACAGCGTTGCTGCAACATTTACTGACGCTGGAACACAATCTGGCCGATGTCAGCCAGCTCAAAATCCCGACCCGCATCGTGCATATGCCGATGGCATTTGAAGATTCCGCCACGCTCGGCGCGGTCGAACGCTATCAGCAAACTGTGCGGGCCGACGCACCGTGGTTGCCGAATAACGTCGATTTCATCCAGCGCACCAACGGGCTGGCGAGCCGCGACGAAGTAAAAAACATCATTTTCGACGCCAGCTATCTGATCCTCGGGCTGGGGGATGTGTATCTCGGCGCGCCGTGTGCGGTGCCGGTCGATCCGCGCCATCGCCTGCTCAGTTCCAAATACAACCCGGCGCGCACCTTTACTGCCGAAGGCACGGTGGGCATCGGCGGCATGTACATGTGCATTTATGGCATGGATTCGCCGGGCGGCTATCAGCTGGTCGGCCGCACGCTGCCCATCTGGAATAAGTTTCTCAAGAATGAGCAGTTTAAAAACGGCGAACCCTGGCTGCTGCATTTCTTCGATCAGGTGCGGTTTTACGAGGTGACCGAAGCCGAACTGGAGATCCAGCGCGAGGCGTTCCGCGAAGGCCGTGCTCACATCCGCATCGAAGAAACCGAGTTCGATTTTGCGCAATATACGCAATTTCTTGTCGATAACGCCGCCGATATTGCTGACTTCCGCTCGAAACAAACCGAAGCCTTTACCCGCGAAGTGGCGCACTGGCATGAAGCCGAAAGCGCCGCGGTGGAAGCCGCCGCCAACGCCGTGCAGTTAGTGGAAGACGATGCGGATCAGGACGGGCATGTCGTCAGCGCCGACCTGAACGGCAACGTCTGGAAAATTCTGGTAGAGCCGGGCCAGCAGGTCGAAGAAGGCCAGCCGCTGATCGTGGTCGAAGCCATGAAAATGGAGCTGTCAGTGAATGCGCCGTGCGCCGGAACCGTACTGAAAATCAGTTGCCAGCAGGGGCGTCCGGTCGGACCGGGCGATGCTTTGCTGTGGCTGGACGCAGCCGTTTAAGGCTACCGACATACAGGGAATATTACATGCAACTGACGGGCTCTACATCTTCACGCAGTAAAAACCGTCCGCAAGGGCTGGCGGAACGCATTTATCAGCAACTGAAAGACGACATTTTCAGCTTCCGCCTGCTGCCCGGTGACCGGTTTAGCGAAAACGACATCGCCGACCGGATGGAGGTCAGCCGCACCCCGGTGCGTCAGGCACTGTTCTGGCTGGAACACGAAGGCTATGTCGAAGTGTTTTTCCGCAGCGGCTGGCAGGTTCGTCCGTTCGATTTCGATTTTTTCGAGCAACTGTATGACCTGCGCATCGTGCTGGAACTGGAAGCGGTGAAGCGTCTGTGTGCCCTGCCGCCCGCCGCTCAGCCGTTGCAACTTGGCGAGCTGAAGGCCTTCTGGATCGATCAGCCGCAACTGACTGATGGCCAGCTGGTGTCGCGCTATGACGAAGAGTTTCACATGACGCTGGTCGCTGCGGCCGGAAACGCCGAAATGGCGCGTATCCACCGCGAGCTGACGGAGAAAATCCGCATTATCCGGCGTCTGGATTTCACCAAAGGTGAGCGCGTCAACGCCACCTATAAAGAGCACGCGGGCATTTTGCTCGCCATCATCCAACAACAGACTGAGGAGGCACAGCGCCAGTTACACGACCACATTGCCGTCAGTAAAGCCGAGGTGCGCAAAATTACCCTGCATATGCTGCACCGGGCGCGGGCGGAGAGTGACGAGGGCAACCCGTCATGACTTTTTTAAATGTTTTTTCGACTTCCTACATAACAGCGTTCTCTTAACTTTTTCCAGAGGGTACATCTATGCAACGTCGACGTTTTATTAAAGCCTTTGCTCTTTCCGCCACCGTAGTCAGCATGGGTTTAGCCTGGAGCGCGCAGGCTGCCGACACCATTAAAGTCGGTATCATGCATTCGCTTTCCGGCACCATGGCTATTTCCGAAACGCCGCTGAAAGATGTGGCGCTGATGACTATTGACGACATCAACGCCAAAGGTGGCGTGCTCGGCAAAAAGCTCGAGCCGGTGGTGGTCGATCCGGCTTCTAACTGGCCGCTGTTTGCTGAAAAAGCCCGTCAGTTGCTGACGCAGGATAAAGTTGCGGTGGTGTTCGGCTGCTGGACGTCGGTGTCGCGTAAATCCGTGCTGCCGGTGTTTGAAGAGCTGAACGGCCTGCTGTTCTATCCGGTGCAGTACGAGGGTGAAGAGATGTCGCCAAACGTGTTCTACACCGGCGCCGCGCCTAACCAGCAAGCCATTCCGGCGGTGGAATATCTGATGAGTGAAGACGGCGGCGCGGCGAAACGCTTCTTCCTGCTCGGCACCGACTACGTGTATCCGCGCACTACCAACAAAATCCTGCGCGCCTTCCTGCATTCCAAAGGCGTGAAAGACAGCGACATCGAAGAAGTCTATACGCCGTTCGGTTACAGCGATTATCAGACCATCGTCTCAAACATTAAGAAATTCTCCGCAGGCGGCAAAACCGCCGTGATCTCCACCATCAACGGCGATTCCAACGTGCCGTTTTACAAAGAGCTGGCCAATCAGGGCGTAAAAGCTACAGACGTCCCTGTGGTGGCATTCTCGGTCGGTGAAGAAGAACTGCGCGGCATCGACACCAAACCGCTGGTTGGCGATCTCGCGGCATGGAACTACTTCCAGTCGGTGGATAACCCGACCAACAAGAAATTCGTGGCTGAATGGAAGGCTTACGCTAAGGCGCACAACCTGCCGAACGCCGATACCGCAGTGACCAACGACCCGATGGAAGCGACCTATGTCGGCATCCATATGTGGGCGCAGGCGGTAGAAAAAGCCGGTACGACGGACGTGGATAAAGTCCGTGCCGCGATGGCCGGACAGACCTTCGCCGCGCCGTCCGGCTTCACGCTGACCATGGATAAAACCAACCATCACCTGCACAAACCGGTGATGATCGGCGAAATCGAATCTAACGGTCAGTTCAACGTGGTCTGGCAGACCGATAAACCGATCCGCGCCCAGCCGTGGAGCCCGTATATCGCGGGTAACGATAAAAAACCAGATACCCCGGTGAAAACGACTAACTGATTGTTTTAGCTTCTTCTTACGAAGAGGTTGAAGAGTAAACCGGTCAGCTCCCTCCCCTGCGAAGGGGAGGGTTGGGGTGGGGTATTAATGGCGACTGTGTTGCTTGCAAAAACCCCTCCCGGCCTCCCCCTTCGCAGGGGGAGGAGCAAACCAGCATTAACTTTATGCGGCGAGAACATTATGAGAATCCTCATCCGATCACTGCTTTTCCTGCTTTGTTGTCTTCCTTTGCTGGCCGAGGCGGGTGCGGCGAATGACTTTGCTGCCGCCAGCCGCAGCCAGCAGGCCACGTTATTACAGCAATGGGCGGCGGATCCTCAGCCGGAAAGGCTGCCGCTGCTCGAGGCACTAAAGCAGGAAAACGTCGTCATCGACGAAGCAAAACACGCATTCATCCGCAATGGCGATCGGCTGACGCCGCTGGAAGGCGACGTCAAACCGCAGGGTGACAGTAAAAAAGTCTGGCTGAACAACCGCCTGCGTATTTTGATTGCTAATGCCCTTTCCGCACACCGTCTGGTGAGCACCGACAGCGCCGTTCGTTTGCAGGCCGCCAGAGCCTTACAGCGTGAAGCGCAGGCCGATCAGTTGCCGCTGCTGACACATCGTCTTGAACTGGAAAAAGACAGCGCGGTTCACGATGCCCTTTCCATCGCGCTGGCAAATTTACAGCTGGCCGATGCCAGTCCGCAGGTCCGCCTGAAAGCCGTTGAACTGCTCGGCACATCGGGCGATCCGGATACGCAAGGTCGTCTGCAAAGTCTGACCGACCCGAAAACTGAAGCCGATGCAACAGTGCGCAATGCCGCACTCACCAGCCTGAAAGCAGTGCAGCATCGCCTGATGATCGGCGATCTGCTTGGCCAGGCATTTACCGGTTTGTCGCTTGGCTCGATTCTGCTGCTGGCCGCGCTGGGACTGGCTATCACTTACGGTTTGCTGGGCGTGATTAACATGGCGCACGGCGAAATGTTAATGCTCGGTTCCTATTCGACCTACATGGTGCAGTCGCTGTTTCAGCATTACGCGCCGGGGTTGCTGGCGCTGTATCCGCTGGTCGCGCTGCCGGTAGCCTTTTTCATTACGGCCGGAATTGGCATGGCGCTGGAGCGCACGGTCATCCGCCATTTATACGGGCGTCCGCTGGAAACCCTGCTGGCGACGTGGGGCATCAGCCTGATTCTGATTCAGGGCGTGCGCGTGCTGTTTGGCGCGCAGAACGTTGAAGTGGCGAATCCCGGCTGGCTCTCCGGCGGTATTCAGCTGTTGCCGAATCTGGTGCTGCCGTATAACCGCATCGCGGTGATCATCTTCGTCATGCTGGTGCTTGGTCTGACCTGGCTGCTGCTCAATAAAACGCGTCTTGGTATGAACGTGCGCGCCGTGACGCAAAACCGCGCGATGGCCGCCTGTTGCGGCGTACCGACCGGACGCGTCGATATGCTGGCGTTCGGCCTCGGTTCCGGCATTGCTGGTCTGGGCGGCGTCGCGCTCTCGCAACTGAGTAACGTCGGACCGGAACTCGGTCAGGGTTACATCATCGATTCCTTCTTAGTCGTGGTGCTCGGCGGTGTCGGACAACTCGCAGGTACCGTGGTGGCGGCCTTTGGTCTGGGCATCGTGAACAAAATTCTTGAGCCGGAAATCGGCGCGGTACTGGGTAAAATCCTGATCCTCGCGCTGATAATCCTGTTTATCCAGAAACGTCCGCAGGGACTCTTCGCCTTCAAAGGCAGGGTGATTGACTGATGAGCCAGCCGCTGACGATTACCGGCGTACAAAAAGCGCCGAAGGTTGCGATTTCGGTGGGCACGCTGGTGCTCATCATTCTGATTGTGATGCCGTTTCTGGCGCTGCTTCCCGCCACAAATCCGCTGGCGATCTCCACCTACACGCTGACGCTGATCGGCAAGATCCTGTGTTATGCGATCGTGGCGATCGCGCTCGATCTGGTGTGGGGCTACGCCGGATTATTGTCGCTGGGTCACGGGCTGTTTTTCGCCCTCGGCGGTTATGCGATGGGCATGTATCTGATGCGACAGGCCGCAGGCAGCGGGCTGCCGGACTTTATGTCGTTTCTGTCGTGGACCGAGTTGCCGTGGTTCTGGGCGGGCACGCAGCATTTCGCCTGGGCGCTGTGCCTGATCGTGCTGGTGCCGGGCGCGCTGGCGTTTGTATTCGGCTATTTCGCCTTCCGTTCAAAAATCAAAGGCGTGTATTTCTCGATCATGACACAGGCGCTGACCTACGCCGGTATGTTGCTGTTTTTCCGCAATGAAACCGGCTTCGGCGGCAATAACGGTTTCACCGGTTTCACCAACCTGCTCGGCTTTCCGGTCACCGCCACCGGCACCCGCGTGGGATTGTTTTTAGCCACGGTTTTGGTGCTGGTCGCCAGTCTGGCACTCGGCTTTGCGCTGGCACGCAGTAAATATGGCCGCGTGCTGACGGCGGTACGCGACGCAGAAAACCGGCTGATTTTCTGCGGCTATGATCCGAAAGGTTTCAAGCTGTTCGTCTGGACGATTTCCGCCATGCTGTGCGGCCTGGCAGGGGCGCTGTACGTGCCGCAGGTCGGCATTATCAACCCCAGTGAAATGTCGCCGACCAACTCCATCGAAGCCGCGATCTGGGTGGCGCTCGGCGGGCGTGGCACACTGATCGGCCCGATTATTGGCGCAGGTATCGTCAATGGCGCGAAAAGCTGGTTCACCGTCGCCATTCCCGAATACTGGCAATTTGTCCTCGGCGGCATGTTTATTCTGGTGACGCTATTCCTGCCGCAAGGTGTGATCGGCCTGCTGCGCAAAAGGAAATCCTGATGAGCCCGATGACCATGACCGAAGACCTGTTTACACAGCCGCATCTGGCCGACCGGCATCGTCAGCACACTGACCCGGTTTTGCAGCTGGAGAACATTAACGTCAGCTTTGACGGATTTAAGGCGCTGACCAATTTGTCGCTGAATATTGGCGTCGGCGAATTACGTTGTGTGATCGGCCCCAACGGCGCGGGGAAAACCACGCTGATGGACGTGATCACCGGCAAAACCAAACCACAAAGTGGCCGTGTTTTTTACGATCAGCGCACCGATTTGACCAAACTGGATCCGGTGCGCATTGCGCAGTCCGGCATTGGCCGTAAATTCCAGAAGCCGACGGTATTTGAAGCGCTGACCGTATTCGAAAATCTGGAGATCGCGCAGAAAACCAATAAATCGGTGTGGGTCTGCCTGCGCGCCAAAATGAACAGCGAACAGCGCGACCGCATTGATGACATGCTCGGCACCTTGCGTCTGGCGGCTGAACGCCATCGCCCGGCGGGTTTGCTGTCACACGGTCAGAAACAGTTTCTGGAAATCGGCATGCTGCTGGTGCAGGAGCCGCATTTATTACTGCTCGATGAACCGGCAGCAGGCATGACCGATGCCGAAACCGAATACACCGCCGAGCTGTTCAGACAGCTGGCTGGCAAACATTCGCTGATGGTGGTCGAGCACGATATGGGGTTTGTGGAAACCATCGCCGACCACGTGACGGTGCTGCATCAGGGGCAGGTTCTGGCCGAAGGTTCACTGCGTGAAGTGCAGGCCAACGAGCAGGTTATCGACGTGTATTTAGGGCGCTGAGGAATTGCATTATGTTGCAGGTAAATGAACTGAATCAGTTTTACGGCGGCAGCCACATTTTGCGCGGCCTGTCTTTTGAGGCAAAAATCGGCGAAGTGACCTGCCTGCTCGGTCGAAATGGCGTAGGGAAAACCACGCTGCTCAAATGTCTGATGGGGCTGATCCCGGCGAAATCCGGCACCATCAGATGGCAGGATCAGGTGATCAATTCCCGCAAACCGCACCAGCGCGTGCAGGCGGGCATTGCCTACGTCCCGCAGGGGCGCGAAATTTTTCCGCGTCTGACCGTCGAAGAAAATCTGCTGATGGGGTTGTCGCGTTTTTCCGGCAGCAATGCAAAGCAGGTGCCGGATGAAATCTACCATCTGTTCCCGATCCTTCTGGAAATGAAGCACCGGCGCGGCGGGGATTTGTCCGGCGGTCAGCAGCAACAGCTGGCGATTGGTCGCGCACTGGCCTGCAAACCGAACCTCCTGATCCTCGATGAACCCACCGAAGGCATTCAGCCGTCGGTCATCAAGGAAATCGGCGCCGTAATTAAACAACTCGCCGCCCGCGGCGACATGGCAATTCTGCTGGTCGAACAATTCTACGATTTCGCCGCCGAACTCGCCGACAGCTATCTGGTAATGTCGCGCGGCAGTATCATCAAACGCGGCCGCGGAGAAGAAATGGAAGCACAAGGCGTACGGGGGCTGGTGGCGATTTAATCGAAACTGACTTTTTCAAGACAAGCTGGTACTTTTCAGCCACATTTACAGCCATTTTTCGAATTCCGCTGAAAAGAATACAAAGTATGAAAATCAAAAGTCAGGAGGCTCTGGTGCGCCAGCGCAAGCGCTGGATAATGCTGGCAGTGCTGCTGGCGGTCATCGCTGCAGGCCATCAGTGGTGGAAACAAGGGAAACTCGTCTCCGAGCAGTGGAGTCCGAACAAACAGTATGTGGTGCGGGAATACCGAACCTTTGAATTTATCCCGCGCATGACCATGCCGGGCGACGGCGGGCATTACTCCGGCTACATGCGAGTCTACAATCGCGATGGCAAACAGTTTTACGAAGAGTATTCCGACCTGCTCGACTTTATAGAAGGGCCGTTCTGGGCGAAGGAAGGCGTTTACTGGATGGGCAATGATAATCAGGACATCGTACGGTTGCCGACGTCGCCGGTGGAGTGATTAACAGACACAAAAAAGCCGCGACATGCGCGGCTTTTCACATCTCAACCTAAGGTCGACACCTTAGCTTCTGACTTTACGGTAGATAAACAGTACGACGATCGCACCAATCACCGCGACAACGAAGCTGCCGAAGTTGAATCCGTCCACGCGTCCAAAGCCGAAGAAAGTACTGATATAACCACCCACAACGGCACCCACAACACCCAGGACTACGGTCAGAATAAATCCGCCGCCATCTTTGCCAGGCATGATCCATTTCGCCAGAATACCTGCAATCAGACCAAAGATAATCCAGGATAAAATTCCCATTTTCGACTCCTCCGAATAATTTTCCGTTACCGTGAATATTGTTCAACCAAGTTAGCCAAACAAAAGCAGAACGTTTTATGCTCTGCGAGCAGAACGTGTTTTTTACACGAACGCCCCTCTTCTTGAACTGCAACTAAAGTCTAGCACCGATTCTACAAAACCGCCCAAAATCAGCAGGAAGGGAGAGAATTGCAGAGAAATCTAAGGCAATTTCAGGCTCTGTCAGCACCAATACGGTTTCGTCAGCTGCCCGCATTCGCACGTAAAATTGCGTAAAAAGTAGACCAAATTTTTTGAACGAGATACTCAAATCAATCCGTTTTTCATCTCCACCTCTCGCGCCTATTATACATTCATCGAAAGGCAGCCACCTTTCACTCTCATAACCTGAATGGATAAATCATCATGAAAAACGTCAAAATTTTTGCTGTAGCTGCAACCCTTTCTCTGATTTCTTTTGGCAGCTTCGCGGCACAACAGATTACTCAGCCTTCCGGCGACATGAAGAAAATCGGCGTCATTTCTGCAGCTAACTCCACTACCCTTAGCGGTCTGGAAGCGAAATTATCTCAGCAGGCTAAAGACGCAGGCGCATCTTCTTACCGCATCATCTCTGTGACCGGTAACAACAAACTGCACGCTGACGCTGAAATCTATAAATAATCTCCCGCGTAAAACTCTCTGAAAAGCCTGTGGAAGCCCGACTTCCACAGGCTTTTTTATTTGCCAGTATTTTTATGCCGAATTTCGTTTAAATTCGCGATTGCAACTCTCCCATCCTGTTCACTATTCTGGTTTTTTCGCTCATCAGGAAAAGCCATGACCGTTACTGAATCTCTCCTGTCTTACGCGCTTGCTGCCGGAATTTTAACGCTGACACCGGGCCTTGATACCGCACTGGTTCTGCGCACGGCGGCCAGTCAGGGCAGCAAAAAAGCATTATTGTCAGCATTTGGCATCAGTACCGGCTGTCTTATCTGGGGCGCGATGGTGGCGCTCGGTTTAGGCGCGGTTCTGGCGGCGTCGGAAATGGCATTTACCCTGCTTAAGTGGACCGGCGCGGCTTATCTGGCCTGGCTCGGTCTGCAAATGCTGCTCAAACCGCGCAGCGAAATGAACATGGCCGCGTCTGAGACCAGCGGGAAAGTGTTACGCATCGGCAATTCTCCTTTTATAAGGGGATTGTTTGGCAATGTGCTGAACCCGAAAGTCGGTGTGTTTTATGTTTCTTTCCTGCCGCAGTTTGTCGCCACTGGCTATCCGGTCGGGCCGTATATTTTTGGGCTCGCCGCCATGCACGCCGTGATCGGTACGCTATGGTCCATCACCATGATTTCCGCCACGCGCCCGCTGTCGCGCTGGTTGCGCCGTCCCGCGGTGGTCAGAACCCTTGATCGATTAACCGGCACCATTTTTCTTGCCTTTGCAGTACGACTCGCTATGACTAAACGCTAACTAAAAGGAATCCTGTCATGAAGACCCGTCTCACCTATGCTCCGACCGAACATGATCTTGAAGAGATCAAAACAGCTCTGCGCACCTTCAACCGGAATTTTGTTCCACAGTCGAAATTTCGCGAGTTAGGTATTTTTGTGGAAGACGAGAACGGCAGCAAACAGGCGGGGATTGTGGCGGAAACGGTCGGCAACTGGATGTATATCCAAATGTTGTGGGTCGATGAGTCCTTACGCGGAAAAGATGTCGGAACGCAACTGATTGCAGAAGCGGAAGCAGAAGCTAAAACGCGGGGTTGCCGCTATTCGCTGGTGGATACCTTTAGTTTTCAGGCCCGTCCATTCTATGAGCGGATGGGTTACGAGATGAAGATGGCGCTGGAAGATTATATCCGCGATACCCGCACGCCTGAGGATGCGCCGTCTACCCATACCCGGTATTTCCTGACCAAGACATTAGGCTGAATGATCAACGCGCGGCTGCACTGGCCGCGCCATTTTTCAGTTATTTAGCCGACAGCGCCAGCCATTCCAGAACCGCAGGACGTTGCCACTGCGCTTGTGCGTACGCCGCCAGTTTCTCCGGCATCGCATCCCCGTTGAGCCGCAAACGGTTCAGCATCAGCGCCAGATCCACATCCGCAATGCTCCATTCACCAAACAGATGTTCTTTGCCGCCCAGCAAACGTTCGGCGGCGGCATACAACTTTTCCGCAGCCTGCTGCCCGTTAGCAGAAAGCGGCGGACATTTTGCGCCGGCAAACACCACTTCCGTTGAGCGTTCCTCGCGGATTGGCATCAGGTCACTGCGCAGCCACGCCTGCACTTCACGCGCTTTGGCACGGTTTTCCGGATCGGCCGGATAGATAGCCGGAAACGTCGGCGCAGGAAAAAGCTCTTCAACGTACTCATCAATCGCCGAAGATTCGGATAACACAAACGTGCCGTTGATCAGCGTCGGAACGCGACGGGTCATGGACAGCGCTGAATACGTTTCTTTCAGGTTCTCCGCATCCGCCAGGCTGACCGTTTCCAGTTCAAACGGGATGCCCTTTTCAGTCAGCGCCACAAAAGCAGACATCACGTAAGGACTGAAAAAATTAGCATCAGAATACAAAATCAGCGAAGACTGGCTCATGGAAATCTCCTGAAAAAATAAAGCAAAAGGAAGAAAAACATAGCGCAGAAAGGAGGGTGTGTCGTTAAAAAAACCGATATTTCAGTTCTCCTGCCCGGTGTAAAACCCCCTCCCAGCCTCGCCCTTCGCAGGGAGGAGCAAAAACGCGATCTGCTCCCTCCCCTGCGAAGTGGAGGGTTGGGGTGGGGTATTAATGGCATCTGCGTCGCTATTATTTCAGCCGGAACACCTGAACTATTTCATTCAGGCGACGCGCCTGATCTTCCAGAGAAGCCGAAGCAGCTGATGCTTCCTGAACCAGCGCGGAGTTCTGTTGCGTGACGCCATCCATTTCATGAACCGCCTGGGTTACCTGACTGATACCGCGTGATTGTTCATCAGACGCCGAGACGATTTCGCTCATGATATCGCGCACATCCGTGACCGCTTTCATGATTTCTTTCATCGTTTCGCCGGCATTTTTCACCAGCCCGACACCGTGATCCACACGACGTGTCGATTCTTCAATCAGGGCTGAAATCTCTTTCACCGCATCGGCGCTGCGCTGCGCCAGACTGCGCACTTCCGAGGCCACTACCGCAAATCCGCGCCCTTGCTCACCTGCACGCGCGGCTTCAACAGCGGCGTTGAGCGCCAGAATATTGGTCTGAAACGCGATGCCATTAATCACGGAGGTAATTTCAGAAATACGCCGCGAACTGTCGTCAATTTCTCCCATGATGCCGACAACATCCGTCATGATACTGTCGCCCTTCCCGGCAATTTTCGTGGCATTCGCGGTCAGTTCTGTCGCCACATGGGCGTTATCGGCATTTTGTTTTACTGTTGCCGTCAGCTGTTCCATGCTGGCCGCAGTCTCTTCCAGCGCCGCTGCCTGTTGTTCAGTTCGCGAGGCCAGATCGATATTGCCCGCCGCGATTTGGGATGCACCGCTGCCGACGGCATGGCTGGTGGAAATGATGTCATTAACTACATGACGCAGCTGAGATTGCATGGTTTGCAGCGCAAAGAAGATGCTCGACTGATCATTTTTCTGCGTGACAATCGGATGTGTCAGATCGCCATCCGCTACCGTCAGTGCAATCTTTGCCGCATCGGAAGGTTCGCCGCCCACGGGGCGTAACACCTTGCGTGTAAAGATAACGCTTAGCACCGCAAAGACCACGATGATGCTCAGTACCATCAGCGCCAGCGCGTAATATAGCTGTCGGGTGCTTTCTTTCATCACCGCTTTCACGGGGGCCACGATACCCAGCATCCACGGGGTGCCGGTGTTACCGATCTGAATCGGCACAAACTCGGAAAACGCCTTTTCGCCCAGCACCGGATCCTGCTGTTCACGGCTGATCACCTGCCCGCTCTGAATGCTTTTAAGCAATGACGGATCATTTTCCAGCTTATGAGTAATCTGGTCTTTTTTCGGCGAAGAAATGTAATTGCCCGACTGTGAAAACAGCATCGCATAGCCGGTGCCATGATAAGGTTTGATGCTATTCACCAGCGTCTGCAGGGTTTGCAGGGAGAAATCCGCCGTGACCGAACCGAGGAATTTGCCATCCACCATAATCGGCACAGCAATTGACGTCAGGAGCGTATCCACGCCGTTATACGGGTAGCTATAAGGCTCAAGGATCACCTCTTTTTGCAGCTTGCGCGGCAGCAGATAATAATCACCGCTGCTCGGCGTTTCGTAATCCGTGAGGTTATGCAAAATGACGTTACCGCTGGTATCCCGGTCAACATAACGGACATAGCGCCCATCCGGATCCTGCCCTTCCTTCGCGGCGAGGTCTTCATCTTTGCCATCAAAAGCGTCCGGCTCCCAGGCCAGCGACATAGAGAGAAAATCCGGGTGACTTTTCAGGGCATTTTGTAAAAGGGTATCGGCCAGCTTGCGGTCAGCATGTCCGGCTTCACGCAGGCTTATCATGCTCTGAACCAGGTCGCGGGCAGCGTGCAGTGCGGTATCGAGTTTCTGACGGGCCAGATAGCCGTCGGTGCTGGCGGTTTGTTGCAGATAACGGCGGGCAATGTCGCGCTGCTGATTGGCAGACTGCAAGCTAAGCAATCCGACCGTAATAATATAACCCAGGCTGATAGTCATCAGCCCGACAATCAGCATCAGCGTACGGGTACGCATCGGCTTCTTAGGAGCATTTTTCTTTGTTGCAGCCTCAACTCTGGCCGCCGGTGAAAGCGCCTGCATCTGACTCATAAATTACCCCGGAACAGAAAACGTACTGTGAAAACTCACGATGAAATAACGCGGATGATCTGTCCCTGATGCTGGCCCGGCAGAAGCGGGAATTCCGTTATCGTCTGAATTATCGGCAACAGGCGGAGATGCTTTAGCCAAAACGGTAAAAAGCCGGTCGCCAAAGATAAACGTTCGCATCCTGCTCACGTCTCCCTATACTGCTGTTATGTCGGCTGATTCAGCACCTTTCCAGGAAACTCCTATGAAGTCATGGCTCTTACCTCTTTTGTTGCTTGCGCCACTGTGTTCGCAAGCGGCTTCCACGCCGAAAGAAATTAAAGCGCGATTCAGCCAGTTTAAGGTCGGGGATAAAACCATTTGCCTGGATGACGTGACGTATGCCAACAACAGCAAAATGAAAGTCATTGAAAATGGCTTTGTGGTATCGAAGCGGAAAAACGTGCTGATTTATCAGAGTAATACGCTGTTTTTGCTGGGAAATGACATCACGGTGAATATCAAGGCAATTATCGAAAGCCGCGCGGGGAAAACCGCCTTCAACAACCAGTTCAAGCAGGCCATGATTCAGGTTGACGGCCTCGACGATCCGGCGCGAGCCAATGAGAAAGCGAAAATCATTCAGTCATTCGAAGAGGTGATTTCCGACAAGCATAACGAAACGCCTTACAGTTCCGTGGCGCTGACCGATAAGGGCTACATCATCACGCAGGCCGAAAGCCATTCCACGACCATCAGCGAATGCTACGTAACGCCTTACAAGAAGCCGGAAAACAACAAATAAATCAGAAGGAAATGATGACTATTTTAGCGCCGATGAGTGCCGCGTTTTACCCGAACTTTGCTGAACAGCTGGCAAAAGATTATGCCGAAGAGAACGTAACAGCCGGTCTGTGGCGGGCGGATACCGCGCTGGAACGGGCGCGCAGTTCTACGCAAAGTGCACTGCCACAAGGTATTGATACGCCGGATCAGTATCTTTTCGAGATTAAAACCGAAGAGAACGGCGAAACAGCAGGCTATTTATGGTTTTCTAACGTGGAACGTTATGGCGTACGCAGCGCGTTCGTCTACGAGCTGACGGTGTTTCCGCAATTCCGTCGTCAGGGTCATGCGGCGGCAGCGTTCAGACTGATGGAAGAACGCCTGCAGGAACAGGGCTGTGTGGCAATCGAACTGAATGTCTTTGCCAGCAATCCCGGTGCGCAGGCGCTGTACGCCAGCCTGGGTTACGTCACGACCAAAATGAATATGCGTAAACCGCTTAACGCTGATATTTAATAAATTCGGTCAGCGTACCAATACGGTCATACAATTTGCGGGCCGTATGGTTGCTGGTTTTCGTCGTCCAGTAGACGTTAGCTTTGTCGTGCTGGTCGGCGTAAGCGTAAACCGCTTCAATCAGTTTCTGCCCGATCCCCAGTTTGCGCGCGCTGTCATCAACGTATAAATCCTGCAAATAAACCACCTGCTGCATGTGCCAGCCGTGATCGTGATTGATACAGTTCACCAGCCCGACCAGTTTCCCCTCGTATTCCGCCACATAGCCAAACATGCTGGCGTAGTCAGGCTGCGACAGACGCGTGAAAGTGTAATCAAACTGCGCCGGATCCAGCCCCGACTGGTAAAAATCCAGATAAGCACGCCACAGAATTTCCCAACCATCGCGGTCAGCAGGCGTTAACGGACGGATCACAACATCTTGCGGCTGGCTCATCGGTTCATTCTCCTCAGGCAATGAAAACGTTACGGACGCGAATGCGGATAATGTATCAGGTCGTGGAAACGCACGGAATGGCCGCTTTCGTTGCGGTAGGCATGCGGGCAATCGGCGGCAAAACGCAGCGCCTCGCCGGCACCCAGCACGCGCGTTACGTCATCAACGGTCAGCGTCAGTTCACCTTCAATCACAATCACATGCTCGATAACACCGGCTTCGTGAGGCGTGGATTCGCTGCACCCGCCCGGTTCGAGATCGATAACAAACATGTCCATACGCAACGTGGTGTCGTAGGGAAATAACGGCACAACGCGCATTCCTGAGGTTTTACTGTTGAACGTGGTCAGTAGGCCGTGGCGATGCAACGCGGCTGACTGTTCTGGCGGCGTTTCAAGAAATTCCGAAAATGACACATTCAGGCCGCTGGCGATTTTCCACAATGTCGCCACTGTCGGGCTGGATTCGCCACGCTCAATTTGCCCGAGCATCGCCTTACTGACGCCGGTTTTTTCAGCCGCCTGGGTGAGACTCCAGCCGCGTTCGCTGCGCACGGCTTTCAGCTGGCTGCCAATGTGGCGGGTGAGTTCCTGCATAGTATCTCCTCTGCGACGATGATCGTTCATCGCCATTGTGCGTTATAACGCACAGTGATATCTTGAGCGCATTCGATGTGCGCTATAACGCACAACAGCATACCGCCAGCGTCCGCTAACCAGAAGGATTTTCACCATGGCCTCGCGTTTCAGTTTGCAGGATTTAACCTTTTCGGCGGTAATCGCAGGATTTGTCGCGGTTTTAGTCGGTTATACCAGCTCTGCGGCGATTATCTTTCAGGCAGCGGAAGCAGCGGGGGCCAGTGTGGCGCAAATCGGCGGCTGGCTGAGTATGCTCGGCCTGGGGATGGGCGTCACCAGCATAGGTCTTTCGCTGTATTACCGCACGCCGGTAGTCACCGCCTGGTCAACGCCCGGCGCGGCGTTGCTGGTCACCAGCCTGCCCGGTACCTCGCTTAACGAGGCGATTGGGGTGTTTATTTTTGCCACCGGGCTTATCCTGCTGTGCGGCGTGACCGGCTTATTCGCCCGGCTGATGCATTACATTCCGCAGGCACTGTCAGCAGCGATGCTGGGCGGCATTCTGCTGCGTTTCGGGCTGAACGCGTTTACCTCGCTGCAAAGCAATTTCGCCCTCGCGGGCAGCATGTGTCTGGTTTATCTGCTGGTGAAACGCGCGCTGCCCCGCTATGCGGTGGTGCTTGCGCTGGCCGCCGGGCTGATCGTCGCCGGATTGCAGGGTGAGATTGCGCTGCACGGCCAGACGCTGACCTTCGCGGCTCCGGCATTTGTGATGCCGCATTTCACGCTTTCCTCGATTATCGGCATCGGCATTCCGTTTTTTGTCGTGACCATGGCTTCACAAAACGCACCGGGGATCGCCACGCTGAAAGCGCACGGCTATCACCTGCCCGTTTCTCCGCTGATTTCGTGGACCGCGCTCACCGCGTTAATTCTGGCACCGTTCGGCGGATTTACTATCTGTATCGCCGCCATTACCGCCGCAATCTGTATGGGCGAGGATATCCATCCTGATCCGAAAAAACGTTATATGGCTGCTGTCGCGGCAGGGGTTTTCTATCTGATTGCCGGCGTGTTTGGCGGCTCTATCGGCATGGTCTTTACCGCGCTGCCGGAAGCACTGATTCACACCATCGCCGGACTGGCGTTACTCGGCACCATTGCGGGCAGTTTGTACCGCGCACTGGAAAACGAACATCAGCGCGACGCGGCAATTATCACTTTTCTGATCACCGCATCCGGCGTCACGCTGCTGGGCATCGGTTCGGCATTCTGGGGGCTGGCGGGCGGCGTAATTACGCATCTGATCCTGAGTATTCCGGCGCGAAACCGTGATAAATCCGCCGGGAAAGGTTGAGTCCGTTCAAGTTATGGGTAACAGGTTTTCGTAACACGGCACAAGGTGATGACGATCACATTTTCTGACCGGCAAACCCTCTTTACTGGGCACAATCAGGCCCTTTAAAGAGCGAGAATTCCATGACTATTGCCACACAATCCTGCGTCGTGACCGGGAAAAAAGACGTTTCGGTGATCAACCAGACTATCGACTACACCGGCCAGGGCACGCTGGTCAAAATTACCCGCGGCGGCATTTGCGGTTCCGATCTGCATTACTACGAACACGGCGCGGTGGGCGATTTCAAAGTGCGTGAGGCAATGGTGCTCGGTCACGAAGTGGTCGGAGTGGTGGAGAAATCGGATAACCCGGATTTGCAGCCCGGTCAGAAAGTGGCGCTGAATCCGAGTAAGCCGTGCAAGGCCTGCAAATATTGCCTGTCCGGCGATGAAAATCAGTGCACTACCATGAAATTCTTCGGCAGCGCAATGTACTTCCCGCACATCAATGGCGCGTTCACGCAATACAAAATCGTCGACAGCGCCCAGTGTATTCCTTACGACAATCAGGTCAGCGACCGTCTGATGGTGTTCGCCGAACCGCTGGCTGTCGCCATTCATGCCGTGAACCAGGCGGGTGATATTCATGGCAAAAATGTGTTTGTGTCCGGCGTCGGCCCGATCGGTTGCCTGATTGTGCTGGCGGCGAAAGCCAAAGGCGCAGCGCAAATCGTGGTGACTGACCCGAGCGAACGCTGCCGCACGCTGGCACTGACCGTGGGCGCAAGCAAAGCGCTGGATGCCGCACAGGGCGATTTCAGCGAATATCAGGCAGAGAAAGGTTTCTTCGATGTGGCCTTTGACGCCTCCGGCCATCCGTCTTCCATCCGACGCTGTCTGGAAGTCACCCGCGCACGTGGCACGCTGGTGCAGGTCGGCATGGGACCGGTGGTGAATGAATTCCCGCTGATGATGCTGATTGCCAAAGAAATTAACTGGGTCGGCAGCTTCCGCTTCACCGAAGAATTCAATACCGCAGTTGAATGGCTGGCGAATAAAACCGTCGATCCGATGCCGTTACTGTCGGCGGAATTCCCGCAGGAAAGTCTGGTGGAAGCTCTGGACTACGCGATGGATAAATCCAGAGCGTCGAAAGTGCAGCTGGTTTTCTAGTTCAGTCTGCAACAACACTCACAATATCAAAACAACGTTTCATTTTATGATGTCCTCTGATTTTTATCCTCAGAGGACATTTGCATTATGGTAAAGGACAACGCGAAAAAGCAGGTCGCATTGCTGCTGGCAGACGGATTTGAAGAAGGCGAAGCAGTGATTGTGCTCGATATTCTCGAGCGGCTGGAGATTCAGGTCACCACGCTGGCCTGTCAGAAAAACCTGACGCTGCGCACCTATCACGGCATTCAGATGCAGGCCAACGAACTGCTGTCTGCGCAGGGCGACCGTTTATTCGATGCCGTCGTCATGCCCGGTGGCCCGGAAGGCTCAGTGGCGCTGGCGGCCAGCAAAGAGGTGGTAGAATTTGTCCGTCGCCACGATGAAGCCGGTAAACTGATCTGCCCGCTGTGCTCCGCTGCGGCACGCGTGCTGGGCGGAAACGGCCTGCTGAAAGGCCGTCGCTACGTGTGTTCCGGCGATTTATACCAGGACGTGAAAGACGGCATTTACGTCAATCAGTCCTTTGTAGAAGACGGCAACCTGCTGAGCGGTAAAGGATTAGGGCTGGCATTCGATTTCGCTTTCCAGCTGGCGTACCGTCTGACCGGTGATGCCGAAACTACCAATTTCCAGGCCGACCATATCGATTATCACCACTGGCGCGCCGGCCAGAAACTTTGATCAAAATGCTGTGATTAACACGCTGAACTTCCGGCGGATGGCGAAGGTCGTCCGCCGCTGTCAGCATCATGTCCGTTTTTGGCATTCTCCCTTCTCTCTTTCAGGCGCACACTGATTCTACACTCATCAGATGGAGTCCGAAAATGACACGCAGTGCCCTGTTAAACATCGACGTTCAGCGTTCCTTCGAACATAAAGATTTCTGGCAGAAGGATGATTTACCGGCTTTCAGCACGGCATTAACCCGTCTGATCGACGGCTGTCAGACCCGCAATGTGCCGGTCATCGACGTGTTTCACGTCAATCCTGATGGCGTATTTTCGCTGGATTCCGGCCTGGTCACGCCGATGTCTTTTCTCAGTCATCAGCCGCAACACGTCGTGCATAAACACGTCCACAATTCCCTGACAGAATCCGGCCTCGATGGCTGGCTGCGCGAAAATGGCATCACGCATCTGATCATCGCCGGAATGCGCACCGAACAGTGTTGCGAAACGACGGCGCGCGTGGCGTCCGATCTGGGTTATTCGGTCACCTTTGTGACTGAAGCGACGCTGACCTTCCCGATGACCCACGCCAGCGGCGTCACGCTGAGCGCGCAGGAGATTAAACTGCGTACCGAACTGGTTCTCGCCGATCGCTTTGCCACCATCACCGACGTAACCGGTGCGCTGGCGGAACTTGACCGCGCTGTGTGAAGATAGCGTTTTCCCCTGCGGACGGATAAAGCACTATGCAGCGAAATGTCTACTTTGTGACGCTCCCCGGCGTGATGTCTTTGGATCTGACCGGTCCGGCAGAAGCGTTGCGCCTGAGCGGGCAATTCCACCTGCATTACATCGGACCACAGGCGGAAGTCGTGATGTCTACTGGCCTGACGGTCAGCCATTTGCAGCCACTGCCGCCAGGTCTGCCCGCAGGCAGTATTCTGATCATGCCGGGCGTGGCGGAATCCACTGAAAACTTTGCCTCGCCGGTCGCGCAAATAGCCTGCGACTGGCTGCATCAGCAGAAAAGCGCCATTGAGGCAGGGGATTTAACGCTGGTGTGTATCTGTTCCGGCAGCCTGCTGGCCGGGAAAGCCGGGCTGCTCGACGGCTATCAGTGCACCACACATCACGATGTGATCGACCGTTTACGCCAGCAGGTACCCGCCGCGCAGGTGAAGGATAACCGGATATTTGTCGAAGACCGCTCGGTGCTGACCAGCGCGGGCATCAGCGCCGGTATCGATCTGGCGCTGCATCTGATCGCCACCCATCTGGGGCCGCAGGCCGCGCTGGATGTCGCCCGCGAAATGGTGGTGTATTTCCGCCGTGGCGGTGATGACCCGCAACTTTCACCGTGGCTGCGTTATCGCAACCACCTGCATCACGCCGTACACCGCGCGCAAAACCTGATGGCCGCCGAACCGGAATCCGCCTGGCAGGTAGAGGACGTCGCTGTCAGAGCACACATCAGCAGCCGCCATCTCACCCGCTTGTTCCGCCAGCATCTGGGGATCAGCGTGCGTGATTACCACGAGCAACTGCGCATCGCCATCGCACAACAACGCCTGCAACAGGGCGCGGGCATAGAAAAAGCTGCGCTGGCCGCCGGATTCTCGTCCGCAAGACAGTTCAGACGGGCGCAGGAAAGGTGGGAGGGCAGGCTTTAACTCACCCAGTTCCGCCGGTCTATTTTTCCCAGCCCCAACGCCAGTAATAAACCGCCACCGAGCCCGCAGGCGAAGAGATACGCGATATTCAGAAGCGGATATTGCGGGAAGTCGAGATGCTGGCTGCGCAGACCGATGATGATCAGCGCATGAAAGCCGTAGATAGCCAGAGAATGGCGGGAGATCAGCGCAAATCCCGGCAGAATACCTTTCGCCAGCACGTTTTTGAAAACCACAAACAGCGACATCGCAGAAATAAACACCAGCGGACCGCTGTAGACGTAGAACGTGTCGGCGAAATTCTGGTTAATCTGCATCTGCCGGTAAGTGCCCGTAGCAATCGCCAGCGTGCTGAGAAGGAATATGACGCTTGCCGTCACTGTGACCGGTTTTTTTTCGGTATTAAGCTGGCTGACGGCGCGCCCCATCAGGGCATACAAGACGTAATAGAAGGTATCGCCACTGATATACAAATCCAGCGGCAGAAGATGGATTTTCTGCCACGTCACTACCGGCAGTTGGGGATTTGCCAGCACACCGAGCAGCATTCCGGCGATCAACAGGTACTTTCCTGAAACAGATTTAACGTTAATCAGCGGGGAAAGCAGGTAGATCACGATAATCGCATAGAAAAACCAAAGGTGATAAAACACCGGTTTTTCCAGAATGAGACGCAAAGACGGCCAAAAACCGATTTTTGTCATCGTGAGTATATAGAGCAGCGAGACGGTGCTGTAAAAAAGCAGGCATAAAGTGATGCGCAGGAAATGCCGTTTTTGCGCGCTTTTCTCACCAAAAAATAGTACGCCGGAAATCATAAAAAACAGCGGTACACAGACGCGCGAGGCCGAATTGAGCAGGTTTGCCACCGTCCATTCAGCGGAGTGCATCGCAGCGAAATTGACCACCAGCGACGTGCTGGCGTGGATCATTACCACCATTATGCAGGCGAGCGCGCGCAGATTATCTATCCAGCTTATTTTTTGGCTCATTACCTGCAAATCCCCTGTTTTCGATGTTCGCTTTGCAGCCTAGCGAGCTTTTGAGCGGCTAACAAGGCAAAAGCACTGATCTCAGATTGTGCTGAACATGGATCAGAAGATTGCGTTGCGCTCAAATAATCGGCAAAATAGTCCGCATTACTGCCTCGCTTGCGAAACCCGCCCGGACAGTCTCTTATTTTCTGCTAATTTTTCAACCGATTAGCCTTACGTCTGTGAATAACTAAAAATGCATAATTCTCCAAATACTGCGTCCATACTGGGTCGGCAGGCGCTTTTGTTCCCTCTGTGTCTGGTGCTTTTCGAGTTCGCGACCTATATCGGCAACGATATGATCCAACCGGGCATGCTGGCCGTCGTGGCTAATTTCAATGCCGGGGAAGAATGGGTGCCAACATCCATGACCGCTTATCTCGCTGGCGGTATGTTCCTGCAATGGCTGCTCGGACCGCTGTCAGATCGCCGCGGGCGTCGTCCGGTGATGCTGACCGGCGTGACCTTTTTCATCATCACCTGCCTGGCGATTTTGTTCGTACAAAACATCGAGCAGTTTATGGTGATGCGTTTCCTGCAAGGCATCAGCCTGTGCTTTATCGGCGCTGTCGGTTATGCCGCAATACAGGAATCCTTCGAAGAATCGGTGTGTATCAAAATCACCGCCATGATGGCTAACGTCGCGCTCATTGCGCCGTTGCTCGGCCCGCTGGCCGGTGCGGCGCTGATCCACGTTGCGCCGTGGCAGTCGATGTTTGTGATTTTTGCCGTGCTCGCCGCCATCGCGCTGTGGGGTTTGTGGAAATCTATGCCGGAAACAGCTTCCCGTTTGGGCGAACCGTTCTCCATGCCCAGCCTGTTGCGCGATTACAAACACGTGCTGAAAAACCGTCAGTTCGTGTGTGGTGCGCTGGCGATCGGTTTTGCCAGCCTGCCGCTGCTGACATGGATTGCGCAGTCGCCGGTGATTTTAATCAGCGGCGAAGGCTTAGCTGCCTATGATTATGGCCTGTTGCAGGTGCCGATTTTCGGCGCGCTGATTATCGGTAACGTGACGCTGGCGCGTCTGACCGGCAAACGCACTGTCGAATACCTGATTAAGCTGGGCGCGGGACCGATGGTTGTCGGTTTGCTGATCGCTGCGGCAGCCACGATGTTTTCTGCGCACGCCTATCTGTGGATGACTGCCGGTCTGAGCCTGTATGCGTTCGGAATTGGTGTGGCGAATGCCGGTTTGTACCGCCTGACGCTGTTCTCCAGCGACATGAGTAAAGGCACGGTTTCTGCCGCCATGGGCGTCATCAGCATGATGATTTTCACGGTCGGGATTGAGCTGGCAAAAGTGGCTTATGTCGAAGGCGGTGCGGGAATGTTTAACATGTTCAACCTGATAAGCGGCCTCGCCTGGCTGGCGCTGGTAGTGGTGTTTCTTCGCAGCCGTCAGGTTGTGCTGCCGCCGAACAGCGTAGTGTGATTTCGATCTGAGTCGCCTGCAAAACCCCCTCCCCGCCTCCCTCTTCGCAGGGGGAGGAGTAAAACGCCGACCTGCTCCCTCCCCTGCGAAGGGGAGGGCTGGGGTGGGGTATTAATGGCAACTCAGCATCAGAATAACCCCATCGGTTTACTCGAATAAGAAACGAGCAGACATTTCGTTTGCTGATAGTGATCCAGCATCATCTTATGGGTTTCGCGCCCGATACCAGACTGTTTGTAGCCGCCGAATGCCGCATGCGCCGGATAGGCGTGGTAGCAGTTGGTCCAGACACGGCCGGCCTGAATGTTGCGCCCCATGTGATAGGCCACGTTGCCGTCGCGGCTCCAGACGCCCGCCCCTAATCCGTAGGATGTATCGTTGGCGATTTGCAGCGCCTCATCCATATCTTTGAAGGTGGTTACCGCCAGCACCGGCCCGAAGATTTCTTCCTGGAAAACGCGCATGTTGTTTTTACCCAGCAAAATCGTCGGCTGCAGGTAATAACCTTCATTCAGCGAGCCTTCGAGTTTTTTCTTCGCGCCACCGGTCAGCACTTCCGCGCCCTCTTTCTTACCGATTTCGATGTAATCCAGAATGGTTTTCATCTGACCGGCAGACACCTGCGCCCCCATCTGGGTTTCCATATCTAACGGATTACCAGTTTTGATCGCCTCAACGCGTTTGATAGCACGTTCCATAAAGCGTTCGTAAATGGATTCCTGCACCAGCGCGCGGCTCGGACAAGTACAGACTTCACCCTGATTGAAAGCAAACAGCGCAAAGCCTTCCAGCGCTTTGTCGAAGAACTCGTCTTCTTTATCCATCACATCCGCGAAGAAGATATTCGGGGATTTACCCCCCAGTTCAAGCGTGGCCGGGATCAGGTTTTGTGCAGCGTAACCGGCGATCTGCTGGCCGACTTCGGTCGAACCAGTGAAGGCGACTTTGGCGATGCGTTTGGACGTCGCCAGATATTCGCCGATTTCCCCGCCCGCGCCATTGACCACGTTGATAACGCCCGCAGGCAGAATGTCCTGCACCAGTTCCATCAGCAACAACACAGAAAGCGGGGTCAGTTTGGCGGGTTTGAGCACGATGCAGTTGCCTGCCGCCAGTGCCGGTGCCATTTTCCAGCAAGCCATCAGCAGCGGGAAGTTCCACGGGATGATCTGCGCCACCACGCCCAGCGGTTCGTGGAAATGATAGGCGACAGTTTCGCTGTCGATTTCGCTGATCCCGCCTTCCTGCGCACGCACGCAGGAGGCGAAATAGCGGAAGTGGTCGATGGCTAAAGGCACATCCGCACCGCTGGTTTCGCGGATAGGTTTACCGTTATCCCATGTTTCGGCATTTGCCAGCAGTTCGATGTTTTGTTCCATACGATCGGCGACTTTCAGCAGCAGGTTTGCCCGTTGCTGCACCGGCATTTTGCCCCATGCGTCTTTGGCCTGATGGGCGGCGTCCAGCGCAAGATCGACGTCATCGGTACTGGAACTGGCTACTTTACACAGCACTTCGCCGGTCACCGGCGTCAGATTGTCGTAATACTCATTTTTTACCGGCGCGACCCATTCGCCGCCAATGAAGTTGTCGTATTGTTTTTTGAGTTTGAGCGGGAAACCGTATTCTTCCGGTTTGACGGCATGAGGATTTTTATCATAAGCCATGATGGAACTCCTTTATGCTGCAGGTTGTAGCAGAGCGCTGCATAAAGTTTAGGCAGTGATAATCTAACCGGCGGGTTGTAAAGAGAACTCTTCGAGCGGCTTCACACCTTTTTTGCTGCCACGCTGGCATTACCGCTTCCGGGTGGCGTCGTGCGCGCAAAACTCTCGCGCTGGAACAGGCGCTCGACCAGTTTTATCAGCTCAGGATGTTCGACACACCAGCCCGGCGCGATACGCCGGAAGTTGAGATATCCCAGACAGCAGGCGACGGCGATATCGGCCACATTCAGGCTTTCAGAATTGAGCAGCGTGCGGCTGGCGGCATGTTTTTCCAGTGCATCCAGCCCGCGCAGCAGCTTTTCCCGCTGACGCAAAATCCAGGCTTCGTTACGCTTATCGGCATCGCGGCGACCTTCCAGCACTAACGCCACGGCGGCGTCCGTCACGCCATCGGCCAGCGCTTCGATTTGCTTAACACGCAGTGCTTCCAGCGGCTGCCACGGCAACAATGTGGGCGCGACGTTCATCAGCTCGATGAACTGCACAATGATCGGGGAATCATAGAAAATTTCACCATCGTCGGCGATCAGCGCGGGAACTTTTCCGAGGGGATTGAACTGGGTGATTTTGCAGCCCGGTTCGTGTGGCGTGTCGTTAATGAAATCAAACGGGATGCCCTTTTCCAGCAACATCACCGAAATCTTACGCACATACGGGCTGGTATAGCTGCCGATCAACTTCATCAGACCCTCCTCGTTTTCACCGGAACCTCTTTTAAAGCTAGCAGCCATGCCGGGGTTTACCAGTCACGGCTGCCAGATTTACAGGTTACTCAGCGGGAAACAGGAACGGGTTGATACCGCTGCCGGAAAAACCTTTGTCTTCCATACGGTCATCAAGCAGCAGCGTGGCGAGATCGTCCGCCACGGCGTCAGCCTGCGGGTCTTTATCCTGATAAATCAGTTTCAGATACGCACCGCAGTCATCGCAGGCTTCGGCTTTCACCGTCGCCTGTTCGTCGTCGATGGACCACAAGTTGAGGTGCTCCATCTCATCGCAGTTGCTGCATTTCGCCCGCACCACATGCCATTCGCTTTCACACAGATTGCAGTGCAGATAGCGCAGTCCGCCGGCATTGATCACCGCAGACACAGGGATACTGCCGCAGACCGGGCAGAACTCGCGATTTTCACCGTAATCCGCACGTCCGACGCCACGCAGTTGCGCCGCCATCTGCGCCCAGTAAAGGGACAGCGCCGCCCAGATAAACGGGGCTTTGTCAGCCGGAACGTGTTTGAAATCCTGGCAAAGCAGCTCTGTCGCCATCATTTCGCGCTGAAGATTCGGGGAGTGTTCAAGGCGCTCCAGCACCGCACGCACCGGCTCAGAAGCGTCCGGTTTCAGAACAGCAATCAATGCATCCAGCAGAGTCAGCCAGTGCGGCGTGCGCGGAAACAGACTGCAATCGAGCGGGGGTTTACCGGCGGCTTTCTCTAATTCTTCGCTCAGATCGATACTGAGCGGAAAATCTTTCAGCACGCGCTGCTGGGCATCGCATATCGCCGCAGCAAAATTGAGATACCCGTCGAGCGGGCTGTTTTCTGCCAGTGCGCGCAAACGATCGGCACGGCGCTGATAGAGCGTTTTCAGGTTGGCGAACAGCACCGGCGGGATGTTTCCCGCCGCGTTTTTACCGTCTGCCAGTTCGTCCTGTGGAACAATCTGGATGCTCATCCGGCTTTCCTCTCGTCTTGTTCTTTTTTCTTCTCTTCATCACGCACCTGACGATACCAGCGCGGATGATGATACTTCGCCCATGACACCGGCACTTTGCCGCCGGTCATCGCGTCAATCGAACCTTTCGCCCAGGTCGCCGCGTAGACGTGCATGATGATCACCAGAATCAGTCCGATTCCGGCCAGCGAATGCACCAGCAACGCCAGACGGATCAGCGGGATGGGGAAGTAATCTGCAAACCACGGACGCCAGATAATCACGCCGCTGGCCATCAGCAGCACCAGACAGCTGATCGCCGCCCAGAACACACATTTCTGGCCGAAGTTATAGCGTCCGGTGTCGCCGACTTCATGGTTGGTCAGCACTTTGCCAATATTCTTCGCCCACACGATGTCGTCTTTTTCCGGCAGGTTGTGCTTCCAGTAACGGAAGAACATGCCGAGAAAAGAGACGAACATCACCACGCCGAAGAATGGATGCAGAATACGCGCCAGTTGCGGCGTGCCGTAAACGTTCATCAGCCAGTTAAACGACGGGAAGAAAAAGCCAATGCCGCTGAGCGCCAGCGTCACAAAACAAAACGCCACGATCCAGTGATTGAGGCGTTCCACCAGGCTATAGCGCTGGATTAACTTCTCTTTTTTCATGGCCGTTTCTCCTCATCGTCATGTTTTTCGCCTTCTTCTGCATGCTCTTCCTCTTTGACATAATTCGGGCCCACGCCAAGGAAGTGGAAGGCCGCCGCCGCGAAGGTCACCGCGAAGCCGACTGCAGCCAGCGGTTTCCAGACACCTTTCCATAATGTGACTGCCGGACTGATCGCCGGATCTTTCGGCAGGCCGTGATACAGCTGCGGGTTGTCGGCGTGATGCAGCACGTACATCACGTGCGTACCGCCGACGCCCTGCGGATCGTACAAACCCGCGTACTCAAACCCGCGACCTTTCAGCTCGCTGACGCGTTCTGCGGCTAAATCCTGCATCGCGGTTTTGGTGCCGAAATGAATCGCGCCGGTCGGGCAGGTTTTCACGCAGGCCGGTTCCTGCCCGACGCTCACGCGGTCAACGCACAGCGTGCATTTGTAGGCACGGTTATCTTGTTTGTTGATGCGCGGAACGTTGAACGGACAACCGGCGATGCAGTAACCGCAGCCGATGCAATGTTCTGACTGGAAATCGACAATGCCGTTGGCGTACTGCAAAATCGCACCTTCTGCCGGACAGGCTTTCAGGCAGCCCGGATCGGCGCAGTGCATGCAGCCGTCCTTGCGGATCAGCCATTCCAGCTTGCCGTTTTGTTCCACTTCCGAGAAACGCATCACCGTCCAGGATTTCGCACTGAGATCCATCGGGTTGTCGTACACGCCGGTATTGATACCCACTTCATCGCGCAGGTCGTTCCATTCGGAACAGGCGACCTGACAGCCTTTACAGCCGATGCAGGTGGTGACGTCGATGAGTTTCGCCACTTCCTGCTGATGGTCACGGGCACGCGGTGCAGGCGTGAACCCATTAGTTGCGGACTTACGAAGTATGTCCTGTGATTGCATTGCCATAATTCGCCTCCGTTAGACCTTTTCCACGTTAACCAGGAACGCCTTGAACTCCGGCGTTTGCGAGTTAGCGTCGCCGACTGACGGCGTCAGCGTGTTGGCTAAATAGCCCTTACGCGTCGCGCCTTCAAAGCCCCAGTGGCACGGGATGCCAATGGTATCGACGTGCTTGCCGTCGATGGTCAGCGGCCGGATGCGTTTGGTCACCACGGCTTTCGCCACAATGAATCCGCGCTTCGAGGAAACTTTCACCTCATCGCCCTGCGCAATGCCCTTCGAGGCGGCCAGACCTTCGCCGATTTCGATAAACTGTTCAGGCTGCGCGATGGCATTCAGCAACGCGTGTTTGGTCCAGTGGCGGAACAATTCGGTGATCGAATAGGTGGTCGCCACATACGGGAAGTCTTTGGCAGTGCCCATATTCGGTAAATCGCTGGCAAAAATACGTGCGACCGGATTGGAAATCACAGCCGGATGCAGCGGGTTAGTGCCAATCGGCGATTCAATCGGCTCGTAATGCTCCGGGAACGGGCCGTCGGCCATTTTGTCGGTGGCAAATAAACGCCCGACGCCTTCCTGCTGCATGATAAACGGACCCACGCCGGTGCCCGGCGCCGCCGCGCTGTAATCCGGCACGTCATAACCGGTCCATTTCGCGCCATCCCAGCGGATGATTTCGCGTTTTGGATCCCACGGTTTACCCTGCGGGTCAACGGAGGCGCGGTTATACAGAATGCGGCGGTTGAGCGGCCAGCACCATGCCCAGCCGGACGTGCAGCCCAGCCCCGATGGATCGGCGTTATCGCGGCGCGCCATCTGGTTACCGGCTTCTGTCCAGCTACCGGCGTAAATCCAGCAGAAACTGGCGGTGCTGCCGTCGTTTTTCAGATGGGCAAAGGTCGAAATCTGCTGACCTTTTTTCGCCAGCAAATTGCCCTGATCGTCATGGATATCGGCCAGCGCTTTGCCGTTGGCTTCGCGGGCGATTTCTTCCGGCAGCGGGTCGAGCGGATCCTGATAATCCCACGCCATATTCATCACCGGCAGCGGATTGGCACCGCCTTCTTTCTGATACAGCTCGCGCAGTTTCATAAACAGACGCGCGATAATTTTGCCGTCGTGCAACGCTTCACCCGGTGGCTCAGACGCCTGGAAGTGCCATTGCAGCCAGCGGCCGGAATTCACAATCGAACCGTTTTCTTCCGCAAAACAGGAAGACGGCAGACGGAACACTTCAGTCTGAATATCGGCGGTCTGCACGTCGTTCATCGCGCCGTGGTTCTGCCAGAAGTTCGAGGACTCGGTCACCAGCGGGTCAATCACCACCATGTATTTCAGTTTTGAGAGCGCGCGCGAGGATTTGTTTTTATCCGGGAATGCCGCCAGCGGGTTGAAGCCCTGAACGATATAACCGTTCAGTTTGCCTTCGGTCATCAGCTCAGCCTGTTGCAGCACGTCGTAGCTTTTGTCCCATTTCGGCAGCCAGTCAAAGCCCCAGTCGTTCTCCGCCGTGGCATGATCGCCCCAGAAGCTTTTCATCATACTGACGAAGAAATTCGGCGTGTTTTTCCAGAAATTGACCTGCCCGTCCACCAGCGGTGTCGGCGTAATCTGTTGCAGATAATCGGTCAGGTTGGTCTGTTTTTCTGACGGCAAAGGCATATAGCCCGGCAGATTCAGCGACAGCAAACCAAGATCGGTATAACCCTGAATATTGGAGTGGCCGCGCAGCGCATTCACGCCGCCGCCGGGCATGCCGATATTGCCCAGCAACAGCTGGATCATCGCCGCACAACGGATGATTTGCGCGCCGCCGGTATGATGTGTCCAGCCCAGAGCGTACAAAATGGTCGATGTTTTATCGCGCGCGCAGGTTTCTGCCAGAATGGAGCTGATCAGCAGGAAATCTTCTTTCGAGGTGCCGCACAGACGCTCCACCAGTTCCGGCGTGTAACGGGAAACGTGCTCTTTCAGCAGATTCCAGACACAGCGCGGGTCCTGCAAGGTTTTGTCCTGTTTCGCCAAGCCTTTTTCATCCAGCTGATAGTGCCAGCTGTCTTTGTTGTAGGATTTTTTAGTCGCATCGAAGCCGCTGAACAGGCCATCGCTGAAGGCATAATCATCCCGCACCAGCAGGCTGGCGTTGGTGTATTCCCTGACGTATTCGGTCTGAATTTTATTATGCGTAATCAGGTAGTTGATCATGCCAAGAAGGAAGGCGGTGTCTGAACCGGCGCGGATTGGCGCATAGATGTCGGCTACAGCGGCGCTGCGGTTAAAGCGCGGATCGACGACGATAACTTTGGCGTTATTTTTGGTTTTCGCCTCTATCACCCATTTGAATCCGACCGGATGCGCTTCTGCCGCGTTTCCGCCCATAATTAAAATGACGTTGGCGTTCTTGATATCAACCCAGTTGTTGGTCATCGCGCCACGACCAAAGCTCGGCGCTAATGCCGCGACGGTCGGGCCATGACAAAGACGGGCCTGACAGTCGATGGCGACCATCCCCAGCGCGCGGGTGAATTTCTGGTCCAGCAGGCCGGTTTCGTTGCTGGCCGCGGACGAACACAACATGCCGGTGGTCAGCCAGCGGTTAACCGTAACGTTGTTTTCATTTTTCTCGACGAAGTTGGCGTCGCGGTCATCTTTCATCAGGCGGGCGATACGGGAAATCGCCTCATCCCAGGAGATGCGCTGCCATTTATCGGAGCCGGGAGCACGATACTCCGGATATCTCAGACGGCCTTCGCTGTGGATGTAATCCAGCACGCCGGCGCCTTTCGGGCACAATGAGCCACGACTGACCGGGTGATCGGCGTCACCCTCTACGTGAAAGATATTTTCAGTGACGTTTTTCGCGCCATCGCCCTGGCTGTAAATCAGCATGCCGCAACCCACTGAGCAATAAGTACAGTTGTTGCGGGTTTCACGTGAGCGAAGCAGCTTATATTGGCGGGTTTCCGCCAGCGCTATTGTCGGGGCAAACCCCAATAATGCCGCGGTAGTGCCGGCCATACCGCCCGCACATATTTTGAATAATTGTCTTCTGCTGACTTGCATGAAAGACTCCTTCCCATCATTTGTTAACACATTGCTTTTAAATTGCCGCTTTCCGTTGCAGATGCGGAAGCGGTAAAATTAAGACCCAAAGTCCTGACAGTTTGTACGGCTTATGTAGCCGGAATGTTTATAAGGTTATTGCCAATGGATGTCCATCAAGTAAAAGAACTGGGCGAAAAAGATGATAAAAAAGTGACTCAGATCATCGGAGCCAGCCAAAAACCGGTGATGCAGCGCACACATCCTGGCGAACTGGAAGACGACTGGATTGCAGAAGAAGTGCCCGTTGCGCTGGTCTATAACGGGATTTCACATGTGGTGATGATGGCGTCGCCGAAAGATCTCGGGGCCTTTGCGCTGGGATTCTCGCTGTCGGAAGGAATTATTGAATCGGCTACAGATATTTTCGGGCTGGACGTGACACCAAACTGTAACGGTATTGAAGTTAACATCGAATTATCGAGCCGCCGTTTTGCCGGGCTGAAAGAGCGCCGTCGCGCCATGGCAGGCCGCACCGGTTGCGGCGTCTGCGGCATTGAGCAACTGGGAGATTTGTTCCGTCCGCTCGCACCGCTGCCATTTACCCAAACCTTTGAGCTGGCGAATCTGGATAACGCGCTGAATCAGCTGAAATCCGTACAGGAAATCGGTCAGTTGACCGGCTGTACGCATGCCGCCGCGTGGATAACCTCGCAGGGCGAATTACTGGGTGGCTGCGAGGACGTGGGACGTCACGTGGCACTCGATAAAATGCTTGGCCTGCGTGAAAAACAAAGTGAATGGAAATCCGGTGCCGCGCTGGTGTCGAGCCGCGCCAGCTATGAAATGGTGCAGAAAGCCGCGATGTGTGGCGTCGAAATTCTGTTTGCCGTCTCCGCCGCCACCACGCTGGCGGTAGACGTCGCCGAAAAATGCAACCTGACGCTGGTCGGTTTCAGCAAACCGGGACGGGCAACGGTGTATACCCATCCGCAAAGACTGCGGTAACACGCTAAGCTTCACGTGCCTTTAGACAATTTAGGATTGTTTGCGGTTATCTGGTTCTAAGCCCCGTATAACAGGCGCTTACGAGTACCCGCATAAAGTGTGGAGCATAGATAATCATTTTCAATATCATTTAATTAACTATAATGATCCCACTGATTACGCGGTGCTCACAATGACGGTGCCGCCCTACACTATGGAGACGATGAACATGAGTTATTCACTGCCATCACTGCCTTACGCATACGACGCACTCGAACCGCATTTCGACAAAGAAACGATGGAAATCCATCACACCAAACACCACCAGGCTTACGTGAACAACGCGAACGCTGCACTGGAAAGCCTGCCAGAACTGGCAAAACTTCCTGTTGAAGAGCTGATCGCAAACCTGGACAAAGTGCCTGCGGACAAGAAAGTTGCACTGCGTAACAACGCAGGTGGTCACGCTAACCACAGCCTGTTCTGGAAAGGCCTGAAAACCGGCACCACCCTGCAGGGCGAACTGAAATCTGCTATCGAACGCGATTTCGGCAGCGTTGACGCTTTCAAAGAAACTTTCGAGAAAGCAGCGACCACTCGTTTCGGTTCAGGCTGGGCGTGGCTGGTGCTGAAAGACGGCAAACTGGCCGTTGTTTCTACTGCTAACCAGGACAGCCCGCTGATGGGCGAAGCTGTTTCCGGCGCATCCGGTTACCCGCTGCTGGGTCTGGACGTCTGGGAACACGCTTACTACCTGAAATATCAGAACAAACGCCCTGATTACATCAAAGCCTTCTGGGATGTTGTTAACTGGGACGAAGCAGCAAAACGTCTGGCTGAAGCGAAGTAATTTCGCTTTACCGCCCTTATTAACGGGCAAGATGTTTTCGCTAATGGCGGGTCACTGACCCGCCTTTTTTATGTCCTTTTTTAGACTTTCTATGAAGTGATTTTCCAGGGTTCGATCACTGTTTAAATGCCAAACATTCATATCCCCTCTGCCCTTATCCGATCCCGCTCGCATTAATCAAAAATACGCGCCGTTCCCTATAAAGTTTCTCTTAAGTCCACCGATAGGTTGTTCACAAAGGCGTCACAAAATCACTTATTAATTTTAAAGGGATGTTCGACGGAGAATGAACATGAGCAACGGAACAGGTCTTTCGCAGTGGATGAATAATCTCAAAGTCGGCACTAAACTGGGTCTGGGCTTCGGGCTGGTCCTTCTGATCGCGGTCACCATCACTGCGGCAGGGATGGTCAAATTTAACGACATCGGCCAGCGCGCTGAAAAAGTCGATTTCAGCAACCAGATGAACGCGTTGTTAAACGAAGCCCGTCTCAGCCGTACGCTGTATCAGCTCAATTACGATCCCGCTTATCTCAAACAAAATCAGGACAAAATCAACGCACTTTCTCAGCTGATTGCCCAGTCAAAAGGCAAGCTGGAGTGGGATGCCGCCAGTCAGGCCGAACTCAATCAGGTGCCGGTTAAAATCCACGAATATCAGCAGGCTCAGGACGCCTTTAAGCTGGCTGTCGATAAGAAGGATGCCGTTCGCGCGAGCTGGAACCTTTCCGAAACTGAAGCCGTGGTGACGCGTTTACAGGATCAGTTGCGCGTGGAAGACGCCGATCCGTCCATTCGTCTTTCTCTGGCCGAAGTGATTCAGAAACTCATCAGCGTGCGTTATAACGTGCGCGGTCTGTTGCTGAGCATTAACAAAGAATCCGAAGCTAAGCTGTTGCAGTCGATTGATGACACGCAGGCGAATGCCAAAAAACTGAATGCGCTGCTGTTGCCGAATCAGCAGGCCACTCTCGCACCACTGATGAGCGCACTGGCTACCTATAAAAGCCACGTTGTGGCGTATATGCCTGCCTATGAAGAAGAGCAGAAAAACTCACAGTTGTTGTCAGTAAAAGCTGCGGAAATGAATGCGCTGGTCGCGAAAATCTTCAAAAACGAGCTGGATAATACGCACCTGGATATCAGCCACGCTCAGATGATCATGATGGTGATAACCCTGATTGTGATGCTGGCCGGGATTATCATTGCCTGGCGCATTACCCGCCAGATTGCCCAACCGCTGCGCGATACACTTAAAACCGCCGAAGCTATTGCGCAGGGTGATCTGACCGCCGCGCATCCGACAACCCGCCGTGACGAGCTGGGGATGCTGATGAACGCCGTTGCCGCGATGAGTCAGAATCTCAGCACCATGATTTATGAAATCCGCTCCGGCGTTTCGCAGGTGTCCCACGCCGCAGCAGAAATCGCCGCCGGAAATACCGATCTTTCCTCACGCACCGAACAGCAGGCCGCGGCGGTAGAAGAAACTGCCGCCAGCATGGAAGAGCTGAGCGCGACGGTGAAACAAAATGCCGATAACGCCCATCACGCCAGTAAACTGGCCAGTGAAGCCTCAGGCACGGCAACACTTGGCGGCAAACAGGTCGGCGAAGTGGTGGATACTATGCAGCAGATTTCCGGCAGCTCGAAGCGCATTGCTGAAATCACCTCAGTCATCAACGGTATCGCTTTCCAGACCAACATTCTGGCACTCAACGCTGCGGTGGAAGCCGCACGTGCCGGTGAACAGGGTCGCGGATTCTCCGTGGTGGCTTCTGAAGTTCGTACACTCGCGCAACGCAGTGCGCAGGCAGCAAAAGAGATTGAAGGGCTGATTGCCGAATCGGTTGAACGCGTCAGTACCGGCGCCAGACTGGTGGAAAATACCGGCCGCACGATGCAGGACATTGTGAAATCTGTTTCGCATGTCCGCGATATTATGGGTGAAATTGCCTCGGCGTCTGACGAGCAGAGCCGGGGTATCGCGCAAATATCACAGGCGATTGTTGAAATGGACAGCACCACCCAGCAAAATGCCGCGCTGGTTGAGCAGTCCTCTGCCGCCGCAGATTCGCTTGAAGATCAGGCAGCTACGCTGACGCAGGCGGTATCGGTATTCCGTCTGGCCGAGAACGGTAAGATGCTTAACACCCCGGCATCGTCCGCGCTGCGCCGCCCGACTCTCGCACCGCCGGTGCAAAGCAAAACCGGTCAGGAAAACTGGGAAACGTTCTGATCTGAGGGTAAACCTGCGTGCCCCGCGTGTGCGCAGGTATTCCTTCTACTCCCGCTGCCGAATGCAGGTTATGCTGGTGTGAGTGACATTTCAGCAGCGGAGAGCTTATGCATTATCCCGACGTGTACATCGGTACCATCGAGCAATATCCCGATTTTTCACCCAGTGCGATTGCCAAACGTCAGGTCGATGGCGGCATCGCCGTAACGCCTTTCGGGCTGGAAGGCGATCAGCAGGCCGAGAAGTCATACCACGGCGGCGCTGACCGCGCGCTGTGCCATTTCCCCCGCGAGCATTACGCCTGGCTGCGCCAGCAGTTTCCCGAAGAAGAAGATCGTTTCCATCCGCCCGCTTTTGGCGAAAACCTTTCAACGCTCGGCATGACAGAGGATAACGTGTTTATCGGCGATATTTTCCGCTGGGGCGAAACGCTGATTCAGGTGACGCAGCCGCGCGCGCCCTGCTACAAGCTGAACCATTTTCTCGACTGCCAGAACCTCTCACCACTGTTACAGCAAAGTGGCCGCTGCGGCTGGTTATATCGCGTCGTGGGCACCGGCAAAACCAGTGGCGATCGCCCGCTGGAATTGCTGACCCGCAACAGTGAAGTCTCCGTTGCCGAAGCCATTTCTATCGCGTTTCACATGCCATTTGATGAAGAACAGTACCGGCGTCTGATGTCTGCGGCGGGGATTTCGGCGAGCTGGAGTAAAACCATGCAGATGCGACTGGTGAATCGCAAGATTGAGGATTTTGGACGAAGATTGTTTGGGAAGTAAAACACATCGGGTGTAGCTGGCGGGGTTTTTCTTTGCTCCTCCCCCTGCGAAGGGGGAGGAAAAGTTTCATCAGAATTCTTTTTTCGCGAAACCGGTCACCGCTTTCAGGCCCATTTCGCGGCCCAGGGCAGTCATCGGGTGAACCACCACGATACCTCGTACGGTTTTCTTCAGCGTGCCCATATCAGCCTGTTCTTTCTTGGTGATTTCACGACTGAACAGCTTTTCCAGTTTCTGCGCTTCGGTGCTGAGTTTTTTCACACGCACATCTTTCAGACGCGCGATCTCGGCAGCCAGCTTTTCTTTTTCTTCTTCGTGCTTAGCGATTAACTCAGCATTACCTGCCTGAATAACGACCGCATCCTTGTGATTCAGTGCGTCCAGCATATCGCTGAGGCGTTTGATCTCGGCTTTTTCGACTTCTTTCATGGTTTCAGGTCCGTTCATGCCGCAGCGGGCAAAACTGTAAATTGGGAATAATAAACGTCAGTGTATCAGGAAGTGCGCGATTCTTCAGCTTGCTCCTGCGTTTCTGCCAGCCCGGGCGGCAAACCACACATCTCACACGCGCGCTCGCCGATACGGATCATCGCGGAAATATAGCGGGTATCGAAAACATAACAGCACGACAACCGCAGGCCGTTACTGTAGCGACCGCTCGGCGAATATAACTGTCCCGGCGTCATGCAGATTTTATCTTTCAGCAACTGATGGAACAACGTGACGCAATCAACACCCGGCGGGAAATCGACCCAAATCACAAATCCGCCCGCCGGTTGTGTGGCACGCGTTCCCTGCGGGAAATGGCGGGCAATCAACGCACGTGCCTGCTCGACCTGCGCTGCGTAGCGTTTTCGCAAAGCCCGCAGATGATGGTCATAACCGCCCGATTCCAGAAACACCGTCAGCGTTTGTGAAAGCAACGCGGATTCTGCCATCGATGACACCGCTTTCAGTTTATGCAGCTTATCGGCGAAGCGTCCGCCTTCTACCCAGCCGATGCGAAAATCAGGGGCCAGCGTTTTGGTAAAGCTGGTGCAAAACAGGATCCAGCCATCGCGATCGAAAGATTTTACCGCCGGAGACAACGTCGCACCGAACTGAATTTCGGCGTAAAGCCCGTCTTCAATCAGCGGTACATGATGATCGTTCATCAGTCGTGCCAGCCTTTTCTTCGCTGCCAGCGGCATAGTGAAGCCGAGCGGATTTTGCGCCGTCGGCATGGCAATCACCGCATTCAGGCGCTTTTCAGTGAGCAGCATTTCCAGCACATCCAGCGATAAACCGGTTTGCGGATCGGTGGGGATCTCCACCGCTTTCAGTCCGAGACTCGCCAGCATTGGCAGAAGATAAAAATAAGTCGGCGTTTCCAGCCCGACGCTGTCACCCGGTTTGGTCGTGACGCGCAGCGCAAGCTGTAACGCTTCCATGCAACCGTGTGTAATGGTGATATCGGCGGGCTCTAAAATCATGCCGAGCGTCAGCGCACGGCGGGCGATTTGCTGACGTAACGCCGGGCTGCCCGGCGGCAACGCGTATTGTCCGATGAGGTTCGGCTGGCGGCGCAGCAAAGACGACATGATCCGCCCGAGCTTTCCGGTCGGGTAAAAATCATTCGACTGCGGACAGGCCAGTGAGAGATTGGTGTAAGTCGGGTCGATTTGTGAGGCGAAGACTTTGTCGATCAAATCCAGCACTTCATCTGCCGGTTCTGCGGCGGGCGTCTGCGGCTGTTCATGCGGCTGATGGGTTAGCGCTGGCAGTGCCGCACGGACATAAAATCCGGACTGCGGACGCGCCTCGATAAAGCCGCGATCTTCCAGCCGCCGGTAAGCCGCCACCACGGTATTGATGCTGACTGACCAGGTTTGCGCACTGCGCCGCACCGATGGCAAACGGCTGCCGGGCGCGAGTGTGCCCCGACGAATGGCATCTGCCAGTTGTTCCGCCAGCTGGTTATATCGGGTATCGCTGAAATCCGCAGTGTCAGTCATGGTGTCAGTTCCGTAAAAAGAGATGGGTACAGTTTTTTGTTACGCAATCTGTAACCATGACAATAGCGTATTTCTGGTTCTGTTACCTTTCCTGTTCACTGTTTACTCTGATGATCTGGAAAACAGGGGATGCAGGAAAACAAAAAATGATAGATACCGCTTTTGTCAGTTACGTCACCGTGATGTCAATTACGCCCGGCCCGAACAATCTGTTGCTGGCGGCTTCCGGAGTGAATTTCGGGCTGCGCCGCAGCGTGCCGATGATGCTGGGGATCACGCTTGGCTGCGTAGTGCAGTGCGCCCTGATGACCTCCATGCTGGCGATTTTACTCAGCTGGATGACGGTCGTGCGCCTGCCGATGGCGGCAATCGGCTGCGCGTATCTGTTCTGGCTGTCGTGGAAAATTTACCGTTCCGGCTCGCCGAAAGAAGGCGAGAAACAGCAGCCGATGAATATGATTAATGGCGCATTATTTCAGGCAGTGAATCCGAAAGCCTGGCTGATGGCGACCAACGTGGCGATCCTTTTCACGCCACCGGATGGCAATATGCTGCATCACACGCTGCTGATTTGCATCGGCTTTGCGCTGATCAATCTGCCGTGCATTCTGGTGTGGGTGGTGATGGGTGACAGGTTACGTCAGGCGTTACGTGTGGAATGGAAGCTGAAAATGTTCAACACCATCATGGGCGGTATGATGGCATTAACCGCGCTGTGGTTGCTGATTGGCGAAGTGCGCCATGCAATGATTTAAGGGATTTATTTTTGCACCGGGGATAATCGGGAAGGTTGCTGATTACTGATATGGGCGATCAGCCCCGTCACGGAAAGAACCATCGTGGAGCGGACGATTTGCTGGTAACGCTGGCGTTGCATGGCGATCAGCGATTCGTCGGCTTCTCCCGGTTTCAGGAAAGTCGGTACCGGTGGCAGTTCTGTCACGCAATGCAGTTCACCAAACGGGCCGAGAATTTCATCATCAGTAAAACGATACTCTTCGCCGTCGTAATTCAGCTCTTCACGCAACGCCATCAGTAATTCGGCATCTTCATATTCATGACGACTGATCACACCCAGCGCATAAATCAGTTTGAGACGCACCGACAAATCACCGAGCGGACCGGTGCCGGTTAGTAACGGTTCAACGGCATATTTCACCGCGTAATCGTCTTTACGGAAAACCTGCACCACCAGAATATCCAGCGCTTCGGCCAGCAATTCCACAGCGGTCATCAAAAAGCTGCGCACGGTTTTACCCGCATTGAGCTTTTCGAGTACACGGTTTTCAAACGCCTGAGCTTTTTCCATAGGGCTTACTTGCAGTAAAGTGCCGATGCTGACAGCGCCCCTGGCGTCATCCATGATGCACGCATGTCGGGCAGATACATCCTGCCCGACAGGGCTTTCTTTGCCTGATGTTGGCGAAATCAAAATAAACGCAGTATTAGTGCATCGATTCGTAGAGAGCGACCGCTTTCGCCACAACTTCGCCATCTTCTGGCAAACCTGAAATCTGGGCGAGGGCGGCTTTTGGCCCGACTTTCTCCAGCAATTCTACCAGTTCTTTAGCTTGCGGATCTTGCTCGCTGCGATAATGCATCGCGGCCGCAATCCCTCTGATCAGATTGTCATTCGGCAGACGGTATTCCTGCGTGCCCAGCAACGGTTTGATCAACCGGTCGCCTGCGCTCAGTTTACGCAGTGGCTGACGGCCAACGCGCTCAACATCATCGTGCAGGTACGGGTTTTCAAAACGGGTCAGAATTTTTTCGATGTAGGCGAAATGTTTTTCCGGGTCAAAACCGTAACGGCGGATCAGCACTTCACCACTTTCTTCCATCGCACCACGGACCACCAGACGCACTTTCTCATCAAGGATCGCATCACGAATTGTCGCGTGGCCTGCCTGCTGACCGAGATACGCGGTGATCGCATGACCGGTGTTCAGGGTGAAGAGTTTACGCTCGACGAACGCCATCAGGTTATCGGTCAGTTCCATACCGGCGATTTGCGGCAATTCGCCTTTGAACTGGGTTTTGTCCACAATCCATTCGCTGAAGGTTTCAACGGTGACTTCCAGTGGATCGGTAGTACCCGCAGCGGCTGGCGGAACGATACGGTCTACGGCGGAATCGACAAAACCGATGTGCGCTTCAACCCAGGCTTTTTCATCTTCCGGCAGCGCGTTGAATACGTGCTGTTTGAACTGGCTGGTACCGCGCACCATGTTTTCACAGGCGATAATATTCAGGGGCTTTTCGTTGCCTTGCTGATGACGCAGCACCAGACCTTTTGCGACGTTTGGCGCGATTTTTTCCAGCACAGTCGGGCCGACGGCAGTGGTCACCAGATCAACCTCGGCGATCAGGTTAATGGCATCCTGACCGGCGCTGTTCACGGCATTCACATTACTGACAGGCTCAACGGTGGCCTGTTCACCGACAACGTGCACGTCGTAACCTTTGCGGCTGTTCAGCGCATCCAGCAAGGCAGGGCTGACATCGGCAAACGTCAGTTCAATTCCGGCATCAGCCAGTAATTTCCCGATAAAACCGCGACCAATGTTACCTGCACCAAAATGTAATGCTTTCATATTTATTCCTTCAAATCGTGAGGAGCACCGGGCTCCGAATCAACAAGCGGGTCTCGCAAGACCCGCTTAGTAATTACTTTTCGATTAAATGCTCAGTATCAGCCGCGAAGAATAGTCAGAACTTCTTCAACGCTGGTGGTGTTCGCCAGACGCTCGATAACACCGTCTTCGTCCAACGCCGTGGTCAGTTTGGTGATCACGTTGATGTGTTCATTATTGCGTGCTGCGATACCGACGACCAGACGTGCGCGGTCATCCTCATCATCACCCCAGCGGATACCCGCAGGATACTGACAGAACACGATACCGGTTTTCAGTACGCGATCTTTCGCTTCGATGGTGCCGTGTGGCACAGCGATGGATTCACCCAGATACGTCGAGGTCAGTTGCTCACGTGCCAGCATTGCTTCGACATATTCTGCCTGAACATACCCGCCTTTCACCAGTTGCTCACCCGCGAAACGAATCGCTTCTTCTTTCGTGCCAGCGCTCAGACCGAGGAAGATATTGCTTTCGCTGATACGGAACAGGTTTTCGTTTTCATTGTCCGCCACGATGCTGTCGCCGAGCGTTGTCGTCACTTTCTCTTTGTACTGGCTGGCTTTGTTCACTTCCACCAGACGGGAAGTCAGGTCAGTGTACAGGCCGCTGTCGAGGAAGTTGGTCAGCGAAATGTGCTGCGCATGTGGCACCTGACGCATGGCGCGTTCAGTCAGGTCACGGTGCGTAATCACCAGATCCACATCATCAGGCAGATTATTGATGGCGCTGTTGGTAACACTGATGTTGGTCAGCCCTGCATCCTGCACTTTTTTGCGCAGAACACCGGCACCCATCGCGCTGGAACCCATACCGGCGTCACAGGCAACGATGATTTTACGTACGGTAGACAGGTCGCCAGCCACGCCTGCAACAGCAGGTTTGCCGCCTTTAGACTGTGCTTTCATGTCCTGCATACGGCGGGTTGCTTCGTCCAGATCGTCGCCGTCTTTCGCTTTGGTCGTTTTCAGCAGGAAAGCAGAGATAACGAAGGACACCGCAAACGCTGCCACGATAGCCGCGATGTTAGCGAAGTACGCACCTTTTGGCGTCATCGCCAGCACTGCCAGGATGGAACCCGGAGAAGCCGGAGACACCAGACCGCCGTTCAGCAGAGTCAGGGTGAACACGCCAGTCATACCGCCCAGAATGACCGCCAGCAGCAGACGCGGGTTCATCAGAACGTATGGGAAGTAAATTTCGTGGATACCCCCCAGGAAGTGGATGATTGCCGCGCCGCCAGCAGATTGCTTAGCGCTGCCACGACCGAAGAACATGTACGCCATCAGGACGCCCATACCCGGACCCGGGTTCGCTTCGATCAGGAAGAAGATAGATTTACCGGTTTCCGTCGCCTGCTGGATACCCAGCGGAGAGAAGATACCGTGGTTGATGGCGTTGTTGAGGAACAGGATTTTCGCCGGTTCAACAAAGATAGAGGCCAGCGGCAACAGGTTATGAATAACCATGATGTGCACGCCTGCAGCCAGCAATTTAGACAGCGCTTCTACCAGCGGACCAATCGCCAGGAAGGCCAGAATCGCCAGCAGCATACCGATAATACCGGCCGAGAAGTTGTTAACCAGCATCTCGAAGCCGCTTTTGATTTTACCGTCAACCCAGCGGTCGAAACGCTTGATGCACCAGCCGCCCAGCGGACCTGCAATCATTGCGCCGAGGAACATTGGCATATCCGCACCAACGATAACCCCCATGACGGTGATGGCGCCGACCACACCACCGCGGTCACCACCGACCAGACGACCACCGGTATAACCGATGAGCAATGGCAGAAGATAGGTGATCATCGGGCCAACCAGCTTCGCTAATGTTTCATTAGGGATCCAGCCGGTAGGAATGAACAGAGCGGTAATGATACCCCAGGCGATAAACGCGCCGATGTTGGGCATTACCATGTTACTCAGGAAGCGACCAAAGTTTTGAACTTTGATCTTAACGTCTGGTGAAAACATAAAACGCACCCCTATTGATACGCGCTGACAATAGAGCGCGTGATATCAGTTAATTATCGGTGACGGTTATTTCGGTTTTTCTGCCACTGCTTTAAAAATCCGTCCGTCGAATTGCTGTCTGCGAGGCGGACTCTACCACGTGATTATAGGCCTCGCGTAGCCACCCGGCAGCCCGTGACGGAGATCACACGTATACGGCCACCACCCCCTTACTTTTGGTGATCACGATCACAAAAAACCCCTGTAACCCAGCTACACTGACGATTTTTTGAGCCTGACGATGACAAAAACGTGACGTAAATCACTATTTGTTAACGATTCTTTATCATTAAAACGTGATATTCATCACAAAGTATTTTTAGGCAGGCTTGCGTATTTCGCTTAAAAAGCATTCAGATGTGTCACGGGAATGGAAAAATGAGTTTACGGAGGCGATGTTGAAATAAAATTACAGGCGGGAGCGGAAATCAAAACGGCGAACTGTCAGACAGTCCGCCGTTTTTTATCGTGTCCCGGAAGAGGAAATTATTTCCCGCCCTGCGCCTTCACGATAGCGGCCTGCAATTCTTCCGCAGACACGGCGCCCGGCAGCACGGTGGTGTTTTCAGCGGTCGCGCCGCTGGTTGGCATCACGACAAAGCCCGGCGTGCCGCTGAAGCCCAGCGTACGCGCCAGTTCATCGTTCGAGGCGATGGCTTCGTGCGTCGCTTTACGCTGCGCGTCGGTCGGTGCTGTGGCTTTGGCGGCTTTCACTGCGCCCGCGATATCGGCATCGGTCAGTTTGCCTTCATCATGGCCGGTGCGGTAAATGCTGTTGTGATAATCAAAGTACGCCTGAGCGCCTTTTTCTTTCCAGATCGCCATACCGGTTTCAGCCGCAGTAATTGATGCTTTCCAGCGGTCACCGAAGATTGGCCATTCTTTAAAGACGAAACGCACGTTCGGATTGGCTTTCACTGTCTGCTCGACCAGCGGCGCCATGTGACTGCAATACAGGCACTGGTAATCGAAGAATTCCACAAAGGCTACTTTGGCATCTTTCGGGCCGAAGCTTGGGGTCGCCGGGTCATTCACCAGCGCTTTGGCGTTTGCCAGCACTGCACTCAGGGTCTGCTGTTGTTGCTGATCCGCCTGCTTTGCCTGCAATTTCTGGCTGACCTGCACCAGAATTTCCGGATGCTGCAACATGTAATCTGCCGCAATTTTACCAATGGCTTCCTGCTGCGCCGGGGTGAAATCTGCGGTTGCGCTGTCGGCAGCAAAAGCCAGCGTCGGAGCCAGCACCAGAGAAGCCAACAGAGTCATCGTCTGACGTTTCATCAAAAATCCTTAATATGAAATACGGGGATAAACGGACAGTTGCCTTCAAAAGTAGAGGAAATCAGCAGGATTTGCAGGGTAAAAATTGTCATTTTTTATAAATGTAAGAGCAGGAACGGCGGAAATAAAAAAGCCACGCATTTGAGCGTGGCTTAAGTTCATCACAACACTAACTGGCTTAGTTGCTGAAATCGCCCTGGGCGACTTTCTGCGCCTGAAGCAATGTCTGCTGTTTGCCGACCAGATTGGACATCATGGTGTTGTATTGTGTTGCCTGCTGCTGCGTCGGGAACTGTACGCCGCCATTGGCAAAAGCGACCTGAGTGCCCTGTTGTTGCAGGTAATCACCAACAGAGACGATATCCTGCGTGAAGCTCTGCAGCGCTGGCACCAGAGGCGTCAGCACGTTAGCTGGCTGGGTAACAACGGTGTTGTATACCTGGCCGTAGACCGCTTTCAGATCGTCCGGTTGTTTCAGTGCAGCCATGGCCGTATCAGCTTTCACTTTTGAATCACGCAATTGTGCATTCAGCATGCTCAAGGTGCTGGCCGCCTGTTGCAACGCACTGCGCTGGGTCATGTAATCCTGCGGAGTACGCACCTGACCAATCGCGCTGACCACCGGTACCAGGCTGCCATCAACGGCACCCTTCATCTGGCGGGAGAACGACAGGATAATGCCGTAGTCATTCGCGTAATTACCAAAACGTTGTTTCTGATCTTCACTCAGCGAAGGCAGGTTTTGCCCGCTGCGCATGACGGTATTTTGCAAATAATCGATAAAGGCTTTGCGTTGTTCCGGTTCTTTATCGCCACAGGCAGTGAGCTGGAAAACAACCAGCAGTGCGATAAACGGCGCCAGCCAGCGAGAAAATACACCGCTTCTGATCCCTACAGCCATGAGTCCTGACTCCTGATTTCAATGTTCTTCTTCCGGCCAGTTCCCTGCCGATGCTGTGCATTCCATGCGGGTTATAGAATAGAACAATTGGGGGGATAACGCTTTTTAAAAAAGCGCAGAAATTGGCATCCGATAAGCTGCCTTGCTCCTCCCCCTGCGAAGGGGGAGGCTGGGAGGGGGTATTAAAGACAAAACGAGGGTCCACGCATACTTCAACTTTTTGATGTTGCTGTAATACCTCACCCCAACCCTCCCCTTCGCAGAGGAGGGAGCAAAAACTTAACTTACTGAAGCAGCGAAATATCCGCCACCTGCAGGAACAGCTCACGCAGTTTAGACAGCAGGGTCAGACGGTTGATACGCACCGCTTCGTTCTCATCCATTACCATCACGGTATCAAAGAACGTATCGACGGTTTCGCGCAGCGCAGCCAGTTCTACCAGCGCTTCTTTGTACTCACCGGCCGCAAACAGCGGTTCCAGTTTGTCGCGCAGAACCACCAGATGCGTTGCCAGTTTCAGCTCAGCAGGTTCTTTCAGCACGGACGCGTGGACGTGATCCAGCAGAACATCGGTGGATTTCGCCAGAATGTTCGACACACGTTTGTTGGCCGCAGCCAGCGTTGCCGCTTCATCCAGCGTACGGAAGTAGCTCACCGCTTTCACACGCGCATCGAAATCTGCCGGTTTGGTCGGACGACGTGCCAGCACAGCCTGAATGGTATCGACTGCGTGACCTTCTTCCTGATACCACGCACGGAAACGACCGAGCATGAAATCAACCACTTCATCGACAACTTTGGCGTTAGTCAGCTTGTCACCGTACAGGCGCACCGCTTCTTCGGTCAGGGTTTGCAGATCAAGCGGCAGGTTTTTCTCAACGATGATACGCAGAACACCCAGCGCGGCACGACGCAGTGCGAACGGGTCTTTGTCGCCTTTCGGATGTTGACCGATGCCGAAAATACCGGCCAGGGTGTCCATCTTGTCAGCGATTGCCAGCGCGCACGCTACGAGCGAAGCCGGTAACTCGTCGCCTGCAAAGCGTGGCTGATACTGTTCATTCAGCGCAACCGCAACTTCTTCCTGCTCGCCGTCGTGACGCGCATAGTGCATGCCCATCACGCCCTGCGTGTCAGTGAATTCGAAGACCATGTTGGTCATCAGATCACATTTTGACAGCAGACCGGCACGTTTGGCGTTCTCAACGTTGGCACCGATTTTCTCAGCGATCCAGCCTGACAGCGCCTGAATGCGGTCGGTTTTGTCGCGCAGCGTACCCAGCTGTTTCTGGAACAACACGGTTTCCAGACGCGGCAGGTTATCTTCGAGACGTTTTTTGCGGTCGGTATTGAAGAAGAATTCGGCATCGGCCAGACGCGGACGCACCACTTTCTCGTTACCGGAAATGATTTGCTGCGGATCTTTCGATTCGATGTTAGCCACGAAGATGAAGTTCGGCAGAAGTTTACCCGCAGCGTCGTACACCGGGAAATACTTCTGGTCGCCTTTCATGGTGTAAACCAGCGCTTCAGCCGGAACCGCCAGGAATTTCTCTTCGAATTTCGCGGTCAGAACCACCGGCCATTCAACCAGCGACGCCACTTCTTCCAGCAGGCTTTCGCTCAGATCGGCGATGCCGCCAATCTCTTTCGCCGCTTTCTCAGCATCCTGTTTGATCAGCGCTTTACGCTGTTCGTAATCAGCAATGACTTTGCCGCGTTCCAGCAGAATTTGCGGATACTGATCAGCGTTGTCGATGGTGAATTCAGGCTCGCCCATAAAGCGGTGACCGCGAAGAGTGCGGCCAGAATCGATACCGAGGATTTTCGCCGGGATCAGCTCATCGCCTAACAGCAGGGTCACGGTGTGAACCGGACGCACAAACTGCACGTCGGAATCGCCCCAGCGCATCAGTTTAGGAATTGGCAGTTTAGCCAGAGACGTGGCGATCATCGCAGGCAGCAGTTGTTGCGCGCTTTCGCCTTTGACGTGCGCACGGTAAACCAGCCATTCCCCTTTGTCGGTGACCAGACGATCGGCCTGATCAACGGTGATACCGCAACCACGAGCCCAGCCTTCAGCGGCTTTGCTTGGTTTGCCTTCGGCATCGAATGCCTGCGCCACAGCCGGACCGCGTTTTTCAACTTCGCGGTCAGCCTGGGATTCATGCAGACCGGAGACTTTCAGCGCCAGACGGCGCGGAGCTGCAAACCATTTTACGTCGCCGTGTGGCAGATTTGCCGCATCCAGCTCCGCAGTCAGGTTAGCTGCAAAAGATTCAGCAAGGCTGCGCAGAGCCTTCGGTGGCAGTTCTTCCGTGCCGATTTCCACCAGAAATGTTTTTTCAGTCATGGACTTATCTCACTTCTCGTTCTTTTTGCACATCGGGAAGCCCAGCACTTCGCGGGAAGCGTAATACGCCTCAGCTACCGCTTTAGTCAGGGTACGGATGCGCAGAATGTAGCGCTGACGTTCAGTCACAGAAATCGCTTTACGCGCGTCGAGCAGGTTGAAGCAATGGGCCGCTTTCAGGATGCGCTCGTACGCCGGCAGTGCCAGTGGCTTTTCGAGCGCCAGCAGGGTTTGCGCTTCTTTCTCGTGCTGTTCAAAACAGGTGAACAGGAAATCGACATCCGCGTATTCAAAGTTATACGTCGATTGCTCAACTTCGTTCTGATGGAACACGTCGCCGTAGGTGGTTTTACCCAGCGGACCGTTGCTCCAGACCAGATCGTAAACACTGTCCACGCCCTGGATGTACATCGCCAGACGTTCCAGACCGTACGTGATTTCGCCGGTTACCGGTTTACATTCCAGGCCGCCGACCTGCTGGAAGTAAGTGAACTGCGTCACTTCCATGCCGTTCAGCCACACTTCCCAGCCAAGACCCCAGGCGCCGAGCGTCGGGTTTTCCCAGTTGTCTTCAACGAAGCGGATATCGTGGATCAGCGGGTCAAGACCCAGCTCTTTCAGCGAGCCGAGGTACAGCTCCTGAATGTTTTCCGGTGAAGGTTTGATCATCACCTGGAACTGATAATAGTGCTGCAGGCGGTTCGGGTTTTCGCCGTAGCGGCCGTCGGTCGGACGGCGTGATGGCTGAACATATGCTGCCGCAAAAGGCTCAGGGCCGAGTGCGCGCAGGCTGGTCATCGGGTGCGAGGTGCCCGCGCCGACTTCCATATCCAGCGGTTGAACAATGGTGCAGCCTTGCTGCGCCCAATAGTCTTGCAGTGTCAGGATCAGGCCCTGAAATGTCTTGGTATCAAACTTTTGCATGTTGGATTCGCACGCGAGAAAGTGGGTGTAAAGAGAATGCGACAGTATACCCGCTGAACGGAAGATAATCAGCCAGAATCAGGCGACTGAGACATACGGAGAGGCAGTGTTTAAGTTTCGGCGCGAATTTTTGGAAAGTAAAAGGGGCTTAACGCCCCTTTTACCGTTAAAACCGTGCACTGATCCCGGCGTTGTAGGACGTTTGTTCGCCGGAATCCAGTCCGGTGGTTTGTGAAATAGCAGCAAATGCCGAAATGCTGTGGGTGATTTGCACGTTTAAGCCTGCGGTCATATCAACCCAGTCGTCATCCTGCTCGCCGGTGGTGCGGCTGAACCGCGTGCGGGTGGATTTGATCGCGCCGGTGGTGGTGTAGGTTTTGTCCCCAAACTGCCGGTCATACGTCACCTGTGCATAAGGATTGACGATGCCAAGTTCTGCATTGACACGCCAGCCCAGTGCGCCGATTTGTGAATGGGAAGTCTGATCGCCAAAACGCATCGAGGTGCTGTTGTTACCTTTCTCGCTGTAGCCGTCAACACTGCTGTAATCCCAGCTGTATTGCGCCACCGGCCCGGTTTTCAGCACCGGCAGGACAGGGAAATCCCAGCCTGCGGTGACGCGTCCGCCGACCTGCTTACCGTCGGTATCGCCACGTTCGGTACGGGTGGTTGGCCCGAGGGTGATACGGCGCTCGATGTCGTCATAATTGAGCGAACCATAATGCACATCGCCGTTGATCCAGCCATTTTCGGCGATTTTAATGCCGGTGAACGCCGTCGCCATCCAGCCGCGTGTGCGGTAGCTGTAATGGTCGGTCGGATCCTGTTTATCGTCTGAACCGGAAATCATCAGCCCCATCATCCAGCGATCGGTCATCTGATAATCCATGCCGATATTGAGCGAGTTAGAGGTTAAATCGCCATCGCCCAGTCCCATCGACGGACTGAATTTGCTGTCTGCACTTTGTCCGGCGTAACCGCCAAACATGCCAAAGGTGCCGGCATCGTTATCCTGCGTGCGCAGCTGCTGATAACGGCTGTCGAGCAATCCCTGCGTATTTCTCGCCAGCGCCAGCGATCCCTGACTCAGCGCCGAAGCCTCCAGCGGCGCATCGATCACCGATTGCATATACTGGGCGATCAGCGCATGCGCCTGAGGTGTCGGATGGAAATGGTCGGAAAACAGGAAAGCTTTGCTGGTGTCGAAGCCCGGCAGGTTCGAGGTACATTCCGATGCGGATGTCCCGACCGGACAGGCCGTACCGGCCGTGTTGGCGAAACCGTATAACGCCGGATCGGCTACCACTTCGTTGAACAGCCCGTTGATATCCACACGCGCAATATTGCCGCCGGTTTTCGCCAGCGCGATATCTTCGGTGGTGTTGTAGGTGTCTGTCAGGCCGCCTGCCACGTCTTTCAGCGCGTCATAAGCCGCTGCCAGCCCTTTGGCGATCACGTCCTGCACCAGCGGAATGCCGGAGCCTTCCGCCGCAGCGGCCGCCAGCGCATTATGAATGGCTTCGGTGCGGGCATCGGCATCCGGCGTATTTTGCCCATTAAGATACTGATATGCCGCTTCCAGCGCCTGTTGCTGCACCGGCAGTAATCCGACCTGTATCACGCCTTCCATCAGCACCGGCGTCAGACCGATATTGGGCACCGTTGGCACCACCACTGTTCCGGCACCGGCTTTGAGTAAATCATTCACCTGCGAGGCCGCCTGCGTCGCGCTGTTGGTGGCAATTTCCACCGCCGTGATCGGGTTAAGGCTCAGTGCCGCCGCGGCCAGATCGTTACCGCCAATCCAGTGCACATACAGCCCGTTCGGGTCGGCTTTGCCGCCGGTCGAGGCCAGATAGCTTCTGACCTGATCCTGAGTAGTGTAATCGGAATCCAGTCCCGGAACCGCGACACCGCCGCCTTCGGCATAGTTCAGGCCGCCTTTTGAGGACGGCGTTAACGTTGTGCCGATGTTGTTCGCCAGGATTTCGTCATAAAGCTGATGTGAGCTGCTGTCGAAGGTCCAGCGGCCAATATTGCCGGTATCACTCAGGCTGTCACCGAACACATAAAGCTGGTCAAAAGCCTGCGCCGGAACCTGTAATCCCAGGCATAGCGCCACCGTAAATGCCCCTTTCGTTAGCCGTAATCTGGACGTCTTTTTGCCGGTCATAAGTGTGATATCCCTAAAAAATCGGTGTCGCAACGCTATGATTGAATGTAAGGATTGCGTAATAAGTGGCTTTAAATATTGTTCAGATCCGACCAGCGTCAAGGCAGAGGTTTAGAAATTGCGACGTTGCAGAGTTATCCGAGAAGCCACACACTGACGCCACGCATTTAAGCCTCTTATAAGGACAACAGAATGGCGACCACCCGATGCAGCTGGGTTTCGAAAGAGCCGGTTTACCTCGAATATCACGATAAAGAATGGGGCGTTCCGGTTCAGGATGGCCGCGAACTGTTTGAAATGCTGTGCCTCGAAGGCCAGCAGGCGGGGCTTTCGTGGATAACCGTGCTGAGAAAGCGTGAGAACTATCGTCAGAATTTCCATCATTTTGACCCCAAACGTATCGCGAAAATGACCGATGATGATGTGGAACGTCTGGTGCTCGATGCGGGTATTATTCGTCATCGCGGGAAAATTAAAGCCATTATCGTCAACGCACAGGCGTATCTGGCAATGGAAGCCAGCGGCGAAAGCTTCTCGGAATTCATCTGGAATTTTGTTGGCGGTCAACCGGTCATCAATAATCCGCTCGGGCCCGAAGGCGTTCCGGCAAAAACGGCGGTGTCAGATGCCATGTCCAAAGCGCTGAAAAAGAAAGGTTTTAAATTCATCGGATCCACGATTTGTTATGCCTTTATGCAGGCCGCCGGGCTGGTGAACGATCATCAGTCGTATTGCTTCTGCCATCCCGCGAATCAGCCGTCATGATCCGCGCTGCGCAGCCCGGCGATACCGAAGCCATTCTGATGCTGTGGCTGCGCAGCTCATTACTTTCCCATCCTTTTATCGCCGATTCTTACTGGATTGAAAGCCTGCAAATGGTCAGGGAGGATTTTCTGCCCAAAGCGCGGGTCTGGGTAGACTGCGATGCCAATGATGTGATTTGCGGATTTATCGGCGTGCTCAATCAGCAGTTTATCGGTGCGCTTTTTGTCGACGAATCCCATTACGGCGATGGCACCGCACAAAGGCTGATGGGCGCAGCGAAAGAGGAATACCCGGTGCTGCTGCTGGAGGTCTATCAGCAGAATCATCGCGCTGTCGCGTTCTATCATAAGGAAAAGTTTGAAATCACCGCCCGTACCTTTCACCCCGGCACTGACTTACCGACCTATATCCTGCGCTGGTTCCACCCCCTTTCTGAATAAGTTCCTGAAACGCGTAAAAATACAAAAAGGGATATCCGGAATTCTCCTACTGCTTAACACCGCGAAATTGCGCATAAAGAGCGCCAGAACGCCGCAGGACTGATGTCCTCCCGTTGCATTTGTTTATGTTTTGACACCTTTTTCTGTGCAACTTCTCAGAAAGCGCGAAGTCATAACGCAACGGTTAAGTTCTGAATAATAAACATCCTGAAGGAAATAAGATGAGCAAAAGATTAGTTGTGGTTGCGGGCGTTCTTTGCGTCACCCTGGGCCTGTCAGCCTGTACCACGAACCCTTACACCGGCGAATCAGAAGCAGGGAAATCCGGCATTGGCGCAGGTCTTGGGGCCGCGCTCGGCGCAGGCGTCGGTATGCTGTCTTCCTCTAAACATGACCGCGGCAAAGGCGCGCTGATCGGTGCCGCAGCCGGTGCCGCACTGGGCGGCGGTGCAGGTTATTACATGGATGTGCAGGAATCTAAACTGCGCGACAAAATGAAAGGCACCGGCGTCAGCGTGACCCGTCAGGGCGATAACATCGTGCTGAACATGCCGAACAACGTGACCTTCGATACCAACAGCAGCACGCTGAAACCTGCCGGCGCTAACACGCTGACCGGCGTCGCGATGGTGCTGAAAGAGTATCCGAAAACTGCCGTCAACGTCGTCGGTTACACCGACAGCACCGGTACCCGTGCGCTCAACATGAAACTCTCGCAGCAACGTGCTGACGGCGTGGGCAGTGCCCTGATCACGCAGGGTGTTGAAGGCAGCCGCGTCCACACCACGGGCGCAGGCCCGGACAATCCGATTGCCAGCAACAGCACAGAAGCGGGCAAAGCGCAGAACCGTCGCGTCGAGATCACCCTCAGTCCGTTGCAGTAAATTTCGTCATCCCCCTGATAAAAACGGAGCCACCCGGCTCCGTTTTCGCGTTTGTGATATTCTCCCGCCACGTGCCTTTCCACCTGTGTAACGGATGTGAGTATGTCTCTGAAAGCCATTGCGAAAGATCTCGGTCTCTCTGTCACCACCGTCAGCCGTGCGCTGAACGGGTACGATGACGTTTCAGCGGGCACCAAAGCGCGCGTTCAGGCGGCGGCAGATTTACGTGGCTACCGGCCCAATACCCTCGCCCGCCGGTTGAAAATGGGCAAAATCGACGCCGTTGGCCTCATTTTCCCTTTCACTTCTCATCCGTTAAGCAATTCCGCATTTATCGAAATGGTCGGTTGTATCACCCGCGAACTGGCAAAATATGAAATAGATTTGCTGCTGGTACCGGATGAACTGGGCACGTTTTCCTGGCGCAGACTCATCGAAAGTAAACGCGTCGATGCCATGCTGGTGGCACATACGCTGGATAACGATCCGCGACTGCTGGATTTGCAGCAGCGGAATTTTCCCTTTCTGGCACTCGGACGCAGCGGATGTCTGACGCAGGATTACGCCTGGTTTGATTTCGATAACCGCGCCGGTATGCAGATGGCGGTCGATCATCTCACGGCTCTCGGGCACCGGCGCATCGCCTTCCTTGGCGAAAATAATCAGCAATCGTTTATCGGTCAGCGCTATCAGGGTTATCTCGACGGATTACGGGCAAACGCACTGCCGCGTAATCCTGATTACATCCACAAAATCACCCCGAGTCGCCGCGCCGGTTACCAGACCACACAGGCGTTACTGGCCCTGCCGGTGCCACCCACGGCGATTGTCTGCGACTGCAATATGCATGGCGAAGGCGCTGCGCTGGCGTTGCATGAAGCCGGATTACTGCTCAGCGGCGGCGTTTCCCTGATTATCTTTGACGGATTGCCTTGTGACAGCGTGCCCGATGTAGCCGTGACCGCCGTCCGTCAGGGCACGCGTGAAGCGGTCGGATTGCAGATTGCCACCATGACCATGGCACTGATCCGCAACGAACCGCTGAAAAATTTGCAGGTTCTCTGGCAGCCTGAATTGCAGGCGGGCGTCACCGCCCATCCGCCACGCTGATATTTCCCCCTTAAATTATTTTTCCACCCTATATCACATTTCTGAACCTCCATATTTCCCATCCGAAACGTTTCGGATCAATAGTGACTCCACCTGATCGCGTCTTATCAGCGCAAATCCTTGTTTGGAGCAGTGACTGTATGGAAAACCAGATTGTTCATTTAACCGGCGGAAATACCAGCCTGATCGTTCGTTGTATGCCTTACGCCGAAATTCTCTACTGGGGAAACCGCCTCAGCCAGTTTTCAGCGGATAACATCATTTCGCTGAGCCGCGCCGTGCCCAATGGCCGGATTGATGTGGAAGCGCCGGTAAATTTCAGCGCCGATTCGGGACGCGGTTCTTTCGGCACGCCGGGCATGGAAGGCCATCGCGACGGGCTCGACTGGTCGCCGGTATTCAATACCACGCAGGTAAAGTGCGACCAAAACCAGCTCACCCTAACTACCGAAGACCCGATCGCCGGGCTGCAATTTCATAGCGAATTGCGCCTCGACGGCAGTGGTGTTTTGCAGGCGCGTAATGCGCTGACCAATATCAAACCCGGCACCTATCAGGTGACGCGCCTGGCGGTGACGCTGCCGCTGCCGGAACGCGCCGCCGAAGTGATGGCGTTTCATGGCCGCTGGATCAAAGAGTTCCAGCCACACCGCACATTGCTGGATCACGGCGGTATCGTTCAGGAAAACCGCCGCGGTAAAACGTCTTCCGAATATTTTCCGGCGATGATGATCGGTCATCCGGGTTTCAGCGAAGAACAGGGCGAAGTCTGGGGAATGCATCTGGGCTGGAGCGGCAACCACCGTCTTCGCGCCGATATCAAAACCGACGGTCGCCGTCTGGTGCAGGCCGAAGCGCTGTATTTCCCCGGCGAACAACGTCTTGAGCAAGGCGAAACGCTGGAAACACCGTGGCTTTACGCCAGCTATTCCGCCAGCGGCCTGAACCGCATGAGTCAGCAATTCCACCGGTTTGTGCGCGAACAGATTTTGCGCTTCCCGGCTGAGAAACCGCGTCCGGTACATCTCAATACCTGGGAAGGGATTTATTTCGATCACGATCCAGACTACATCATGCAAATGGCGACCGAATCTGCCGCGTTAGGCGTAGAACGCTTCATTATCGACGACGGCTGGTTCCGTGGCCGCGACCACGACCGCGCGGCGCTTGGCGACTGGTATCTCGATGAGAAGAAATACCCTGACGGCCTGAAGCCGGTCATCGACCACGTTAAAAAACTCGGCATGGAATTTGGTATCTGGGTCGAGCCGGAGATGATTAACCCTGATTCTGATTTATATCGCGCCCGTCCTGACTGGCTGCTGGCATTGCCCGGTTATCAGCAACCGAGCGGGCGTCATCAGTTCGTGCTCGATCTGAATAATCCGCAGGTTTTTGATTATCTGGTGGAACGCATGAGCTGGTTACTCGGTGAGCACGATGTGGACTACGTGAAATGGGACATGAACCGAGAAATCGTTCAGCCAGGTCACGAAGGCCGCGCGGCGCTGACGGCACAAACGCAGCAGTTCTATCGCCTGCTGGATGTGCTGGGTGAACGCTTCCCGCACATCGAGTTTGAATCCTGCGCGTCGGGCGGTGGCCGTATTGATTTTGAGGTGCTCAAACGCAGCCACCGTTTCTGGACATCTGACAATAACGACGCGCTGGAGCGGCAGAAAATTCAGCGCGGCATGAGCTATTTCTTCCCGCCGGAAGTGATGGGATCGCATATCGGTAACAAGCTGTGCCACGCCACATCGCGCCAGCACAGCATTGAATTCCGCGGCCTGACGGCGCTGTTTGGCCATATGGGCATTGAACTGGATCCGGTAAAAGAAGGCGATGCCGAACGCGCAGGTTTTGCGAAATACACCCGCCTTCATCAGCAACTGCGCCCGTTATTACACAGCGGCAACGTTTACCGCGTGGATACGCATGACGAGACGGTGCTGATTAACGGCGTGGTCAGTGAATGCGCCGGTTGCGCGGTATTCCTGATAAGTCAGCTGGCGATGCCAACCTGGTCGTTACCCGGCGTATTCCGGGTTCCGGGGCTGAAACCCGATGCGCGTTATCGCGTGACGGTGCTGGATGAACCAGCGTTGCTGAAAGGTGGCGGCAGCGGTCACACCATGCGCGTACAACCGGCATGGCTGCATGAATCGCCGGTACTGAGCGGTGAATGGCTGGCGAATGCCGGGCTGGCGTTGCCGGTGCTGGATCCTGAAAGCGCCCTGCTTCTGGGCTTCGAAGAAATCAGATAACAACAAAAAAACGCCGGTACGACAGTGCCGGTTGTCATGGTTTCGGCAAGGAAATCACTATGAACCCTACACAAACTTCCGATCGTTGCTTCTATAAAAACAATACTAACTTCTGGATATTTGGCAGCTATTTCTTCCTCTATTTCTTCATTATGGCGACCTGTTATCCGTTTTTACCCATCTGGCTTTCTGACGTGATCGGCCTGAGTAAAACGGAAACCGGTATCGTGTTTTCCAGCATGTCGCTGTTTGCCATTCTGTTTCAGCCGATTTTCGGCATCATTTCAGACAAGCTCGGCCTGAAAAAACATCTTCTGTGGGTCATCGCCGTGCTGCTGTTTCTGTTTGCGCCGTTCTTCATTTACGTCTTCGCCCCCCTGTTAAAACTCAATATCGTGCTCGGTGCCATTCTCGGCGGCGCCTATATCGGGTTCGTGTTTGCTGGCGGTTCGGGCGCTACTGAGGCGTATATCGAGAGGGTCAGCCGCAACAGCTCGTTTGAATACGGCAAGGCGCGAATGTTCGGTTGTTTCGGCTGGGGAATTTGCGCCTCAACGGCGGGCGTGCTGTTTAACATCAATCCGGACATTGTGTTCTGGATGGGTTCCGGCGCGGCGATCATTTTGATGATTTTGCTGCTGATTGCCCGTCCGCAGGAAAACAAAAACGCGCAGGTGCTGGATAAACTCGGTGCCAATCAGCCGCAATTCTCGCTGAAAACGGCGGCTTTGTTGCTGAAAGAGCGCAAACTGTGGATGCTGATTTTGTACGTGATTGGCGTGGCCTGCGTCTATGACGTGTTCGATCAGCAGTTCGCGACGTTCTTCAAAACGTTCTTCGCGTCTCCGCAGCAGGGCACGGAAATGTTCGGCTACGTCACCACCGCCGGCGAGTTATGTAACGCACTGATTATGTTCTGTTCGCCGTGGATTATTAACCGCATCGGCGCGAAAAATACTTTGCTGCTGGCGGGCACGATTATGTCGATCCGCATTGTGGGTTCGTCATTCGCCACCACCGCTATCGAAGTGATCCTGCTGAAAATGCTGCACGCGCTGGAAGTGCCGTTCCTGCTGGTCGGCGTGTTCAAATACATCACGCAGATTTTTGATGTCCGGTTCTCGGCGACCATTTATCTGATCGGGTTTAACTTTGCCAAACAACTGGCGGCGATTTTCCTTTCGGCCTTCGCCGGTAACCTGTACGACCGCATCGGGTTCAGCGATACCTATCTGATCCTCGGTGGTATTGCCTTTGGCGTGACGATCATTTCGGCCTTTACGCTGAGCAGCAGACCGAAGTCCGATGCGGTTTCCGGAATACAAACGGCGGAAGGTTTGCGCTGACTTGCGGATGCAGCCTTTCGGCACTCTGTGCTAGTCTCCGTGGGACAAGCATGACGGGAGAAAGGCTGTGAGTAAAAAACAGGAACCGGGCGCGGCGGTCCGGGCCACGATACGTGACGTCGCCAGCGCCGCCAAAACGGGTAAAACCAGCGTTTCACGTTATCTTAACGGTGAACAACACCTGCTGTCCGATTCGCTGAAAGAGCGTATCGGACGGGCGATCTCCCTGCTCGATTATCAGCCGAGCCAGATGGCGCGCAGCCTGAAAAGCGGCCAGACGCGTCTTATCGGTCTGATCCTCGCCGACATTACCAATCCCTATTCTGTCGATGTGATGCGTGGTGTCGAAGCCGCCTGCCGTCAGGAAGGGCTGACGCTGCTGGTGTGCAACACCAACAACGAGCTGGATCAGGAAAAACATTACCTGCAATTGCTCAGCAGTTACCGCGTGGATGGCATTGTGGTGAATGCCGTAGGCATGCGCGAGGCGGCGATTTCTACGCTGCAGCAGGCCAATTTACCGATGGTGCTGATCGACCGTAAAGTGGCGAATTTTGCCTGCGACGTCATCGGCCTGAACAACGTCGAAGCCACACAGATGATGACCGATCATCTCGTACAACAAGGTTTCGAAGCGCTGCTTTTCGTCAGCGAACCCGCCACCATCAATACCCGTTTCGACCGCCTGCGTACCTTCCTGCAACGGATGCAGCAGTCTCCGCAACTGACGGGCGAACAGGGTGAAATTGAGCTTTATAACGCTGAAGGACTGGACAATTTACTGCGTGATTTCGCCGCACGCCACCCCGGCAAGCACAAAGCGGTGATGTGTGTGAACGGTACACTGACATTGCAGGTGGCGCGCGCCATGCGACGGCTGGGAATTGTCTGGGGACCGGATATGGGCCTGTCTGGTTTTGACGAACTGGTCTGGGCTGAACTGGCGGGCGTCGGCATTACAACGCTGAAGCAGCCGACTTACGACATGGGCGTGGCGGCGCTCAGACAACTGGTGACCCGTATTCAGGGCAATACTGAGCCGGTTAAAGACCTGGAGTTTTCCGGCGAACTTATTGCGCGCGGTTCCACCGCAGCACGCTGATCCCTTTTACTTCCCGTTTTCCTGCCCGTTCTTCGTGAGCGGGATCATATTTTTGGGGTTTTGTTCTGTCGCCTGGAACCGGTTCCAACTAGGTTATATAAAACGAAACAAAACGTTAACAACGGCACCACGTCTGATTGGCTTGACTAAAATGAGATGTCGAAATGATTGCCTGCACCTTATTGGCAGCGCGCCCACACAGGAAAAACGTTCATGAAAAGAGAAATCGTCATTGTCACCGCCGCCTACGGCAACAGCGTGGTGAAAGACCTCGGTGGTCAGGCTGAACTGCTTTCCGTCATTGCCGCCGCAAAGGCCGATGGCGTCGAAATCCGCCGTGAATTGTTCTCCCCGCAGGAGCTGGATACGTTGCCTGCGCTGGCAGAAATGATTCAGCATCACGGATTGTTTGCAGTTTACTCGGTGCCCTTCCCGCTGTTTTTGACGGGTGGCGAGCTTAATCCTGATGCACCACAATATTTTGAAGAGGCGCGCATTCTCAATGCCCGCACGATTAAGTTTTCTCTCGGTGAATTTGAACCGGGTCAGGATCTGACCCCACTAAAAGTGGTGCTGGCATCCAGCCCGGTGAAGCTGGTAGTGGAGAACGATCAGACCCCGGAATGCGGAATTCTGTCGCGCATCAATGCCTTCATGTTTGCCGCGGAATCCCTGCATTTGCCATTGAGTATGACTTTCGACATGGCCAACTGGCTGTGGGTCGGACAGGATCCGGCGATTGCCGCTGAGCGTCTGGCACGTCATGTCGGTTATGTGCATGTGAAAGCCGCGGAGAAACGTGCCGGTAAATGGCACGCTGTGGCGCTCGATAACAGCGATGGCAGTTGGGAACCTTTATTGAAAATGTTGCCTCAGGATGTCCCGCGCGGCATCGAATTCCCGCTTGAAGGGGATGATTTGACCGCCGTGACGCGTCATTACGTGGACGTTTTACGCGGCTGATTTCGCGGCACCCTCAGGGTGCGGGGAAGGCTGAGGCATTATCAGGAGATACCGTTATGAACAAGTCCAGACTGGCTTCGCGCCGCTGGTGGTACATCATGCCAATCGTGTTCATCACTTACAGTCTGGCGTACGTCGACCGCTCAAACTTCAGTTTCGCGTCGGCAGCCGGTATCAATGATGATCTTCACATCACCAAAGGCATGTCATCCCTGCTCGGTGCCCTGTTTTTCCTCGGCTACTTTTTCTTCCAGATCCCCGGCACGATTTATGCCGAGCGGCGCAGCGTTAAGAAACTGATTTTCTGGTGCTTATTGCTGTGGGGCGGTTTTGCCTCACTGACCGGCGTGGTAACGAATATCCCGATGCTGGCAGTGATCCGCTTTGCGCTCGGCGTGGTGGAAGCCGCCGTGATGCCCGCCATGCTGGTGTACATCAGTAACTGGTTTACGAAATCCGAACGCTCGCGCGCCAATACATTTTTGATTTTGGGCAATCCGGTGACGGTGCTGTGGATGTCGGTGCTTTCCGGCTATCTGATTAAATCGTTTGGCTGGCGGGAAATGTTTATCTTTGAAGGCATTCCGGCGGTGATCTGGGCTGTTATCTGGTGGTTCAGCGTCAAAGATAAGCCGGAAGAAGTCAGCTGGCTGAGCGAGCAGGAGAAAAAAGCCCTGGCCGCGCAGCTGGAAAAAGAACAGAAAGATATTCAGGCCGTCGGAGGTTACCGCGAAGCTTTCCGCTCGCGAAATGTGATTTTTCTCTGTCTGCAATATTTCTTCTGGAGCATCGGCGTATATGGCTTTGTGCTCTGGCTGCCGTCGATTTTGCGAGATGGAAAGTCGATGGGGATGGTCGAAGCAGGCTGGTTGTCCTCCGCGCCTTATCTGGCTGCAACCATCGCGATGATCCTGGTGTCATGGGCATCAGATAAAATGCAAAATCGTAAGCTGTTTGTCTGGCCGCTGTTGCTGGTTGGCGCTCTGGCGTTCTTCGGTTCCTGGGCAGTTGGCACAAACAATTTCTGGCTTTCGTACAGTTTACTGGTGGTGGCTGCTGCCGCAATGTATGCCCCGTATGGTCCGTTCTTTGCCATCATCCCTGAAATGCTGCCGAAGAATGTTTCCGGCGGTGCCATGGCCTTAATCAACAGTCTGGGTGCGCTGGGATCGTTCTTTGGTTCCTGGTTTGTCGGCTATCTGAATGGCAGCACCGGAAGTCCGGCAGCCTCCTTTATTTTTATGGCCGTCTCGCTGCTGCTTTCTGCGGGATTAACCCTGGTCGTCAGGCCACGTAAGGCCGCAATGAAACCGAAAGGGAAAGTTTCCTTAACCTGAAAATCTGAAAATACTCATTTAAAGAGTTGGAGTTTGTAATGAATAAGCCGTCAATTGTTCTGTACAAAAAACTGCCTGCCGATTTGCATCAACGTCTTGAAGAGCATTTTGCTATTACCGAATTCGATGGCATCACTGACAAAAATCGTGCTGAGGTTTTTGATGCGTTGCAAAACGCGGAAGGGCTGCTGGGTTCTGGCGGAAAAATCGATAAAGAGCTGTTCGACCATGCGCCGCGCCTGCGTGCGGTATCTACCATTTCCGTCGGATACGATAACTTTGACGTGGCAGAACTGACCCGCCGCGAAATTCCGATGATGCACACGCCGACGGCGCTGACCGATACCGTCGCTGATACCGTGATGGCGCTGGTGTTATCGACCGCCCGCCGTGTGGTGAATGTTGCTGAGCGCGTGAAAGCCGGTGAATGGAATGAAAACATTGGCGAAGACTGGTTCGGCATTGATGTTCACCACAAAACCATGGGTATCGTCGGCATGGGCCGCATCGGTCTGGCGCTGGCGCAACGTGCGCATTTCGGTTTCGACATGCCGATTTTGTATAACGCACGCAGCCAGCATAAAGAAGCGGAAGAGAAGTTTGGCGCGCGTAAATGTGAGCTGGACGAGTTGCTGAAAGAGTCTGATTTCGTCTGTATCTTGCTGCCAATGACTGAACAAACCTTCCATCTGATCGGCAAGGAAGAGCTGGCGAAAATGAAATCCAGCGCGATTCTGGTCAGCGCAGGTCGTGGGCCGGTTATTGATGAACCAGCCCTGATTGAAGCTCTGAAAGCCGGTACGATTTATGGTGCTGGCATGGACGTGTTCGAGACTGAGCCGCTGCCAAAAGATTCTGCGCTGCTGACTTTGCCTAATGTGGTTGCGCTGCCGCATATCGGTTCCGCGACGCATGAAACCCGCTACGATATGGCGGCCTGTGCAGTGGATAACCTGATCGCCGCCCTGAAAGGTGACGTGAAACAGTTCTGCGTGAATCCGGAAGTTCTGAAGAAATAAGCGATTGGTATCGACAAGGGCCGGTTCTGGCGATGCGCCTGGCCGGCCTGCAGACCGCTTTCTATTAATCAGAGTAATTTTATCAACATATCTCGGATTGTTCTGTCAGCTTTCCTCGCAAACACCTCCCTGTTAAAAGCAAGAAGGTTATTTTTCAGCGTCGGCGTGGGGGCATCATCGGGTGCCAAAAGTTTGAAGGCGATCGCACCAGTGTAGGCCGTTCTTCCGGCTACCATCGACTGAAATTTGTTAAGCAGTTCTTCCCCCCCCATCTCTTGAGCGCGCGCTTTCAGGCCATCGATAAGAGGCTCTTTCCAGCTTTGTTTGTCGTAATAAGGCAAACGTTCTTTCAGTGATAAATAGTCGGAAAGACTTTGATCGCCGGACATCATACCGGTCTTGCTGATACTGGTGAGATTTTTGAATATCGTGGAAGGAAGTGTTGTAGTAATAACGATATGTATTTTTTTATTACCCGTTCCACGAGTACAACCATGACTTGTGATTGTATTTTCATCTTTCATTGATGAAATATAACACTCAGAAAAGAGAGCGTTATAAGGCGGTTTTGAAAATAATGACTTCAGTTTCTCTAGCAAGCGCGTAATGGCCTTTTGTTTCCTGCAAACTAAGACATACACTGCATTATTCCGAAGATCTCTGTCCTCAGTCAATGTATTAATAATAAAAACCTGAGCGCAAGTGGTCACAGTATCAGAACTTAAATAAGCAAAATACAAAGCGCAGCTCTCAGGCAAGGATAAATTGTAACTATCCAGGATTTTAATAATATCCTGCTTTGCCGATTTTTTTATTCTGACCACCTCTTGCTCAGGCATGGGAAGATAACCTAAAGATTTTTTACTGAACCCCAGAGAATGAATGATGACATCCCTGAAACCTGAAGATTTAAGAGCATATTTATAATCAGAATCATTGGATTGATCATCCCGAAGGGCATCCATTTCATCAATCAGAATCACTGTTTTAGCATTTATATCGTACTGATATAGAAACTTTTGCAAGACGAATGCTAAAAGGCCGGGTGTCATGATGCTATGTGGCGTCACAATTATAATGGGATTGGTGTAATTTAGCGGCTTACCTGGATTAAAATTCTCTTGTTTCTTTATACTGCCACTTCTCGATTCTGCATCAACAGTAATTATCATTCCCTCTGCCTGAGTGCTGCGTGCAATGTCTTTTATTTTATTACCCAGGGCAAAATCCCCTCCTCCTGCCATTACAAGATTCATTACAATTATACTTCTTTTCATTTCATCAGCCTGATGTATATATTTTAAAAAATAATTATGCCATTCAGAAAATATAAAACACAGGTGAGTTTTATTACTCTTTCAGTAAGCAGAACTTAATAAAGCAAAGTATAATTAAGCACTCCTTTTTCAACTTATCCCGCATTCCTTGTAACACACTGAATAGAAATGCCGCTTCAACCCCCTTTGGTCGGATTGCCTTACTCTGCCGCAAGGGTAAGATATTGGTTTTCGTCAACCCGCTCGACATTCTATTGGCAATATTCTCGTCCGGGTGCAGCCCGGCGGCCGGTCTGTCCGTGTGATGAAAGTCAGAGGTATTTAATTAATATTTCTCTGATTTTCCTGTCAGCTTTTCTTGCATACACTTCCCTGTTAAACGCAAGAAGGCTCTTATTCAGCGCTGGCGTGGGAACATCATCGGGTGTCAAAATTTTGAAGGCGAGCGTGCAAACGTAAGCCGTTCTTCCGGCTACCATCGACTGAAACTTGTTAAGCAGTTCTTCACCCCCCAACTCACTGGCGCGTTCTTTAAGGCCATCGATTAGAGGCTCTTTCCAGATTTGTTTATCGTAATAAGGTAGTCGCTGTTTCAGTGATAAATAGTCAGAAAGGCTTTGGTCACCGGACATCATACCGGTCTTGCTAATACTGGTGAGACTTTTGAATATCGGGGAAGGAAGCGTTGTAGTAATAAGGATATGGATTTTTTTATTTCCCGTCCCCCCCACATAACCGTGACTTATGATTTTAATCTCATCAGCCACTGTTGAATAATGACATTCAGAAAATAAATCATTATACGGCGGTTTCGAAAAAATTGATTTGATATTTTCCAGTAAACCCGAAATTCTATTTACATCCCTGCAAACAAGGACATAGGCCGAGTTATTCTGTGAACCCATTTCTTCTATAAGTGTATTAATTATAAAAATTTGAGAACCCATAGTAACGGTTTCAGAACTTAAATACGCAATATATAAACCACAACTTTCCGGCAGGGATAAGTTGTAACTATCCAGTAGATTAATAACATCCCGCTTTGCCGATTTTTGTATTTTTATGACCTCTTGATCAGGCATAGGCAAATAGCCAAGAGATTTTTTACTGAACCCAAGGCTATGGAAGATAATATTTTTTAACCCCAAATTAGAGAGAGCAACTTCGTAGTCACGATCAGATGAACCGTAATCACGAGTAATGTCCATTTCATCAATCAGAATAACGGTATCGCAGAATACTATATCCAACTGATAGAATAAATCAGCCAGAATGGATGATAAAGCGCGGGGGGGCATGATGCTATAGGGCGACACAATAATAACAGGATGATTGTAATTAACTGCTTTGCACGGGTTAAACCTTTCCTCACTTTCTGATTTAAATTTTTTTGATTTTACACTCACCGTAAATAACACCCCATCTGCCTGCGTGCTACGCGCGATGTCTTTTATTTTCTTCCCTAAAGCGTAATCTCCCCCACCCGCCATTACTATATTCACTATAATTATGCTTTTTTTCATTACATTACTCTGGTTTATGTATTTCAAAAAATGATTATTGCATTGAGAAAATCAAAAAAACAGGCGGGTTTAATAACTCTATTAGTAAAAAAAATTAATAAGATAAAGCATAAATTCCTTTCATGATTTCTCCCGCCATTCGTTGTCACACTCTGTAAGGGAATGACACGTCAAATCCCGGTGGTCCGATTGCACTGTTTTGCTGCAGGCGTTATGGTGGAAGACACATTTCGATAACATACAAAGCTTTCTATGACGTTTTCTGCTTTCGGTGACAAATTTACCCGTTTTTCAGGTATAACACGCCTGATGGGCGATATGAATGACGGTCTGCGCACACCTGGCGCCGTGATGCTTGGCGGGGGTAATCCGGCTCAAATTCCTGAGATGCAGGATTATTTCCAGACGCTGCTGTCTGAAATGCTGGCCGCCGGCAAGCTGACTGAAGCGCTGTGCAACTACGACGGTCCGCAGGGCAAAGACGTTCTGCGCCACGCGCTGGCAGAGATGTTGCAGAAAGAGCTCGGCTGGCAACTGGATGCACAAAATATCGCGCTAACCAACGGCAGCCAGAGTGCCTTCTTCTATTTATTCAATCTGTTCGCCGGTCGTCGCGCCGACGGCAGCATGTCGAAAGTATTGTTCCCGCTGGCACCGGAATACCTCGGTTACGCTGACGCCGGACTGGATGAAAATCTGTTTGTGTCGGCCAAGCCTAACATCGAATTACTGCCGGAAGGCCAGTTCAAGTATCACGTCGATTTCGATCATCTGAACATTACCGATGACATCGGCCTGATATGCGTTTCCCGCCCGACGAACCCGACCGGCAACGTGATTACCGATGAAGAGCTGATCCGCCTCGATGCACTGGCACAGCAGAAAGATATTCCGTTACTCATCGATAATGCCTATGGCGTGCCTTTCCCCGGCATCGTGTTCACTGAAGCGACGCCGCTGTGGAACCCGAATATCATCCTGTGCATGAGTCTGTCGAAACTCGGCCTGCCCGGTTCGCGCTGCGGCATTGTGATTGCCGATGAAAAAATCATCAAAGCGATCAGTAACATGAACGGCATTATCAGTCTGTCTCCGGGCAGTGTCGGACCGGCGATTGCCCACGAAATGATTGCGCGCGGCGATTTACTGCGTCTTTCCAGCGAGGTAATTAAACCGTTTTATTTCCAGCGCGTGCAGGAAACTATTGCCACGCTGCGCCGTTATCTGCCAGAAGAACGTTGTCTGATCCATAAACCGGAAGGCGCAATTTTCCTGTGGCTGTGGTTTAAAGATTTGCCGATCACGACCGAAGTGCTGTATCAGCGCCTTAAGCAGCGCGGCGTTCTGATGGTGCCGGGCGATTATTTCTTCCCGGGGCTGGAACATCCGTGGCCGCACACACATCAGTGTATGCGCATGAATTACGTGCCTGACGCTGAGCAGATCGAGCGCGGTGTGAAGATTCTGGCGGAAGAAGTGGAAAAAGCGCACGCGGAAAATCAGTAATACCACAGTGGTTAAAAGACAAAAAAAGGGGAGGACATCAGTCCTCCCCCTTGTGATTTTACACTGACCGTTTTAAGCAGACTGGTTTTCCAGCGCCGGTTTTTCAGTGCCAATCGCAATTTTCTGTGGCTGCAAAGCTTCCGGAACATCCCGCACCAGATTGATATGCAGCAGGCCATTGGTAAATTCAGCCGCCGAAACATGCATATGTTCCGCCAGAGTAAAGCTCAGAGTGAAAGGCTTAATCACTAACCCCTGATGCAGATATTCCACTTTATTTTCAGGCTGAGCAGGCGTACCGCTGACGGTTAAACACGGCCCTTCCACTTCAATATTCAGCTCACTCTGCTGGAAACCGGCCAGCGCCAGTGAAATGCGATAATGATTGTCGTCAGACTTTTCAATATTGTAAGGAGGAAAAGCCTGATCAGCGCCCTGCATGGAACTGGCTAATTTATCGAAACCAATCCACTGACGCAGTAATGGGGAAATATCGTAATTACGCATGGTATAACTCCTTCTTTGAAGCGAGATTTAACATTCCGTCATCCTGTAGGGATGTGACGGTGCAGCTCCCTGACGGCGAGCCGAAACTTTTTCATTTTCTGACGGTCAATAACGATGGCCGCCGGTGACTTATTGCCGGCACTTATTGCCGACAAATTAGCGGATTTCGATACGCCGCGGTTTGGACGTTTCAGGAACGATGCGTTCCAGATCGATATACAGCAAACCGTTCGACAGATTGGCGGCTTTTATCTGGATATGTTCGGCCAGCTGGAATTTGCGCTCGAAATTACGTTCCGCGATACCCTGATATAAATAAGTGCGGTCGGTTTCAGTCGGTGCATGCGCACCTTTGACCAGCAGCATGTTGTCATGCGCAGTGATGTCCAGCTCTGACTCAGCAAAACCCGCGACCGCGATAGCAATCCGGTAATGGTTCTCGTCAACCAGCTCGACATTATATGGGGGATAGCCGCCGCCCTGATTCTGACCCGATTCGATAAGATTAAATAAGCGGTCAAAGCCAATGGCAGAACGGTATAACGGGGATAAATCAAAATTGCGCATTGCTACTTCTCCTGATATTCAGCGAGTGTCTGTAAAAGCCTTCCATTCGGACAGGCCAGCGACGCATTCAACGTTTTATCGTAAATCATGAGTCAAGATCCCTTGCGGCGTATCTCTTCCTGCGTCGTACAGTAAAAATGGAGACGAAAGGGATTTTTTCAAGCAGGTAAAAACAAAAAAATTTGGCTTTTGTTTATATGCTGACAGCCAAAATACATGACAGGTCAAAGCGAAAAGCCAGGGAATGCAGGCAGTTTCCTGCAAGATTTCAAATAGTAATTACACTTAATGGGATCGCAGCCACAGAGCTACAGCTTGCTTTGTTAATTTTTTGTGCTGAGTGGTATAAGTCACTTTGACTTAAAAGCTCAGCCAGACAGCATAAGATGAGTTCTAACATGATGAAATTTGCACTGACGCCGCTGATGACAGGATGCGTTTTTTTAGCGACGAGCGGTTGTTCCAGCGTAATGAGCCATACCGGGGGAGACACTGGATATTATTCAGGCGCACGTGCTGATGTGAATATGATGAAAAGCGATGATACCAGTTGGGCGATGACGCCTTTGTTGCTCATTGATTTGCCGTTCAGCGCCCTGCTGGATACGGTATTGCTGCCGTATGATTATTACCGCAGCGGAAAAGTGACGACACGCGATCGCGTCAGAGCCAGCGAAGAACATAATATTGCACTGAGCAACGGCGTGGATATCGACCACGTTCCGCCAATGACCACCACCGATCGCGGTCACAAGTCTTCGACGCATAAAAAATAAGCGTAAAAAAACCGGCCAACGTTATGGGATCACTTCCCCTGGCCGGTTTACTCAAAGCGTTACTGAGCGTCGGTAATGAAAATCTGAGCGAATTCCCCGCACTGGCGCATAAACGCCACTTTGCTGCCATCCGGAGAATACACTACCGCATCGGCACAGGGCGCAGTCTCTGTTCTCTGCGTTAAACGCTGCATTTCTCCGCTTTCAATATCAAGACGCATCACGCTGTTATCGCAGACCAGCGCCAGCGATTTTCCGTCCGGGCTCCAGCTGAATGCCGACTGAATTCCGTTGTCAGAATGGCTGATCTGCACCGGTTCGCCGCCGTTGGGTGACACAGTCCAGACCTGAACCACATCGTTTGTATCCTTCATCAGAAACGCAATCTTTGCGCCATCCGGTGACGCGCGCAGCCAGTGACGCGGTTGCAGGGCGATCCCTTTTTCAGTAAAAGTGATCCGTCTTTGCTTCACGCCTGCCGGTGGCGCAGGCAGCGTGTCAGGCGTTCCCGGTAAAGGTTTATCACCCGCCTGCCGGTAATCCGCATCGTTGTGCGGCAAATCCACCACAAAGATTTCAGGATGCTTTTCACCATCTGCCGAAAGCGTATCGCCGATAAAGGCCAGCGCCCAGCGCTGCCGTGAACCGTCGGCTTTCACATAGCCTTCCCGCCCGATCCAGCCTTCTTCATAAGCACGGTTGATATCATTGCTGCCGGGCTGAGGAGCAGACGTTGTTTCGCTGACCAGTACGCTGTAATGGGTACCGTCGTATTCACGGGGGTGATGTTTTGTTGGCGTAACGGGATAGCCGGAAATGGCGATGCCTACATTGCGCAGGTCGAGCGCAGGATCCAGTTCATGTAAAACATGGTCGTTATACGTGAAACTCAGACGCGAGCCGTCCGGGCTGAAGACGTGGACATGCGTGCCGCCGCGCAGGGCTCCGGCGGTAAATGGCGCAGTGATATCCATCGCATCCAGCGTGACCGCCTTTTCGCGTGCGGGTTCAGACACGATAACACCGCGACGATGGTGGAAATCATACTGCCAGCTGGCATCAGGATTTTCCGGGCCATGAATAAACGCATAACGCGCAGGTTCATCCTGGCTGACAGTCACCACACCCACGTGTGCGCCATCTTGCGCCAGATAAACCACTTCCGCCTCACCGGTCCCGACATTCACCCGCTCAATGGTTGAGCCGGTAAAAGAACCGCCATGCGGACGCACGTCATACACCACCCACTGGCTGTCCGGCGTCCAGACATTTATGTTGGTCAGCTGATGCCCGCGGGCATCAGAAGTGAGTTGTTTTTCCATGGCTGCGAGGTTCCTTTTCCGCCGACTCAGTCGTTCAGTACAAACTTCTCGACCGCAAACGCCACACCATCTTCGGTGTTGGTTTTGGTGACGAACTGGCTGACAGCTTTCACGCTATCCAGAGCATTGCCCATCGCGACACCTATTCCGGCGTATTCCAGCATGGCAATGTCATTTTCCTGGTCGCCCAGCGTCATTACGCTCTCGCGCGCGATGCCCAGTTTTTCCGCCAGCACTTTCACGCCTTCGCCTTTATTGACGCGTTTATCCAGTATTTCGAGGAAGTACGGCGAACTTTTCATGATGGTGTAGCGCTCTTTGGCTTCTGCCGGAAGCTGACTGATGGCGCGATCCAGCAGTTCAGGATCATCAATCATCATGACTTTAGGGAAGGTCAGCGCCGGATCCATTTCTTCTGCCGGACAGAATTGCAACGGAATGCCGGTGGTGAAAGATTCATGCACGCTGTATTTGCTGATCAAGCGGTTGGCGGTAAACAGGTCGGTCTTAGTCAGTGCATGGAAATGTACACCCAGCTCGCGCGCCAGTTGTTCAAAGTAGTGATAATCTTCAATTTTGAGGGCTACTTCGGCAATCACGCTGCCATCTTTCGCCTTATGCACCAGCGCACCGTTATTGGTAATGCAGTAACAACCGTCCTGCTGCAAATCCAGTTCCATCAGATAACGCTGTACGCCAACGAACGGACGCCCGGTCGCCAGAACGATTTGCACACCTTTCGCCCGTGCTTCTGACAACGCTTTTTTAACGGCAGGTGTCACTTCATGCTGCGGATTGAGCAACGTCCCGTCCATATCAATTGCAATTAATTCAATAGCCATAGCATCCTCAGAGTTTAAGAAATCTTGCTCAATGCTATCGCGATTACCCGCTGTAAAGCCAGCCGGAATGCGGGTTCGCACAGACGAAAAAAAAGCCCGAAGCGGTTTCCCGCTTCGGACTCTGTATCAGCTCATACCTTTATCAGATATCGATTATCAGATATCGATGTTGGCGGCTTTCAGCGCGTTCTCTTCGATGAAGGCGCGGCGCGGTTCAACCGCATCGCCCATCAGCGTGGTGAACAACTGGTCAGCGGCAATGGCATCTTTCACGGTCACACGTAACATGCGACGTTGCTCAGGATCCATCGTGGTTTCCCACAACTGATCAGGGTTCATTTCGCCCAGACCTTTGTATCGCTGAATTGACAGACCACGACGGGACTCTTTCACCAGCCATTCCAGCGCCTGCTCGAAGCTGGTCACTGGCTGACGACGTTCGCCACGTTCGATGTAGGCATCTTCTTCGATCAGGCCACGCAGCTGTTCGCCCAGCGCACAGATTTTGCGGTATTCGCCGCCCTGAATGAAGTCTGCATCCAGATCGTAATCCGTATCGACACCGTGCGTACGAATACGCAGAACCGGTTCAAACAGCTGATGTTCGCGGTTTTCACGCACGATCGCGCTGTAAGAACTGCCGTGCTGCTCTTTCTCGTTGAGACGCGCCACCAGCGATTCCATCCAGGCCTGAACTTTCGCCTGATCGGTCAGATCCGCACCCGGCAGGGTTGGCTGATAAATCAGGTTGTTCAGCAGCGCACGCGGATAACGACGTTCCATGCGGCCAATCATTTTCTGCACGCTGTGATGTTCAGCCACCAGTTTTTCCAGCGGTTCACCCGCCAGGGCTGGTGCATGGGCGTTGGCGTGTAATGTTGCCCCGTCCATTGCAATGGAAATCTGATACTGATCCATCGCTTCGTCATCTTTAATGTACTGTTCCTGCTTGCCTTTTTTCACTTTGTATAACGGTGGCTGTGCGATGAATACGTGGCCACGTTCTACAATTTCAGGCATCTGACGGTAGAAGAAGGTCAGCAGCAGGGTACGGATGTGTGAACCATCGACGTCGGCATCGGTCATGATGATGATGCTGTGATAGCGCAGTTTGTCCGGGTTGTACTCGTCACGACCAATGCCGCAACCGAGTGCGGTAATCAGCGTTGCCACTTCCTGAGAAGAGAGCATTTTGTCGAAGCGCGCTTTCTCAACGTTGAGGATTTTACCTTTCAACGGCAGAATCGCCTGGTTCTTACGGTTACGGCCTTGCTTTGCAGAGCCGCCCGCTGAGTCCCCTTCCACTAAGTACAGTTCGGAATGAGCCGGGTCGCGTTCCTGACAGTCGGCCAGTTTGCCTGGCAAGCCAGCCAGATCCAGCGCGCCTTTACGGCGGGTCATTTCACGGGCTTTACGCGCTGCTTCACGGGCACGCGCAGCGTCGATGATTTTACCGACAACGATTTTGGCATCTGACGGGTTTTCCATCAGGTAATCCACCAGCTTCTCGTTCATCAGCGTTTCAACCGCCGTTTTCACTTCGGAAGAAACCAGTTTGTCTTTGGTCTGTGAAGAGAACTTAGGATCCGGAACCTTCACAGACACCACAGCAATCAGGCCTTCACGGGCATCGTCGCCGGTGGCGCTGATTTTGGATTTCTTGCTGTAGCCTTCTTTATCCATGTAAGCGTTCAGGGTACGGGTCATTGCCGAACGGAAACCGGCTAAGTGAGTCCCGCCATCGCGCTGTGGAATGTTGTTGGTGAAGCAGTAAATGTTTTCCTGGAAACCATCGTTCCATTGCAACGCCACTTCAACGCCAATGTCATCTTTTACCGTGGAGAAATAGAATACGGTCGGGTGAATTGGCGTTTTGTTTTTGTTCAGATACTCCACGAAGGCTTTGATACCGCCTTCATAATGGAAGTGATCGTTCTTACCATCACGTTTATCCAGCAGGCGGATAGCCACGCCGGAGTTCAGGAATGACAGTTCGCGCAGGCGTTTCGCCAGAATGTCATACTCGAATTCGGTGTGATTGGTGAAGGTGTTGAAGCTTGGCCAGAAACGAACGGTAGTACCGGTCACGTCAGTATCGCCAATCACTTTCAGCGGATCCTGAGGCTCACCGTGCACGTAAGTCTGGGTATGGACTTTGCCTTCGCGGCGGATAACCAGTTCCAGTTTTTCCGACAGGGCGTTAACGACGGAAACACCCACGCCATGCAGACCGCCGGAAACTTTGTACGAGTTATCGTCAAATTTACCGCCGGCATGAAGAACGGTCATGATGACCTGAGCAGCAGAAACGCCCTCTTCTTCATGGATACCGGTCGGAATGCCACGACCATCATCCTGTACGGAAACAGAGTTATCCGCATGGATCGTGACCTGAATCTCTTTACAGTGGCCCGCGAGGGCTTCGTCGATAGCGTTGTCCACAACCTCGAATACCATGTGGTGCAGACCAGTGCCGTCATCGGTATCGCCGATATACATGCCAGGGCGCTTACGCACCGCGTCCAGCCCTTTTAATACCTTGATACTTGAGGAGTCATAAGAATTCGACATCAACGTTTCTCGCTCATTTTTAGTCCTGTGATAGAACGGCTATTTTACCTTGTTCCACGCGGAACATCTTGCCCTTTTCACCCATCATGTCGGTCACTTGCTCAGCGCTTATCGCACTGACAAAAACCTGTGCCTGGGTGGCTTTCAGGCGATCGGCCAGCAACCGACGTCGGTCGGCGTCCAGCTCAGAGGCAAAATCGTCAAGAAGATACAGGCAACGCCGCCCGCTCTGTCGGGTGAGAAACTCACCCTGCGCCAGTCTCAGCGCACACATCAGTAGCTTCAGCTGTCCCCGGGACAGTAAATCTTCCACTGGCGTGCCGTCGGCACGAATGCGGAAATCCGCTTTATGCGGGCCTGATGCGGTATAGGTTAAGGCTCTGTCGCGCTCAAAATTACGCTCCAGCAACTCGCCGTACTCAGTCTCCTTATCCCATCCACGCTGGAAAGAAAAACTGAGGGCGAATTCGGGCAGGAATTGCGCGCAGGTCGCGCTGATATCAGCCGCGATCGCGTCGCTGTACGCTGCCCGCCATTCGCTAATGCGCTCGGCTAACGGGATCAATTCCTGATCCCAGGCACGAATTTGCGCATAACGACTCACCTGTCGCAGCGCGGCGTTGCGCTGCTTGAGTAACCGTCGCAGGTTGCTCCAGGCGATAAAAAAACCGGGGTCGTGGTGAAAACAACCCCAGTCAATAAATGCCCGCCGGTACTTCGGCCCGCCGTTGAGCAGGGTGAAGCCTTCGGGTGTGATCAGTTGCATCGGCAGCATTTGTGCCAGTTCAGACACTTTGTGTCCGTCACTGCCATCAATGCGCACTTTGCTGTCGCCCTGGCGGCTTTTGCTCAGGCCAATCGACAGCTCACGATCACCGCCGTCATCTACACGGGCATGAAGAACAAACTCCGGCTGATCGTGACGAATAACGCGTCCGGCCTGCAAACTGCGAAAAGCGCGGCCATGCCCCAGCGTATAGACTGCTTCGAGCACGCTGGTTTTACCGCTGCCATTGGGACCGACCAGGAAGTTAAAACCCGGCGACGGATCTAAATCCGCCGCCTCGATGTTGCGGAAATCTTTTATCAGTAAGCGCGTTAAGGCCATCTAAACCAATTCCAGGGCGTCTTCGTCGCGGTCAGTTTGCGTGCGGACAGCGCACAACAAGCGGAGCGTACTCAAGTACGTGAGCATTGCGAGCACTGCCCAATCGCAAAATGACAAGTAAGATAGCCCGATCAGAGCCTCATTGGCATAACGACGTACGCGGCCGACTGGCTCGCAGCGTCTTCGATCTGCACGCTGGAAACAGAGTCTGTCAGCAGCAGATTAACGTCTTCGCACTTGAGCGCATTCAGCACATCAAGCACGTAACTGACGTTAAAGCCGATTTCCATTTCGGTGCCTTCGTAGCCGACATCCAGAATTTCTTCTGCTTCTTCCTGTTCCGGGTTATTCGCGGTAATTTTCAGCTGGTTATGGCTGACATACAAACGCACGCCGCGGAATTTTTCATTGGACAGGATCGCTGCACGGGCAAATGCCTGCTTCAGCAAATCGCAGCCTGCCTGCAGCGTTTTGTCCGGATTTTTCGGCAATACGCGGCGATAGTCAGGGAAACGACCGTCAACCAGTTTGGAGGTAAAGATGAAGTCGCCGACGTGAGCACGGATATTGTTGCTGCCAATTTGCAGCTGCAATGTGGTGTCACCGCCATCAAGCAGACGCACCAGTTCCATCACGCCTTTACGAGGCACGATCACCGAATGCGAAGGCAGAGACTGGCCGATTGGCATAGAACAGACGGCCAGACGGTGACCGTCGGTCGCCACAGTACGCAGTTCTTCACCTTCGGTTTCGAACAGCATGCCGTTTAAATAATAACGAACGTCCTGATGCGCCATAGAAAACTGCGTGGCTTCGATCAGACGTTTCAACGTGGCCTGAGGCAGGGTGAATTCTACTTCGCTTTGCCAGTCGTCGAGATTAGGGAAATCTGTGGCCGGTAAGGTCGACAGCGAGAAACGGCTGCGGCCTGATTTTACCAGCATGCGGTCACCGTCGAGAGCAACGGAAATTTCCGCGCCTTCAGGCAATCCACGACAGATATCAAAGAATTTACGCGCCGGCACCGTAGTGGCACCCGCTTCATGTGGCTGAGACAGTGCGACTTTCGCCACCATCTCCATTTCCAAATCCGTCCCGGTCAGCGACAGCGCGCCATCCGTCACCTGTAATAACAGGTTACCCAGAATAGGCAACGTTGGTCGTCCACCCAGCGGGCTACTGACCTGTTGCAGTGGTTTCAGCAAATGCTCACGTTCAACAATAAATTTCATAGCGCTAGGAAGATAATGTTCTGATTAAGTTGGAGAAATCTTCTTTGATGTCGTGACTTTCTTCACGCAACTGCTCGATTTTTCGGCAGGCGTGCAACACCGTGGTATGGTCCCGACCACCGAACGCATCGCCGATTTCTGGCAGGCTGTGGTTGGTCAGCTCTTTCGCCAGCGCCATCGCCATCTGGCGTGGGCGGGCTACCGAACGGGAGCGCCGTTTGGAAAGCAGGTCAGCGACCTTGATTTTATAATATTCGGCCACTGTTTTCTGAATATTATCGATAGTGACCAGCTTCTCCTGAAGCGCTAACAAATCGCGCAGCGCTTCACGAACGAAGTCGATGGTGATCGCACGACCGGTAAAGTTGGCATTGGCGATCACGCGGTTCAGTGCGCCTTCGAGCTCACGCACATTAGAACGCAGACGTTTAGCAATAAAGAAGGCAACTTCGCCCGGCAGACGGATATCGTTCTCGTCGGCCTTTTTCATCAGGATCGCCACGCGGGTTTCTAATTCAGGCGGCTCGATCGCCACCGTCAGGCCCCAGCCGAAACGCGATTTCAGACGATCTTCAACACCGTTGATCTCTTTTGGATAACGATCCGAGGTCAGGATGATCTGCTGATTACCTTCCAGCAGGGCATTAAAGGTGTGGAAGAACTCTTCCTGCGAACGTTCTTTATTAGCAAAGAATTGGATGTCATCGATGAGCAACGCATCGACAGATCGGTAGTAACGTTTGAATTCTTCGATGGCGTTGTTCTGCAGGGCTTTCACCATGTCCTGCACAAAACGCTCTGAGTGCATGTACACCACTTTCGCATTCGCTTTACGCGCCATGATGCCGTTGCCGACCGCATGCAATAAGTGGGTTTTACCCAGACCGGTGCCACCATAAAGGAAGAGCGGGTTATAGGCGCCGCCCGGATTGTCCGCCACCTGACGCGCCGCCGCGCGGGCCAGCTGGTTAGACTTACCTTCTACGAAGTTATCAAAAGTGTGTTTCGGATTGACGTTCGAGCGATATGAAAGCTCGGGCTGAACAGGCGAACTGTCCCAGCTTGGACGGGAAGGCGCCAGACGCGGGATCGCAGGTGCAGCCTGAGAACTGACGCTGGCCGCGACAGGCTGGCTGACGCGTTGAATCAGCGGTTTGCTGCCGACTTCAAAACGCAGCAACGGCGCATCCGCCCCGCAGAAATCGTTGAGCAAGCCGTTAATATTGTTTAAGTATTTGTCACGAACCCAATCAAGAACAAAACGATTCGGGGCGTAAAGCGCCAGCGTATTGTCGTTGAGTTCCGCCTGCAGGGGGCGTATCCACATACTGAATTCTGTGGCAGGTAGTTCATCCTGCAAACGGGCAAGACATTGCTGCCAAAGCGAAAGTGACACGGCGGACTCCACTCGAACAAGTATTAAAAAAGAAAAGGATCAGGATATTTTTTAAATCATGATTTTTGGCACACGTCCCGCCTGCCTCTATGAGGGGAAGGGGGAAATTCCTCTCACCACCCTGTCAGTGGCGTAAAGTCACGTGCGAACCGCTTTTTGCGGTTTTTGTCGACAGCATCCCAGCCGGGATCGCGATCGGAATGGCGGATCATAACGCAATCCGACACAGAGATCCTCCCCTTCCTGACAGTTTAGATCCTTTTTATCCACAGGCAGCAGTCGGCAAGTGGGTAAGCTTAGCCGATCCTTTTTAAAATAGGCGATGTAATCATCACTGTGGTGAAAAAATAGGAGTCCGCTGAGCTAAATTTCATCACATTGAGACAAAGATCTCAGCCCTGTGGATAAGGATCAGCCGAGGATCCTTGCGATTTACGGCAGAGTCCGTATAATCCTCAGCCCTACGTGTGAAGCCTGTGTTCCTGATGGTCATAACCAGATGGATATTGCGGTGTGACCACGGGCAATTCTGGTAAACACTTGAGCCATTTCTGGCAATGTAAATTGACTCAGGACTGTACAGTTATTACAATCCCGCTTCTTTATATGTTGCGACAAAGGCACCGGTCGTTTTTTCGCCGAAATGTCTTCGCGTTTACTGATCAGTAATAATTTAAGTTTAGGTAGAAATCGCCATGAAACGCACTTTCCAACCGTCCGTATTGAAGCGCAACCGTAGCCACGGCTTCCGTGCTCGTATGGCCACCAAAAATGGTCGTCAGGTTCTGGCTCGCCGTCGTGCGAAAGGCCGTACCCGTCTGTCAGCTTCTAAGTAATAAAAGCTAACCTATTTAGTGGTTAAGCTCGCTTTTCCCAGGGAGTTACGTTTGTTAACTCCCCGTCATTTCACTTTCGTCTTCCAGCAGCCACAACGGGCTGGCACGCCGCAAATCACCATACTCGGCCGCCTGAACGAGCTGGGGCATCCCCGCATCGGTCTCACCGTCGCAAAAAAACACGTCAAACGCGCACATGAACGCAATCGGATTAAACGCCTAACCCGCGAAAGTTTCCGGTTGAATCAGCATACGCTGCCGTCGATGGATTTTGTGGTGGTCGCCAAGAAGGGTGTCGCCGATTTAGATAATCGCGCGCTGACGGAAGCGTTGGAGAAATTATGGCGTCGACATTGCCGACAGGCTCCCGCATCCTGATAAAACTGATACGTGGTTATCAGTTGTTCATCAGTCCGTTGCTCGGGCCACATTGCCGCTTTCGACCAACCTGCTCTCAATACGGTATTGAAGCAATTGGTCGTTTTGGCGTGTTAAAAGGCAGTTGGTTGACTTTGAAACGCGTATTAAAATGCCATCCTTTGAACCCAGGTGGTGATGACCCCGTACCGCCGAAAACCGACAATAACAGAGAACTCTAACGATGGATTCGCAACGCAATCTTTTCCTCATCGCTCTGCTGTTCGTGTCTTTCATGATCTGGCAGGCATGGCAAACGGACCACGCTCCGCAACCGGCCAACCAGACCACGCAACAGACTGCGAACACTGCAAACGGTGATGCTGCTAACCAGGCTGTTCCTGGTAGCGGACAGGGCAAATTAATTACAGTTAACAGTGATGTGCTGTCATTAACAATCAACACCCGTGGTGGCGACATTGAGCAGGCTCTGCTGAAGGCTTACCCGACAACTTTGGGCTCTGACCAGCCTTTCCAGTTACTGGAAACCACTCCTAATTTCATCTATCAGGCACAAAGCGGTCTGACAGGTAAAAACGGTCCAGATAATCCGGCTAACGGCGAACGTCCTCTGTTCCAGACCAGCTCGGATACCTTCACGATGTCTGAAGGCCAGTCTGAACTGCGCATTCCGATGACTTACACGGCGGCAAACGGTGCGATTTACACCAAAACCTTCGTGATCAAACGTGGCTCTTACGCGGTGAGCGTTGAATACAACATCAACAACACCACAGCAGCTCCGCTTGAACTGACCCTGTTCGGTCAGCTGAAACAAACCACCGAATTGCCTAAGCACCGTGACACCGGCAGCAATAACTTTGCTCTGCACACGTTCCGCGGCGCGGCATACTCGTCAAGTGATGACAAATATCAGAAATACGCGTTCGATAAGAGCGAAGTGCTGAATGTCACCACTCAGGGCGGTTGGGTTGCGATGCTGCAGCAGTACTTTGCGACTGCGTGGATCCCGTCTGCGAAAGATACCAACACCTTCTTTACCAGCACCAACAACGGCATTTCTTCGATTGGTTTCAAAGGCACGCCGTTTACCGTTGCACCAGGTGCACAACAACAAGTGGCTTCCACTTTGTGGGTTGGCCCTGAAATTCAGGACAAGATGGCAGCCATCGCGCCTCACCTTGATCTGACTGTTGACTACGGTTGGTTATGGTTCATCTCTCAGCCACTGTTCAAACTGTTGAAATTCATTCAAGGGTTTGTCGGTAACTGGGGCTTCTCAATCATCGTAATCACCTTTATTGTCCGCGGTATCATGTACCCACTGACCCGCGCTCAGTACACGTCGATGGCGAAAATGCGTATGCTGCAGCCGAAACTGGCCGCCATGCGTGAACGTATCGGTGATGACAAACAGCGCATGAGTCAGGAAATGATGGCGCTGTACAAGTCTGAGAAAGTGAACCCGCTGGGTGGTTGTCTGCCGCTGGTTATTCAGATGCCAATCTTCCTGGCACTGTATTACATGCTGTCTGGTTCCATTGAATTGCGCCACGCGCCATTCATCCTGTGGATCCATGACCTGTCAGCGCAAGACCCGTACTACATTCTGCCGGTTCTGATGGGTATCACGATGTTCTTCATTCAGAAGATGTCGCCGACCACCGTCACTGACCCGATGCAGCAGAAGATCATGACCTTCATGCCGGTCATCTTCACCGTGTTCTTCCTGTGGTTCCCGTCCGGTCTGGTGGTGTATTACATCGTCAGTAACCTGGTAACCATTCTCCAGCAGCAGCTGATTTATCGCGGGCTGGAAAAACGTGGCCTGCACAGCCGCGACAAGAAAAAGTCATAAGTGAATGTCAGGGCGTATTTCGTCCTGACAGCTAAACTTGATGATAAAAAACAAAGGCGATCATTTGATCGCCTTTTGCATATCCGTAAATACCCGATGGGAAAAACGTTATGAGCACCTCAGATACCATTATTGCCCAGGCAACCCCACCCGGCCGCGGTGGTGTGGGCATTTTGCGCATTTCCGGCCGAGCGGCGCGTGATGTGGCGCAGGCTGTCTTAGGTAAACTGCCCAAGCCGCGCTATGCCGATTATCTGCCGTTTCAGGATGCAGACGGCAGTACGCTTGATCAGGGTATCGCGCTGTGGTTCCCCGGCCCGAATTCCTTTACCGGTGAGGACGTGCTTGAACTGCAAGGCCACGGCGGCCCGGTGATCCTGGATTTGCTGCTTAAACGCATTATCGCGCTGGATAACGTGCGTATTGCGCGTCCGGGCGAATTCTCTGAACGGGCGTTCCTCAACGATAAGCTCGATCTGGCGCAGGCAGAGGCGATTGCTGATCTTATCGACGCCAGCTCTGAGCAGGCCGCACGTTCTGCGGTTAACTCCTTACAGGGCGCATTCTCTCACCGTATTCATCATCTGGTGGAAGCACTCACTCACCTGCGGATCTTTGTTGAAGCCGCTATCGACTTCCCGGATGAAGAAATCGACTTCCTGTCTGACGGCAAAATCGAAGCCAAACTCAATACAGTGATGGGCGATCTGGATGCGGTACGTGCTGAAGCGCGTCAGGGCAGCCTGCTGCGTGAAGGGATGAAAGTGGTGATTGCCGGGCGTCCGAACGCCGGTAAATCCAGCCTGCTGAACGCGCTGGCCGGTCGTGAAGCTGCGATCGTTACCGATATCGCAGGCACCACGCGTGACGTTTTGCGCGAACATATCCACCTCGACGGCATGCCTTTGCACATTATCGATACCGCCGGTTTACGTGAAGCGAGCGACGAAGTTGAGCGCATTGGTATCGAACGTGCATGGAATGAGATCGAACAGGCTGATTTAGTGCTGTTTATGGTCGACGGAACTACCACGGCGGCGACCGAGCCTGCGGAAATCTGGCCAGAATTTATGGCACGTCTGCCTGCGACTTTACCGATTGTCGTTGTGCGCAATAAAGCCGATATTACCGGCGAAGCGCTGGGGCAAACCGAAGTGAATGGTCACTCACTTATTCGCCTTTCCGCCCGTACCGGTGACGGTGTTGATCTGCTGCGTGACCATCTGAAACAGGTGATGGGCTTTAATCACAATATGGAAGGTGGATTCCTCGCCCGTCGCCGTCATCTGCACGCACTGGAAGACGCCGCACAGCATCTGGTTCAGGGTAAAGACCAGCTGCTTGGCGCCTGGGCCGGTGAATTACTGGCAGAGGAACTGCGTCTGGCGCAGCAGTCGCTGAGCGAAATCACCGGCGAATTTACGTCTGACGATTTACTGGGGCGGATCTTCTCCAGTTTCTGTATCGGTAAGTAATCTGTCCTTAGCTACAAAGAAAACCCACATCCTGAAATGTGGGTTTTTTATTTTATTCAAAGGATTACGCCTTACCAGACTTTATAAACGCGTCCGGTCTGCGCGCCTTCCACGCTGCGGCGATACGCTTTCGCCACACGTGCTGCCGGTGCGGCTTCAAAGCCAGGGAAGAACGGGCCGTAAGCTTTCAGCGACTCTTCCACTACCGTCGGGCTGACCACGTTGATGCGGATACCTCGTGGCAGTTCAATTGCCGCACCACGGACAAAACCTTCAACGGCGGCATTTACCGTGGTGGCGTTTGCGCCCTGACGGATAGGTTCATCGGCAATGATCCCGCTGGTCAGCGTGACAGAGCCGCCATCGTTGAGGAATGACTGACCGATCAGCGCAATACGCACCTGCCCGAGCAGTTTGTTCTGTAAACCCGTATTGAATTGTTCTGCGGTCATTTCAGTCAGCGGGCCGAAGTGCAGGCTGCCGGTGGTGGCGATAATCGCATCGACCTTTCCTGTGCTTTTGAAAAGTGCTTTTACGCTGTTTTCATCGGTGATATCGACCTGAAAATCACCCTGCGTTTTCCCTGCCGTGATCACTTCATGCTCACCGGTAAATTCACGCGCCACAGCTTTGCCCAATGTTCCAGTCCCGCCAATCACTAAAATTTTCATCACAGATTCCTCAATGTTGTTTGTCGGTACATCTTTCACCAAACTTAGGGTTAGATATAGACTCGTATTATTCGTTCTGTTCTAACTCAGGGTTTGCAATGTGGATAAGCTGCGGAATATCGAAGTTTTTGTCAGCGTAGTAGAAACCGGAAATTTCAGCACTGCGGCAGAAAAGCTGGGGATCTCCGCAGTGATGGTCGGCAAACACATCCAGCAACTGGAAAAGCATCTCAATGCCCGCCTGCTGCAACGCACCACGCGCAGGCAAAGCCTGACCGATGCCGGCGAAGTGTTTTATGAAAACGGCAAACGAGTGCTGGAACAGATGAAATTCACGGAAAGCGCGATGGAAAGCCTGCAAAGCGTACCAACCGGATTGCTCAGGGTCAGCGCGCCGGTATCCCTCGGTTCCAGCGTGGTGGCACCCCTGCTGGCCCGCTACCTGCAAAAAAACCCAAAAGTGAACGTGGAACTGATACTGAGCAACGCGCGGGTGGATTTGATCGGCGAAGGTTTTGACGCGGCAATTCGTATTGGCGAAATCGGAGACGACCGCCTTGTCGCGAAACCGCTGAAGCCTTATGAAATGGTGATCTGCGCTTCTGCGGACTATTTACAGCGGTTCGGTACGCCCGTGACCCCGGAAGATTTGAAAACGCATCCCTGCCTGGTGCATACCGTCTGGAATCAGAGCGAAGGCTGGCATCTGGCGAATGCAGAACGCACAACGTCATCGTGGCCGGTCAACAGCCGTTATGTCTCTAATGACGGTCATGCGCTGCGTGCTGCCGCGCTGGAAGGTGCCGGTTTGCTGTTGCAGCCCAAAGTATTGCTGGCCGAGGATATCGCCAGCGGCAAGCTGATCCCGGTGCTGGAATCTTTTATCCCTAAACCCCGGGCGGTACATCTGGTGTATCTGCCTGATTTCAGGCCACGCGCCAAACTGACCAGCCTGATTAACTTCATGACGGAAAACGACTTTTACTGAGTATGGCGTAAAATAAAAAGCGGTAAGTGATCGCTCACTTACCGCTCAATGCTAAACACTTTCCATCAGACGTAATTAAAGCTTAAAGCCCGCAACCACGGTTTCCAGCTGAACGGTCTGATCCTGCATCGCCTGCGCAGCGGCAGAAACCTGTTCGACCAGCGCGGCGTTCTGCTGCGTGGCGTTATCCAGCTGCGTAATAGCCACGTTAACCTGCTCAATGCCCAGACTTTGCTCCTGACTGGAAGACATGATCTCGTTCATCAGCGTCGCCACGTTGTTCACGCCGCCCATGACTTCATCCATTGTCGTTCCCGCCGTCGCCACCAGCCGGCTGCCGGTGGAAATATCGGCCACAGAATCCTCAATCAGCTTTTTGATTTCACGCGCAGAGGTCGCCGAACGTTGCGCCAGACTGCGCACTTCAGAGGCCACCACGGCGAAACCGCGTCCCTGTTCACCGGCACGCGCCGCTTCAACCGCCGCATTCAGCGCCAGAATGTTGGTCTGGAAAGCGATGCCGTCAATAACACTGATGATATCGACGATTTTGTGGGAGGAACGGGTGATCGACCCCATTGTCTCAACCACCTGTTTCACCACTTCCGAACCTTTTTCCGCGACGGCCGACGCATCACGCGCCAGCTGGTTAGCGCCTTCGGCATTGGCTGCGTTCTGTTTCACGGTGCTGGTCAGCTGTTCCATTGAGGCTGCCGTTTCGACAATAGAACTGGCCTGTTCTTCAGTTCGCGCTGACAAGTCCAGGTTACCGCTGGCAATCTGGCGCGAAGCTGAAGTGATCGCCAGACTGCTGTCACCCACCTGACGCAGAATGGATTGCAGGAAAGTCAGGAAGCTGTTGAAGCTCTGGTTGATCTGATTGAACTCAGGGCTGCGGCTGTCCGGTAAGCGGCGGGTTAAATCCGCACCGCCCGCAGAAAGCTGATCGATATTTTTGTTCAGTGCTGCAAGCTGGCGCATAAACACTTTAATCGCCGCAATCAGCACAATCAGCAGTAACAGGACCATTGGGATTTGCACCAGCCCGAGGCTCGTCAGAACGCTATGGCTAAGCGCCAGCAACTGAGTAGTCGGCATATCGGTCGCGATATACCACGGGCCCTGAATTTTACTCATGAACAAGGTATGCGACGTGCCGTCATTGTCGTAATCCGCCACCAGGCCTGGCTGGTCGTTAATCTGATCCAGACCTTTGCGGATTTGCATGGCCAGCGGTGAGTTTTCCCCCAGAGACGCCAGTTTCGGTAGCTTTTCATCCGTGGAATGGCTGGTGCCGACGATGGTGCCGTCTTTCTCCACGATATAAATTGTGGCGTGAACCTTTTTCTCCATTTCCGTCACCAGCTGGTTAAAGAAACCCAGCGTCACATCAATGGTGGCAACGCCCCACTGTTTGTCGCCTTTATAAATCGGCATGGCGCAGTTGGTGCGTGGCTGGGTGCTGGCGTCATCGAAATACGCCGGAGCCCAGACACACTGCCCTTTTTCACCTTTGGATGCGGCGAGATACCAGGACTGATCGAAATAGTTCGGCGATTCTGCGCTGTTCCAGAAAGTATTCACCGTCAGCTGATTATTACTATTACGGGCAAAGAAGGTGCTAAATTTGATTTTTGCCGGGTCGCGCTGGTTCGGCAACGGCCAGATACCGCCACCAAACACGGCAGCGTCGCCGTACTGATCAACCAGAGCGGGCAGCAACCGGTCGATACTGTCGCTGTCCATTTGTGCGACGGTCTGGGTGATGGTGCGTACCTGAGACTCAACCTTGTTAAGACGATCATTAATAGCGACTGCTACATCATCCACCTGATTTGCAACCAGATTACTTTCCGTTTGTTTCAGTTGAGGAGCAATAAAGACCTGGATCACGATAAGCGTAATGATGATCAGCACAATAAAAAACAAGCTGATCAATGCGATAAAGCGGGATTGCGTTGTTTTTAACATTTTAGGGTACTCACCGGCAAAGCAGCGAGATCGCTGCTTAATTAATAACGGCATTTTCTGACGTTTCTTTATGTTGCTATAGTAGATATATCCGGCACCCGGATCGTATGAGTGAAAATCCAGAACATCATTCCGATAAGATTTCTTCTCAACTAGAGTTTAATCCTGTGATTTGTTTCACTTTATGGGGATGAAAAACTGTCTGAAAAGTGAATGAAGTGTGCGCCACTGCGGGTTTTAAGCGGTTTTTAATGATTTCTCTTAATGTTATTCTTTAGAACAATTGAGAAAATACGGTCGAACCATTAATCATGGAGTGAACAATGGCGTGCCATTTTGCAAGATGGGCAATGACGGATGCAGAACCGGATACACACCGGTTGCCCAAAGAGATCGTATTATTCGCAAAACACCTTTCCGAAAAACAGCGCAAGCGTTTCTTAAACGGCCGCGTTCTTCTGGCAGAAATGATTTTCTACCTTTACGGAATTGCTGAACTTCCCAACGTGATCACCTTACCCAGCGGTCGTCCGAGTTTCGAATCCGCCGATCTCCCTGATTTTAGTCTGGCGTATGCCGGTAGCACTGTCGGTGTTTTAATCAGCAGCGAAGGGAAAGTCGGTCTGGATCTCGAAATCATTCATGCCCGCAGTGCGCTGGTAAATCCGCAGCAGCAGTTACAGCTTTCTGCTGTTGAGAAAACCTGGATTGCTATGCAATCGGATCCGGTGGAATCCTCGCTACAACTATGGTGTATCCGCCAGAGCATGCTGAAGATGTCCGGCCTCAACGATCAGGGTCCGCTGACGCTCAGCCTGAATCCGGCTTCGGGCCGTTTGCGGTCTGCCGTGACACCGGAGGCGCAGGTAATGAGTGATATTGAAGGGTCGATTACCTGGTCATGCGCGCAATCCCCCTCGATAATCCGGTTGCAGTGCTGGCGCTATGAGCCCGAAAACGGCTTCACACGCACCCAAACACTCTCCGCAGACCAGCAATCCGAATCACCGCACTTCATGAAATTCGTCAGCCTGCCACCCGCTAAATAAAACTTCACGTTTGTTTACGCCAGTTGTAGCGTTTTTCGTTTATGGTTACAGGCAGTTCCTTTCGCAAAGTCATCCATAACAGGAGTAACCCATGTCAGCTCAACCCCTGAAGTTTGTCACACTGTTAGGTAGTCTTCGTAAAGCGTCATATAACGGCATGGTGGCGCGTACATTGCCGAATGTCGCCCCTGAGGGCATCACGATTGAAGCGTTACCTTCCATCGGCACCCTTCCACTCTATGATGCAGACATTCAGCAGGAAGAAGGCTTTCCGGCGGATATTGAAGCGATTGCAGAACAAATCCGTCAGGCGGATGGCGTGATTATCGTGACGCCGGAATATAACTATTCCGTGCCGGGTGGCCTGAAAAATGCCATCGACTGGATTTCCCGTCTGCCAAACCAGCCGCTGGCCGGAAAGCCCGTGCTGATCCAAACCAGTTCAATGGGGCCGGTCGGTGGCGCACGCTGCCAGTATCACCTGCGCCAGATTCTGGTGTTCCTTGATGCCATGGTCATGAACAAACCCGAATTCATGGGTGGCGTCATTCAGAGCAAAGTGGATGAACAGACAGGCGAAGTGGTTGATCAGGGGACGCTCGATTTCCTGCGTGGCCAGCTGACCGCGTTTGCCGACTATACCCGCCGCGTCAGCAAATAATTCCGGTCATCAGAAATGCAAACAGCCCGCAAATGCGGGCTGTTTTTTTATCGGCGTTAAGCAGTCGTCAGCGGATTAATGCCCGTCTACGAACGCGATTTTCAGCACGAACAGCAGCGCGACCACAACCACGCACGGGCTGATTTCTCTCCAGCGACCGGTACCCAGTTTCATCACCACGTAAGAGATGAAGCCCAGAGCGATACCTTCAGTGATCGAGAAACTGAACGGCATCATCACCGCGGTCACGAATGCCGGAACGGCTTCAGTCAGGTCATCCCATGAAACGCGCGCCAGGCTGGAAGTCATCAGTACGCCGACATAAATCAGCGCACCGGCTGCCGCGTATTCCGGCACCATGCCTGCCAGCGGGGAAATAAAGATCACCAGCAGGAACAGCAAGCCGGTAACCACCGCCGTCAGACCGGTACGGCCACCAACAGACACGCCGGAGGTGCTTTCAATGTAAGCGCCCACAGAAGACGTGCCGATAAATGCGCCGGCAACAGAAGATACGCTGTCTACATACAGCGCCTGTTTCATCTGCGGGAATTTACCTTTCTCATCCGCCAGACCGGCTTTGTCGGTCACGCCGATCAGCGTACCGGAGGAGTCAAACAGGTTCACCAGCATGAAAGAGAAGATGACGCCCGCCAGACCGATGTTCAGCGCGCCTTTCAGATCCACCTGACCGACAACCGTGGTGATGCTTGGCGGCATCGACCAGAAACCGGTGTAATGCACGTCGCCAATCATCAGGCCAATCACAGTGGTGACAATAATCGACACCAGCACCGAGGCGTGGAAGTTACGCGACGCCAGCACGGCAATAATGAAGAACCCGAGTACGCCCAGCAGCACGTTATGCGAGGTCAGATTACCAATAGTCACGATAGTGTCAGGGTTCGGGACAATAATGCCGGCGTTTTTCAGCCCCATCATGCCGATAAACAGCCCGATACCGGCGGTAATGCCCACACGCAGGCTGACCGGAATATTGGCAATCATCCAGTAACGGATACGGAAAATGGTCAGCAGCAGCAAACCGACCGCGCCCCAGAAAATCGCGCCCATCCCGACCTGCCAGGAAACGCCCATCGCGCCCACAACCACAAAAGCAAAGAACGCATTCAGCCCCATCGCCGGTGCCAGAGCGACCGGAAGGTTGGCGATCACACCCATCAGGATGCTGCCGAACGCGGCAATCAGACAGGTGGTCACGAACACGGCCTGTTTATCCATCCCCGCAACACCCAGAATCTGCGGGTTCACGAAAACGATATAGACCATGGTCAGGAAGGTAGTTAAACCGGCGATAGTTTCGGTGCGTACGGTAGTGCCGTGCTGCGTCAGTTTAAACAGACGTTCAGCCAGACCTTTACCCGCAGTCGCATTGCTCTGTGGTGTGCTCATTGGTGAGTTCCAAAATGGGGGAAAAACAATCGGGGGGTATCCTAAGGATTTTAGCCCGAAAGCGCCAGCACTGGATGTATGGGATTAAATCTATCGTTCGGGTACAGTGCCATGATGCACGCCAATAGATGAAACGCTCACAGGGAGAAAGTATGTCACAGGTTAAATGTGTCTTTTTTGATTGCGACGGTACGCTGGTGGACAGTGAATTGTTGTGCTGCGAAGCCTATGTCGAGATGTTCGCGCATTTTGGTGTGACGGTTTCTTTCGACGAAATGTATAAAAAATACAAAGGCGTCAAACTCTACGAAATCGTCGCGATCATCAATAAAGAGCACGATATCGACGTGCCGAAAGAAGAGATGGAAGCGGTCTTCCGCCAGCACGTCGCACGGCTTTTCGACAGCAAACTTGAGCCGATTGACGGTGCGCGCGAACTGCTGGAACAAATTACCGTGCCAATGTGCGTCGTCTCCAACGGTCCGGTCACCAAAATGCAGCACTCGCTCGGCCTGACCGGTCTGCTGCCTTTCATGGGTGACAAACTTTTCAGCGGCTATGATTTACAGCGCTGGAAGCCCGATCCGGCGGTATTGTACAAAGCCGCCGAGGTCATGAACGTGCCGGTGGAAAACTGCATTCTGGTAGAAGATTCCGTGGCAGGCGCACAGGCCGGGATCACCGCAGGCATCCCGGTGTTTTACTACTGCGCCGATCCGCATAACCCGCCGCTGGATCACCCGCTGGTGACGACTTTCCACGACATGCGCGAACTGCCGGGGATCTGGCGTGAAATGGGGTATCAGATTACTCGCTGACGGACTTTTCATAAGCCTGCATCCGCTTTTCCAGCTCCGCTAAGGATCGCAGGCCATCTGCCAGCGGCAGAGTTTTATCATTGAAGATTTCCAGTGACCACGGCCCGGTGAAGCCTTTTTGGTCCAGCGTGCTGACGAAATCCACCAGGGGTAAATCACCCTGTCCCGGATAACAGCGGTAACTGCGGCTCCATTGCTGCACGTTCATGTCTTTGTAGGGCGCATCAGCCAGTTGCAGGAAGCTGATTTTATCCAGCGGCACTTCGTCCAGCCGGTCAAGATTGTCACCCACGGCGAGAATATGGAAGCTGTCGAGAACAATGCCCAGCGCCGGACTGTTCACCTCACGTACGCGATCCCACGCCTGCCGGTAGCGGTTGATGTGTTTGCCCCACGCCAGCGCTTCAAAGCCGATACGGATATCATAAGGCTGCGCCATTTCAGCCAGCGCAGCGAGATCCGCAATCTGTACGTCCCGCTCCGGCGAGCTTTGCGGATCGGTGTTGCTGCACACCAGTAAATGATCGCAGCCCAGCTCGCGCATCAGATCAAACTGACGGCGCGCGCTGGCAAGTTTTTCGATACGTTTTTCCGCCGGAACGCCTTCGAAATCGCGGAAAGGCTGCAGCAGGAAAATACGCAAACCGAGGGAATCGGCGAGATTACGGATAGCTGCCGGCTTGACCGGACTTTTAAGCAGATCGTCTTCGAATATTTCCACGCCATCAAATCCCGCAGCAGCAATCGCCGTGAGTTTTTCAGGCAAGGTTCCTGGTACTGAAACTGTCGCAATCGAACGTAAATGGGTGGTTGCAGGCAAAATAGTGTCCTTTTAGTCAGGCTTCGATACTTACAGTAGTGGACCCTCATGCCACGTTCGTCAAGTGCAGAGGCGTTGTATGAACGCGCGGATTGTAACTGAGCGACGCAATGGTTAATCTCTGTGGCGAGAATGTGGTTAATGATGAGGATAAGACGCTGAGCAGCCAAAGTTCCCCGGCGCCGGGACGTAAAAATGATCCGATAGGACTGAAGCAGCGCATTTTCGACAGCGCTCTGGCTGAATTCGCAGAATCCGGTCTGATGGGCGCGCGCATGGAAAATATCGCTTCCAACGCCAACACCACGAAACGTATGGTGGTCTATCACTACAAGACCAAAGAAGCCTTGTATATGCTGGTGCTGGAGCACGTTTACCGAGGTATCCGTCAGCACGAGCTGGATCTGGACCTCTCGTCATTTCCGCCCGCTGAAGCTATCGTTAAACTGGTCGAAGCCAGCTTTGATTTCCACGTCTCACATCCGGAATTCATTCGTATTGTTTCAACGGAAAACATGCTGCGCGGCCGGTTTATCCGTCAGTCCACCAGCATCCGTGAAATCAACAAAACGGCATTAACGCTGCTGGAAGATATTCTCGCGCGCGGCAAGCAAAGCCATCTGTTCAAAGAAGATGCGCAGGCCCGTGACGTTCACCGTCTGATCAGCAGCCTGTGCGTGCATCAGGTCGCCAACCAGTACACGTTCGGCGCATTGTTTGAAAATCCGGATGAAGTGGATTTACAGACCGCCCATTACCGCCAGCTGGCCGTCATGGTTGCCCTGCGCTACGTGATGAAGTAATTGCGCTGATCGGACGCTGATATTGAGCGGACAGCAAAAAGGCCTTGCAAGAGGCCTTTTTTGTCGGAAAAAATCAGCGAACCGTTATTCTTTCGGCACGTCTTTGCCGTCTGTCAGCAGTTTGTCCAGCGCATCGCCGCCCACGTGACGGAAATCCTGACCCTTCACGAAGTAGAAAATGAATTCGCAGATGTTCTGGCAACGGTCACCGATACGCTCGATAGAGCGGGCGCAGAACAGCGCAGTCAGCACGCTGGGAATAGTGCGCGGATCTTCCATCATGTAGGTCATCAGCTGGCGCACAATGCCTTCATATTCCTGATCCACTTTCTTGTCTTCACGGTAAATACGCACCGCTTCGTCAAGATCCATACGCGCAAACGCGTCCAGCACGTCATGCAGCATTTCTACGGTATGGCGCCCCAGAGATTCCAGGCTGACCAGCAGCGGCTGATGCAGATGCGAGAACTTCTCCAGAGCCGTGCGGCAAATTTTATCTGCTACGTCACCGATACGTTCGAGTTCAGAGATGGTTTTGATAATCGCCATCACCAGACGTAAATCGCTGGCGGTGGGCTGGCGCTTGGCAATAATGCGCACACAGGCTTCGTCGATCGCCACTTCCATTAGGTTAACCTGATCATCACCTTTGATGACGCGCTGTGCAAGGTCGGCATCCTGATTGTGCATTGCCGTAATAGCGTCAGTCAGTTGCTGTTCTACCAGCCCGCCCATTGCCAGAACCTGAGTGCGGATGTGTTCAAGCTCGGCGTTAAACTGGCCGGAAATATGTTTGTTTAAGTTCAGGTTGTCCATTGTTCTTACCTCAACCGTAGCGGCCAGTAATGTAATCTTCAGTCTGTTTGCGTGCTGGTGAAGTGAACAGCGAGTCGGTATCGCTGTATTCTATCAGTTCGCCCAGATACATAAACGCAGTGCGATCTGAACAACGCGCAGCCTGCTGCATGTTGTGGGTCACGATCACCACGGTGTAATCAGATTTTAGCTCGGTGATCAGTTCTTCGATACGACCGGTAGAAATCGGATCCAGCGCAGAACAAGGTTCGTCGAGCAGCAACACGTCAGGGCGGATCGCAATACCGCGCGCGATACACAGACGCTGTTGCTGGCCGCCGGACAGGCTGTAACCGCTCTGGTGCAGCTTGTCTTTGGATTCGTTCCACAGCGCGGCCTTGGTCAGTGCCCATTGCACACGCTCGTCCATATCGGTACGGGAAAGCTTTTCAAACAGACGCACACCAAACGCGATATTGTCGTAAATCGACATCGGGAATGGCGTCGGTTTCTGGAAGACCATGCCGACTTTGGCGCGCAGTAACGCGATGTCCTGCTTATCCACCAGAATGTTTTCGCCATCGAGCAGGATTTCACCTTCTGCGTGCTGCTCAGGATACAGCTGGTACATTTTGTTGAACGTACGCAGCAGCGTGGATTTACCACAACCTGACGGACCGATGAATGCCGTAACTTCGTTCTTAGCGATATCCAGGGAAATATTTTTCAGCGCGTGGAATTTGCCGTAATAAAAGTTCAGATCGCGAACCTGAATCTTGCTGTTGGATGCGTCAGTCATTCGACTCATTAAGACATCTCTCTTATTCGCGCGCCGCGTGGCGACGCCGGGTAAACAGTGACGGCAGCCGTTCTCGTCTGCCATCGATAATGAATGAACTTATTGCTTTTTCGGCGCGAAAATCACACGCGCCAGAATGTTCAGCAGCAGTACGCATACCGTTATCAGCAGCACGCCCGCCCAGGCCAGTTGTTGCCACTCGCCAAACGGGCTCATCGCAAATTTAAAGATAGTCACCGGCAGGTTGGCAATCGGCTGCATCATGTCAGTGCTCCAGAACTGGTTGGAGAGTGACGTGAACAGCAGCGGCGCGGTTTCACCGGCAATACGGGCAATCGCCAGCAAAATACCGGTGATAATGCCGGAAACAGATGCTTTCAGTGTAATGGCCGAAATCATTTTCCATTTCGGCGTCCCCAGCGCGTAAGCCGCTTCGCGCAGGCTGTCAGGCACCAGTTTCAGCATGTTTTCCGTGGTACGGATAACAATCGGAATTTGTAACAGCGCCAGCGCCAGAACGCCCGCCCAGCCAGAGAAGTGACCCATTTTTGCCACCATAATGGTGTACACAAACAGGCCGACAACGATAGATGGCGCAGAAAGCAAAATGTCGTTGATGAAGCGAATGAATTCCGCGAGCCAGGATTTGCGGCCATATTCGGCCAGATAAATCCCCGCCATCACGCCCAGCGGCGTACCGATGACCGTTGCCCATAAAATCAGTAATCCGCTGCCCGCCATGGCGTTCGCCAGACCACCACCCGCCGTGTTCGGTGGCGGCGTGTTTTGCGTGAACAGCGCCAGCGACATCCCATCCACACCTTTAACGATGGTGGTAAACAGGATCCACACCAGCCAGAACAGGCCAAACGCCATGGTCATCATCGAGACCATCAGCGCCAGACGGTTTTTCTGACGGCGCCACGCCTGACGTTTACGGCGTGATTCCAGCAGCGCTGCGTTACTTTGCATGTCGAGTGTCGTCATCTTAACGGCCCTCTTTCTTAGCCAGACGCAAAATCATCACTTTCGACAGCGCCAGGACAATAAAGGTGATAACAAACAAAATCAGCCCCAGTTCCATCAGCGCGGCAGTGTGCAGACCGGCTTCCGCTTCGGCAAATTCGTTTGCCAGTGCGGAGGTAATACTGTTGCCCGGCGCATAAAGTGATGCGCTGTCGAGCTGGTAGGTGTTACCGATAATAAAGGTCACTGCCATGGTTTCACCCAGTGCGCGGCCCAGACCTAACATTACGCCGCCGATAACCCCGTTTTTGGTGAACGGCAGCACGATGCGCCAGATCACTTCCCACGTGGTGCAGCCGATACCGTAAGCGGATTCTTTCATCATCACCGGCGTTTGCTCAAAAACGTCACGCATGACGGAGGCAATGTACGGGATGATCATAATGGCGAGAATGACGCCCGCCGCCAGAATGCCGATACCAAAACCCGGGCCAGCGAACAGTGCGCCAACAATCGGGATACCGGAAAGTACGTCGCCGACCGGCGTCTGGAAATAGGTGGCAAACAGCGGTGCAAAGACAAACAGACCCCACATGCCATAAACAATACTGGGGATCGCCGCCAGCAGTTCTATAGCAATACCCAGCGGGCGTTTCATCCAGTTCGGCGCCAGCTCGGTGAGGAATAATGCGATACCAAAGCTGACAGGAACAGCAATCAGCAAGGCAATAATGGAGGTCACGACCGTGCCGTAAATCGGCACCAGTGCGCCGAATTGTTCGTTCGGGGCATCCCAGGTTTTAGTCCACAGGAAAGATAAACCAAACTTTTCAATGCTCGGCAGGGAAGCAATAAACAGCGAGACGATAATGCCGCCCAGCATGAATAGCACAATCAGCGCAGCCAGTTTAACCAGAGCGCCGAAGATGATGTCACCGTTTTTGCTGGGTGCCTTGATAGCCGGCTTGTATTCAGCCATACCACTCTCTTTTAATTCAGATTTAATTCCCTCCCCGGCCGGAGAGGGAATGAAGCAGAGTTACTATACCCAAAATAATTGGCGTTGCACCAAGGCAGCGAGCAGGTGAGCCCCCGAATCACTTAAACAAGTAAGTGATTCGGGTGAACGAGCACAGCTAACGCCGGTGCAGCTTCAAGTATGACGGGTATTCCTAGTACAGTGCTTTGCCGCTGGAATCTTTAACGTTGGTTTTCCAGGCTGCGCGGATCTGCTCAACCACTGATTCAGGCAGGGCTGCGTAATCCAGATCGGTCGTCAGCTTGTTGCCGTTTTTGTAAGCCCAGTCGAAGAATTTCAGCACTTCAGTGCCTTTCGCTGCGTCCTGCTGATCTTTGTAAATCAGAATGAAGGTGGTGGAGCTGATTGGCCACGCGTTGTCACCTTTCTGATTGGTCAGGTCCTGAGCGAAGGTTTTGCTCCAGTCAGCACCTTTAGCCGCTGCGCTGAAGGATTCTTCAGTCGGGCTGATCGCTTTACCATCAGCATCAACCAGCTTGGTGTAAGCCAGATTGTTTTGCTTGGCGTAAGCATATTCTACGTAACCGATTGAACCAGGCAGACGCTGTACGAAGGCTGCAACGCCGTCGTTCCCTTTACCGCCCAGACCCGTTGGCCAGTTCACAGTAGAACCAGAACCGATTTTGTCTTTCCACTCGCTGTTTACTTTCGCCAGGTAGCTGGTGAAGACATAAGAGGTACCGGAACCGTCAGCACGGCGAACGACCGCGATGTTAGTGTCTGGCAGTTTCACGCCCGGGTTCAGCTTAGTGATCGCCGCGTCGTTCCACTTTTTGATTTTACCGAGGTAAATATCACCCAGCGTTGCGCCATCCAGCGTCAGCTGACCGGATTTGATACCCGGGATGTTAACAGCCAGTACCACGCCACCGATCACGGTAGGGAACTGGAACAGGCCGTTTTTAGCCAGATCTTCGTCTTTCATCGGGGCATCAGATGCGCCGAAGTCTACGGTCTTGGCGATGATTTGTTTCACGCCGCCGGAAGAACCGATGCCCTGATAGTTAACCTGAGTACCGGTTGCTTTTTGGTATGCGTCTGCCCACTTAGCGTAAACAGGAGCTGGGAAGGTACCGCCAGCGCCAGTCAGGTTAGTGGCAGCGAAAGCAGACATTGCTGTGAGGGAGAAAGTCGCTGCTACAAGACCGGCGACGGTGTTACGCATCAATTTCATGTTCCACTCCTGGTGGTTTTAAACTTCCCGACTGATGTCGACGTTAATTAAAGTGTTTGGCACAGGAGGAAAATAGGACAGTTTAGTGACAGTAAAATGTACGTTATATGACAGTTTTATGACACTGGTCACAATTCAAACCATACGGGCAAAATGCGGGGGTTTTGAGCGGGAAATGCCGGTTCTGACACCGGCAGATGACAAAAAGCGGGCAAATTATCGCCCTTTCTTCTTACGTCCTGGTTGTGCAAAACGCTTGCGGGAGCCTGAATTACCTTCAGGTTTTTCGTTATTTTTCGCTTTTGTGACAGCCGGTTTAGCCGCCGTTTTTTTAGCCTGGGCAGGTTTGGATTGGGATTTTTTCGACGGTTTATCTTCCGACGACGAGTTTTCAATCAGCTTAAACAACTCAATCAGTTCATCATCGGTCAGATCGCGCCATTCGCCCAGCGGCAATCCTTTCAGATTGATGTTCATGATGCGCACGCGTTCGAGCTTAGTGACCTCAAAACCAAAATGCTTGGTCATGCGGCGGATCTGACGGTTAAGCCCCTGCACCAGCGTAATTCGGAACACCATCGGTGCTTCTTTCTTCACTTTGCATTTTTTGGTCACGGTACCGAGCATCGGCACGCCCGCGCCCATACCGGCAATAAATTCGTCAGTGATCGGCTTGTTGACGGTGACGATGTATTCTTTTTCGTGGTCGTTACCAGCGCGCAGGATTTTATTGACCAGATCACCGTGGTTGGTCAGTAAAATCAGGCCCTGTGAATCTTTATCCAGACGGCCAATCGGGAAGACGCGTTTGCTGTGGTTAACGAAATCGCGGATGTTGTCCCGCTCACCTTCTTCCATCGTGGTGATAATGCCAACAGGCTTGTTCAGCGCGATCAGCACCAGATCTTCTTCATCTCGCGGTTCGATAACCTGACCATTCACTTTCACCACATCGCCGGCAAATACCTGAGCGCCTACCGCGGCACGCCTGCCGTTAATAAAAACATTTCCCTGTTCGATGTAACGATCGGCATCGCGGCGCGAGCAGATACCGCTCTCGCTAATGTATTTGTTAAGACGAATGGAGGAGTCGGTCAGCATTGAGCAAAGCACCTTCAGAAAAACGCGAACTATACCTTATCCGGCGCGGGTTACGAAGTCTGAGAGAAGAAAATCGTGACCGGTTGCCGGGAAAGAGAAAAACCGAAAACAATAAAAAAGCGCCCCGAAAGGCGCTTAGTCAATCAATAGCCGACCGGAGGGTTTTATTCCACGGTCACAGACTTCGCCAGGTTACGTGGCTGGTCAACGTCAGTGCCTTTGATCAGCGCAACATAGTAGGACAGCAACTGTAACGGCACGGTGTAGAAAATCGGGGCGACGATTTCTTCAACGTGTGGCAATTGGATAATCTTCATGCCTTCGCTGTCGGTGAAACCGGCATCCTGATCGGCGAAGACATACAGCAGCCCGCCACGGGCGCGCACTTCTTCGATATTCGATTTCAGTTTTTCCAGCAGTTCGTTATTTGGTGCCACGACAATCACTGGCATATCCGCATCAATCAGCGCCAGCGGGCCATGTTTCAGTTCGCCCGCCGCATAAGCTTCAGCGTGAATATACGAAATCTCTTTCAGCTTCAGCGCTCCTTCCATCGCGATCGGATACTGATCGCCGCGACCGAGGAACAGAGCGTGATGCTTGTCAGAGAAACCTTCAGCCAGCGTTTCGATGGTTTTATCCAGCGACAGCATTTGTTCGATACGCGCAGGCAACGCCTGAAGCGCGTGAACAATATCGTGCTCAACTTGCGAGCTCATCCCTTTCAGACGACCCATACGTGCCACCAGCATCAGCAGAACGGTCAGCTGCGTGGTGAACGCTTTAGTAGAAGCCACGCCAATTTCGGTGCCGGCTTTGGTCATCAGCGCCAGATCGGACTCACGTACCAGAGAAGAACCGGCCACGTTACAGACCGCCAGAGAACCAAGATAACCCAGTTCTTTGGACAGACGCAGCGCTGCCAGCGTATCAGCCGTTTCACCAGACTGAGAAAGCGTGATGATAAGACTTCCCGGACGAACAGCGGATTTGCGATAGCGGAATTCTGATGCGATTTCGACATCACAAGGCATACCTGCCAGTGATTCAAACCAGTAACGCGCCACCATGCCAGAGTTGTAAGAAGTCCCGCAGGCAATGATCTGCACGTGCTGAACACGCGATAAGATCTCGTCAGCTTTTTCGCCCAGCTCACTCAGATTCACTTCGCCATGACTGAAACGCCCTTCCAGGGTGTTTTTAATGGCCAGCGGCTGTTCGTAAATCTCTTTTTGCATGTAGTGACGGTAAACGCCTTTGTCACCGGCGTCGTACTGTACTTTAGATTCGATTTCTTCACGTTCAACGGCATGACCATTTTTGTCATAAACGCTGACAGAACGGCGCTTAACCTCCGCAACATCACCTTCTTCCAGAAACAGGAAACGGCGGGTAACAGGTAACAGCGCCAGCTGGTCGGAAGCGATGAAGTTTTCACCCACGCCACGGCCAATCACCAGCGGGCTGCCGGAACGGGCAGCGACCAGAACAGACGGGTCACGGCGATCCATGACTACCGTACCGTAGGCACCACGCAATTGCGGGATAACACGCTGAACGACTTCCAGCAGCGTGCCGCCCTGAAGTTGTTCCCAATGCACCAGATGCGCGATCACTTCGGTATCCGTTTCAGAATCAAAACGGTAGCCGCGCTCAATCAGTAATTCACGCAGAGGTTCGTGGTTCTCGATAATACCGTTATGCACCACCGCAATGTAATCAGACACATGCGGATGAGCATTGGCTTCAGAAGGCTCGCCGTGTGTTGCCCAGCGGGTGTGAGCAATACCGGTGCCACCGTGCAACGGATGTTCATCCAGCGCATCAGCCAGCATCTGGACTTTGCCCAGACGACGCAGACGTCCCATTTTCCCGTCGGCATCGATCACAGCCAGACCGGCTGAGTCATAACCGCGGTATTCCAGACGGCGTAAACCTTCCAACAAAATTTCAGCAATATCGCGTTGCGCCACAGCGCCTACAATTCCACACATCAGTTTTATTCCTATAGAAGGTCTTTCGGGACCTTTTTTGATGCCTGACCTGATTTATCCACAAGCCCCGTTTTCCGGTGTACTTGCGGTTCCCCGAGCCTTGTAGAGAGTTGGGGATTATTATGTTTTGGACTGAATTTCGACGAAAAAATGCAGACCAAAACACAACGTGATAAACAAACATCAGGCGCAGAAAACTGCGCCTGAATGCTTAAGCCTCAGAATAGCTTATTTTTTCTTCACCGATTTCTGCCAGTCAGGCTTGTGTACCTGCGGTACGCGGCTGAGCAGCAGACCGTTATCCGGCACATCGCGCGTCACCGTCGTACCCGCAGCAATAGTCACGTTATTACCGACCGTGACGGGCGCGACCAGTTGTGTGTCAGACCCGACAAAGACATCATTACCAATGACAGTTTTATGCTTGTTCACGCCGTCGTAGTTACAGGTAATGGTGCCTGCGCCGATATTCACGTTATCACCAATCTCAGCATCGCCAAGATAAGACAGATGACCGGCTTTCGAACCTTTACCCAGGCGCGCCTTTTTAATTTCGACGAAATTACCCACATGAGCGCCTTCAGCCAGTTCAGCGCCAGGGCGCAGACGGGCAAACGGTCCGACAGTGCAACCGTTTTCCAGTACCGCATCTTCGAACACACTGTACGGGCTGACTTCACAGTCATCGCCAATCACGCAGTTCTTCAGCACGCAACCCGCACCAATTTTGACGCGATCGCCCAGTTTTACGTGACCTTCAATAATCACGTTAGTGTCGATCACCACATCAATGCCGTGCGCCAGCTCACCGCGCAGGTCAAATCGCGCCGGATCCATCAACATCACGCCTTCCAGCAACAGACGCTCAGCCTGTTCGCTCTGGTATACACGCTCGAGACGGGAAAGTTGCAGGCGGTTATTCACACCATCCACTTCGCTGTTTCGTGCAGGGTGAACGGTGGCAATCAGGTGTCCTTCCGCATGTGCCATCGCAATAATATCGGTGATGTAGTATTCGCCCTGGGCATTATTGTTGTTCAGCTGACCGAGCCAGCGTTTAAATGACGCGCCATTAGCGACCAGAATACCGGTGTTAATTTCCTGAATTTTCAGCTGTTCTTCGCTGGCATCTTTCTGCTCGATGATGCCGGTAACAACGCCATTCTCACGAACAATACGGCCATAACCGGTCGGATCATCCAGCACCACGGTCAGTAATCCAATGCCGCCATCGGGCTTGGCTTTAAGTAATTTGTTCAGGGTGTCGACGGAAATCAGCGGAACATCGCCGTACAGCATCAGCACATCTTCATCATCGGCAAAGAACGGCGCCGCCTGCTGCATTGCATGACCGGTGCCCAGTTGCTCTGCCTGTAATACCCAGTTCAGATCACTTCCTGCCAGATTTTTCTTCAGTAAATCGCCACCGTGGCCATAGACCAGATGCACGTTACGGGCACCCACTTGCGTGGCCGCATCAATGACGTGCTGAACCATTGGCTTGCCGGCCAGCGGGTGAAGAACTTTCGGAAGGTTGGAGTACATGCGTGTCCCCTTGCCCGCGGCAAGGATCACCACACTCAGTGCGCTGTTCGACATAGGTAACCTGACAAATCCAATTTGAGTGACAAAAGTAACCCGTTCAGTGAGCGGATTACTACATATTTCGCTTCAAAAACCGCCCTCAGGCCGCAGCCTGCAAGGGTTGTATGCTGTATAGACTACACCAAAAAAACTGAGGGTAAAGTGTCGATTAATCACGCAAGCATTCCATTAAAAGCGAAATTTTGCGTTGGGAAAAACACTGAAAATGCACTTTATTAAAAGCAAAAAAAAAGCGACCCGAAGGTCGCTTTTCTAACTGATGTTGTTACATCGCTTTTCTGGTCAGTTCGATAACGCGAAGTTTCGCGATCGCCTTAGCCAGTTCCGCTGACGCCTGAGCGTAATCAACGTCGCCGTGAGAACCACTAATGTGTTCTTCCGCTTTGCGCTTAGCTTCAAGCGCGCGCGCTTCGTCGAGGTCTTGCCCACGGATTGCAGTATCAGCCAACACGGTCGTTGCATTCGGCTGCACCTCAAGGATGCCACCGGAAAGATAGATATACTCTTCTTCACCGTGTTCTTTAACAATGCGCACCATGCCAGGCTTGATGGCGGTGAGCAGCGGAGCATGCCCGGGGAAAATCCCCAGCTCGCCTTCGCTACCCGTCACCTGGATTTTTTGTACCATGCCTTCAAACATACGTTTTTCAGCACTTACAACATCCAGATGGTAAGCTTTTTCAGCCATGTCATCCTCTCTCACAACAAGCTAGCGTTACAGTTTCTTGGCTTTTTCCACTGCTTCATCAATGGTGCCAACCATGTAGAACGCTTGTTCCGGCAGGTGATCGTAGTCGCCGTCCATAATGCCTTTGAAACCACGAATGGTATCTTTCAGCGATACGAACTTGCCCGGAGAACCGGTGAAGACTTCGGCCACGAAGAATGGCTGGGACAGGAAGCGCTGAATTTTACGCGCACGGGATACAACCAGTTTGTCATCTTCTGACAACTCGTCCATACCCAGGATCGCGATGATGTCTTTCAGTTCCTGGTAACGTTGCAGAATAGACTGCACGCCACGAGCCACATCGTAGTGTTCCTGACCAACAACCAGTGGATCCAGCTGACGGCTGGTGGAATCCAGTGGGTCGACCGCCGGGTAAATACCCAGTGACGCGATCTGACGGCTCAGAACCACGGTCGCATCTAAGTGAGCGAAGGTGGTCGCTGGAGATGGGTCAGTCAAGTCATCCGCAGGAACGTAAACGGCCTGTACGGAGGTGATAGAACCACTTTTGGTCGAGGTGATACGTTCTTGCAGAGCGCCCATCTCTTCCGCCAGAGTCGGCTGATAACCTACCGCTGATGGCATACGGCCCAGAAGTGCGGACACTTCGGTACCGGCCAGGGTGTAACGGTAAATGTTGTCAACGAACAGCAGTACGTCACGACCTTCATCACGGAATTTCTCCGCCATGGTCAGGCCGGTCAGTGCAACGCGCAGACGGTTACCTGGTGGCTCATTCATCTGACCATACACCAGGGAAACTTTGTCGATAACGTTGGAGTCGGTCATTTCGTGGTAGAAGTCGTTACCCTCACGAGTACGTTCACCCACGCCTGCAAACACAGAATAACCGGAGTGCTCGATCGCGATGTTACGGATCAGCTCCATCATGTTTACAGTTTTACCCACACCCGCACCACCGAACAGACCGACTTTACCGCCCTTAGCGAACGGACACATCAGGTCCATAACTTTGATACCGGTTTCCAGCAATTCCTGGGAGTTTGCCAGCTCTTCATAAGAAGGCGCAGCACGGTGAATAGCACGGCGTTCTTCTTCGCCGATTTCACCTTTCATGTCGATTGGTTCACCCAATACGTTCATGATACGACCCAGAGTCGCTTTACCAACCGGAACTTCAATTGGGTGTTCCAGGTTGTTCACTTTCAGACCGCGACGCAGGCCGTCTGAGGTACCCATTGCGATACAACGAACAACGCCGCCGCCTAACTGTTGCTGTACTTCCAGCACCAGTTTGGAGGTACCGTTTTCTACCTCAAGAGCATTGTACACGTTCGGTACTGCATCCTGAGGGAACTCGACGTCCACCACGGCGCCGATTACCTGGATAATCTTTCCAGTAGCCATCTTGAATCCTCTACGTAATTCGTAAACCTAGCTTAAACCGCGGAGGCTCCCCCGACGATCTCGGTGAGTTCCTGAGTGATGCTGGCCTGACGAGCTTTGTTGTATACCAACTGCAGCTCTTTGATCAGGCTGCCGCCGTTATCGGTTGCGGCTTTCATCGCTACCATTCGCGCGGCCTGTTCGCTGGCCAGGTTTTCTACGACGCCCTGATAAACCTGGGATTCCACGTAGCGACGCAGGAGGGTGTCCAGCAAGGCTTTAGGGTCAGGCTCATACAGGTAATCCCAGGACTTCTTCGCCAGTTCGCCGTCTTCTGCCGGTGGCAGTGGTAACAGCTGAACGATGCGGGGTTCCTGAGACATGGTATTGATAAATTTATTGCTGACAACGCATAACTTGTCTAAGCGACCTTCGTCGAAAGCCTGCAACATCACTTTCACGGGTCCGATCAGTTCTGACAGAGAAGGGTTATCCCCCATGCCAGTCACCTGAGCAACAACGTTGCCCCCCACGGAGCCGAAGAAAGAGGCTGCTTTGGAACCGATCAGTGCGAGATCAACTTCAACACCTTTTTCGGACCAGCCTTTCATCTCTGACAGCAGCTTTTTGAACAGGTTAATGTTCAGACCACCACAAAGACCACGGTCGGTAGACACCACCAGATACCCGACGCGCTTAATTTCACGCTCATCCAGGTACGGGTGCTTGTATTCCAGATTACCAAGCGCGAGGTGACCAATCACTTCACGAATGGTTTCTGCATAAGGACGGCTGGCCGCCATGCGATCCTGCGTTTTACGCATTTTGGAGGCGGCGACCATTTCCATCGCTTTAGTGATCTTTTGCGTGTTTTGCACGCTGCTGATCTTACTACGTATCTCTTTTCCGCCGGCCATCTCTGCTTCTCCTCAAGACCAAACGGCCTGCCGGGTTTTAATACCAGCAGGACCGTTTAGTGTTACCAGGACTGGGTTGCTTTGAAGGTATCGAGGATATTTTTGAATTTACCCTCGATCTCATCGTTATACGCACCAGTTTGGTTGATTTGCTGCAGAAGCTCGCCGTGCTCACGGTCGGCGTAAGCCAACAGTGCCGCTTCGAAGCTACCGACTTTAGACAATTCAACGTCTTCCAGATAACCACGTTCTGCTGCGAAGATGATCAGAGACTGCGCAACGATTGACATCGGAGCGTATTGTTTCTGTTTCAGCAGCTCGGTCACTTTCTGACCATGGTTCAGCTGTTTACGCGTTGCTTCGTCCAGATCTGAGGCGAACTGCGAGAACGCAGCCAGCTCACGATACTGTGCCAGAGCGGTACGAATACCACCGGACAGTTTCTTCATGATCTTAGTCTGAGCAGCACCACCAACACGGGATACCGAAATACCCGGGTTAACCGCAGGACGAATACCGGCGTTGAACAGGTTTGATTCCAGGAAGATCTGACCATCGGTAATCGAGATTACGTTGGTCGGAACGAACGCGGAAACGTCACCCGCTTGCGTTTCGATAATTGGAAGCGCAGTCAGGGAACCGGTTTTGCCTTTCACTTCACCCTTGGTGAATGCTTCAACATACTCGGCGTTAACACGCGCAGCACGTTCCAGCAGACGGGAGTGGAGATAGAAAACGTCGCCTGGGTAAGCTTCACGACCTGGTGGACGACGAAGCAGCAGGGAAATCTGACGGTAAGCAACAGCCTGTTTAGACAGGTCATCATAAACGATCAGTGCGTCTTCACCGCGGTCACGGAAGTATTCACCCATTGCGCAACCGGAGTACGGCGCCAGGTATTGCAGTGCAGCAGATTCTGATGCAGTTGCAACAACAACGATGGTGTTTGCCAGTGCGCCGTGTTCTTCCAGTTTACGAACCACGTTAGAAATGGTGGACGCTTTCTGGCCGATAGCCACATAGATACATTTGATGCCGGAATCGCGCTGGTTGATGATCGCATCGATCGCCAGAGCTGTTTTACCGGTTTGACGGTCGCCGATGACCAGTTCACGCTGACCACGACCGATTGGGATCATGGCATCAACGGACTTATAACCTGTCTGCACAGGTTCATCTACGGACTGACGTTCGATAACGCCAGGTGCGATCGCTTCAACAGCTGAGAAGCCGTCATGCTCTACCGGACCTTTACCGTCAATTGGTGCACCCAGGGTGTTAACAACGCGACCTAACAGGCCACGGCCAACAGGAACTTCCAGGATACGACCAGTACATTTTACTTTCATACCTTCGGCGAGGTCAGCGTAAGGGCCCATTACAACGGCACCTACAGAGTCGCGCTCCAGGTTCAGGGCGATAGCGTAGCGGTTACCCGGCAGCGCAATCATTTCGCCTTGCATGACATCGGCTAAGCCGTGCACGCGGATGATCCCGTCACTGACGGAAACGATAGTACCTTCATTGTGAGCTTCGCTCACCACATTGAACTGAGCAATGCGCTGCTTGATCAGTTCGCTGATTTCGGTGGAATTCAGTTGCATGCTCCAGTCCCCTTAAGACTGCAAGACGTCTGCCAGGCGTTCCAGACGACTGCGAACGCTGCCATCAATCACCATATCACCTGCACGGATTACGACACCGGCAAGAACAGACTTGTCAATTTTGCAATTCAGCTTAACTTTGCGAGACAGACGTTTTTCCATCGCAGCAGCAATTTTTGCCTGCTGTTCTTCCGAAAGCGGATTTGCTGAAGTCACTTCAACTTCAGCAACAGCCTCAAGAGAGGCGCGCAGTTCGATGAACTGCTCCAGCACTTGCGGAAGAACGCGTAAACGTCCATTTTCAGCCATTACCTTAATCAGGTTTTGGCCTGCGTCGTCGAGTTCGTCACCACATACGGCAATAAACGTTTTAGACAAAGTTTCAGGCGCGCTAGCACCGGAAAGCAGTTCTTCAATTTGTTCATTGCGCGTGACTTCAGCCGTGAACGCTAGCATGGACTGCCAGCGGTCTAAGCTTTGGTGCTCAACGGCAAAGTCAAAAGCTGCTTTGGCGTAGGGGCGAGCTACAGTTACAAATTCAGACATCAGCCCCTCCCTCCTTACAGTTCAGCGACCAGTTTATCAACGATGTCGCTGTTAGCAGCTTCATCCACGGAACGTTCGATGATCTTCTCGGCGCCAGCAATGGCCAAAATTCCGACTTGCTTACGCAACTCTTCACGGGCGCGTTGGCGTTCGGCGTCGATCTCTGCCTTGGCTTGCGTCACGATCTTGTTACGTTCCTGCTCGGCTTCAGCTTTTGCTTCGTCGACGATTTGAGCTTTACGCTTGTTCGCCTGATCGATGATTACCTGAGCTTCAGCTTTGGCTTTCTTCAGTTGGTCGGTCGCATCGGCTTGCGCTAAGTCCAGCTCTTTTTTTGCACGTTCTGCGGAAGATAAACCTTCAGAAATCTCTTTCTGACGTTTTTCGATGGCAGCCATAATTGGCGGCCATACGTACTTCATGCAGAACCAGACAAACAGGACGAACGCGATAGCCTGGCCGAGGATTGTTGCGTTAAGATTCACAGCACAATGCCTCTTTCAAAGTGAATTATTTGATGTAGTTCGATTAACGCTGAGCGAACTCAGTGTTAGGCGACAGCAAACATCACGTACAGACCCAGACCAACCGCAATCATTGGGATTGCATCGACCAGACCCATAACGATAAAGAACTGTGTACGCAACAGAGGGATCAGGTCAGGCTGACGTGCAGCACCTTCCAAGAATTTACCACCCAAGATGCCGATACCGATTGCAGCACCGATTGCCGCCAGGCCCATCATCACAGCGGCAGCCATGTACAGCAGATCCATACTCAGGTTTTCCATGACAGTCTCCAGTTTGTTTCAGTTAAAACGCAGTAGTGTTGAAAGAAAATCAGTGTTTTTCAGATGCCATCGAGAGATAGACAATCGTCAGAACCATGAAAATAAAGGCTTGTAGCGTAATGATCAGGATGTGGAAAATGGCCCAAGGCACATTCAGAACCCACTGTGACCACCACGGTAACAGGCCAGCAATAAGGATGAAGATCAACTCACCCGCATACATATTGCCAAACAGTCGCAGACCCAGTGAAACTGGTTTAGACAGCAGGCTGACACCTTCAAGAATCAGGTTAATCGGAATGAAAACCGGATGATTGAATGGCTGCATTGTCAGTTCTTTAATGAAACCGCCAAAGCCTTTCATCTTAATGCTATAGAAAAGAATCAGAATGAATACGCCAAGTGCCATGGACAACGTGATGTTCACGTCAGCCGTAGGAACCACACGCAACGCTGGCAGACCAAGGAGATGCTCACCGATAAATGGCAGCAAATCGATTGGCAGCAAATCCATCAGGTTCATCATAAACACCCAGACGAAGACGGTCAGCGCGAGAGGTGCAATCACTTTGCTCTTACCGTGATACATGTCACGCACGCTGCTGTCGACGAAACCAACGACCAGTTCAACTGCGGTTTGCAGTTTACCCGGGACACCGCTGGTGGCGTTTTTGGCTACGCGATGGAAAATAACCAGAAAGAGTACTCCGAGGAACACGGAGAAAAACATCGAATCGATGTTAATCGACCAGAATCCCGTCCCGATCTGAAGCTGAGTCAGATGGTGACCGATATACTCTTGTGGAGTAGAGATTTCTCCTGATGCAGACATGATGCCTCTTACCCTTTAGTAGTTAAGTACGGTAACTGTTAATGACGGCCGGTGCCAAAATCTGAGTCATCAACACCGATAAATAGGCCAACCCCAACGGAGCAAATGCCGCCTTAAACAGGCCAAGTGCGATAACCATTAAGATCACCGTAACCAGCACCTTCAGCGCTTCTCCGATAGCAAAGGACCAGGCAACCCGTCCAGAGACCGTTGTTTGCGCCTGATGGCGCCATGCAAACAGCATGAACAGTACATTTGGCACCCAGGCGGCCAACCCACCCATAAGAGCCGATGTGGTCCATTCCAGGCTTTTAAAACCAAATACTGCACTGAGCAGAACAAAGGTCAATAACTGCAGTATCAACAGCTTTCTGGCAACCTTCACACTATTTGTACTGTGTAAAATACCGGATACAGACATGACGTTTGTTCTCTCCGTATCAAGTACCTAGCTGGAGGTAGACTGAATGCCGTATATCACTGCCTTTACTGTTTTGAGTCAAGCAGCAAAAACCGAGCAAATTATACGGGGCACAGGGACGAATTCAATGGATAAGTAGCGAAAAGGTGAACAATTATTTAAATTTTCCCCTTCACGACTATTTTGACAACCAAACTATAGCTGAATTTGCCCTTTTTGGTTTGATACGGTTATTTCATCACCCGACAAAGAAGCGTGCACTGGATCACATAATTAACTCAGGACACTTTATATACCCTGCATAGTTTGAATGTCTTTAGCTAATCAGGCCTTTTAAAACCTTTATAAATCAATTTGTTAATAAAACACTGTTCGTTAAACAAACTTATTTAAAAATAACCACGACTTATTGACACAACAACCCAACAAATAACAACATTTTCATTACAACTTGAATATCCACCGGTTGATGAACGTTCAATTTCAAAAGTGACTATTACAGTCCGGATTAAAATAAAAACATCTCTGAAATGCTATCAGTCTGTAAAAAAGCGGTGATAGTGGGATTGCCACCGCTATATAATTAGCCTGCTCATTTTAACTGTGTTAACACAGGCATTTTTTAAATATTATTTGATAAAACGCAACTTTAGTTAGAGCGAAGAATGACGAGATGACGTTCTCCGTCAAGTTCTGGTACCTGCAATTTTATGACAGATTCCAGAGTGATACCTTCCGGCAATGCAGCCAGCTCATCATCAGGACTGACTCCTTTTAAGGCGTAAAAACGCCCCTGCCCTTTCTGCGGCAGGTGATGACACCAGGAGAGCATATCCTGCAAAGAAGCAAAAGCACGGCTGATCACCCCATCAAACGGCGGCTCTGGCTCAAACTCTTCCACCCGGCTTTGTACCGGTTCGATATTTTTCAGCCCCAGTTCATGCTGAACCTGACGCAGGAAGCGTACGCGCTTACCCAGGCTGTCCAGCAGCGTGAAATGTGAATCAGGCCGCACAATGGCGAGAGGAACGCCTGGCAGACCTGGGCCGGTCCCGACATCAATGAAACGACTGCCTTGCAGGTGTTCATTCACAACGATGCTGTCCATGATGTGACGCACCAGCATCTGCATCGGGTCACGAACTGATGTCAGGTTGTAGGCCTTGTTCCACTTATGCAGCAGTTCAACATAGCCAATCAGTTGCTGTTTTTGCTGATCGGGTAACGCTATTCCTGCCGCAGCAAGCAGCGAGTCCAGTTTCTTTTGCACAGTGAATCCTCAGACAGAGTCGATATTCCGGGAACAGCCCGGTAGAGAAATGATAAAACACTCAGAAAGATGGGAAAAGTAAGAACTGACCGCCGCTTTGGCGACAAAGGGCGGTCATAAGAGATGTGATTTATGCGCTTCGGCGCAGTAAGCCTTGTTTTTTAAGCCAGATCAGCAAAATCGAGATGGCCGCCGGCGTAATTCCAGAGATCCGCGATGCCTGACCAATGGAAGTCGGCTTGTGATCGTTAAGCTTGGCGATCACTTCATTTGAAAGACCATTCACCTGGCGGTAATCAAGATCAACCGGCAGCACGGTGTTTTCGTTACGCTGCTGTTTTTCTATCTCTTCCTGCTGACGGGCAATATAGCCTTCATATTTGATCTGAATTTCAACCTGTTCCGCCGCCTGTACATCAGGAACTGAAGGCGCGAACGGGGAAAGACGGGTGATCAGCTCATAGGTCATTTCAGGACGACGCAGTAACTCTTCCGCACTGGCTTCTTTAGAAAGCGGAGCAGAAAGATGCGCGTTAATTTCTTCAACCTGTGCATGGTGCGGGTTCACCCAGATACCACGCAGGCGCTGACGTTCCTGTTCGATCATTTCCAGTTTTTCGTTGAAGCGTGCCCAGCGTGCATCATCAACCAGACCTAATTCACGGCCTTTTTCAGTCAGACGTAAATCGGCATTATCTTCACGGAGCATCAGGCGGTACTCAGCACGTGATGTAAACATGCGGTACGGTTCTTTGGTGCCCAGCGTACACAAGTCATCAACCAACACACCAAGATAAGCCTGATCGCGACGCGGTGCCCAGCCTTCCTGCTCAGTAGCAAAACGGGCAGCGTTCATGCCCGCCAGCAGGCCCTGTGCAGCGGCTTCTTCGTAACCGGTGGTGCCGTTGATTTGCCCGGCAAAGAACAGACCGGCGATAAATTTGCTTTCCAGCGTCGGTTTCAAATCACGCGGATCGAAGAAATCGTATTCGATCGCGTAACCCGGACGAACGATGACGGCATTTTCCATCCCCTGCATAGACCGGACGATTTGCATCTGCACATCGAATGGCAGGCTGGTGGAAATTCCGTTCGGATAAACTTCATTGCTGGTCAGGCCTTCCGGTTCAAGGAAGATCTGATGAGAATTGCGATCAGCAAAACGCATGACTTTATCTTCGATCGACGGGCAGTAACGCGGGCCGATCCCTTCGATGATCCCGGCATACATCGGGCTGCGATCCAGGTTATTACGGATCACGTCATGGGTTTTTTCGTTGGTATAGGTCATGTAACACGGGATCTGGCGCGGATGTTGCGACACGTTGCCCATGAATGAGAATACCGGCGCGGGAGTATCACCGTGTTGTTGTGCCAGCACGCTGAAATCAATGGAGCGGGCATCGATACGCGGAGGTGTACCGGTTTTAAGACGGTTAACGCGTAAAGGTAATTCACGCAGGCGCTGGGACAAGGAGATCGCAGGAGGATCCCCTGCACGACCGCCACTGTAGTTCTCCAGACCGATGTGGATCTTCCCATCCAGGAAGGTACCGACAGTCAGCACCACCGATTTGGCGCGGAATTTCAGCCCCATTTTAGTCACAGCACCCACTACACGATCGTTTTCGACGATCAGGTCTTCAACAGGTTGCTGGAAGATCATCAGGTTTGGCTGGTTTTCCAGTGCAGTGCGTACTGCCTGGCGATACAAAACGCGGTCAGCCTGAGCACGGGTTGCTCTGACGGCCGGGCCTTTGCTCGCGTTTAGTATCCTAAACTGAATGCCCGCATGATCGATAGCCGTAGCCATCAGTCCGCCCAGTGCGTCCACTTCTTTTACCAGATGTCCTTTCCCGATCCCGCCAATTGCCGGGTTACACGACATCTGTCCCAGCGTGTCGATATTGTGGGTTAATAATAAGGTCTGACGTCCCATACGGGCAGAAGCCATGGCGGCTTCAGTACCTGCATGACCACCACCTATGATGATGACGTCAAATTGATCCGGATAAAACATGCGACTGCACCTCGGCGTTCAAGCGAACTTTCTTTGTATGGCGTTGGGAGGAGGGATTCTACTCAAGTTTTGAGCTTCCACAAGTCCCCGGGGATCTTCACTAATTAAAAGAAGATCTTTTTTATTTAAAGATCTCTTATTAATACTTCTATTAGGATCGCGATCCTCTGTGCATAAGTCTTTTTTGTTCATGAAGATCAGTATGCTAAGAAGGATCGAATGCTGTGAATGATCGGTGATCCTGGACAGTATAAGCTGGGATCAGAAGTGAGAGTTATGCACAGCATGAAAAGCGTACAGGAGTTGTTAGAGGGATAACTACGGGTTTTACCCTGCTTTTAAGCATAGTTATCCACATCTGATCGCCTGAAATTTACACTTATTTGATCAAATTAATCCAGTTGATCACCCAAACCTCGGCCGGATCCTCAGGAATTTCGTGTTGAGTCACGTCGATCTCAAGACGATCACCGATCCGTTTTGCTCCTAATGACGTCAGTTTTTGATCCAAAGAACTGATCGCGCCACAGAAGGTGTCATATTCACTGCTGCCTAAACCTAATGCGCCAAAGCGTACTTTTGACAGATCAGGTTGCTGATTTTCCAGCTGCTCCATAAAAGGTTGCAGGTTATCAGGCAACTCACCAGCACCGTGTGTCGAGCACACAATCAGCCAGATGCCTTCCTGCGGAACTTCATACAGCTCAGGTCCATGGAACATCTGAGTGGAAAAACCGGCTTCTTCCAGTTTCTCAGCCACGTGTTCTGCTACATATTCGGCACTGCCAAGCGTACTGCCACTGATCAGGGTAATGTCAGACATGATGCTCTCACCCGGGAAAAGGAGGCTATTGTACGCTGTGAATGAGCTGGGATCTACCTGTGGATAATAGGGGTATAGAAATCAGTGCTCAGGGCTGGATGGTACGTGTGATGGGGTTCTGCAGGGAGATCAGCGTCTCGGTCGACTGGATCTCGTCAATCGTCTGGATCTTGTTGATAAGTACCTGCTGAAGGGAATCAATCGAGCGGCACATGATCTTAATAAAAATGCTGTAATGCCCGGTGGTGTAATAGGCTTCGACCACTTCTTCGATACTTTCGAGCTTTTTCAGAGCTGACGGATAATCTTTGGCGCTTTTTAAAATAATGCCGATAAAACAACAGACGTCATAACCCAGTTGTTTGGGATTGACGGTGATATGTGCGCCGGTAATGATGCCCGCCTGCTTCATTTTCTCTACGCGGACATGGATGGTTCCCGGACTGACCGTAAACACTTTTGCCAGTTCTGCATAGGGTGTGCGGGCGTTTTCCATCAATGCATTCAGGATGCCGCGATCCAGCTCATCGAGCTGATAAATTTCAGTCATGGTTCTTTCTCTGTAGGCTTAATTTCGCTGCCAGCGACGTTGTACACGGCTTTTAACCCCGGTATCAAAGCGCCAGATGTGATCGAAGATCCGCAGAATACCCGGCTTGCCATAATGTGACATCGCCAGAGCATGGAAGCGATGCTGCTTTTCTTTTTGCAGCGCCCTGACTTTTCTTTGCACCTCATCAGGCAGGCGCTGGGCGATAAAATCGGAGATAACAATGGCATCGGCATCGTGCCATTGTGGTGAAGCCAGCTTATCCAGCGTGGCATTCAGACAGGCAGCCAGATCGGTACCGCCACGGAAATGCTGTCCCAGAAAGCGCAGGGCCTGATCCAGACCGCCGTTGGACGTCAGTTCATAATGGATCACTTCACTGGCAAACAACATGATGTAACAGCGACGGTTATCCGCCAGAGCAATCTTGAGTAATGCCAGACAGAATGCTTTGGCACATTGTTCGTTAAAACCGCCCATAGAACCCGAGGTATCGACGCAGACTACAAACGGCCCGCGCGGTTGCGGTTCCTGTTGCTGATACACCACCGGCCGTTTGACGATTTTCTCGCGCCAGACATCGCCTTGCAGACGATAGGTCATCAGCCGCTTTTCCAGCAACCGGCGATAAAATTCGTATTCCAGTTCAGGCAGCCCCAGCGTCACCAGTTCCGTCGGCATCAGCCGTAAAATATCATCGCTCTGATGGATACCGTTGACTTCTTCCGGGACCGTTGCAGGCTCACGCACCATCAGCCGGTGCGTTTCCATTTTGGCATCTTCATGCGGGCTGGTTTTGACGGTCTGGCTGCGACCCAGTTGTTCGGCCAGATGCATCAGTTCAGGTTGTTGCTGCAGAAATGCCCCGAAACGTGCCAGCGACTGAATATCGCCGCGCATACGCTTCCCTTTACTCATATCCCAGAGCCGCCCAGCCGCCGTATCGTTCTCTGCTAATAAAGGAGAGAGCTCACTGCTGAGTTCCAGGCGTTGCAGCAGTTCTTCCTGCAACTGTTCCTGCTCCTGCTCCAGCAATTGCTGATGAACGTTCACCGTCTGGAAGGTCAGATTCAGGCGCCAGCGTTGCAGGAACAGTGTCTGGAAGCTGTTGCCCGTTTTGGCAGTGCGGGAGGCTTCATGATTCTCCTGCAACGTGCGGGCTTCCGTCGTGAATGGGGAGCTGAGTCGCACCAGCTCCTCAAGAAGCGCAGGCAGTTCCGACTGAAAAGTGACCGCATCAGTCTGCTGACAATGCTGATAAAGATAGAATTCTTTCGCAAGATCTTCCGGAACGGGGGTTTCGTGGATCCTCTGGCGAAGGCGCATCTTCCATTCGGGAAGATCTTGGGTCAGAGCCCGTTTGAGACGCGGGAATTTCTCGAAGAAAACCGCCATTGCCGGGGCCGCCAGCAGACCGATGATCGATTCCTCAATCAGTTCAGCCTCGCTGATGGCCAGCAGAAGATCCAGAGACTCCAGGCTGAACATAATCAGTGTCCGCTGAACGTCTGTTGCTGATGACGCAACTGCTCAGAAACCTGCAACAGGCTGGCCTCTATTTTTGCCATCCATTCTGCCGGCACAAACAGGCAGTTTTGCTGCTGGCCGAATTCATGCCTTTGCTGTGCCAGTTTTGCGGTGAGATCACTGAGCGTATTTTTCATCTCATCGGGGACGGCAATGTGCTCATTCCCAGGCAAGGTCAGCGGCGTACTCTGACGACTCACATCCAGCACCAGCAATTGCTGTTTATCGTCGATTTCCAAATCAACGGTCTGTACAAAGCCGATGCCATTCAGTTTGGCTTTCAGGACGCCGCCTTTATTAAGCCACTCTTCCAGAACAACGCGTTCAAACAGCAGATGTGTGACTTTAATATCATGCAGATGCAAAGGCGTTTGCAGTAATAAAGTCAGGCTGGTGGTGGTCATCGTGTCCGGCAGCGAATATTGCGGCTTACGGCTGAATATTCCCGCTTTTTTGCCGAGTTTGACTGACTGCCGGGAGCTCTGTTGCTGCTGATGCTGCATCCATTGTTGATTGAGCTGCTGGATTTTCATCAGCAAGTTTTGCTGCTGATAGGCCTGTTCAGTGATCAACTGCTCGATCTGCGTTTGCAGCAGGTTATAAGTGTTCAGATCATGCCATAAGCAGTCTTTAAGCAGGATCAGGTCAACCGGGGTGATCGCATTTCTGCCGCTGAAGAAGGCGCAGGCTTGTAACAGGCGCAGGGCCTTTTTCCAGCGACGATCGGAGACATAGGGCGCGGTATCCAGCGCATCAAGACGCTGGCGCAACTGGAAAATCAGTTCAAAGCAGCTGTCTGAAAGATTAACTTTGTCGATTTCCGGCTGCCATTGTTGATATTCTTCATCGCTGATACTCAGAGACTCTGCGACCGGATTCGTGGTTTCATTATTACTGCTGGTGAGCAGCGAGCGGAAATTTTGCTTATCCTGCACTTTATCCAGCCACAGACGGATAAGCATACGGTCATACAGCGCTTCCAGACCGCCATCGGCTTCGGGTAATTCGTTAGATGCACTGACCAGAAGACGCATCGGAATAGGATCTTCGCGTTCGCCATTACGGAAACGACGTTCGTTGATGGCCGTCAGGAGTGTATTAAGGATGGCAGGGCCTGCTTTCCAGATTTCATCAAGGAAGACAATTTCAGCTTCCGGCAGATAACCTTCGGTCAGACGCAGATAGCGGCCTTCATCTTTAAGGGCCTGAATCGACAGCGGACCAAAGACTTCTTCCGGCGTGGAAAAACGCGTCATAAGATATTCAAACGCGCGGGCGTGACGGAAGGCAAATTTCAGACGGCGGGCAATCAGACTTTTTGCAATACCCGGCGGGCCGAGCAGGAAAACGCTTTCACCGCATAGCGCGGCCAGCAGGCAAAGTCGTATGGCATCCTGCCGCTCGTACAGGCCATGTTCTAGTGCGTTAGCAAGACGGGCGATCCGTTCTGCCAGAAGGGGAGATTGCGCCATACTGTCTCTTCCGGTTTCCATTTAGATGTTGAATAGTGTACTGGGTTCTTAAGAGAAGCCACGATTATTTTTATCGTTATAGCTTGTTGATTACTAAAAATTTTCTATTATCAAAAATGTGACCCCGTTCATCTGAACCCTGGTTTAGCTGCACATTTAAGGGTAGGCAATCTGATTTATTCGTGCATACTGTGCGCCTTTTAGTGGGCATCATATGACTGAGCGCACGCATCGCTTACAGATGTTCGAGCAAAAAAGAAAAGAAACGAAATATGAGCACTGAACACAAACGGTCACTCCCAGCAGTAACCTTGGCCGCCATTGGTGTGGTCTATGGCGACATTGGTACCAGTCCTCTCTATACCTTAAGAGAGTGTTTTTCCGGTCATTATGGTTTCAACGTTGAACCCAGCGTCGTTTTTGGTTTTCTTTCTCTGATTTTCTGGATGTTAATCCTCATTGTTTCGCTCAAGTACCTCACATATGTGATGCGGGCAGACAACGCAGGCGAGGGCGGTATTCTGACGCTGATGTCTCTGGCGGGCAGAAACACCTCGGCGCGCACCACCGCCGTTCTGGTTATTCTCGGCCTGATCGGGGGAAGCTTCTTCTATGGTGAAGTGGTGATCACTCCGGCTATTTCTGTTCTTTCCGCGATGGAAGGTCTGGAAATCGCGGCACCTTCACTTGATCCCTATATTGTCCCTCTTTCTATTACTGTCCTGACGCTGCTTTTCATTATTCAGAAGCACGGTACCGGCATCGTGGGCAAACTGTTTGCACCCGTGATGTTGCTGTGGTTCCTGACGCTCGCCGTTCTCGGCATCAACAGCATCATGCAGAACCCTGAAGTGCTTCGCGCCATGAACCCGATGTGGGCGGTTAACTTCTTTATCGAGCATAAGTCGTTCTCCTTCCTGGCGCTCGGTGCGGTCGTTCTGTCTATTACCGGCGTGGAGGCGCTGTATGCGGATATGGGACACTTCGGGAAATTCCCTATCCGTCTGGCCTGGTTCACCGTCGTGCTGCCTTCTCTGGTGCTGAATTACTTCGGTCAGGGCGCATTGCTGCTCAAAGATCCTGAGTCGATTAAGAACCCGTTCTTCCTGCTGGCGCCTGACTGGGCTTTAATCCCGTTACTGGTGCTGGCGACGCTGGCCACTATTATCGCGTCTCAGGCTGTTATCTCTGGCGTGTTCTCCCTGACACGTCAGGCTGTGCGTCTGGGCTATTTGCCGCCAATGCGCATTATCCACACCTCAGAAATGGAAGCGGGGCAGATTTATATCCCGGCCATTAACTGGCTGCTGTATTTTGCGGTGGTTATTGTGATCGCCAGCTTTGAGCATTCGAGCAATCTGGCGGCTGCGTACGGTATTGCCGTAACCGGTACGATGGTGCTGACCAGTATTCTTTCCTGTACGGTTGCGCTCAAAAACTGGCACTGGAAACCTTTCCTGGTTGGACTTTTGCTGATCGGTCTGCTGTTTATGGATATTCCGCTGTTCGCGGCGAACGCCACTAAACTGTTCTCCGGCGGCTGGTTGCCGCTGACGCTGGGTCTGTGCATGTTTATCGTCATGACCACCTGGAAAAGCGAGCGCTTCCGCCTTATGCGCCGTATGAACGAGCACGGCAACTCTCTGGAAGCGATGATCGCCTCGCTGGAGAAATCTCCGCCGGTTCGTGTTCCGGGAACGGCGGTGTACATGTCGCGCGCCATCAATGTCATTCCTTTTGCCTTGCTGCATAATCTCAAACACAACAAAGTGTTGCATGAGCGCGTGGTACTGCTGACGTTACGTACGGAAGATGCGCCTTATGTGCATAACGTCCGGCGTGTCACCATCGAACAGCTTTCCCCGACGTTCTGGCGTGTGGTAGCGAGTTACGGATTTAAAGAGACGCCGAATGTGGAAGAAGTCTTCCACCGCTGTGGCCTTGAAGGGTTGCCATGCCGGATGATGGAAACCTCATTCTTTATGTCGCATGAATCGCTGATCCTGACAAAACGCCCGTGGTATCTCTACTTTCGTGGCAAACTCTTTATGGCGCTCAGTCGTAACGCCTTACGCGCACCGGATCAGTTTGAAATCCCGCCTAACAGGGTGATCGAACTCGGTACGCAGGTAGAAATCTGATCCTCATTTCTGCCGGTCAAAGGGCACCTTCGGGTGCCCTGTTTTATTTTCGCTTTCTCCTTTCTGAAACGACTAACTCAAATTTCCCTGCGGTTTCTGAATCATTCAGCGAAACGTTTCGACGCTGATCACAATTCCATCACTTGTCCGTTGCCATGTGTGGTGAACTTTATAAACTCATTCGTGAGCGAAACGTTTCGCTGTAGGAGTTCACAATGAAGAAGTCACCGCTGTTAAATGCCGAAATCTCAAATGTTATTGCCCGGTTAGGTCACACCGATCAGCTGGTTATTGGCGATGCCGGACTTCCGGTGCCAGCAGCTTGCCAACGCATCGATCTGGCTCTGACCCAGGGAGTCCCCACCTTTTTACAAGTCTTACAGGTAGTGACACATGAGATGCAGGTTGAGCGGGCTATCCTCGCCGAGGAGATCCTCACTAAAAATCCTCAACTCCATGAAGCGTTGCTCGCCCAATTGACACAACTCGAACAACACCAGGGAAACACCATTGCTTTGGATTACGTCAGTCATGAGACATTCAAAGCGCAAAGCGAAAAAAGTCGGGCTGTGATCCGCAGCGGGGAATGTTCGCCGTACGCGAACGTTATTCTGTGTGCCGGCGTAACCTTCTGAGGCCTTTATGCAACCTTTGCTGCAACTGACAGGCATTGATAAAGCCTTTCCCGGCGTTAAAGCACTTTCCGGCGCGGCGCTCAGCGTCTATCCGGGACGTGTGATGGCGCTGGTGGGAGAAAACGGCGCGGGCAAGTCCACCATGATGAAAGTGCTGACCGGCATCTACCAGAAAGATGCCGGCTCAGTTCATTTTCTTGGTAAGGAAGCGGCATTCAATGGCCCGAAAGCTTCTCAGGAAGCGGGAATTGGCATCATCCATCAGGAACTGAACCTGATCCCCCAGCTGACCATCGCTGAAAACATCTTCCTGGGCCGTGAGTTTGTGAACGGTTTTGGCCGCATCAACTGGAAAAAGATGTATGCCGAAGCCGATAAACTGCTGGCGCGCCTGAACCTGCGCTACAAAAGCGATCGTCTGGTTGGTGAATTATCAATTGGCGACCAGCAGATGGTCGAAATTGCCAAGGTGCTGAGCTTTGAGTCCAAAGTCATCATCATGGATGAACCGACGGATGCCCTGACCGACACTGAAACTGCCTCTTTATTTAGCGTGATCCGTGAGCTGAAAGCCGCAGGCTGTGGCGTGGTGTATATCTCCCACCGCATGAAAGAAATCTTCGAAATCTGCGACGACGTAACGGTATTCCGTGACGGGCAGTTTATCGCTGAGCGGCCAGTCAGTTCGCTGGAAGAAGACTCGCTGATTGAAATGATGGTCGGTCGTCGCCTCGAAGAACAGTATCCGCGTATTAATCATCAGCGTGGTGCGCTGCGTCTGCAGGTGCGTGATGTCAGCGGGCCGGGTGTGGATAACGTCAGTTTTGATTTGTACAGCGGCGAAATTCTGGGAATTTCCGGTTTGATGGGCGCTGGCCGTACCGAACTGATGAAAATCCTCTACGGCGCATTACCGCGTAAAAGTGGTTATGTGGCACTCGATGGCCGCGAAGTGGTCACGCATTCACCCCAGGACGGGCTGGCGAACGGCATCGTTTATATCTCTGAAGATCGTAAGCGCGATGGCCTGGTGCTCGGCATGTCCGTGAAAGAAAACATGTCACTGACCGCGCTGCGCTATTTCAGCCACGGTGGCGGACGTCTCAAGCATGCGGAAGAACAGCAGGCCGTCGGCGACTTTATCCGCCTCTTCAATATTAAAACGCCGTCGATGATGCAGACCATTGGCCTGCTTTCCGGTGGTAATCAGCAAAAAGTGGCAATTGCCCGCGGATTAATGACGCGGCCAAAAGTCCTGATCCTCGACGAACCGACGCGTGGCGTTGACGTCGGTGCCAAAAAAGAGATTTACCAGCTTATAAACCAGTTCAAGCGCGAAGGGCTGAGCATCATTTTGGTTTCCTCTGAAATGCCGGAAGTGATCGGCATGAGTGACCGGGTTTTAGTGATGCATGAAGGTCATTTAAGCGGTGAATTCCCGATAGAACAGGCTACGCAAGAAGTGTTGATGGCAGCCGCTGTCGGCAAGCAATACGGCGTGACGCAGGAGTAATCAGATATGAGTTCTCAGACATTGCCAGCCAAAAAGCGCTGGATCAGTAAAGAGTGGTTGTTGGAGCAAAAGTCTCTGATTGCGCTGCTGGTGTTGATTGCCGTGGTTTCTTCTATGAGCCCGAATTTCTTCACGCTCAATAACCTGTTTAACATTCTTCAGCAGACGTCGGTTAACGCCATTATGGCGGTCGGCATGACGCTGGTGATCCTCACCTCGGGTATCGATTTATCCGTCGGCTCTCTGCTGGCGCTGACCGGGGCGGTGGCGGCCTCGATTGTTGGCCTGGAAGTGAATGCATTAGTCGCGGTGGCTGGGGCATTAGCATTGGGTGCCGCCGTCGGTGCGGTGACCGGGATGATTGTCGCCAAAGGTAAGGTGCAGGCGTTCATCGCCACGCTGGTCATGATGTTGCTGCTGCGCGGTATCACCATGGTGTACACCAACGGCAGCCCGATCAGCACCGGTTTTAATGATGTCGCTGATGTCTTTGGCTGGTTTGGTATCGGCCGCCCGCTGGGCATTCCGACGCCGGTCTGGCTGATGGCGGTAGTGTTTATTGCGGCCTGGTACATGCTGCATCACACCCGCTTAGGACGCTATATCTACGCGCTGGGCGGTAACGAATCCGCGACGCGTCTGTCAGGTATCAGCGTCGATAAAGTCAAAATTATCGTCTACTCCCTGTGTGGTTTGTTAGCGGCTCTGGCCAGTATCATCGAAGTGGCGCGCCTGTCTTCTGCGCAGCCTAACGCCGGTACAGGTTACGAGCTGGATGCGATTGCCGCGGTGGTATTAGGGGGAACCAGCCTGTCCGGGGGTAAAGGACGCATTGTTGGAACGCTGATCGGTGCGCTGATCCTTGGCTTCCTGAATAACGGTTTGAACTTATTAGGTGTTTCTTCCTACTACCAGATGATCGTAAAAGCAGTTGTCATCCTGCTGGCGGTACTGGTGGATAACAAAAGCAACAAATAACCTCTCCTACAGGACTTATGACCATGAATATGAAAAAACTGGCTGTCTGGGTTTCCGCCGCAGCGATCACCGCTTCTTTCAGTGCTAACGTTCTGGCGAAAGACACTATTGCGCTGGTCGTTTCAACTCTGAACAACCCGTTCTTTGTTTCCATGAAAGACGGCGCGCAAAAAGAAGCGGACAAACTGGGTTACAACCTGGTGGTTCTTGATTCTCAGAACAACCCGGCGAAAGAACTGGCTAACGTTCAGGACCTGACCGTTCGCGGCACCAAACTGATGCTGATCAATCCGACAGATTCTGATGCGGTAGGTAACGCTGTTGCGATGGCAAACCAGGCGAAAATCCCGGTGATCACCCTTGACCGTCAGGCAACCAAAGGTGTCGTTGCCAGCCACGTGGCTTCTGATAACGCCTTCGGCGGTAAAATGGCCGGTGATTACATCGCCAAGAAACTGGGCGAAAATGCCAAAGTTATCGAACTGGAAGGTATCGCCGGTACTTCAGTTGCCCGTGAACGTGGTAAAGGCTTCGCTCAGGCGGCTGAAAAACATCACTTCCAGATCCTCGCCAGCCAGCCTGCTGACTTCGACCGCACCAAAGGTCTGAACGTTATGCAGAACCTGCTGACCGCGCATCAGGATGTGCAGGCTGTTTTCGCTCAGAACGATGAAATGGCGCTGGGTGCACTGCGTGCCCTGCAGACTGCCGGTAAGACTGACGTGCTGGTCGTCGGTTTTGACGGCACCGAAGACGGTATTAAAGCGGTTAACAGCGGTAAAATGGGCGCGACTGTGGCACAGCGTCCTGAGCAAATCGGTGTAATCGGTGTTCAGACTGCAGATAAAGTGCTGAAAGGCGAGAAAGTGCCGGCTGTTATCCCGGTTGATTTGAAACTGGTTGCTCAGCCGTAATACCTTCTTTATCTACGCGGTAACTGCGCCTCCTGGTGGAGGCGCTATTTAACTCAGGGATCTCCACATGAAAACCGGCAAACTGGTGGTACTCGGCAGTATCAACGCTGACCACATTCTGAATATCAACCACTTCCCGCAACCGGGCGAAACGGTTATCGGTAAGCAATACACCCTGGCCTTTGGTGGCAAAGGGGCGAATCAGGCTGTTGCAGCCGGTCGCAGTGGTGCTGATATTTCGTTTATTGCCTGTGTGGGAGATGACGATATTGGTGAGCGCGTTCGTAAACAGCTGGCCAGTGACCATATTGATACGCAATCCATCGAAGCCATTAAAGACTCAACCACCGGCGTTGCACTGATTTTCGTGAATGCGGAAGGTGAGAACGTTATCGGTATCGATGCGGGGGCGAATAAAGCTGTGACGCCGGAATACCTTGATCGCTATAAACAGCAGGTCATCGGTGCTTCTGCTTTATTAATGCAGCTGGAATCGCCGCTTGAGACAGTGATTGCCGCAGCGAAGATTGCCAAAGACAACGACACGCAGGTGATCCTCAACCCGGCTCCGGCCTGTGAATTGCCAGATGAGTTGCTGGCGCGGGTGGATATGATTACCCCGAACGAAACCGAAGCTGAAAAGCTGACGGGGATTAAAGTCGACAGTAATGAAGATGCTGCCCGCGCTGCAAAAGCGTTGCATGATAAAGGCATTGCTACCGTCATCATTACCTTAGGCAGTAAAGGCGTCTGGCTGAGTCAGAACGGTGAAGGGAAGTTAGTGGCAGGATTCCGTGTAAAAGCCGTCGATACCATTGCCGCCGGTGATACCTTTAACGGCGCGCTGGTGACGGCATTGCTGGAAGGCAAGCCGATGGACAGCGCGGTGCGTTTTGCTCATGCTGCCGCGGCGATTGCCGTGACGCGTCCGGGCGCGCAACCTTCCGTACCGTGGCGTAAAGAAATCGACGATTTTCTTGCACAACAGGAGGCCTGATTGGCCACCATGAAAGATGTCGCCCGCCTTGCGGGCGTTTCAACCTCTACCGTTTCTCATGTCATTAACAAGAATCGTTTTGTCAGTGAATCTATCGCTGACAAAGTGAATGCCGCCGTTGAACAACTTAACTACGCGCCTTCCGCGTTAGCGCGCAGCCTGAAACTGAACCAGACACGTACCCTCGGCATGTTGCTTACCGCCAGCAGCAACCCTTTCTATTCAGAAGTGGTGCGCGGCGTCGAGCGCAGTTGCTATGAACGCGGATACAGTCTGATTTTATGTAATACCGACAATGATGCAGAACGCATGAACCGTAGCCTGGAAACGTTGTTGCAAAAGCGAGTCGACGGGCTGCTTATCATGTGTACTGAAAACCACCGACCTTCTAAAGAAGCTATCAGCCGTTATCCGTCATTACCGATTGTGATGATGGACTGGTCACCTTTTGATGGCGCCATCGATATTATTCAGGATAACGCATTGTTAGGCGGCGAAATGGCGACGGATTTTTTGATCCGTCAGGGATATCAGCGTATCGCCTGCATTACCGGCCCTTTAGATAAAACCACCGCGCAGGAACGGTTGAGTGGTTATCGTCAGGCCATGGATAAAGCCGGTCTGAAGATTTTGCCCGGTTATGAAGTGAGTGGTGATTTTGAGTTTGAAGGCGGATTAGCCGCGATGGAGCGGTTGCTGGCGCTGCCCGAACCGCCGCATGCCGTTTTTGCCGGCAATGACGCAATGGCGGTTGGCGTATATCAGGCGCTTTATCAGCGCGGATTGCGTGTTCCAGATGATGTCGCCGTTATAGGGTACGATGATATTCAATTGGCGCAGTATATGATGCCGCCACTGACTACGATTCATCAGCCTAAAGACTCACTGGGTGAACTGGCCGTCGATGCTTTATTACACCGGTTGCAGGCCCCTGATTCAGAGCCGCAGGTTTTGGTTCTTACACCGGAACTGGTGGTGCGTCAGTCTGTTGGTTCATTCATCGGCAAGTAATAACCTCTGGCATTCCAGAAGAGCGGCATTGGCGTCTCCAGTCACAATGGCATTCGCCAGCCGCTGGTGATGTTCCAGCTTAATCACTTCATTGCCGGTAATCGCCCGAAAATAGCTCTGATACACCGAACTGAACAAATTTGAGAAAGATGTCAGGAAGGGATTCTTACCCGCTTCATAGATAAGCTGATGAAACTGGGTATCGACCGTTATCCATCGTTCCCGATCAAAGCTGTTATGCAGTTGGCGCATTTCATACATATAGAGAGAGAGCTGATGTTTTTGTTCTTCACTTGCAGACAGTGCGGCTAACGCACAAGCCTGAGGTTCGAGTGCCCGGCGCAGAACGATAAAATGCGCCATCACCTGATCGAAGTTTTCGCGGGTCATCCACCAGGTCAGTAATTCCTGATCAAGGAAGTTCCAGCTCGATTGCGGCATTACCCGGGTACCAATCCGCGGACGGGGTAAAAGCATCCCTTTTGCGGTCAGTGTTTTTACTGCTTCACGTACAGCTGTCCGGCTGACGCCAAAAATCTCCCCTAACTCATTCTCGCCAGGAAGGATTGCACCTTCCGGATATTCGCCAGACAAAACGCGTTGTGCAATTTTCTCTGCCAGCAGATAAGAAAGGTTACGTTGAGCTGCTTGTTGATGCGCATTAAGTAGCATGTAAGCTATTCCTGAATGTCTTTCTCTTATTATAAAGGAAAGTTTACTCCAGCCCTTGGCCAAAAATTGGCACTTTTTCAGCGTAAAGTGGTGGTTGTTTATCCATTTCGGGCGAAATTGTTGCTTTTGTGAACGGTCGATAAAAAAAGTGAAATTAGGGGTTGCGGCCTTCTGAGAACTCCCTATAATGCGCCTCCACTGACCGGGAACAACGACTCCTCTAACGAGAACCAAGTCGCCCAGTCAGGAAGAATCAACCCGGTGAAAACACCGCATCTTGCAAAAGAAAATGGTTGACTCTTCAGGGAGAAAGAGTATTATCTGCCTCCCACGTTGCTGAGTTAAGTCTCGCAACGTACGCTCTTTAACAATTTATCAGACAATCTGTGTGGGCACTCACAAGACGATATCAGCCACTTCGGTGGCAAAAAATATCAAGTCTTAGAGTGACCAAGCAGTAATTCATTTAGTTGAATTATTACGAAGTAATCTCTGAGCACCGCTTAACTTGTTTAAGCAAATCGAACTTTTAATTGAAGAGTTT
>NZ_JAFMOW010000057.1 GCF_019049675.1 Rahnella bonaserana | reverse complement strand
CTTTCACTGCACGCTTCGCTCGCTGACTATGTTTCATAAGCCGCAGTGATAGCCGCAAAATCCCGCCGCTGCGCGGTTCCCTCCCATCGGGTTACAACCCGCGCAAAAAGATGCGCGGTTTTCCACCTCTCGTCCGGCGGTATTTTGGAACCGGCCTCAGGCTCTTAATTCACAACCTGACTGATTTTGAAATCTAAAAACTGTCTGCCCTTGAATTTAAGATGCTGCGGGCGTTTCAGAAAGCTTGCTGAATGAGAGGTTGCAGACCTAAGGCTGCAATCCCGAAATGAAGGTACCGCGCAGCGGCAAGATTTCCAGCCTGTCGCGGTGGTTGCTGAAACATAGCCAGCGAGCGAAGCGCGCAGTAAAAGAGCCCGGGATTCTCAAGGGGTGCGGCGACAGGCGCCCCTTGAGGCCAGTTTGGGTGGCAACCCAAGGTTTTGTGGGTGTGGGCGGCGAGCCCACAACCTTGACCTTGAAGCCCGTGTGGGCGGCGAGCCCACGACCTTGACCTTGAAGCCAGTGTGGGTGGCAACCCACGGTGTTGACCTTAAAAAAGCCGAAATATAGCAGCGGCCTCCGCTATCTCTTCTGAATGTACGTCAGCGCCAGCGCCACTGCCAGCACCAGCCCTTTGATGATATCCATCGCGTAGTACGGCACCGACAGCATCACCAGCCCGTTTGACAGCACGCCCAGAATCACTGCGCCCAGCAAAGTTCCCAGTGCATTCGGTTTACCGGAACCCGCCAGCGAGAAACCGATATAGGCGGCGGCAACGGCGTCCATCAGGTAACCGCCACCGGCATTCACCTGTGAAGACCCGATACGTGACGCCAGCAAAATACCGCCTGCACCGGCCAGAACAGATGACATCACATACGCAATCACGCGGTAACGCGCGGTGCGGATCCCCGCCAGACGTGCCGCCAGCGGGTTACCGCCGATGGCGTACATGCGGCGGCCATGTTTGGTCAGCGACATAAACAGTTGCACCGCAATGGTCACGACGGCCATCACGATGACAATTACCGGCACCTGACCGAGCAGGCTGAACACGGCGGGCACCGTGCCTTCGGCCATGTCACCGCCTGGCAGAAGCATGTTTTCAGTGATCGAGCCGCCATAGCTGTACGTCATCGCCGCGCCCTGAATCACAAACAGGCTGGCGAGGGTGGCGAGCATGTCAGGGATCTTCAGGATGACGATCAGGAAGGCGTTGAACAGGCCAACCAGCGTACACAGCGCCAGCGTGATCAGTATCGCTTCGGTGGTGCCGAAACCGTGCCAGACAAACATCGAAATCACCAGCGCGTTGGCGAGTGACGCCGTTGAGCCGACGGACAAATCGAAGCCGCCGACCGCCAGGGAAATCGACACGCCGATAGCAATCACCGTTACGATGGCAATCGAACGCAAAATGTTGATGATATTCGACGGCTCAAGGAAGTTATCTGATGCCACACCAAAACCGGCGATCAGCAATACCACGGTCAGCAACATGCCCCATTTATACAAAAACTCGAACAGCTGATGACGCCACGGCTGACTCACTGCGGGCACGCTTTCTTTACTCACCACGGCTTTGTTCACGCGGGTGTTCCTCCGGTTGAATAGACTAATAAGGTTTCTTCGTCGACGTTAGCGGCGTCGAGTTCAGCCACAATGCGGCCATCCCACAACACCAGAATGCGGTCGCATAAACCGACCAGTTCGGCGAACTCACCGGAAGCATAAATAATGCCTTTTCCCTGTTGCGCCAGGCCGTCGATCAGCCTGAACACGTCCGTTTTGGCTTTGATGTCTACGCCTTTGGTCGGTTCGTCGAAGATCAACACCTGACTCTCACTGCGCAGCCATTTCCCGATAGCGACCTTTTGCTGGTTGCCGCCGGAAAGGCGGGCCAGCTTCTGCATCGGCCCGGAAGCACGAATGCCTAAGCGGCTGATAATGTCTTTTGCCCATGACAGTGACTGACGCGCGTTGAAAATACTCCAGCGCGAAAAGGTGTCATCAGCGGTCACACTCAGGTTCATCGGGATATTTTCATCAATGAAAATCCCTTCCTTGCGCCGTTCTTCCGGCACTAACGCCAGTCCCTGTTCCACCGAAAGATGCGGTTCTTTCGGCTTCCACGGTTTGCCATTCAGCTCACCGCTTTCCACCTGACTCGGCGTCGCGCCAAACAGTGCTTTGCACAGTTCAGTTTTTCCGGCACCCGCCAGCCCGGCAATGCCGAGAATTTCCCCGCGATGCAGGCGCAGCGAGATATCGCGCAGTTTGTCTTTATCGTGCATGCCTTGAATGCTTAGCAGCGTTTCACCGCTGTGCGGCGGACGGCGCGGCGGGTAAATATCGTCGAGCTGATGGCCGATCATTTTCTCAATAATGTGTTCGTTACTCAGGCCGTCCATGCTGTCATCGCTGACCAGACGCCCGTCGCGCAGCACCGTCATGCGGTCGCAGATATCGCGCAGTTCGTGGATACGGTGCGAGATAAATACAATCGCCATTCCGGCGGCTTTCAGCTTGCGCACCAGCGCAAACAGACGCGCGCTTTCCGCCTGATCGAGCGGCGCGGTCGGTTCGTCGAGGATCAGGAAACGGCATTTATGTGATAACGCGCGCGCCAGCAAAATCAGCTGTTTCTCCGCCAGCGTGCAGCTCTCGATCCGCGCCCGCAGGTTAATGTTCAGCCCGAGTTGTTCGGTCAGCAACTGCGCCTGACGGTAAAGCTGCGGCCAGTGATGCAGATGACCCGGCTCAGAAAGGCGGTCAAGCATGATGTTTTCGGCAACGTTCAGCGTCGGCACCAGCGCGACGTCAACTTCCTGCTGAACCAGATGAATACCCAGCCCGCGGGCATGATGCGGCAGGCGGATATTCACCGCTTCGCCGTCGATTGCGATCTGCCCGGTGTAATGTTCATGCGTGCCGGAAAGCACCGCCATCAGCGTCGATTTCCCCGCACCGTTCGCGCCGACTAACGCATGGACGGATCCCCCTTCCAGCGTGAAATCCACCTGGCGCAGGGCAGGAAAACCGGCAAATGAAATCGAGATATCGCGCATCTCAAGGAGGGAGGTGGTCACTGGGCGTTGGGCCTTATTAAATAGACGGATGGGTATTTAGACGTTTAGCCGTCCATTGGGTTTTTGATTGCAAATTTTTAACATATTGGGGGATTAAATCAAGAGATTAAAAAGGATAAGAGATAACAGGAAGATCTAAGGTCAAGGTTAAGACCGTGGGCCGACGCCCACGACCTTGAACTTGACCTTATTCCTCGCTGAATTTAAGCGCGACCCCTAGCCCGTCCGCTGCCCGGACAGACACGAGATCAACGTCATCCCTGAATGTAATTTCCCCGACCCGCAAACTATTCCGTACGGCCTCCAGCGATCGGGTGGCGAATTCCAGTCCGACCATCCGCGCGCTGCCATTTTCGCCTTCCGGGACGGTGCCAAATTCGGCGGTGGCCTGCTCCGGTGTCAGAAACCGGACGGTGGCGCGACCCGCGCGCAGGGTCACTTCCTGCGGTCTGATCTCCAGTGCACCGGCACCAAATAACTCGCCGTAGACTTGTGCGGCGTCCTGCGGATCCGCAGCGGAAATTACAAACTCCGTGATATCGGCAACGCCGTTCGGATGGCGCTGCCATTCATTGCGCCACACCAGTTCCGGCGTCAGATGATGGCAGAAGAAACTGCGGCCATTCGGTACGCGGCTGGCGGCCAGCGGCACGGTACGAAAACGCGCATTGGGCGAGGTGCCATCGTTGAGCGCCACAGGACGGAAGAATTCTGCCGGTGCTGAACCCGCAATATTTTGCTGTTGCAGATGTTCGTACACCGCCGATGAATTCTGCGTTTTCCACACCAGACCGGTCAGGCCAAGCGGCGCCTGCCACAGGTCTTTGCGGGTGTGGGCATTGCCCGGCTCATAGCCGAGCAGTTCGAGATAGTTTTCGCCAAAAATTGCCAGATGATTACTGGAACCCAGCGAATGATGACCGCGCGGCGTGAGATGGAATCCCAGACGGCGGAACTGCTGCTCGGCCTGATTCAGTTGTTCGGCGACGTTGATTACGACGTGATCGAGTTGCGGGCGGATAGCTTCAGTCATTAAACGGTTCTCCCAGCGTTAACATCAGACGGTTTGCCCAGGCGAAGAACGCCGCAGACTGCGCCAGATCGACAATCTCCAGTTCGTCTAAACCCTGTTCGCGCAGTGCCGCAATGTGGTGCTCAGTGGCGACCGGTGGCGTGGCGGAAAGCGCGGCAGCGAAATCAATTTCAGCCTGCCAGCGCGGAGAGTGTTCTTTGCTGAGAATGCCGCCCGGCGGGGTGTCGATCAGGCGCTGGACGTCTTGCGTCTGTTTGGAAAGCTGGCTGGCTTTACGCGCATGCACCGACGCGCAGTAAATACAGCCGTTGATTTTGCTGGCAACGGTCGCCGCGAGTTCACGCTCTTTACGCGGCAAACCGCCGGAAGTGTAGAAAATACCTTTGTCGGTCAGCGTGCGTTGTTCGAGTACCGGCAGATTGCGGCCTAACAGGCGGAAATAGTCGGAATCTGTATGACCGAACTTCGCCAGAATGGCCTGCTGTGCTTCATCAAACTCTTCCAGTTTTTTCGCCGGGATCCACGGCTCCCAGCCCAGTTCTTCCTGGGTAAATGCCTGTGGCGCATCGCGGCCGCTGTGCGTGTTCGGTTCGGTGCGCCAGAACGCGGCACCCACTGGTTTATTGCTGCCGTTCTCCACTGGCTTGCCGCCGATCAGCCGGTAGCTGCGCAGCACACGGCTCTGGAAACTGACGAAAGCAATCAGTTGCGACAGCGTGACAATCGCATCCACCGACCAGCCGGCTTTTTTCAGCGCCTGCAAATGGGCGGGTGTGGCGCTGGCTGGTTTGAAGCTCAGGCGTTCACCGTGCGTCAGCGCGGCGTCCAGACGGGCGGTTTCGTCGATGTCCGGTAAATCCTGCAAACGCTCGGAATAGTGATTAGTCAGCTGCGAATCGCCATGCCAGCGGGCGACGTTTTGCGCTAAACGCAGACGTTCAGCCAGTGAAAAATCCACACCATCTTGTTCGGTAAACAGCGCATCGTAGCTGCCCTGCGCGTGACGGGTCGCGGCGTCGCGGGTGTCACGTGCCTGTTTCAGCGCGGAGTCCGGGGCGATGTCAGCCAGTTTTTCCAGCAGGTCGGTCGAATAGGTAGTCATAGGGCTTCCCTTGAGAATGAGGAATCGGCAGAGGAGGTGGAAACACGGCGCTGCGGCGTGCGGCGAACCCAGCCGAGTGCGGGCGCAACGTGACGGGCAATCAGTTCGATGGAACGTAAAATGTAAGGATGCGGCGGGTCAATGGAATGCACCTGAAACGCCAGATCGGTGACGCGGGCCAGCGCAGTATCGGCCTGCAACGTCGCGGTGACCTGTGCCGCCGTGCCGAGATGCACGTCGAAGGCGCGGATGTAATCGTCCAGCGTATCGCCTTTCACAATCTGCCCGCTGGCGCGGTGGTTTTCAGCCTGACGGCGTAAGCCTTTTTGCGCAAGTTCACGGGCTTCATCGCCGTTCTCAGTGACGAACGCGGTACGCGAGCCCATGATGCGCGGCGTAACGCCTTCCGGCAGTGCATCCAGATAGGCATCAATAATCGGGTTTTGCAGTTCATCGAGACGTAAATCAGGCGCATCCTGCGGACGCGGCTGGGTGCGCGAAAGCATCAGGCCGTCACCGGATTTACCGGCACGCGCGCCGCCGTCCACCGAGAACGTCGCCTGCCAGACGCGGTTCGCCAGCTGCGGTGCCGCCGGATATAAGCGGTTATCGGTGCCCGCCAGCGGTTCGCCGCGCCAGGCGGTGAGCAGAGTTTGCAGATTGTTGCCAAAGGCCTTGCCGCGATCCTGACTTTCCAGCCCGAACGGCGGGAATGAGGTTGGCGTACCGCCCGATCCTAAGCCGATTTCAAGCCGTCCGCCGGAGAGTAAATCCAGCACGGCGGTGTCTTCGGCAACGCGCAATGCGTTTTCCATCGGCAGCGTGATCACGCCGGTGCCGAGACGGATAAAGCGGGTATGCGCCGCAACTTGTGCGAGGAAAACCAGCGGTGCAGGCAGGCCGCCCTCGGCTTCGTGAAAATGGTGCTGCGCGACCCACGCGGAATCAAAACCGAGCTGTTCGGCGTGAATGATTTGCTCGGTCGCCAGACGGTAACGTTCCTGCGCGCTGGTGTTGTCCAGCAGGCGGGTGAAAAATCCAAGACGTTTACTGCTCATAATGTCCCTCTATATTTTTGTACGGGAATTCGTGTGCGGGTTCAGGCGGCGCGATGCCGGCCGGGTATGGCGTCAATGAGCTGGCGGGTGTAATCGCTGGAAGGCAGGGCGAAAACGTCTTCCACGTTGCCGGAATCCACCTGCTGCCCGCGGTTTAACACCGAGACGCTGTGCGAGATTTGCCGGACGGTTGCCAGATCGTGCGAGATAAACAAATAGGTCAGGCCGAGTGAATCCTGTAACTGTGAAAGCAACGTCAGGATTTGCGCCTGAACGGTGACGTCGAGCGCCGAGGTCGCTTCATCAAGGATCAACACTTTCGGCTCTAAGATTAATGCGCGTGCAATCGCCACCCGCTGGCGCTGACCGCCGGACAGTTCACGCGGTTTGCGGCTGAGGAGTTCTTCCGGCAGCGCCACGCGGCGGGCGATATACAGCACCCGTTCACGGCGTACGGCAGCCGGGATTTTTTCGAAGTTCAGCAGCGGTTCTTCAATCACTTTGAACAGCGTTTGCGACGGATCCAGTGAGGCGAACGGGTTCTGATACACCAGCTGGATTTTCTTGCGCAGCTGACGCAGGGCTTCGCCTTTCAGGCGCGTGATATCTGCGCCGTCAATCAGCACCCGTCCGCTGTCCGGTTTCTGAAAACCGAGCAGAATGCGTGCCAGCGTGGTTTTGCCGGAGCCGGATTCGCCGACCAGCGAATGCGTAGTCCCGCGCGGAATACTAAATGACACATGGTCTACAGCGCGGAACGCCGCCTGGTTTTTGCCGCCCAGCGTGAAATCATGCGTGATGTTTTCGACCACCAGTACCGGATCTTCCGCCGCACGAAGTTGCGCCCGGTGACGACCGGAGAGGGCAGGGACATCGGCGAACAGCTGGCGGGTGTAATCACTTTTCGGCGCATCCAGCACCTCGCGTGTGATGCCCTGTTCCTGCACTTTGCCGTGACGGAACACCAGCAGCCGGTCGGCGCGTTCGGCGGCAATGGCCAAATCATGTGTTACCAGCAACACGGCGGTGCCGAACTCGCGACGCAGCTCGTCGATTAAATCCAGAATACGTTTTTGCACCGTGACATCCAGCGCGCTGGTCGGTTCATCGGCGATGATCAACGCCGGTTGCAGCGCAATCGCAATGGCGATTAAGACGCGCTGTTTCATGCCGCCGGAAAGTTCATGCGGATACTGTTTCGCCCGCTGTTCAGGATGCGACAGACCCACGCGGGAAAGCAGTTCCACCACACGGGCATCGCGCTGCTGGCGCGGCAGTCGCTGATGGATATCGAGAATTTCCGCGACCTGCGAACCGATGGTTTTGACCGGATCCAGCGAACTGGTCGGATCCTGCGGTATCAGGCTGATGCGTGCGCCGCGCAGGGCATCAAGACGGCGCTGCGACCACTGGCTGATGTCCGTGCCGTTCAGACGAATTTCGCCCTGTTCGATATGACCGTTCTCTGCCAGCAGGCCAATAATCGCCTGCGCGGTCGTGGTTTTCCCTGAGCCGGATTCGCCAACAAGCGCCAGCACTTCTCCGGCGTTAATCGAAAAAGATACGTTATGCACCACCGGTTTGCCGTCGTAGGCAATCGATACGTTTTCCAGTTCGAGAACCGGCGGCGCGTCATGCGTTAAAGTGGCCTGTGCGTTCATCGCGTTCTCCTGCGTAATGACTGGCTGATGCGGTTGGCGGAAAGCACCACTAACACCACGACCACGCCGGGGAAGGTGGTCAGCCACCAGGCGGTGGAAATGTAGTTACGGCCTTCGGCGATCAGTAAACCCCATTCTGGTGTCGGCGGTGGCGTGCCATAACCGAGAAAACTCAGGGTGGAAATCGCCAGTATCGCGCTGCCGAACTGCAGTGCAGAAAACGCGATCACCGAAGTCAGAGAATTGGGCAAAATGTGACGCCACAAAATCGACAGGAAGGAACCGCCGCTGCCATAGGCCGCTTCGACGTAATCGCTGTGACGCACCAGCACCACTTCGGCGCGTGCAAGACGGGCGAAGTTGGCTACCGACGTCACACCGACGGCAATCGCCGCATGAACCGTGCCGAAGCCGAGCAAAATAATCACGCTCAGCGACAGCAACAGGCCGGGAATTGACAGCAATACGTCGTTGATGCGCATGACAATGGCATCCACCAGACCGCCGCTGGCACCGGCCGCCAGTCCGAGCGCGGTGCCGAACACCAGCCCGAGCGCCACGGCGACCAGCGCGCCGGAAAGCGAATGCGATGCGCCGTAGACAATACGCGCGTAAACATCGCGGCCAAGCTGATCCGTGCCCAGCCAGTGTCCGGCCTGCGGCGCGAGACGCTGCGCACCGGCAATCCCTTCGGTGCCGCTGTAATCCGTAAATAACCCAGGCGCAATCGCCCACAAAATGACGGTCGCCATCACCAGCCAGGCAAGGATTAGTCCCGGTTGCAGGCGGGCCGGTTTCCAGCGGCGACGCTGTGTGAGCGGTAATGAAAGCGTGCTTTTGCCAAGCGGTAAGCTGCTCATGCGGTGGCTCCCCGTGAGTTTTTAGACGCTGAAGCTTTAAGGCGCGGATCGAGAAGCGGATACAGCAAATCGACCAGTAAATTGATGCCGACAAAGGCCGCGGCGGAAATCACCACAATCGCCTGCAATACCGCGACATCCTGATTATTGACTGCCTGCTGGGTCAGCTGTCCCAGGCCGTTAAGACCGAAGACGGTTTCGGTGATCAATGCCCCCGCAATCAGTTCGCCGAACAGCAAACCGGCAATGGTCAGCGCCGGGAGCAGGGCGTTACGCGCCACATGACGCCACAATACGCCGCTGCGGCTGGCGCCTTTGGCACGGGCGACGGCGACGAACGGTTGGGTTTGCACCTGATCAATGCTGCGGATGAGGATCTGCGCCAGCGGCGCTGAAATCGGCACCGCCAGCGTGACAATCGGCAAAATCAACCCGACCCATTCCCCCGGATTGATCACCGGGATCCAGCGCAGATGGAACGAAAAGAACTGAATCAGCGCGATACCCAGCCAGAAGGTGGGAATGGAGATAAACAGCGACGGCACCGCCTGTAAGGTATTTTTCAGCCAGCCGAAATGCAGCAGGCTGGAGAGAAATGCCAGCGCAAAGGCCACCACGGCGGCCAGTGCGAAACCGGACAGCGCCAGACGCAGCGTCGGCGGGAAGTTGCTGCTGAGTAATTCAGTCACCGGTACGCCAGCCTGAATCGAATAGCCCAGATCGCCGCGCAGGAAATTACCCAGCGTATGCAGATATTGCTGCCAGACCGGCACATCCGCGCCGTACGCAGCACGCATATCGGCGATTTGCGCCGGGCTCAATCCCATGTCCGGGTTCTGGAATTTAATCAGAATCGCATCGCCGGGCAGCACCTGCAACAAGATGAAGGAGACGGTAAACGCCGCCCACAGCACCAGCAAAGCCTGCCCGAATCGACCGCTCACGTATCGGCTCATGATTTACTCCCCGTCAGTTAATGCTTTTCCAGCCATGCGCCGTAGAAGCTCGGACGTCCGACCGCTTCAAAGCTCACGCCTTTGAAATACGGCGCACCGGCAAACACCTGTGGTTCTTCGAAAATCGGAATGACATACGCCTGATCGAGCAGGTAGTTCTGCACGTCGCCGGTCAGTGCCAGACGTTTTTTCGGATCGACTTCGGCAGAAATAGCGGTCAGCAGATCGTTAAGTTTGTCGTCGCGGAAGTTTTTCACCTTGCTGCTCAGGCCGCCTTTTTGCAGCAGCGCATCGCGGTTGGTCGGGTAGAAGGAGCTTTTAATTACGTCCGGATCGGCACGTCCGACTTCCACCACGTTGGCCGGGGTTTTCTCTGGATCGAGGTTATCCGCCACGCGGCTGCCCGCATCGCCCGCCAGAATGTTCAGCTTCGCGCCGACCTGGCTCCACTGCTGAGAAACCAGCTGCAACACTTCTTTGTTCTGCGGTTGTGGCAGGGATTCATAAATGGTCAGCGACAGCGTTTTGCCCTCTTTCTGACGAATGCCGTTCGGGCCTGGTTTCCAGCCCGCTTCATCCAGCAGCTTTTTGGAAAGCGTCGGGTCGTAAGTCAGTTTGTTGCTCAGATCGACATAACCGGCCGCGGTTTTAGCGATCACTGAGGTGGCCTGCGGATAGTTTGGCGAGAACAGCGTATCGACAACCTGTTTGCTGTTGGTGGCGTGCAGCAGCGCCTGACGCACTTTCAGATCTGACACCAGCGCGTTGTCCGGACGGAACGAAATGCTGTCGTTGACACCTTTGGTCGGCGCGGCATAAATCGGGAAGTTCTGGTCTTTGGCTTGTTTCTCGTCATACGCCTGAACCTGACGGATGAAATCCGCCTGACCCGCCAGCAGTGCGCCGATACGCACGCTGTCTTCGCCGGTAACGATCACTTTGATGCCGTCAAGATTCGCGCGACCCTGCTGTTTGAGGTTTTTCGGCCCCCAGTTGTAATCCTTACGTGCGCTCAGATCGACTTCGCGCCCCAGTGTTTCTTTGCTGACCACAAACGGACCGGAACCGATGATGTGCGTCGCGTCGCCCAGCGCATCAAAGTTACGCGCCAGCGTGCTCAGCGACACCAGACCAGAGCCAATGGTCGCCGTGCCCTGCAGGAAGCCGGGTGACGATTTTTTGAAATAGAACTTCACGGTCAGCGGATCAATCACTTCGCTGTGGTCGTAATTGTTGATGACTTCGGAAACCGGCAGGTGATGCTCTTTGTTGCCCAGACCGTAAGTATCAAAGTTTTTGGCGACCGCGCTGGCATCCAGCGGCGTGCCGTCGGAGAAGGTCACGCCCGGACGCAGCTTAAAGGTGTACTCGGTTTTATCGGCATTGAATGACCAGGATTCGGCAATCCATGGCTCAATTTCCAGCGTCTTCGGGTTCTGATAGGTCAGTTTGTCGGTGATCTGATTCAGTATGCCGCCGTTCGGATAAAAGCCGCCTGCCGGCGGATACAGGTTGGTGTGCGCCTGCTGTTCGAGATAAATCAGGGTGCCGCCCTGAACCGGTGTGCTGTCAGCGGCGATGGCGGAAAATGTGCTGGTGAGAAGTGCTCCTAAAGCCAGTGCGCGGGTCACCGCGTTAATCCGGCGAATGTTCTTCATCGTTAAACCCTTTTTCTTATTTGCTGTGGTGACAGGTGAATGACTTATGCGTTCTTAGAACGAAAGTGCTGAGCCCATAACAAACCAATTTAAGGGGGAGGTGAACGAAGGAATTTTGCAATCGTTAGCTGGAAACGGCATTAGGGAAAATGGGAGGCAGAAAGAAAAAAACCAGCGGCTAATCCGGACGGGTGGACCGGATAACCGCTGGCGATCATCAAAAATGATGAGCTAAGGAGAAACTGAGGTCGTCAGTGATCTTTTAATGCAGCTTCTGTGCCAGTTTTTATTTCAGGCTGTGTTTTTACCTGTTTGCTGCGGCTCAGGAAGGCATTCAGTAAAATCGCGCCAAAGGTCGCCGTGCCGATACCGCCCATGCTGAAGCCACCCAGACTCAGGGTAAAGTTGCCTGCGCCCAGTACCAGCGTGACCGCCACCATGATCAGATTGCCGTTAAGTCCCAGATCCACCTGATTTTGTACCCAGATGCGCGCACCGGCCACGGCAATTAACCCGAACACCACAATTGACGCGCCACCGAGTACCGGCCCCGGAATGGTGTGGATCAGTGCACCAAATTTGGGCGAGAAGCCCAACGCGATGGCAACGATGGCTGCGGCGACAAAAATCAGCGTGGAGTAAATTTTGGTCACTGCCATCACGCCGATATTTTCTGCGTATGTGGTAACGCCCGTACCGCCCGCCGAGGCGGAAAGTAAGGTCGCCAGACCGTCGCCGACAAACGCGCGGCCCATATACGGGTCGAGGTTTTTACCGGTCATGCCTGCCACCGCTTTAATGTGACCGAGGTTTTCTGCCACCAAAATCACTGCCACCGGTGCAATCATCAGCATGGCGTGAGTGCTGAATACTGGTGTGGTGATGGTCGGTACGCCAAACCATGGCGCCTGAGCCACGGCGCTGAAGTCCACCGGGGTACCGAGTCCGAGTCCGTTGGTGATCACCATGTAAATCAGGTACGCCGCCACCAGACCGAGCAGCAGCAACAGACGCTGCACCAGACCACGGGTGAACACCGCCACCGAGCCGATACACAGCACGGTCATCACCGCCATCCAGCTGTCAAACGATGAAGCCGAGACACTGTTAATAGCAATCGGTGCCAGGTTCAGACCAATCGCCATCACCACCGCACCGGTCACCACCGGCGGCATCAGGCGTTCAATCCAGCGCGTGCCGACTGCCATCACCACAAAACCAATCAGCGTATAAATTACGCCGCAGGCAATAATCCCGCCCAGCGCCACGCCGATATTCGGGTTCGCGCCGTGGCCACTGTAGCCGGTCACCGCAATCACCAGCCCGACAAACGCAGCGCTGGAACCGAGATAACTGGGTACACGCCCGCCGACCACCAGGAAGAACAGCAGGGTGCCGATGCCCGACATCAAAATCGCCATGTTGGCGTCAAATCCCATCAGCAGGGGCATTAAGACGGTGGCACCAAACATTGCCACCGTATGTTGCAGACCCATGATCAGCGTCGATCCTAACGGTAGTCGTTCATCCGGCGCGATCACCGCGCCATCCAGATTGCCTTCTCTTTTACGCCATTGTGGAAACCAGGAGGTATTTGCCATGCTGTAATTCCCTAATCAGGTTGAGTTAACAGGCTGTCTGACGCATCAGCGGGTGATAGCGCCGGTCGAAATACACCAGTCCGTGGCTGTCGTCGTTGCGTCGCAATGCAACGGCTTCACAAATCAGGATGTCATGGGTGCCGACGCTGGTGATTTGCGTGACGTTGCAGTCAAACGACACCAGCGCATTGGTAAGGACCGGCGAACCGGTGGCGAGACGCGCCCATTCAGCGGCTTCAAAACGTTGTTGCATCGGCGTTTTTCCGCCGAATAAATTGGACAGCGACTCGTGGCAATCGGCCAGCGTGTTCACGCACAGCACCTGATTTTGCGTAAAAGCTGAATGCACAGATGCTGAGCGGTTCAGGCATACCAGCAAGGTCGGCGGAGAATCGGTGACGCTGCACACCGCAGAGGCGGTGAAGCCTGCACGCCCGCCCGGGCCGTCGGTAGTGATGATATTGACCGCGGAACCGAGCCGCGCCATCGCATCGCGATAATTTTGTTTCTCAACGGCAGCTTGCTTTTCAACGACTGGCTTATCGGAAACAGTCAGTGTGGCGTTCAGGGTTGATTGCATGGTCATGTCCTCAGAATTTAATCAGTGATGCTTACAGCACGCGGCAGGCGCGGTCGAAATCAAGGCGCGGCGCGCGCGGATACACTTTGCTGCTGTCGCCGTAACCGATGTTGATCAGGAAATTGGATTTCCAGCCTTCCTGCGCCAGAAACGTATCATCGACCTTCGCGTTGTCGAAACCGGACATTGGCCCGGTATCCAGTCCGAGTGCCCGGCAGGCCATGATGAGATACGCGGCCTGCAAACTGCTGTTGCGAAACGCCGTATCCTGCGCCAGTTGCGGGCTTGAGGTGAACCACGAACGGGCATCGCCTGAAGGATACAGTTCGGGCAGCAGTTCGTAGAATTGCGGATCCCAGGCAATGATAGCCGTCACCGGTGCCGTCATGGTTTTCTTCAGGTTGCCGCCGGAGAGTGCCGGAGCCAGTTTTTCTCTGGCTTCCTGACTCTCAATAAACACGATGCGCACCGGGCTGCAGTTAGCCGAGGTCGGCCCCATGCGCGCCAGTTCGTAAATTGTTCTCAGCTGTTCGCTGGTCACCGGTTTATCCAGCCAGCCGTTATGGGTGCGGGCTTCGGTGAATAAGGTTGCCAGCGCACTGGCAGTTAATGCTTCGGCCATGATGTCTCCGTGGGCAGATGACCGGACGGTGTCGCGGGCGCGTGCGATGAATGCCGCATCAGCCAGTCCAGTAAAATCGGGTTAAAGGTTTGCGGATCGGTCACGCTCATGGCATGGCCGCCGTACTGCATCTGTGTGTGCTCCCCGTTAGGCAAACGGGAAGCGAGATCCACCGAACGCGGCCATGGCACCAGCAAATCGTCTTTACAGCTGAAAGCCAGCGTCGGCGCAATCACTTGTCCGAGCGACGCCGTCAGGTCTGAATCCATCAGTGCCTGCAAGCGGTGCAGCAGGTTTTCCATTCCCTGAAAATGCGCCACCTGATGCTGGCGCTCTTGCTGCAATAACACCTCATTTTCAGAAAGCCAGTCACCCGGATACAGAAACAGCGGCTGCGCCTGCACATAAGCATCGACCCCGCTGTTAAGCAGTAAATTCTGCCGCACTTCAAAGCAGCGGCGCGTCTGGCTGTCGAGCTTTGTCCAGCCGTTAATCACCACCAGACTTTGCAACAGCGCCGGATAACGCAGGGCAAGATGCAGGCCGATAATGCCGCCGAGTGCGTGACCGACCAGATGACAGCGGCTGATATCCAGTTCGTTGAGCATGCCTGCCAGCTCATCGGCCATATCTTCCATCCGGTAACCGGCGGGCACCGTGCCCTGACTGACGCCGGTGCCGTGCTGGTCATAGACCACTACACGAAAATGCTCTGCGAGCATCGCCAGCTGGGGCTGCCAGAAGCCGCCGGAACCGCCGAGGCCGGAGGAAAGCACGACGGTTTCTGCATCAGCATTTTTCTTACCCAATACCTTGTAATACATGCTGTTTCCTCAGGGAGTTCAGGGCAGGGTTTCAACCATAATTTACTTGCCGATATGGGCAACTGACGCGATTTCGATCAGCGCATCCGGTTTAACCAGCCCGCACTGAATGCAGAAACGTGCCGGTTTTTCTCCCGGAAAATATTCGGCATAAACCTGATTCACCGCGCCGTAATTTGCCCAGTCGGTGATAAAAATTGAGTTCATGGTGACGTCATCCATGGTGCCGCCTGCGGTTTCGATCACGCGTTTGATGGTTTCCAGCACATGACGGGTTTGCGCGGCGGCATCGCCGACATGCACCACGTTATTGTCTTTATCAAACGGCAGGGTGCCGGAAACATACACCACGCCATCGGCGAGAGTGCCCGGAACAAAAGGTGCCAGCGGAACGCCGCTGCCAGCCGGAATAATGGCGCTTTTAGGCATCGTTAATCGTCCTTTTCAGAAAGCGGTCAGGCCGCGTTTTGTTCAGTTTTGTAGCCTACTGCGTCGCAGAAATTGCGCACGCTGGAGACCCAGCCAAAGAAGGTTTCGATGTTATAAATCGCGGCTTTTTGCGCGAATTCCGGTCCGGCCTGATGGGTGGCGTCTTCCAGCACTACGCCGAAATATTCCAGGAAGAAACCGTCGCGCAGGGTGGATTCGACGCAGACGTTGGTGGCGATGCCGGTGAACACCAGATGATGAATACCGTAACTGCGCAGCAGGCTGTCGAGCTGGGTATTGAAGAAGCCGCTGTAGCGCGGTTTAGGCAACACAATATCGCCGGGCTGCGGCTGAAGTTCATCAACCAGGTCATAATCCCAGTCGCCTTTCGCCAGCAGTTTGCCCATCAGTTCGGGGCGCTTGCGCATGGTTTTCAGCGCGTTAGATTTATGGAAGTTCGGCGAACCGGCACCCCCGGCTTCGACGTACTGATTGTCCCAGCCATTCTGGAAGAAAATCACTTTGATGCCTGCAGCACGTGCAGCGGCAATCGCTACTTTGATATTGGCAATCACCGGTGCGGTAGCGGAAACATCAAAACCGGCCAGATCCAGATAACCGCCCTGTGAGGCATAGGCATTTTGCATATCCACCACAATCAGCGCCGTTTGTTGCGGCGTGAAAGCAATGGCTTCAGGACGTGCTGTGAGGATCGTTTCCTCGCCGGTATTTTGGGGTTCACGGCGGACCACAGTTTGATTCTCAACAACGTTCATCATGCGACCTCTTTCTGCTCAGTGCCGATGTGCTGGCGGGTTTTCATTAATGGCTGGATGTAGCGGCCGAAGTTTTCAATGCCTTCCACAAAATCGTCAAAGGTCAGCAGCACGCCGCCTGCGCCAGGCACGGTGTCGATTTCATCGAGCATTCTGGCGACGCTGGCGTAAGAACCCACCAGCGTGCCCATGTTGATATTGACCGCGGACGTTGGATCAGCCATCTGGCGGACATTGGTATCGGATCCGGATTTGGTGTCTTTGCTGCTTTGATCGGTGAGCCACGCCAGTGCATCGGCATCAGCACCAGATTTATATAACTCCCATTTGGCGCGGGCGGCGGCATCGGTTTCGTCGGCAATCACCATAAACAGCACGTAGGAGGAAACATCCCGGTTTTCAGCTTCAGCCGCCGTTTTCATGCGTGCAGCCGTTGGCGCAAAAGCAGTCGGGGTGTTAACGCCTTTGCCGAAGCAGAAGTTGAAGTCAGCGTGTTTAGCGGAGAACGCCATGCCTGCATCGCTTTGCCCGGCGCAGATCACTTTCATTTCGCTCTGCGGGCGCGGGCTGACGCGGCAGTCGTCCATTTTGAAAAATTCGCCGTCGAGCGTGCAGTGGCCGGTGCCCCACAGGTCGCGCAGCACACTGACGTATTCGGTCAGGTAGTCATAGCGGCGGGTGAAATAGTCGTCGCCCGGCCACATGCCCATTTGTTCGTATTCCGGTTTCTGCCAGCCGGTGACGACATTTACACCGAAACGTCCGCTGGAGATTGAGTCGATAGTGGCGGCCATGCGCGCAACGATCGCCGGAGGCATCACCAGCGTGGCGGCGGTGGCGTAAAGCTGGATGCGGGAGGTCACGGCGGCAAGGCCAGCCATCAGCGTGAACGACTCCATGTTGTGTTCCCAGAATTCGGTTTTGCCACCGAAGCCACGCAGTTTGATCATCGACAGTGCGAAATCGAAATGGTAGTGCTCCGCTTTCTGCACAATGGTTTTGTTCAGTTCGAAGGTCGGTTTGTACTGTGGCGCAGTTTCTGAAATTAACCAGCCGTTGTTGCCGATAGGAATAAAGACACCGATTTTCATAGCTCACCTCGATTGAAAATATTAAGTACCAAAACAAGGGCTTGCGAAAATCTCTGCGCGGCTTGAGTGCGTCCTGCGGGTTCCGAATTGCACCGTGCTGAAATCTCCTGACGGGAAGGCTGTTGCAAAGCGGATGCCAGTTTTTAAATCATGATGATTATCAGCAGGTTAAAAATGAGTCTGGCTTACTTGTGGAGCAAACGGTCTGTTTCAGACCATCTGGTCAAAAATAACTGCACGTTTATCAGGCAGGATTGAACATAAATGGTGCAAAATTGTTAAATTTATAATCCTTAGTGGTTACGCGTTGATGCTGTGAGTGTTACTTCCATCATCCGGATGTATAGCGATAGTCGCCTGTGGCGCCTTTTGCTATGATTTCAGCCTTGCTGTTTGTCTCAGGGAGACGTTGTGAAGCCATTGGTCGAACCTCCGCAGCCTGCCGCCGGAGAGAAAAAGTCCCGTCAGACGGAGGCGAAAAAACCGACGCGTCGTTCGCGGGCGGTCGCTGCCAAGCGCGGCAATATCATGGCGGCGGCGCTGGACTTCTTTTCGTTGTACGGCATGCATGGCACCAGTCTGGATCAGGTTGCCGAGCGCGCCGACGTGTCCAAAACCAATCTGCTGTATTATTTCCCGTCCAAAGAAGATTTGTATATTGCGGTGCTGAAAGGGCTGCTGGATATCTGGCTGGCACCGCTGAAAGCATTGCAGTCTGATCAGCATCCTCTGGAAGCGATACGTGAATATATCCGTCTGAAACTGTGCGTATCCCGTGACCATCCGCAGGCGTCGCGACTGTTTTGTCTGGAGATGGTGCAGGGCGCGCCCCTGCTGAAACAGGAACTGGGCGGCAGCCTGAAAACGCTGGTGGAAGATAAATCGGATGTCATTCGCGGCTGGATCAAAGATGAGCTGATCGCACCTGTAGATCCGATGCAGCTGATTTTTATGCTGTGGGCAACCACCCAGCATTACGCGGACTTTAGCGTGCAGGTCGAGGCAATCACCGGTAAAACGCTCAGCGATCCTGAGTTTTTTGAACAGACGGTGAATAACGTGCAGCACATTATTACCGAAGGCATTCAGCTTCGGGCTTAAAGAGGTCAGGATGGATTCGGTTTCTCAGTTTGTATTGGGCGCGGCGGTCGGCATCGCGGTAATGGGCAAACGCGCACCGGTGTGGAAATCCGCGCTGGCCGGTGCAGTCTGCGGTACGTTGCCCGATCTGGATGTGTTTTATGATCACGGTGACGCCATCAGTAATATGACGATGCACCGCACCGAAAGCCATGCACTGTTTTATCTGACGTTGATTTCACCGCTGCTGGCCTGGCTGATGGCAAAACTGCTCAGCGGCGGGCAGCATTTCAGGCAGTGGTGGGGAGCGGTCTGGCTGGCACTGATCACTCATCCGCTGTTGGATCTGATGACGGTGTATGGCACGCAACTCGGATTGCCCTTTACCGATCGTCCGTTTGCGGTTGGCAGCATTTTCATCGTCGATCCGCTTTATACCTTACCGCTGATTATCGGCGTCGGGCTGGCGCTGTACCGCGAGCAGCAGCGCGGGATCATGTGGAATAACGTGCTGCTGGGCGTGAGTTGTTTATATCTGGCCTGTACCGCCTTCGAGCAACATCAGGTGACGCGGCACGTGGGCGAGGAATTGCAACGCCAGAACATCGAAAGCACCCAGGTACTGGTCACCCCGACGCCGCTTAATACGCTGGTGTGGCGCGTGGTCGTGATGAACAAGGACAGCTACGGCGAAGGCTTCACCTCGCTGCTGCATCCGGATTCACCTATCCGTTTCCGCTTTTATCCGCGTGGCGAAGCGTTATACGAGGCGCATAAAGATAATGCGTTTCTGGCGCGCGTCGCCTGGTTCAGCCACGGTTTCTTCAGCGTAAAAGAGCAGGGCGGCCACATTCTGGTCAGCGATTTACGTATGGGACAGGAACCGGATTACACCTTTGTGTTTGATCTCGGCGAGATGAAAGCCGGCTCGCCACCTGAACTGCCGGTGAAAGTGGCATCGGCCCGCCCGTCGGCCAGAAAAATGCTGGATCAGTTCTGGCAGGCGCTGGAAGTGGAGTAATGCGCAATAAAGTGAAAGGAGCCGGGTGGCGGATGCCAGTCACTTAAGGAAATGAGGCCCGTGAATTCGGGCCTTCAATGAAGCAAACAGCACTACAAGTCTGATTTCTTCGTTCCTATGGAGTACAGAAATGAATTTTTATTCATAAATGGCTTAAACGGTTGGCATCAGGCATGAACCCCATTCTTCATGAACGGTCATTCCATTCATCGGTGTACTTTACATTCCCATCTACGTAATGCCATGTAATTTTGCTATACATCATCGACACTGATTCCATGTGATTAATCTGTGAATTTCCGGCAATTTTAGCGTTTGGCATGCCTGGATTCACGCCGGTGATTTTGACGCCCTCAATTGTCATAATAAAATAAACCTCCTCTTGGCCTGCATCATTGATTCGATACCAGCGTATCTCAGCAGACTTCAAGGTCTGTCCCTTAGCTACAGCCTTATACAGATATGGACTCGATGAATCGAACTCCTTTTCGAACATCATCGGTGAATGAGACCGGGTCCCTGTAATACTTCCGCTACGGGTATCAACAGGAATATTCAATCCGTGGTTGAATCCGAGGATCTCAATGCTACCCTCTCGGCCATTCACGTCTACAGAACCTTTAATCGCGGCACCACCATCATCATAAAGCCACATATAAGCTGGAATAGGCATTTTCATAAATCCATTTTAATGAATGAGGCGCTACCTTATACCTGTATATTTTTGCCGGCAATTAATCGGGTTGTGAAAGCAGAATTTTAAGAAGTTTATTATTGAAAGCAGGGCGTTATTAGCGGCTATCAATAGGGGACAAGTTAAATATTTAATGAGTAGTTACACATTCTTTACCAGAGATGCGCTGTATACGCCGCAGAGTGTATTCAGTGAACAGTTAAATTAATTAAGTAAGTTGCTCAATCGGCAGAATACGTCTTGCGAAATGTCTAGCCACGAAACTCCTACTATTTATCATTTTAGGGATGTAATATTGCCAGCTAAGTGAAATTTTTGGATGAAAATAATGGCTTTGCAAGGGAAGTTTGTGATCAATAATGCGGATTATTCTCCTTTGACTTTTCCAGGCGTGGGTACATTCCTGGCGTTTTCTGGCGAGGGCGCCTATCGAAATCGTGGGGGTTGCGGAAGAGTTGCTGGCAGCGGCCCTCTTCCCGCAGGAAATTATTACATTGTTGAAAGGCCAAAGGGTAGTATCAAAAATAGAATAAGAGCCTGGGGCGTGGATACTTATAAAAGCACATTCTATTATCACGTTGACCACAGTGAATGGTTTGCTTTATATCGAGACGATATGTTAACAGATGATGGGACTATGATTGAAGGCGTGGGACGAGGCGGTTTCAGGTTGCACCCTGGGCAAATATCTGAAGGATGTATCACACTGGCTCATCAGTGTGATTTCGCAATGCTGAGAGACGCTTTATTGCGGACAACCATGGTAGAAGTCCCCTGTATGAAGCACTTAATGGCATATGGAACAATTGAGGTGATCGCCAATGGCAGCATATGTCCTTAAAGGACTACGGGTTTTGGGGTTCCTGACTCTATTCGCTATCAGTTCGAAACTATACTTTTTTATCTATGGTGATACAGCCATATTAAATGGAAATACAGCATTTCAGGTCGCTGGCTTATTCAATAATAATCCTACGCCAGAAGATGCTTATGCAATCTCTGACTATGCAGTTCTGGTTGTCAATATTATCGTGGCAATTGTTGCGTATTCTGTTGGAATAAATTTAATTCCAATCAAAAATTTATTAGGTAAGGGTTTTTCTCAGCACATTGCGAACATAGCGAAAGGGATAGCACTCAGGATTTTGAAGGTGGTTTCAGTGATTGGCCTTTTCGCGCTGTTCGTTTGTTGCATCGATTATGACCGATTTGTCTCGCCTGACGCGGAATATGGTCCTGCATTGGTATTTGCAATTACAACCTTTCTTACACTGATGGGTTATGGTTTGTTCGTTTATATGTTGCGTAGGTTAATGAGAAAAAAGAGGCCTGAGTCTCAAGCCGGTCACTTAAGGAAATAAGGCCCGTAAATTCGGGCCTTCGATGAAGCAAACAGCACTACAAGCCTGATTCTTTCATTCCTTAGAAGCACGTAAATGAATTTTTATTCATAAAAGTGCTAAGTGGCGGGCATTAGCCAGTTGGCACTTTTTTCAATCCCTTCTTGCATCAATCAATCATTCAGCGATTACGCCCGGCGTTTTCTCATTCGTAACCAGTACCCAATCCCCAGAACGACAAACCACAACGGCGTGACGATCAGCGCCTGACGGGTGTCATCCTGTAAGGTCAGCAGCACCAGAACGAAGGCAAAGAATGCCATAGAGACCCAGCACATCAGTTTACCGAGCGGCATTTTGTAGATGGATGCTTCGTGCAGTTGCGGACGTTTACGGCGATAGACCAGATAAGAGCAAAGAATGATGGTCCAGACGAACATAAACAGAATCGCCGAAACGGTGGTGACCAGTGTGAAGACCGTCAGGACGTTCGGGATCAGGTAAATCAGCACCACACCACCGAGCAGGCAGATGCAGGAGAAGGTCAGGCCGTTTGAAGGCACTGCGCGGGAAGAGAGTTTACCGAACGCTTTCGGTGCATTGCCTTCCTGTGCCAGACCAAACAGCATGCGGCTGGTGGAGAACACGCCGCTGTTGGCGGAAGACGCCGCCGAAGTCAGCACCACAAAGTTAATAATGCTCGCCGCAGCCGGAAGACCGGCCAGCACGAACAGTTCAACGAACGGGCTTTTATCAGCCACCACATGGCTCCACGGCGTGACGGACATAATCATGATCAGCGAGAAAACGTAGAACATGATGATGCGCAGCGGAATGGCATTAATCGCGCGCGGCAGGGACTTCTGCGGATCTTTGGTTTCGGCTGCGGTGGTGCCAACCAGCTCAATACCGACAAACGCGAACACCGCAATCTGGAAACCGGCAAAGAAGCCGCTGACGCCTTTCGGGAAGAATCCTCCGTCATTCCACAGATTGCTGAAGGACGCTACCGTGCCGGCAGGTGTCTGGAAGTGGGTCAGGACCATCACCAGTCCGGCGATAATCAGCCCGACGATGGCGACGATTTTGATCATCGCGAACCAGAACTCCATTTCACCGAACATTTTCACAGTGGCGAGATTCAGGCTGAGCAGCACCAGAACGCAGAGCAGCGAGGCCACCCATTGTGAAAGTCCGGGGAACCAGAACTGAGCGTAGGCGGTAATCGCCACGACGTCTGCGATGCCGGTCACTACCCAGCAGAACCAGTAGGTCCAGCCGGTGAAGTAGCCGGCCCACGGGCCCAGAAGGTCGGCGGCAAAATCGCTGAAAGATTTATATTCGAGGTTGGACAACAAAAGTTCGCCCATCGCACGCATGACGAAAAACAGCATAAACCCGATGATCATGTAGACGAAGATGATGGACGGACCGGCGAGGCTGATGGTTTTGCCCGAGCCCATAAACAGGCCGGTACCGATGGCGCCACCGATGGCGATAAGCTGGATATGGCGGTTGGAGAGATTACGCCGCAGACCTTCAGCGCTCTCTTCCTCCGGCCGGGCGAGGATTTTTGACTCTTCTTGCATGTTGTATAGATTCCTGTTTTTTTGCTTTCTGCGTATGAACTCCGCCATATCGCATTCATTTACGTCAATTATTTGACCTCTAAGGCTCTTATATCAGCTCTGCTGGAACGACAGCTGGAGTGAGTGGCTGTTATAATAATGTTAATTTCGAATATGTTATAACCGAAATAAGAAATGCCAGAGCCGGTAAATGTATCGTAATTTTTACATAGTGGATAACTGAGTGTTAATTAATCAGGTGTGAGCCGAAGGGAAAAAATAATACCTTTTTTTGTTGTGATGAGCTCCACAAATATTCACAGAAAAGACAGTAAAAAAAGTGAGGGTAAGCGTTTGACATCATCAGGATAGAGGAGAATAATTCGTCCCGTTGGGTCGTTAGCTCAGTCGGTAGAGCAGTTGACTCTTAATCAATTGGTCGGCGGTTCGAACCCGCCACGACCCACCAACACTCTGTAATTCAATGCGTTACCCGCTGCTGTGTTAATTCCCCTTTCATTATTACCTAATAAATTCTCCGGCAGACAATACACGCCAGCCATAAAATAACGCGCTTTGAGCTCAGAAAGCTTATTGTTCTCAGAAGAAAACGGTGAAGTTTTGTTTTTAAATTAACCGACTAGTGGGTTATTTGCTGAAGCCTTAACGGCGGTATAGACGTAATGATTTATAGAGGAGTCAGGCCTCTGAATGAGGCCAGGATATGTTAGTGCGAGATGATGCATTAATACATAATTGTCGTATTGGGCGTCTTACCATTCTTCAGCTGTTTTTGCACCCGCATGCACAAACTGAAAATCAGCAAATGAACATGGGTGATAAAAGTACGTTCTTCAGCAAACTGACTGCTGCGTAAAACGACCGTTTCGGAACGGTTCTGTTTGGCAACCAGCAGCTCAATCCCTTTTTCACGAAATTCGTCTTCGTATGCCTTAACTATCCCTGCGGGAGCGATGAGTGTGTAACTGTACATAATCATTCCTGACACTGAGTTGAACATCTGATCGGATAAATCTGATTAAGAATATCAAATACGACCTGATGACTATTAGCAATTCGGGTGATGGTTTTTTATACGGATGTCACAAATCAGGGCGACTTTTCAGAGGTGCGAACACTTCACCCGTTGCTGGCACCGGTTTTTAGTTGCCCGTGGCGCGCACGCTGCTATCATTCGTTCATAAACTCAGGGAGATAACGATGAAAAAAACACTGGTGGCCTTGGCTGCTTTACTTTTAGCCGGGTGTGCGAGTAATCCTTATGAACCGACGCTTCAGGTTAAATCAACCTACGCTAATGCCAGCGCGGTTGCGCCAGAAGGGCAGACACATATCCGTTTGCACCGGTTAGAACAATCTTCAATCGTGCCGTTTGAGAAGACCTGCCCGCTGCTGGTTATTCTGGACGGAAAGACAATCGCGACCCTGCATTTCAATCAATATGTGGATTTGAATGTGCCAAATGGTATGCGCAAGATTGAAGTGCGCATTGCCTGTGCGCTGACGAAAACCACCGGCTCGATCACGGTCGATGCAAACGGTAAAAATATCAGTCTGGAAACTGACCGTAGTTTCTTTGGAACCTACAATATCCGGCCTGAAGGCAGCAGCAATAAGTAATGAAATGAAAAAACCCGCGAAAGCGGGTTTTTTATTGTCAGCCTCACATCAGCATTTTCAGATGTAAGGCTTGGACCACTCAAGAATTTGATCGTGTTGCAGCGGGCGTGAGAAATAGAAACCCTGTACCGAATCGCACTGAAGCTCTTCCAGACACAACAAGGTGTCGTTGTCTTCGACTCCTTCCGCTACCACCTGATAACTGAGCGCATGCGCCATTTCAATCATCGATTTCACAATGACTTTGCTTTTGCTGTCATTGCTGATGCCCTGAATCAATGACTGATCCAGTTTCAGCGTATCAGCAGGGATCTTTTGCAGGTAATTCAGATTACTGTAACCGGAACCGAAATCATCCAGCGCGATGCTGATCCCCAGACTGCGTAGGGCATCCAGCGATGCTACTGCGTGAGGATTGTTCGCCAGCGTCTGAGTTTCCAGACATTCGATTTCCAGCATGGAGGGCGATACCTGGTGCAGAATGAGTGCGGTGTGAATGCGCTGCACCAGATCCTGTTCTACCAGATTATTGGCGGTCAGGTTAATCGATACCTGAATTTGTGCGCCGCGTTTTTGCCATTCGGCAATTTGCATCACGGCCTGGGTGATCACCCAGTTGGTCAGCGGCGTAATCAGCGGTGTTTTTTCAGCCAGAGGAATAAATTCGGCAGGCGAAATCACGCCGAGAGTCGGATGCTGCCAGCGGATCAGCGCTTCAACCCCCTGGAATTTTTTATCGGCCAGACGAATTTTCGGCTGATACAACAAATGGAAGTCTTTGCAGGAGGCAACGGTCGCCATCAAATCATTCAGCAGGCTAAATGCGCGCCGCTGGATAACATCCGATTCCTGATGATAGGGCATCACCAGCTGGTTGTTGCTGATAGCTTCATGCAATGAGGACATCCCCTGACGCATGATATTTTCAGCGCAGTCAGAGGTTGGCGAAAACACGGTATACCCGGCGTGCAGGCGGACATTTATCGGAATGTCGCTGGTAATACTTTTCTGAATTCTTGTCGCCGCATTTTCCAGCTGAGTGAAAATTTCTTCCTGCTCATCCAGGCGCTTGATGAGTGCAAAACGACCCAGCATCAGGCTGTAAACTTTGTCGTTTTCGTTGAGTTCACTGCGCAGGAATGAGCCGATGTCTTTGAGGATATTTTCGACTTTGGGGATGCCAATGGCGCGGCCAATGTCATAGGCGTAGAGCGTATCCAGGGTGTCGATCAGAATCAGCAGATAAGCGGTATCGTCCGGCGCTTTGATCAGCTGCGCGATGTCTTCCATCAGACGCTGGCGGTTAGGCAAACGCGTAACGATATCGACAAAACTCATGCTGCTGCGGGATTCGATAATATCGATGACAATCGCCGCCAGATCCGCGAGCATTTCTGTTTCCTGAACGGAAAAGTCGCGCGGATTTTTATCTGCCAGACATAAGCTGCCAATGGCAAAACCCTCACGGGTAATCAGCGGGGCACCCGCGTAAAAGCGCATCCCTTCTTCTGCTGTGACCAGCGGATTGTCGTTAAAACGGGGATCAAGGGTCGCATCATTGACGACCATCACTGAAGAAGAACGGATGGTGTAATCGCAAAAGGCGATATCCCGCGCGGTATGACACAGTGCAGTATTGGTTTTAGATTTAAACCACTGACGATGCTGGTCAACCAGAGTAATGATGCAAATTGGAATATCAAAAATCTGCTGAGTAAGACGGGTAATCAGATCAAGGACTTCATCCGGATTGCTGTCCGCAATCTTCAGTTTATGCAGCGCCGCAAGCCGTTTCTTTTCGTTTGGATTCAGAACCCTTTTCATTCTGTACGACCTCTGATCGCCGAGCTGGACGCGTTTAGTTATGCACTATAGCGTGACTTTGATTCATTTATCATTTTCTTTTGTCCGTTTTGCGAGGGTGGCTGTCAGTTAGTCAGGCGCAGGAAGTTATCGTTTGCGTACTATGAATCTACCGGCGCATCGCAGCTGCCTCTAAACCCCAAGGAGAATCGTATGTTAAACGACCCGTCGCAGAAATATCGCCCCTTCCCGCAGGTCAATTTGCCTGACCGCCAGTGGCCGGGAAATGTGCTCAGTGCCGCGCCGCAATGGTGCTCAAGTGATTTGCGCGACGGTAATCAGGCGCTGGCGGAGCCGATGGATAATGCGCGTAAACGTCAGTTTTTCGATTTGCTGATTAAGTGTGGTTTTAAGCAAATTGAGGTCGCATTCCCGTCAGCTTCGCAAACCGATTTTGATTTTGTTCGCGGGCTGATTGAAGACAAGCTGATCCCTGATGACGTGGTGATCCAGGTTCTGACGCCATCGCGTCCTGATCTGATTGCGCGCACTTTCGAAGCCCTGAAAGACGTACCGCGCGCTATCGTGCATTTATATAACGCCACCGCGCCGGTTTTCCGCGAAGTTGTTTTCAATCAGGATCAGGCCGCAACCCGTGAACTGGCCGTGCGCGGTGCGCAGCAGATCCGCCAGCTTTGCGAGCAATATTCGCAAACCGACTGGACGTTCGAATATTCACCGGAAACGTTTTGTTTTACGGAACTGGAGTTTGCGCTTGAAGTGTGTGAAGCCGTGGCGGATGTCTGGGAGCCGGGCGCGCAAAGACCGATGATCATTAATTTACCAGCCACCGTGGAAGTCAGCACACCGAATATTTATGCCGATCAGATTGAATGGTTCTGTCGTCATTTCAGCCGCCGCCAGCAGGTTTCAATCAGCGTGCATCCGCACAATGACCGCGGGACGGGCGTGGCCTGTGCCGAACTGGCCATGCTGGCGGGTGCAGATCGCGTGGAAGGGTGTCTGTTCGGAAACGGCGAGCGCACGGGTAACGTGGATCTCGTGACGCTGGCACTGAATCTTTATACACAGGGTGTCGCGCCTGAACTGGATTTCAGTAATTTGCAGGCCATTGTTGAAGCAGTGGAAGAGTGCAATCAGTTGCCGGTGCATCCGCGCCATCCTTATGCGGGGGAACTGGTGTTTACGGCGTTTTCCGGTTCGCATCAGGACGCTATCAAGAAAGGTTTTGCGGCGCAGAAAGCTTCCGTAAGCCCGTACTGGCGCGTGCCGTACTTGCCGCTGGATCCGGCCGATGTCGGTTGCAGCTATGAAGCGGTCATCCGCGTCAACAGTCAGTCAGGGAAAAGCGGGGCGGCGTGGCTGCTCGAGCAAAACCACGGTCTGAAATTGCCACGTGGCTTGCAGATTGATTTCAGCAAGGCCGTGCAGCGCGAGACGGATACGCATGGCAAAGAAATGAGCACCAGTGATATCTGGCGCCTGTTCCGCCAGCGTTATGGTTTAACTGAGCAGCCGGTAATCAAACTGCTGGGTTATGACATCCGCAGTGATGAACAAAACGTCTGTCATTTCAGTGCGCGGATCCGTTACCGCAATGAAGATCAGCATATTACCGGCAGCGGTAATGGTCTGCTTTCCGGCGCGGCAGATGCGCTGCGTCGCAGTTTCGACGTGCAACTGGAAATCGGCGATTATCACGAGCATACGCTGGGACATCAGAGTCACAGCCGTGCAGTGGCCTATCTGAGCTGTCAGGGGCGTCCGGGGGAAACCTGTTATGGCGTGGGGATCGACAGCGATGTTTCCAGCGCGTCTTTGCAGGCGTTATTTAATGCAGCCAGCGCCATTATGGCTGAATAATTTGTCTGATTAAGCGGTGTGATTAAAGTATTCGCTGGGTGAAACGCCCAGTATACGGCGGAACATCGCACTAAACGCACTCGGGCTGTCATAGCCGAGTGCCAGCGCCACATCAATCACTGACACGCCTGCCGCCAGCTGGTTCAGTGCTTCCAGTAATTTCGCCTGACGTACCCAGTCACTAAAACGCAAACCCGTTTCGCGCTGAAAACGGCGTGAGAGGGTGCGGCTGCTGATCTCCAGGCGTTGCGCGACGTCTTCCAGCTCCCACGATGAACCCAGGTCTGCCCTGATCTGTTGAGTCAGTACCAGAAGCTCCGGCTCTTTAGGTTCCGGAAGATGAAGAGGTAAGCTCGGTAAAAGACGTAATTCGTCGAGCAACAGCTCCATAATACGTTCATCGCGACCGCCGGGCAGGTAATCGACCGGAACGGTCAGCGAGGTGAGGATCAGTTCGCGCAGCAAGGGCGAAATTTGCACGACCTGACATTGTGCGGGCAAATCGGCACGGGCCAGTGGCTCAACAAACAGTGTGCGGGCTTTGACACCACCGATAAAACGCAGGCTGTGCTCGACATAAGCGGGTAGCCAGACGCCGCGTCCGGGTGGCACCATCCAGGTACCGAGCGTGGTATGAACTTCCACCAAGCCTGATAAAGCATGAATCAGTTGTGAACAGCTGTGGCTGTGCGCGGGCTCACTGTCGCCGTGCTGGTAATCGATAGCCAGAGGCGCTATCGCCTGATGAGGGGCAAGGAAATTGTGCTGCATTAATCAATGATGTTTTTGATTCTTGGCATCTTCAACGGCTTGTTTCGCTTCTTCTGCCGCTTTCTGAATTTCTTCTTCAGTCAGTTGTTCGGAAACTTCCAGCAGTTCTCCCAACCCGTCGCTGACATGGACTTCATCGGCTTTGCTTTTGTTTTCTTTATTCTTTTCATCGCTCATGCTCTGGTCCTCGTTAATTGAATTCAGAGTCTGATTATAGCAGAAAGACGCAGCAGAAAGGGGAAGCAGTAAATCGGAGCAGAGGGCAGGGGATAAACGGGGGAAAGGCAGAGCCTGTCGGATGACAGACTCCTGAATGCATTACTGGCGGTATGCGAACTTAATCTGCTGCAGGGAGTTTTTGAAGACTTCAGCTTGTTGCTCGTCTTCCATCTGCGCAACAAAGCGCTCCATGTTCAGCATTACTTTACCCGCATCAGCCTGACCGATGGCTTTAAGGATCAGGGTCAGTGTGGCTTTCAGGCAGGCTACTTCGGTCGCCAGTGTTTCAACGTTGGCTTCAGTTGTAAAATCGCAGTTACTCATTATTTATATCTCCTCAGGCTGGCTGCCAGGCAGCACGCCGAATTCTAAAGGGCAGAAAAATGGGGCTAAAAATGAACTCACCCGTACGCGCAGGGTGGAAAGTGGCGGCATTTTAGCATAGTTGGCCGGTTTTAGTGCATCGCCGGTGCCGGCTCCCGCAATGTGTTAATTCGATATAAACATATAGCGCTTTTGTACACGGAGTAAAGAATACTAAACATTATTGCCGGTTGAGAACATTTCATCTTACTGTGCAGATTTATTCATATAATCCATCAGCATTTTGTGCGGTAGCAAATAATCATCGGCCATATCATATATATATATGAATGAGGTTCGCTGGTGGTTAAATAACCAGCCTGGTTAACAATGGATTTTAAGCCGCAAAAAATGGCTGGCATTATTTTTTTGCGGGAAAAAAGACTGGGCAATGCCAGCCGTTTGAGCCTTGATTAAAAAGCCTTTTTCATAAATTATTTATACAGGTGATGGCATTTCTCATTTACATTCAGCAAAATAGTTTTTTGCAGACACTCCTTGGTCAGGAAGACATGTTAGAGTAAAATACGCGGGCTATAATAAATAACTGTGTCTTCCTGATTAAAAAACACTGCCGCTGACTGGCAGTGTGACGAGTTAGTTGATGCTGGCCTCTAATTGCCACCTTCTCTTCATTTATAAGCTGTCTGAGAACAATATTAATGTTCGCCGCGTTTGAATACGTAGGACTGGCCTGAAGACCCTGACGGTGTGTTGCCCTTATTTTTTGGAGAATTCTCTTTGATTAGCGTTCTTCTTGTTGATGACCACGAACTGGTGCGCGCAGGGATCCGACGCATTCTTGAAGATATCAAAGGCATCAAAGTCGTTGGTGAGGCGCAATGCGGTGAAGATGCCGTCAAATGGTGTCGTACCAATGATGTTGATATTGTCCTGATGGATATGAACATGCCAGGTATTGGCGGGCTGGAAGCGACGAAAAAAATCGTTCGTTTCTCTCCGGATATCAAGATCATCATGTTAACGATTTATACTGAAAACCCGTTGCCGGCCAAAGTGATGCAGGCGGGGGCGTCAGGTTATCTGAGCAAAGGTGCTGCACCACAGGAAGTGGTTAATGCGATTCGTCTGGTCGATTCTGGTCAGCGTTATATTGCATCTGATATTGCACAGCAAATGGCACTGAGCCAGATAGAACCTCAGTCTGAAACACCGTTTGATTCCTTATCTGAGCGTGAATTACAAATCATGCTGATGATTACCAAGGGACAAAAAGTGAATGAAATTTCAGAACAACTAAACTTGAGTCCGAAGACTGTTAACAGTTATCGTTATAGGATGTTTAGTAAATTAAATATCAGCGGCGATGTTGAGTTAACCCATTTGGCTATTCGACACGGTTTGTTCAACACGGAGACTTTATCAGGCAGTGAGTGATGAGCGTTTCGACCCCAAGGCCTTTCTGAAAACGGTCACCAGCCAGCCCGGCGTCTACAGGATGTATGACGCCAGCGGCACCGTAATCTACGTAGGTAAAGCCAAAGACCTTAAAAAACGTCTTTCGAGTTATTTTCGCGTCCAGGTTTCCAGCCGCAAGACCGAAACTCTGGTCAAAAATATTGCGCAAATCGATGTCACCGTAACGCATACGGAAACGGAAGCGCTGCTCCTCGAACATAACTACATTAAGCTGTATCAGCCACGTTATAACGTATTATTACGTGATGATAAGTCTTATCCGCTGATCTTCCTGAGCGCGGATAATCACCCAAGAATTACGGTCCACCGCGGTGCAAAACACGCCAAAGGCGAGTATTTCGGGCCTTTCCCGAACTCTTATGCCGTGCGTGAAACACTGGCTTTGCTGCAAAAACTTTTCCCGATCCGCCAGTGCGAAAACAGTGTTTACAGCAACCGCTCGCGTCCTTGTCTGCAATATCAGATTGGCCGTTGCCTGGGGCCGTGCGTCAAAGGGCTGGTGAGTGAAGAAGATTATAAAGATCAGGTGGATTACGTTCGCCTGTTCCTGTCCGGTAAAGATCAGCAGGTGGTCACTCAGCTTGTTAACCGTATGGAAGAAGCCAGCAAGTCACTGCGATTTGAAGATGCCGGGCGGATAAGAGATCAGATCCAGGCCGTACGCCGCGTAACCGAACGCCAGTTCGTGTCAGGTAACAGCGAAGATCTGGATGTCATCGGCGTGGCCTTTGAATCCGGTATGGCCTGTCTGCACGTCTTGTTTATCCGGCAGGGCAAAGTGCTGGGCAGCCGCAGTTATTATCCGAAAGTACCCGGTGGCACTGACCTGGGTGAAGTGGTACAAACATTTGTCGGGCAATTTTATCTGCAGGGCAGTCAGCAGCGGACACTTCCGGGTGAAATCTTGCTGGACTTCAGTCTGGCGGAAAAAGATCTGCTGGCCGAATCGCTGAGCGAACTGGCAGGGCGCAAAGTGCAAATACAGAGTAAACCGCGCGGCGACCGTGCGCGTTATCTGAAACTGGCCCGCACCAATGCTTCAACAGCCCTGACGACAAAGCTGGCGCAGCAGTCGACGATTCATCAGCGGCTGGCAGAGCTGGCAAAAACCCTGCATCTTGCTGAAATTAACCGCATGGAATGCTTCGACATCAGCCATACTATGGGCGAGCAGACGGTCGCATCTTGTGTGGTTTTCGACGGCAACGGTCCGGTGCGTTCTGAATACCGGCGCTATAACATCACCGGCATTACGCCCGGCGATGACTACGCCGCGATGGCGCAGGTATTGCAGCGCCGCTATGGCAAAGCGCTGGATGATAATAAAATCCCGGATGTAATCTTTATCGATGGCGGTAAAGGGCAGCTTGGCATGGCGCTGGACGTGTTTCATTCGCTGAATGTGGAGTGGGATAAATCTAAACCGTTGCTGATTGGTATCGCCAAGGGGGCGGATCGTAAAGCCGGACTGGAAACCTTGTTCTTTGTGCCAGAAGGCGAGGGGATTGCGTTACCGGCAGATTCTCCGGCTCTGCACGTTATTCAGCATATTCGTGATGATTCACACAATCATGCCATTACGGGCCACCGGCAGAGACGCGCTAAAGTCCGCACCACCAGCGCACTGGAAGAAATCGAAGGCGTCGGGCCGAAACGGCGTCAGGTTTTACTGAAATACATGGGAGGCATTCAGCCATTACTGAATGCCAGCGTAGAGGAAATTGCACAGGTGCCGGGTATTTCTATCGCATTGGCAGAAAAGATTCATAATGCGTTGAAACACTAAGGGCGTTGTAGCAACATACTCATAATATCCACACCGGACAAACAGTTACCTTCGCTATGCAATTTAATATACCTACGTGCCTTACCCTGTTTCGCGTTGTACTGATACCGTTCTTCGTGCTGGCCTTCTACCTGCCTTATCCCTGGGCACCGCTGGCTTGTGCGTTGATCTTCGTTTTTGCTGCCGCGACTGACTGGTTTGATGGTTATCTGGCTCGTCGTCTGAAGCAAACGACCCGCTTCGGTGCGTTTCTGGATCCCGTCGCCGATAAAGTGATGGTAGCCATTGCGCTGGTGCTGGTGGCGGAGTATTTCCACTCCTGGTGGATTACGTTACCTGCTGCGACCATGATTGCCCGTGAAATTATCATTTCAGCATTGCGTGAATGGATGGCTGAAATTGGTAAGCGAAGCAGCGTGGCGGTATCGTGGATTGGTAAAGTGAAGACCACCGCGCAAATGCTGTCGCTGGTTGCATTATTATGGCGTCCAGATCCGATTGTTGTGGGCGTGGGTGTCGTGGCGTTGTACATTGCTGCGGTGCTGACTTTCTGGTCAATGTTCCAATATCTGAACGCTGCGCGCCACGATTTGCTGGAACCCTGATCAAACTGACGTAAAAAACGTCAAACGATCGCCTGAAGTAATAATTTTATTGACTCAATCCGTCAGGTCAGTAGAATGCAACGCATCGGAAGGCAGCCAGTCTTATGCCAGAAGATTAGTTAAAAAAATCAGTACGTTCTGATTAAAGCGGGAATAGCTCAGTTGGTAGAGCACGACCTTGCCAAGGTCGGGGTCGCGAGTTCGAGTCTCGTTTCCCGCTCCAAATTTTATTAAACTGGTTCGTGAATTGGTTTAAGTGCAAGACAAGTAGTAAGATTTAAGGCGCGTTAACAAAGCGGTTATGTAGCGGATTGCAAATCCGCCTAGTCCGGTTCGACTCCGGAACGCGCCTCCAATTTTCCCGGAGCCCGGGTGGTGGAATCGGTAGACACAAGGGATTTAAAATCCCTCGGCTTATGGCTGTACGAGTTCAAGTCTCGTCCCGGGTACCATGGGAAAATGCAAAGAATAATCAAAAGCAATATAGTAGTAATGTCGTTATAGCCACCTTCGGGTGGTTTTTTTATGTCTGAAATTCATGCACTTTCCGCTGCTACCACTCTGACGCTACTACCCGGATGCAACACCAGCCGTTGCCACAAAACAGACGCAATAAAAAAGGCCACCTGCAACAGGAGGCCTTAAGTGTTTCTTCGATGACATCCTTCGCGCAAACAGCCGCAGTCAGAGTTTTATTTCTGAACAGAATGTTGGTTAAGGATAAAAGGAATGAAGAAAATCAGAAATTAAAACAGCCCCGAGGGGCGTTTTTAGGGTCAGAATTCACCCGGTGATTCAGTATTGCTCAGTGCCCTGATAGATAAAGGCAGGTGGTAGTTAGGCTGGCTGGTGAAAAACGCCTGCAGGGCAACACGTTTCTTACGGTCAATTGAGATCTCTTCCATGGTTTTACGGAAGATACTGTACCGGCCACAAGATGTGCAGGTCACAGTAACAATTTTTGCCGACATATTGACCGACGTCTTATTCGTGCTTTGGCACAACGGACACTCGTCGTGAGCGCTTACAACTGTGGAACTCATAAAACCTCCGGTTTTACTTAGAGCGGGCAGTAGTCTAGCACAAAAAGGCGTCAGTTACTTAACGATAATTTAATTATCAGTGGATTTCAGCGTCAACTCAGTGTAGAGAGCGCACAAGCCGCTGATGCCTCGGGAAAATGACCTTTCGGTTTTCTTTATGCTTTCCACTTCCGTTCTCTGCTTTCCACTTCACCTCGATGCGTTACACTCAAAAGATTCACTTCTTTAAGGGGGCCTTCCTGCGTATGACTTCCGCAATTTACCAGCGTATAGATGGTTCGGTTTACAGACACATTTATATTGTCGGAGATTTACATGGCTGCCTGAGCCTGCTTGAAGAGAAACTGGCGAAAGTGGCCTTCGACCCGCATCGGGATTTGTTGCTGTCAGTCGGAGATCTCGCCGACCGCGGGCCTGACAGTGTGGGATGTCTGAAGTTGATGAATGAACCCTGTTTTTCCTGTGTGAGGGGCAATCATGAACAGATGGCCATTGATGCAGTAAATGAAGAAAATATTCCCCGCTGGCTGCGCAATGGTGGGGACTGGTTTTATGCGCTGCAAGGCGAAAAGCAGGAAGAAGCAAAGTCACTGATTTTACAGGCCGATAAACTGCCGCATGTGCTGGAACTGACGACCCGTGAAGCTAAGCTTATTGTTATCGCCCACGCTGATTATATTTCCGATGACTATGTTTTCGGTAAGCTTCTGGATGGTTACGAAATTATCTGGAACCGGGATCGCGTTAACTTTGCTCTGGCAGGGCGTTACAAACCTATTTCCGGAGCTGACGAATTCTATTTCGGCCATACGCCGGTGGAACCCGCGATGCAGTTCGCTAATCAGTTTTATATTGATACTGGTGCAGTATTTGGCGGTTATCTGACGCTGCGTCAGTTGCAATAAATTCAGGCGTTGCAGGGGTTTGCGGTGAGTGACCGGCAACGGTATAGTGAGCGGCTGCGAAACGGTAAGGGCGTGAGATAACATCATGGAAAGTAAGCGTGAAGACAGGATCCAGCGTCTGTTACTGGCTTTAAAAAAGACCGACAAAATTCATCTTAAAGAAGCGTCTTTGCTGCTTGATGTTTCCGAAATGACGATCCGTCGTGATCTGAATTCCGCCCCCGCTCCGGTTATCCTGCTGGGCGGTTACATCGTTATGGATCCCAAAAATAGCCCGGCAACGCATTATTTTGTCAGCGAACAGAAAATGCGTCAGATTGAGGAAAAGCGGCGACTTGCATCGCGTGCTGCCAGCCTCATCCAGAATAACGATACTGTATTTTTCGATTGCGGCACGACTATGCCTTATGTGATTGAAAAAATTGCTGAAGACTGTGTATTTACCGCTATTTGCTATTCCCTGAATACGTTTCTGGCGTTGCAGGAAAAACCGCATTGCGAGGTTATTTTGTGCGGCGGGGCGTTCAAATCCAGCAACAGTATTTTCACGCCGATTGGGCGCAGCAGTGAACTCGATTTTATCCGGCCCTCGAAAGCGTTCATTTCCGCTGCCGGTGTGAGCATTGAGCATGGCGTGACGTGTTTCAACTTTGATGAGTTACTGATGAAACATCAGGCCATTGAACGCTCTGCGCAAAGCATTCTGGTGGCTGACAGCAGCAAGTTCGATCAGGTGCGACCGGCGGCGATCGCACCTCTTGCCCGTTTTAATGTGGTGGTCAGCGACGCTGAGCCACCACAGGCTTATCTCGATTTTTGCGACCAGTCTGACATCCCGTTGCTGGTTTGAATAGCTAGCGGATCGGCGGAATTTTCTCGACCGACTGATACAGCACCACTTCCCAGATGCCATTTTTCGAGCCATCACTGAGATAGTGCTCAAAACAGGCCTTACCGTCCGGACGGTAATGACTGCTGGCGAGCAACTGGCCGTAAAAATCTCGCCAGGCTTTTTCGAAGTTCTCATCTGTTATCGTGGTGTGATACGCCGCATACGTGCCACCGGGCAACGTTTGCAGCGTCAGCCCTTCGGCATCATCCAGAATAAAGTTATCCGCAACGCATACCGAAGGATCAGCACGCAAAGCTTCAGCAGGCGTAGTATCCGGGTTATCGTGAAACCACGTCAGCCATTCATTTTGCGGCTGGTGGTGCCGCGCAACCCATTTTGTCAGGTGCTGAAACCCATTATGGATGGACTCCTTATAAGGGCCAACAACCCGGTAGCTCACCAGCTTTTTCGCCGGCCTTTCTACGATTAATAATGCCACGATGATCTCCTTTTATCTGACATGCAGTGAGTGGGTTCCTTTTAGGGTGATGCAAATGCCAAACTATAACAGTTTGCCGTTTAACTCCCGGTAACTGCTCTACGCGCTATAACAGTTGTCATGATAAAATTTACCTATCAGATTGCATTATAGTCGTGACGCAATGAGGAAATGAGATGGACGTAATCAAAAGTGTATTAAACAGTGAAATTGATCGTATCAACCATCAGGAAGGGCGCGACGGGAAACCACGGATTAACGCAGAATTCTTTGTGAATCACCCGTGGTTGTGTCTGGCCATGCTGGTGGGGTATATCGCTGTGGGTATCGTGATGTACGTTTCGCCTTACATGGGCCTCGGCTGGTTCATGGGGTTCACCGCGTTTCTGATCTTCATGTCGGCAATGTTACTGCTCGAAATCAAACCGGTTTATCGCTATGAAGATATCGGCGTGCTGGATTTACGCGTCTGCTACAACGGTGAATGGTATTTCAGCCGTGAATTATCTGCGGATGCCGTGCAACAAATCCTCAGTTCCGGCAGCGTAAGCGCACGGATTAAACATCGTATTGAGTCGATCGTCAGCCATAAAGGTTTTGTCGATTTTTACGATGTGTACGATCTGGCTCGTCTCGAACAACAACAGCTGCCGGATCCCACCGGAACAGCACAGTTAGCTCATTAATTCCGCGTTTAAACATGGCCACAGGCCATGACGTTACCCTGCATGCTCTGATAAAATAGCGGCTGGACATCATTTTCGTGAATGAATCTGACAAGCGAAAAAGATGTTGAGCCGTGACAGGAGCGACTGTGGAACGTATCAAACTGACTATTCATCATCTGCACAAAATCATTTCGGGAGAGAAACAAGATGCCCAGGCAACCGCACGCATTTATGCTGGCGATGAACTCCTGCTGACTGAAACGATGACCGGACAGGCGACGTATTTTGATCGCTTCATAAAAGCTGAAGGCGATAATGGCCAGCCTTTGCGGGTGGAATGGGACACCGACGGCAGCGCTGAAATGTCAGTCTCCCGCGCTGAAGTCTGCCCTTGCTGTGGCGGTGACGCCTTACACGGTTGAATTGAACCGGCACTGACCGTATGTGGAGTAAAAGCCGAACAGAGGTGAATGATGAAATTTATCAATAATGAATTTGAATACCGTAAATGGATAATGGATGAAATATTCCAGGCGAGTGCGGTAGGCGAAACCTCTGAGTTTGCCGATCAGGAAGTAGATGACTTTATCTTTGATGCCCGCCCGGTGGCTTATCCCTGTGTAGCAGTCATGATCCAGACGCCGGGAGAGCCGGGCGTCTGTGAGCCGCGCTTTTTCTACAAAGAACAGATCTTTGAGTGGGCGCATAAAATGGGATTCGGGTTCGACAGCTGAAGCCGGTGGGAGACTGATATGAAAACCCTGAGCGGAACTCAGGGCTTCTTGTCACCGGCTTGCTCTTAACGAGTTAGCTGAGTGTAATCAGACGTTTTTCCGGTCAATTTTCTCTTCGCCCCAGAACAGATAGTCGTCCTTGGTTTTAGCGAAGGCGATAGGCAGAACCTCATCGTTTCCTTCTTCCCAAATTTTCTGCGCCAGCTTCTCGTCGTTTTTAGCCAGTTCGAAAATAGCCTCAGCGATTTCGTGAGACGTTTCACGGGTATTTGCCCAGGCTTTGATGTTTGACGTCGTCATCCGGTTCTCCTCGTATTTTCAGCAAAAGTGTCTCCGTGACACCGTTATATTCACTATAACTATGGTTTCCGAAAGGTGTTTATGCAAATCCTGCGGGTTTTTGCGGCGTGTGTGGCCTTTACGCCCTCTTCAGGGCACAAAAAAACCGGCATCTCCTGAGGCGGATCGTTATACTTAGGCCGATTTCGAACAATTAAGGTGATGAGAATGAGCGACGATATTTTTGATTTTGACATTGATGCTGCACTGGAAACCGCTGAAGTCAAAGCGGCTGAAAAAGCAGCTGAAGTGCCTGAAGCCGTTCAGGACGAAAGTGACTGCGAAGGTTGCAAAATCTGATTTTGTACAACTATGCAGCAAAAAGAAAACCGCTTCGGCGGTTTTTTTGTATCTGTCATTTATTTCTCTTTGGCGATTTTTAGCTGAATATCCTTTGCTGACATAGCGTTGCAACCGGTTATCGGCAACGGCATTTTGACGCAACTGTAAGGGTAGTGTTAAGGCGTTTTTTTTGGGATAAATTCCTATAGAACAGGAAGATAGCTGGCGGTACTTTGTCACCACCTGATAAGCAGGTCGTGAGGTTCACAATGAAAAAATTGATTTTAGTTCTCGCCGTTTTGCTAACTTTGCCAGCTATCGCACATGCAGACGTCGAGCTCGGAGTTAATATGCCTGGCCTGTCACTGCATATCGGCGATCGTGACAACCGCGGGTACTACTGGGACGGTGGCGACTGGCGTCCGCCAGGCTGGTGGGATCATCATTATCGTGATGAAGGGCGTGGTCACTGGGTATATTACGAGCCAGCTCCGCCACCACCGCCGCGTTACTGGCACCATGAGCACTGGCACGAAGGTCCGCCGCCAGGTTACTGGCATGATGGTCCTCCGGGGCACTGGCGCGAAGGACCTCCGCCAGGACGCTGGTAATGCGTAACAGGTATCAGATATTCTCAGGTGAAACGCAGTAAAACAGATTCAGGGAACAGGGTTGGCAGTGGCGATGCGAAGGCATCCCCAATGTCAGTTCTGTTCCTCTCACCTCTTATGCCGAATCCCCTCTATTTTTTGAAATTCCTTTAGCTGAGTTAATCACAACATTAATAATATAATTTAATCTATTTTTTTAAATTATATTTAATTCAAACATCCTGCCCGCTAATAACTAAATGTTCATAGAATGAATTTTTCAGAGTAATTGCTGCTTGCTAAAGGCCATTGATATGTTAATTTCTTGTTATATGAAATCAGCAATGGATGGCTCGAACGCGACGCGTGCCTGATGTCATAGCTGCACCTTAGGGAAAATTTTTCAGGTACGTAATATGTCTTTTACCGAGATTATCCCTATGCAATTGATTAAAAATGATTATGAGTACCGGGTGTGGATGCTGAATGCCTATTTTTATCAGGATGATATGGAGGGAGATAAACTGCTGACCGATGAGGAAATGGATGATTTTCTCTTTGAATATCGGCCACAGGAATATCCTTGTTTAGGCACAGTAACGCCGTCGAAAGAAAGCTCGCTGGAACTGGATATCACTTTCTTTTACCGGGATCACATCAGTGAGTGGGCAAAATCGATGGGGCTGATAAATACCAAGTAATACTTTTGCTAAACACTTATTTTCTTTGTGAATAATGAAAAGCGCCGTCCGGCGCTTTTTGCTTTTATAACGATGAGTTTATCACTACGGGTTTATAACTAAGAGTTTAATTACCCCGAACTTCAACCAGCACCGGGCAGGGCGAACCTTCGATCACTTCGGCGCTGACCGAACCTTTCATCATGCGACCAAAAGTGGAAAGCTGGCGGTGGCCGATAACGATCACGCAAGCATTGATTCTTGCGGCTTCAGCCACCAGCGCTTCACCCGCAGGCCCGACAATCAGATTACCTTTGGCACGGATACCTGCCTGTTTCAGCGTGTCTATTGCCTGACCGACGACTGCCCGCGCGGTATTTTGCTCTGCTTCAGCCGGCGGATAATCAACAATTTCCCCCGGTTCATCTCCGTTGTCTTCCAGAGCATAAGATTCATCAACACAACAGGTGACATAGACGGTAGAAGACTGGCCTTTAGCCAACTGACAGGCAAGAGCTGTAACAAAAGGGGACTGCTTTGAACCGTCCACAGCCAATAAAATGACATCAAACACGGAAACTCCTTTATTCATTTTTCGCACTGTTATTTGTTCTCACCCATCTTGCCGATTTCACCAATCAGGGCCATTTTACACTCCAGCAAGGCTTCGCGGATTTGTGCTTCTTTGGCTGCGCGGCGGGCCGTCGGGAAAAGTACGGAGACGGAGTATCGCCCCAGGATCGTATCTATTGCCACGGCAAGTGTGGTGACGCCGCTGACGGTTTCGCCTTCTTCCATCGCCATTCCGCTTTCACGCACAACGGCAACTTTTTCCAGCAGGGAATCAATTGTGCGGACGGTATTCTCGGTTGCCGGTTCCAGAACCTCACCCACCAGAATGCGGATTTCTTCATCCGTTTTCAGCGAGAGCAGGGCGCGGCCGCCTGATGTGCTGTAGATCGGCAGATTCAAACCGACGCGGGGAACGACGCGTAATTCCCGCTCGGCCACGATGCTGTGAATATTGGCAATCTGGCGGCCACTCGCACGCCCCAGTGAAACAGTTTCCTGCGTGATGTCGCAAAGCTGGCGCAGGAAAGGGGAGGCGATGGCAATCACATCAGTATGCACGGTGGAAACCAGTTTCAGCAGTGTCGGGCCTAAACGCACGCCACCGCTGCCTTCCGAACGCACTAAACCTTCCTCGGCCAGCGCCGCGACGATGCGCTGCACGGTTGAGCGGGGCAGATCTACCTCATTGGCAATTGCGCCAAGACTCATACCCTGCGGGTGTTTTCCCAGTGCATTTAGAATGGTCGCGGCACGCGAGATAACCTGGATCCCACTGCTGCGTTCTTCGTCTGCCGGAATGTCCTGAGCCATCATTTCTCCTTTTCACCCAAGGGTGATCCCAATCTGGATCCTGAGCGGTCAATGTAATGGCTCGGCGAGTGAAAAACAATTTTAATCACATTGCAATACAGTGCACCGTATTATAGTATTTCTGCGTGTATCACGATGTGGTGCATTGCATCGAAATATATGTGATCTACCCGATGTTTGTAGCTCATGCGGTACAAAACCTGCCTTTTCCTCTCACCGTACCCATAAAGCGGTGAAGTTAATGAGTTGATGAATCTATGAATCAGTCAGTCACCGCGGCACCTGCCGCCACGATGCCTGTTCCGCAGCCTTTCACCCTGAGGCTGGTGATCGGGCTAATCGGCGTATTAATCGCCTCGCTCTGTTCAGGTCTTAACAACCGTGTCACTGATATCGCGCTCGCGGATGTGCGCGGCGCGCTGAGTATCAGTTCAGATCAGGGCTCATGGCTGACTGGTGCTTATCAGGCCGCGGAAGTTTCAGCGATGATGCTGGCACCGTGGTTTGCTATGACGTTTTCGCTACGTCGTTTCACTCTGTTTGCCACGACGGGCTTTCTGGTTCTGGCAGCGGTTCTGCCTTATTCCCCCAATTTGCCAGTGTTTATCGCATTACGTGCTGTACAGGGGATTTTTGGCGGTGCGTTACCACCGTTGCTGATGACGGCGGCACTGCGATTCATGCCGCCGCATCTTAAGTTGTACGGGCTGAGTGCCTATGCGCTGACGGCGACGTTCGGGCCAAATATGGCCACTTCACTGGCGGCAATCTGGACGGATTACGTTGGCTGGGAATGGGTATTCTGGCAGGTGATCCCGCCCTGTCTTCTGGCGTTCATTATGATCGGTTACGGTCTGCCACAGGATCCGTTACGCCTTGAGCGTTTTAAACAGATGGATACCGTGGGAATGCTGACCGGGCCCGCAGGGATCACTCTGTTAGTGCTGGCGTTGCAGCAGGGCGAGCGGCTGGACTGGTTCAACTCTTCGCTTATTACACTGATGTTTTTCGGTGCACTCGGCCTGCTGACACTTTTCCTGGTAAATGAATGGCACCATCCGCTGCCTCTTTTCAAATTACAGATGCTGCGTCGGCATAATCTGGCGCATGGCCTGATCACGCTCTTCGCGCTGATGTTTCTTTTCTTATCCGGCTCGGCATTGCCTGCCAGTTATATGGAGCAAGCTGGCGGATTCCGCGCAGTGCAGGTCGGGCCGCTGGCGCTGACAATAGGTTTGCCGCAGTTATTGCTCGCGCCGCTGGTGGCCTTCGTGCTGACCATGCGCTGGATAGACAGCCGCTGGGTGCTGGCCTGCGGGTTAGGGCTGGTGGGTTTGTCCTGTTTTCTGGGAATGCAGATCACCGGTGTCTGGTCGCGCGAAAACTTTTATCTGATCCAGATAATGCAGGCTTTCGGGCAACCGATGGCGGTGCTGCCGATTCTGATGAGCGCCACCAGCGTGGTTCAGCCTCAGGAAGGGCCTTTTGCTTCGGCGATGTTCAACACTACCCGCGGGCTGGGCAGTGTCATGGGCGGCTCGCTTGTGGCGGTTTTTGTCAGCCATCGTGAACAGTTTCATTCCAGTGTTTTACTTAATCATGCCGGCAGTGTGAGTTATCTGCTGTCCCAGCCTTATGCCGGCGACAGCACTTTTCTTGCGCCGCTGAACAGCAATGGTGCCGCGATTTCGACAGAAGTTCTGACTCAGTTTTCCAAAGGTGTGAAACAGCAGGCGCTCGTGCTGGGGATATCAGACACCTATATGGTCATCATCGGGCTGGCACTGTTTCTGGTTTTGCTGGCCGCCGTTTTGCCGAAACGGACTTATCCGCCTCAGTCGCTGGTTAAGCGCCCCTGAAAGCAGCATCACCTGACTATTTGAATTTACTATAAAAAAAACGAGAGAAAAGAATCATGACTAAAACCTCATCCGTCCGCCTGAGCTGGCTGGTTGCCGCTGTGGTGGTGATATCTCTGGCGGTCATCGCTTTCTGGATCCTCAGCGGAAACTCGCGGCCTGTCACCGATGATGCCTTTGTTTCTGCGGATTCCACGCTGGTTGCTCCGCGGATTTCCGGCACTGTCGCTGAGGTTTATGTGCAGGACAACCAGAGCGTGAAAGCGGGCGATGTGCTGGCAAAAATAGACGACCGGGATTACCGCAACGCGGTGCTGACTGCTGAAGCTAATCTGGAAACAGCCAATGCGCAGATGCTCAGCCTTACCGCACAACTGGCTAAGCAACAGCAAACTATTTTGCAGGCGCAGGCACTGGTGAATTCAGATGCCGCAAGCATTGCTTATGCGCGCCAGAGCGCGGATCGCTACAAACGACTGCTGCAAAATGGGTCTGGTACCGCGGATGCACGTGATGAATCTGATGCCAATTTACGTGCAAAACTGGCTTCGCAGCAAAGTGATATAGCCGCGGCACTGGGCGCTGAAAAGCAGGTGGATGTCCTGAAAGCAGAGCAGGCGCAGGCTAAAGCTGGAATCGATTCAGCGGCTACGGCGCTTGCGCAGGCCAAACTGAATCTTTCTTATACTGAAATTACCGCACCGGTGGACGGCGTGGTCGGCCAGCGTTCGTTGCGTGTTGGCGGATATGTTAGCGAGGGTACTCGCGTTCTGGCGATTGTGCCGCTGAAGGACGCGTATATTGTGGCGAACTATCTGGAAACTCAATTGGGTGATGTGCATACCGGGCTGCCGGTAGAAATTAAAGTCGATGCGCTGCCGGGCGTGGTGCTGAAAGGCAAAGTGGACAGTATCTCGCCGGCAACCGGCGTGACGTTTTCACCGATTTCACCTGATAACGCGACAGGAAATTACACTAAAGTTGTCCAGCGTCTGGCAGTGAAAATTGTGCTGGATGCGCATCAGCCTGATGCCTGTCGTCTGAAAGTGGGGATGTCTGTGATCCCGTCGATTCAGACAGGGCGCTGATAAAGCGCCGGCTCAGGAATTAAAAAGGCGGCGCTGCATCAGCAGGGCCGCCTTTTCTTTGTGTCCGCAAATCTGTCCGCAGAGTGATCAGGATGCCTGATTTTGGGGAGGCGTCGGCTCAGAAGCGTTTTTCTTTACCGGATGCTGCGGTTTACCTGAGAACAGGAAACGCAGGATCGGGATGCGTTTGTGAACCTCATACAGGAAGAACGCGATACCGAACACAAACACCAGTCCCAACAGGAAGCCCAGCCAGTCGCTTTGAATCTTCGGCGTAATAAAAGCACCGTAAATCAGCGTTAAAGGATGGTGGATCAGGTAGATAAACAGCGATGAATTCACCAGATAGGTTATCCACGGTGCCTGGAAATTTAGCAGGTAATGGCTGAACGAGAACACCACGTTAACCATCAGGATGCCCAGCAGGGTAGTGATGATGGCATCAATCTCCATCGAATAAAGCTGCGGGGTATTCACATGCTGATTGAACATGTAAGCCACGAACAGGAAGATGCTGACTACACCCGCCGTTGCCGAAGGTTTCAGGAACAACTCTTTCAGCCAGGAGAATTTATAAGCAAACGCGCCGATGACGAAAAATGGCAGATAAAACAACGTCTGCATAACGATGAAATTAAACGCACCGTTTGAAAGTAGCTCAGGCGCAAAAAGATACAGGCTTCTGTTAAATGCCGCGTAAATTAAACCGATAAACAAAAATATAATTGAGAGTTTTCCTAAGCTGTTTGTCCGGCTTTTAATAATTTGAATACGACTACTCTTAATTTCTTTAATATATTTGAAGAGGTAAAAACAAATACTGGTAAGAATAACCAGCGTTAAAAGGAACCATAAATGGGAGACCAGTTCCCAGACGGTGGCATTAATTTTCTGATAAAAACCCATGTTGTTCCAGCCGGAGAACTTATCAGTAAATTTCATCAGGAAATAGAGCTGAGGAAGGGTGATGAGCGGGAAGGCCGCCGCCAGCGGGATGGCAACGCGCTCCAGGCGCACCTTCAGCCATTGCTGGGGATTGTAGCGCTCATACAGCATATAAGAAAAATACCCGGAGATGACAAAGAACACCTGCATCCGGAATGCGTGTATGACATCATTGAATATTGTCAGGCCGTCAGAGGGTATTGCACTGTTTACCGCCCAGATATGACTGGAGTAAATCAATGATATATGGAAAGGAATACCCAGCAGCATCAAATATGCGCGGATGGAGTCTAAGAAGAACTCACGTTGTGGTTTCTGTTCTTTCATTACGTATCCGTGGTAGAGAGCTCATCCTAATTTTAGAGCGTGATTTGTCTTTAGGCCTAATTTTACCAGTAAGCAAAAATGACCTTCGTTGACATTAGTTTAGTTTCTAACCTTAAAACATGCTTTGTTATAGGACAAGTTTCCATAGCCGGAGTTTCAACGAATTGATATCCTTGTATCCTGTTGCGCTTAAACGGTTCATCAATGGCTGAACCATCGACTGCTCAAGTTGTCGGAAACCTGACACTTCCCTTAAAATAGTTACAGTTAACGAGTTAAGCGCGCGTAAAAGGAGACAAGGTGTCGGATAAAAATTTTTCCATAGGGTCACGTATGATCAAAGTCCGTTTGCTAAGTGCCGCAGTGTTGATGACCATGTTCACCTCATCTGCCTGGGCTTTTTCTATAGATGATGTTGCCAAACAAGCGAAGGCATTAGCCGATAAAGGTTACGAAGCGCCGAAAAGCAATCTTCCGTCTCAGTTCCGCGATCTCAAATTCGCAGATTACCAACAAATTCAATTCAATCATGATAAAGCGTACTGGAAAAACCTGAATACGCCTTTCAAGCTTGAGTTTTATCATCAGGGTATGTACTTCGACACGCCGGTTAAAATCAACGAAGTGACGGCGAACTCAGTTAAAGAAATCAAATACAGCCCGGACTACTTCAACTTTGGCAACGTCAAACATGACGCTGACTCAGTGAAAAACCTCGGCTTTGCCGGCTTCAAAGTGCTTTACCCGATCAATAAAGCCGACAAAGATGATGAAATTATGAGTGTGCTGGGTGCCAGCTACTTCCGCGTCATCGGTAAAGGTCAGGTTTATGGCTTGTCTGCACGTGGTCTGGCAATCGACACGGCACTGGCTTCCGGCGAAGAATTCCCGCGTTTCCGCGAGTTCTGGATCGAGCGTCCAAACCCGGATGAAAAACATTTAGTCATTTATGCGTTGCTGGATTCTCCACGTGCAACCGGTGCTTACCGTCTGGACGTTTACCCTGGCAAAGAAGCGACGGTGGATGTGCAGTCTCAGGTTTATCTGCGCGACAAAGTGGGCAAGCTGGGTGTGGCACCATTAACCAGCATGTTCCTGTTTGGCGCAAATCAGCCTTCACCGGTACTGAACTATCGTCCGGCGCTGCATGATTCCAACGGTCTGTCGATTCATGCCGGTAACGGTGAATGGATCTGGCGTCCGCTGAACAATCCGAAACACCTTGCGGTCAGCCAGTTCTCAATGGAAAACCCGAAAGGTTTTGGCCTGCTGCAACGGGGTCGCAGCTTCTCCAACTTCGAAGATTTGGACGATCGTTACGACTTGCGTCCGAGCGGTTGGGTTGAGACCAAAGGCGACTGGGGCAAAGGTAAAGTTGAGCTGGTCGAAATTCCGACGGCTGATGAAACCAATGACAACATCGTTGCGTTCTGGACACCGGATCAATTGCCGGATGCAGGCAAACCGCTGAGTCTGAACTATCGTTTACACTTCACCCGTGAAGAGGAGAAGTTACATTCTCCTGATCTGGCGTGGGTTGAACGGACAATGCGTTCTACCGGTGATGTGAAACAGTCGAACCTGATCCGTGAGCCAGATGGCAGTGTTGCTTTCCTGATTGATTTCGTCGGTCCAAATCTGAAAGCACTGAAGAGCGACACTCCGGTGGCGTCTCAGGTCAGCGTTGGTGACAACGGTGATCTGGTTGAAAACTCCGTCCGCTATAATCCTGTCACTAAAGGCTGGCGTCTGACCCTGCGTCTGAAAGTGAAGGATCCGAAGAAAGCGATTGAAATGCGCGCTTCTCTGGCCAATGGCGACAAAACTCTGAGTGAAACCTGGAGCTATCAGCTGCCTGCAAATGAATAAGTCAACGCACTCTACTCAAGATTATGTAGAAGCTTTGCCGCTTACTGATGAACAGAAAGCGGCGCTCACTCAGCAGCTTCCCGTTGCTGAAGAGCAGGCTTTTGCAACCGTCCATCACCGCTTAGGCGGTGATGTGTCGGCCATCGTTGATGCTGCGGATCCTGATGCCCCTTTGGTGTCAGTCAAAGCACGCGTCAGCGCAAGCTGGCCAGACGCCCGGGAGAAGGGTTCTCTGGACGAAGTCGATAACGAAGGCCGTACCATCGCCAGCGCAATGCCACCGGTTAAACGCTCCAGCATGTTCCCTGATGTCTGGCGCACCAACCCGGTCGGTCGTTTCTGGGATAACCTGATGGGGCGCAGTGCGGCTTCCCGCCATCGTGCCTCAGAAATGCCTGAGTCGGAAAAGCGCTGGCGCCATGCGGGTTCTGTTCGTCGTTACATCCTGCTTATCCTGATGCTGGTGCAAACGGCGATCGCCACCTGGTATATGAAAACCATCCTGCCTTATCAGGGCTGGGCGCTCATCGACCCAAGCGATATGTTGAATCAGGACTGGCAACAGTCGGTTCTGCAATTGCTGCCTTATGTCTTACAGACCGGTATTCTGGTGCTGTTCGCGATATTGTTCTGCTGGGTTTCGGCCGGTTTTTGGACCGCACTGATGGGCTTTTTACAATTGCTCATTGGTCGCGACAAATACAGCATTACGGCATCGACTAAGGGCAATGAGCCGCTGAATCCGAACAACCGTACTGCGCTGATCATGCCAATTTGTAACGAAGACGTGGAGCGCGTTTTCGCGGGTCTTCGTGCAACGTATGAATCCGTTAAAGCAACCGGTGACCTGGACCAGTTTGATATCTACGTACTGAGCGACAGTTACGATCCGGATATTTGCGTCGCGGAACAAAAAGCCTGGATGGAAGTGTGCCGCGATGTTGAAGGTCACGGACGTATCTTCTATCGCCGTCGCCGTCGCCGTGTGAAACGTAAAAGCGGAAACATTGATGACTGGTGCCGTCGCTGGGGCGGGGAATATGCCTACATGGTTATTCTCGATGCCGACAGCGTGATGAGCGGTGAATGTCTGACCGGTCTGGCGCGTCTGATGGATGCTAACCCGAACGCCGGTATTATTCAGTCTGCGCCAAAAGCGTCAGGCATGGATACGCTGTATGCACGTTGCCAGCAGTTTGCAACCCGTGTTTACGGCCCGCTGTTCACTGCCGGTTTGCACTTCTGGCAGTTGGGGGAATCTCACTACTGGGGCCATAACGCGATTATCCGCGTGAAGCCGTTCATCGAACACTGTGCGCTGGCGCCATTGCCGGGCGAAGGTTCATTTGCCGGTTCCATCATGTCTCATGACTTTGTGGAAGCCGCGCTGATGCGCCGTGCAGGCTGGGGCGTGTGGATTGCCTATGATCTGCCGGGCAGTTACGAAGAGTTACCGCCAAACCTGCTGGATGAGCTGAAACGCGACCGCCGCTGGTGTCACGGGAACCTGATGAACTTCCGTCTGTTCCTGGTTAAAGGGATGCACCCGGTTCACCGTGCGGTGTTCCTGACGGGCGTAATGTCTTATCTTTCTGCTCCGTTGTGGTTTACGTTCCTTGCATTGTCTACGGCATTGCAGGTCGTTCATACGCTGATGGAACCGCAATACTTCCTGCAACCACGCCAGTTATTCCCGGTGTGGCCGCAGTGGCGTCCTGAGCTGGCAATAGCCTTGTTCTCGACCACCATGGTCTTGCTGTTCCTGCCGAAGCTGCTGAGTATCGTGCTGATTTGGGCGAAGGGCGCGAAAGAGTTTGGCGGTGCATTCCGCCTGCTGGTTTCGATGTTCCTTGAGATGTTGTTCTCGGTACTGCTTGCGCCGGTACGTATGCTGTTCCACACCGTTTTCGTGGTCAGCGCGTTCCTGGGATGGGAAGTAGTCTGGAACTCACCGCAGCGTGATGATGATGACACGCCATGGGGCGAAGCCTTTAAACGTCACGGATCTCAGTTGTTGCTGGGTGCTGTCTGGGCGGCCGGTATGGCGTGGCTGGACTTGCGTTTCCTGTGGTGGCTGGCGCCAATCGTCTTCTCTCTGATCCTCTCGCCAATTGTTTCGGTGCTGTCGAGCCGGGCAACGCTTGGGATTAAGAGTAAAAGAGCCAAGCTGTTCCTGATCCCGGAAGAGTACAATCCTCCGCGTGAACTGGTGGCGACTGAAGAATACCTGACGCTTAACCGTGAACGTAAGCTGCAAAATGGCTTCATGCACGCGGTATTTGATCCGGGCTTCAATGCACTGGCAACGGCGATGGCCACTTCCCGCCATCTGCTGCGTGATGCAGTAGAAAACGGACGTCGTGCTCATCTGGATCATGCGCTGAAAACCGGTCCTAAGGATCTGGGTAAAGCGGATCGTCTGATTCTGCTGAGCGATCCGGTGCTGATGGCACGTTTACACTCAGCGGTGTGGACGCAACCGGATCACCAGGCATGGGGCGCTTACTACAATCAGCTGCCGCGTAATGTCCAGGCATTCCCTGTTACGCAGACGCTGGAAGTAAAACCCGCCTGACTGACAGTGCAGGGCTAAAAACGGGCAGTATGTGTGAACATACTGCCCGTTTTCTTTAGGTGCGAAGACAGGTAATCTTTAGCGGTTTCCGCTGTAAATTTTACCTCCCCTTAACATTGCAGGAAGCACACGCGTGCTAAGCTGACAGCGCAATTTTGCGCTGAAGAGCGTGCTTCTTTTAATTTGATTCGACAGGTTGTGTGAGTGATTACTCGGGTTGTTTTTCGTGGATTTGTGCTGGCGTTACTGACCATTCTGCTTGCCGGTTGCGGCAGTATCATCAGCCGTACTGTTCCGGGGCAGGGACACGGCAACCAGTATTATCCCGGTGTGCAGTGGGATTTACGTGACAGCCCGTGGCGCTACGTCACCGTCATTGACGTCCCTTTATCAATGATTGTCGACACCTTTATGTTGCCGATTGATGCACGCCACGGGCCTTATGAATGAGTCTTAATCCGTGCCCTTAATCGATATCGCGGCCAGGATACTCGTCTTCGTCATCCCATTCTTCCGCTGCGGCTTCACCTTCTTCCGTATCAAGTTGCGGCTCGTGCTGGAATTCGCCTTCATCCCATTCATATAACGTGGCTTCGTCATCCCACTCTTCTTCAAGTTCTATCTGGTCATAGTCCTCGTCAAAGATAGCCTGCGCTGCCGCACCGCTGCGGAATGTCAGTGCGTCGACAGCTTCGCCTTCACCGGTGAGAAATTCTGCCTGCCACATGATATCGCCATCCTGCATGATGTACTTTTGCAGGTTGAACTGATCCGGAACGGGCTCTTCATCGCCCTGGATCCTGTCTTGCGCAGCTTCGAGAAATTCTTCGCGGGCGGCATCAATAGCTTCTTCAAGCGTTGCGTACATGCTCATTGTTGTCTCCTGAGTTGAAAGGAAAATAGGGGGTGTAGCAAATAGCGTTATTAATGAACAAGTAACGACCATCTGACAGTGAAAAACCTGATTAAATGATTGTTGTCGATAACTGACAGGATGCAAGTTTTCAGACCAAATCAGTCGGATTTTTTTCTGCTATTCTCAATTTCTTGCCGGTGACTTTCATCAGATACAAGTAAAGAGGGTGCAAATGGTTTCACGACAGGCAGTTCTGCGGGTGGCGCGTCCGACGGATAATCTTGAGCCGTTAGTGCGGATGTATTGTGAGGGGCTGGGTTTCGGGGTGATCGGGAATTTTAGCGATCATCAGGGATTTGACGGCGTGCTGGTGGGGCATCCGCATCACCATTACCACCTTGAATTCACGCATCACCACGGTACATCGGCAGGACGGGCGCCGACACCGGACAACCTCCTGGTGTTCTATATCCCGGATAACGGGGAGTGGCAGAGGCAGTGCGAGCTGATGTCAAAAGCGGGCTTTATCGCCGTGCCTTCGTTTAATCCCTACTGGGATGAATGTGGTAAAACCTTTGAGGATATTGATGGTTATCGCGTGGTTCTGGCTCTGCGTGACTGGACCGTCTAGAGGCAAGCATCAGAATAACTCCTGCGACGCCTGTCAGGCACTAGTCTGCCATCGCCTGTTTAGGCCGGCGTTGCAGACACCAGTACGAATATCCCGCATTAAACAGCACGACCATCGCCGTGACGAAAAATACCGTACGAAAGCCGTAACTGGCGGAGACCGCGGCTCCCAATAACGGACCGGTGACATTCCCCACATCGCGGAAAGACTGGTTGTAGCTGAATACGCGTCCGGCAACCTGATTGGTGCAGTTATAAATCAGTAACGTCTGCACGGCGGGAAGCAGTGCGCCATCACAGGCCCCCAGCAGAAAGCGCAAAATACCCAGTTGTAACGGCGTCTGGACAAAAGCCATGGGGATCAGGAGGAACACTGACAGCGCCAGCATCGCCACCAGAATGCGCTCCGGTCCAATCCGGTCGCCAAGTTTGCCCAAACGGGGCGCACTCATCAACGCAGCAACACCTGGCACTGAGGCAATCATCCCGCTGATAAACGCCAGGTTCTGCGTATTACCCGCCAGTTCACGGACATACAACGTCAGTATCGGCGCAATTGAACCGGTCGCAATCTGAATGATCAACGTAGTGACGAACAGACATAACACCAGCTTGGGATTTTTCAGCGAAGCGAAAACTTGCTTACGGTTGAGCATGTCTTTTTTGTTCACTGGCACGAACTGCTCGCGGATGAAATACAGCGTCATCAGAAAACACAGGAATAACACGCAGGCGGTAATGAAGAATACAGGACGTAAACCGTAACTGTCGGCGAGCAATCCCCCGACCAGCGGGCCGATCAGTGCGCCGCTGACAGCACCGGTTGACAACGTGCCCAGCGCCCAGCCGCTTTTATTGCGCGGAATTTGGGTGGCGATCAGCGCATTGGCATTAGGGACGAATCCGCCAAGAAGCCCGAGGAGCGCGCGCAGGATCAGAAATTGCCAGATATTTTGTGCGAAGCCCATCAGCGCCATGACAATGGCCATGCCCAGCGCGGAACGCAGCAGCATGATCTTTCGACCTTTACGGTCAGCGAGTCCGCCCCAGAAAGGTGAAGCGATAGCGGAGAACAGGAAGGTAATACTAAAAACTAGCCCCGACCACATATTCAGGGACTCATGGCCGGTCACACCGAGGGTTTCTATATACAGGGGCAGGAACGGCATGATCAGGCTGAATGCGGCACCGGTCAGGAAGCAGCCAATCCAGGCGACATACAGATTACGTTTCCAGTTTATAGGATCTGGTGCGATTTCAGGTTCAGGTGCCGGAGTCATAAAATACCGAAAAAAGAGGTCAGGTTCGCTCTGGAATGACAGACGAAACAAGGCAGAGCACAAGTAACAATCAATTGGCTTGATAATTATGCGCCTAATTATCATTCACTTCAATGATGTTAATGAACTGTAACAAGAAGAACGAATATACAGGTTTAAGAAAATCGGTGGAGTAAAGAAGATCAAACCAAGGGGGAAAAATCCAAAAAAAACGGCCAGCAACGAAGCTGGCCGCGACAGACACAGATTTAATAACTGACCAGGATGACGCAAAAAAAGGAACGATTAACGCAGGGCTTCGTTCTTCATAATGGAGTAACGACCACTGCCCAGGAACATGATCACCAGACCACCGAAGAAGTACATGGCTTCACCTTCCAGACCCCATGCACCGACTTCCGTGATGGTAAAGAACTTGCCGGCCACTACCAGGAACACAGCGACTAAAATATTGAAGGCCATCACCAGCGCAGCAGGGCGGGTGAAAATACCTAGGATAATCAGCACCGGAGCTATTACTTCGCCAATGTAAGCGCCATAGGCGATGAAACCAGGCAGGCCTTCAGCTTGTAACATCTGGGCAATCCAGCCAACGCCGTTTTCCATTTTAGCCACGCCGTGAAATAAAATGAGAATACCAAAAGTCAAACGTAACAGCAGCTTACCGAAATCCTGATGATCAATGGCGCGGGTAAAAGAAGCGTTCAGTTTAGCCAACATAATGTGTTCCTTTTGAAGGTAACATGCCCGGAAGCGGGCAGGGGGCACGCGGCTCCAAAATCAGCGGAGTAATCACGTGAAGAAATTATGCAGAGAGTATTGGCCTAAACGGGATGGGATAAAATCTGATAAGTTTGAAGATGTCTGTCAAAAAAACTGTCGAAGCAAATCAAAAAACCGGCAGAAGCTGAGCCCGCCGGTTTTGTACGTTAATCTCTGAGCGCTTTATAGAGCGACGGTTCCCCTTGCGGGCGCGTTTTGAAGCGGCGGTGAAGCCACATGTATTGCTCCGGCGCCTGGCGGATTTCATCCTCCACCACTTTATTCATATAGGTCGCGGCGACAACTTCATCATCCAGCGGGAAGTCAGCCACCTGAGGATGAATGATCATCTCATAGCCTTTTCCCCCCGGCAGACGGCGCGGGGTGAACGGGATAATGGCCGGTTTGCCCATTCGCGCCAGCAGGTAGGTGCCGGTGGTGGTGGCGGCTTTATCCACTGCAAAGAAAGGGACGAATACGCTGGCACGCGGGCCGTAGTCGTGATCCGGTGCATACCAGATGATATCGCCCTGCTTGAGACTACGGATCATGCCTTTGAGATCTTTGCGATCGAGCATACCTTTATTCGAACGCATACGCCCTTTGGTCTGGATCCAGTCCATCAGTTTATTGTCGTGCGGACGATAAACGCCCACGCCCGGATTGTGAATGCCGAAAATGCGGGCTCCCAGCTCCAGTGTGAGGAAATGCACGCCAATCAGCAGCACGCCCTGTTTGTTGTCACGTGCGTGTTGGATATGCTCCAGACCGCTGACTTTGAACCAGCGCTCGATACGCCAGTCCGGCCAGAACCAGGCCATGCCGGTTTCAAATAAGCCCATTCCCACGGATTCAAAGTTTTTAACCACCATATCTTCAAGCTGTTCCGGATGCATATCCGGGAAGCACAACTCGATATTGCGCTGCGCGATTTTATAGCGACGCTTGAGAAAACGCATAGAGAAGCGGCCCAGTCCGGTGCCAAGTCGATAAATGACCGGATAAGGTAATAAGACCAGCGCATACAGCAACCCCAGACCAAGCCAGGTGATCCAGTAGCGTGGGTGCAGCAACGAAAGGTTAAAAGTCGGTACCTGAGTCATAGATTCTCTGCGTCAATCGATCGAAGTAGAAAGTTTATAAGCTCTGTCTAGTGCAGCAGCCTGCCACGGAAATACATCCATATTTCTATGGGAATAAAGGTTGTTCGTAATTATTTGCAGCAAAGTGCAACATTGTGGCATTTTTTTTGTATGAGGTGAAAATTCACGGCACTAATACCTCATTTTACTTATGGATTGGGTGAATGGAAAACAATGTGGTTTTTTTATGTACTCATCCGTTTTGCCACGGTATCCATGGCATCAAATATCAGTAGAGAAACGTTTTTTGTCAATTCAACAGGCAGCCCTGAAGGCTGCCTGTTGTGCTTTTGTGACTGAGGGATTATTCCGAATGGAACAGACCTTTCAGCCCGTGAGGCTCACTGCGCCAGTACTGTTTCGGAGCCGAGACTTTGGCACCCAGCTTCGCTGCGGCATGCCACGGCCAGCGCGGGTTGTATAAAATGCCACGTGCGAGGGCAATCATATCTGCCTGACCGGTGCCGATAATGGCTTCAGCCTGCTCCGGTTCGGTGATAAGTCCTACGGCGATCACCGGCATTTTCACATAGCGCTTGATGCCGTCAGCGAAAGGCACCTGATAGTTCGGGCCAACGGCGATTTTCTGATGCGGGCTGAGGCCACCGCTGGAGACGTGAATATAGCTGCAACCCAGTTTATCCAGCGCTTTAGCCAGTTCAATGGATTGCTCCAGATCCCAGCCCCCGTCCACCCAGTCAGTGGCAGAAATACGCACACCAATCGGTTTTTCAGCCGGGAATTCGGCACGGATTTCCTGGAAGATTTCCAGCAGCAGTCTCATACGGTTTTCCAGTGAGCCACCGTACTGATCCGTGCGCTGATTAGAAAGCGGTGACAGGAACTGATGCAGCAGATAACCATGAGCACCGTGCAGTTCGAGCAAGTCAAAGCCCAGACGATCAGCGCGACGGACAGTCTCCACGTACGCTTTTTTCAGCTCATCAATACGTGCCAGAGACATCGCCTCAGGTGCTTCAGTGCCCTCTGTAAAGGCAACAGCGGAAGGTGCGACAGTTTGCCAGCCGCCGGCAGATTTTGGGATTTGCGCGCCACCGTTCCACGGTGCAGCGCAGGAAGCTTTGCGACCGGCGTGTCCCAGTTGCAGACCCAGCGGCATTTTGCTGTTGGCGCGCAGTCCGGTAATCAGATCTTTCATCGCCGCTTCAGTGGCATCGTCCCATAACCCCAAATCCTCGGCAGAAATACGTCCTGCGGCTTCCACGGCAGTGGCTTCAAGGATAAGCAGACCTGCACCGGAGAAGGACAACTGACCCAGATGGGCATGGTGCCAGGCTGTGGCTTTTCCCTCATCGGAGGAATACTGACACATTGGTGCGATCACAATGCGGTTTTCCAGCGTCAGCTTGCCTAAGGAAATCGGTTCAAAAAGCTTACTCATATTTCATGCCCCTTAAAATTCAGCGTAGTGAAGAGTTCACCGGGATGGGTAACATCTAAGAATAGGTTATCGCATTTAAAACATGGGCAATGAACAGCAGGTGTTTTTCTTCGGATGAATTTGCAACGGAAGATGTCCTCGTTGTTGCTTTAATGTATAATCTTGCCGCTTCAAAAGTAGCTATTCGGTATCCAATAGTTAAATTCCCCTGAAAGACAGGAACGTACACCATGCCAGTGTTACATAACCGTATTTCTAATGAGGAACTCAGGGCGCGCATGTTGGCTGAAACCGAGCCACGCACCACAGTTTCTTTTTATAAGTATTTCCAGCTCGAAGATCCGAAAACCTTCCGTGATGCTTTGTATGTCAGCCTGACGCGTCTTAACGTGTTTGGTCGTATTTACGTGGCAAAAGAAGGAATTAACGCACAAATCAGTGTTCCGCAGAGTCAGTTTGAGGCGTTTAAAACCGAGCTGTTTTCCAGCCATCCGGCGCTGGACCAAATTCGTCTGAACGTGGCGCTGGAAGATGACGGTAAATCCTTCTGGGTGCTGCGTCTCAAAGTGCGTGACCGTATCGTGGCGGACGGGATTGATGATGATTCTTTCGATCCTTCAAACGTGGGTGAGTACCTGAAAGCCGAACAGGTCAACGTCATGATTGACGATCCGGACACGTTGTTTGTTGATATGCGCAACCACTACGAATACGAAGTGGGACATTTTGACAAAGCGATAGAAGTGCCATCGGATACCTTCCGCGATCAGCTGCCAATGGCCGTTGATATGCTTAAAGAAGACAAAGACAAAAAAATCGTGATGTATTGCACGGGGGGGATCCGCTGTGAAAAAGCCAGCGCCTACATGCTGCATAACGGTTTCAAGAATGTGTATCACGTTGAAGGCGGCATTATCGAATATGCACGCCGTGCGAAAGAGCAGGGTTTACCGGTCAAATTTAAAGGCAAAAACTTTGTCTTTGATGAACGCATGGGTGAGCGCATCTCTGATGACGTGATCGCGCATTGCCACCAGTGTGGCGAAGCGTGCGACAACCATACCAACTGCAAAAACGACGGCTGCCATCTGTTGTTTATTCAGTGCCCGACGTGTGCGGCGAAGTTTGACGGTTGTTGCAGCGAAATCTGTATGACCGAACTGAAGCTGCCGGTGGAAGAACAGCGTGCGCTGCGCGCTGGCCGTGAAAATGGCATTAAGATTTTCAATAAGTCTAAAGGCTTGTTGCAAACCACCATGCATATACCGGCTCCGGAAAACGACTGACTGACGTCGGACTGACAAAAAGCCCTGAATGGCATTTGCTGTTCAGGGCTTTTTTTGGCGCAGTGAATTTGAATTACTTCTCCTGCACACCTTCCACGGAAATAATCAGCTCCACATTCTGAGACGCAGGACCCAGATCGGTGGTGATCCCGTAATCCTTCAGCGCGATAGTGCCTGCTGCTTCAAAACCGGCGCGATAGCCGCCCCACGGATCCTTGCCCTGACCGAGCAATTTGGCCTGCAGGGTCAGCGGTTTGGTGACGCCGTTGAGCGTGAAGTCACCGGTGACTTCGAGAGCCTCACCTTCTTTTCTCACTGACGTTGATGTAAACGTTGCCTGCGGATGTTTGCCGACATTCAGGAATTCAGCGCTGCGAAGATGTTTGTCACGTTCGGCATGATTGGTAAACACGCTGGTGGTGTTGATGGTCACATTCACTTTATCCGCCGCCGGATTTTTCTCGTCAAAAGTAAATCCACCGTCGAAATCGTTAAAGCTGCCGTAGAGCCAGCTGTAACCTAAATGTTTAATACGGAATTCGATAAAGGCGTGCTGGCCTTCTTTATCAATTTTGTAATTTGCGGCGGTGGCAGAACCGGCGGCCAGTAACAGGGATGCCAGCGTCAGGCCGAGTGTGGTTTTTTTTAACATGGTTATTCTCCGTTTATCCATAATGTGAACAACTTAAGTAAAGAGCAGAACGTTAACCGCATCAGCGCCCCAGCATGCGTGTCAGGGTACTGTCGCGGTCAATAAAATGATGTTTAAGTGCGGCAAGGGCGTGGAACCCCGAGACAATCACAATGCCCCACGCCAGCCACAGATGCAGGGTGCCTGCAATGTCCGCCTGCTGATTCAATCCGAACAGCGTCGCAGGAAGTTCAAACCAGCCGAAGACGCTGACGGCCTGGCCTTCCGCCGTCGAAATGAGATAACCGCTGATAAGAATGCCGAACAACCCGATAAATAACAGGACATGGGCAAGCCACGCGCCGATCCGGGTTTTCGCGCTATAGCTTTCAAGAGGCGCAGGCGGCGGCGAAATAAATCGCCAGGCCAGACGAAATATCATGGCAATAAACACCAGCACGCCAATACTTTTATGTATTTCCGGCGCACGGTGATACCAGGTGTCGTAATATCCCAGTCCGACCATCCATAATCCCAGTGCAAATAATCCGTATACGGCCAGTGCAATAATCCAGTGCAGCATTACAGAAATATGACCAAACCGGACGGGCGTATTTTTCCACAACATAAACGGGCAATCTCAATAGCGGCTTTTTCTGGAAATTAAACATTTAGAAACATTCTGGCAAACTATTATTTCCAAAAGAGACGATTAATTTTACTCTTTCATTATTTTTGATGTTTTTAACATGATCTTATTCAATGCTTTCGTTTTATCCGCGCGGGATTACGGGGTTTTTAGTGCAAGGCAGACCTGGCAAGGGTTTGTCAGTTTTTGTCATCGACGGTAAAGTTTACTTTTCTTCTAAAAATTTGAGTAAAAATATTAGTTTCAACAGTGATTAATAATATCGAATGTTTTTTGTTTCAGGTTTCTGGAATGGCTAATAGTCTGCAATTACGCAGTGTTTATGTCGGAAAGACTCAACGTTTCTTAAATAAATCGTAAAGACTTTTAGGGTTTTGTTCAGACCTGATCGAGATCAGCTTATGTGATCGGATGATATTTATAATCCTTTTTAATTCCAATTAGGAATATTTTTATTGTCTTATATTTGATGTTTCCTGATGAGGTTTCTTTCCCTGAATTCAAAGAGAGCGGCATCCGGCATCACATGGAGAGTGACACTATGTTTACTGCAACAAAACGGTTTACTGCAACAAAACGTTTTGCCGCCATTCCGGTACTGCTGACATTATTCATCGCCCCGCAGGTCGTTCAGGCTGAGCAGCCTTTGGCCGTGGTGACCACTGCCACCCTCGAAACCCAGGCTGACGGTGCCGGCCGTACTTATCTCGGACGTCTTGAGGCGGTTCAGGCGGTGAATATCACCAGCCGGACGGAAGGATTTATTGCACGCCGCGCCTTTGAAGAAGGGCAGTTCGTGAATGCCGGGGATCTGCTGTATGAAATCGAACCGGCCCTGCATCAGGCTGCCGTAGCTCAGGCAAAGGCGCAACTGGACAGTGCCAATGCCACTGCGCGCCACGCCCAGACACATCTGAACCGTATTCAACGGCTGGGGGATGCGCGCACGGTGAGTCAGTCCGATGTCGATACCGCGCTCGCCGCACGTAATACCGCCCGCGCAGCCGTGGCGCAAGCGCAGGCTGCACTGAAAACGCAGGAACTCCAGCTCAGTTACACCCGTATCACCGCACCTATTTCCGGACGCATTGGCGTGAGTCATTTTCATACCGGCAGTCTGGTCAGCCCGGCCAGCGGAGTGATGACGGAAATTGTGCAACTTGATCCCGTTCGTGTGGTGATTTCGGTCAACGAACGGGATGTTCTGAGCGCCACGCACACCAGTGGTGACCTCGGGCAGGCATTTTCTGACACCCATATGGCGCTCTCTCTGCGCTTATCGGATGGCTCACCTTATATGAAAACCCCGGTATTCGAGTCATTGGGGAACCGCATCGAGGCCCAAACGGGGACTTTGCCGGTCAGGCTGACGGTCGCCAATCCTGAGCATCGTTTATTGCCAGGCGGAACAGTTAATGTCACCGCGCAGCCGCGTGCAGGAGAGCAGTTGCCGGTATTGCCGGCACAGGCCCTGCAGCAAAACGCGACAGGATATTTTGTTCTGCTGGTGAATGCTGAGCAGCGCATCGAGGCGCGTCCTGTCCGGCTTGGCGCACAAACTTCTCATGGCTATTTCGTGGCTGAAGGATTGCAGGGCGGCGAAAGTGTCGTAACGGAAGGCCTGCAACGGGTTCAGCCAGGTATGAAGGTCAGTGTACGGGACGCTTCTGACGTCTCAGCCGTCGCTGCTAAGAAAGGTTAAGGAACAACGATGCTTCAGCAATTTATCAAAAGACCCCGTTTTGCGGTGGTGATTGCACTGGTGACGGCGCTGATTGGTGCCGTTGCACTGAAGGTTATCCCGGTTGAGCAGTATCCTGATATTACGCCTCCGGTGGTTTCGGTCAGCGCCACCTATCCCGGTGCAAGCGCGCGCGATGTGGCGGAATCCGTCGCCGCACCGATTGAAGCGCAGGTCAATGGCGTCAGTAATATGCTGTATATGTCGTCGAACAGCGGCAATAACGGCAGCTACACGCTGACCATAACCTTTGCCAGTGGCACCGACCCGGATACGGCGGCCGTGGAAGTCCAGAACCGTATTTCTCAGGTCAGCTCGCGCCTTCCGCCGGAAGTGCTGAGTACTGGCGTATCGGTACGCAAACAGGCGTCTAATATCCTGATGGGGATAAGCCTTCTGTCCCCAAAGAATACGCACGACAAATTATTTATCAGTAACTTTGCCAGCATTCAGCTGCGTGATGCGCTGGCGCGTGTTGATGGCGTGGGTGATGTCAGGGTTTTCGGTTCGCGTGATTACAGTATGCGTATCTGGCTGGATCCGAACAAAATGGAAGCGCTGGATGTCAGCAGTATTGAAATCAGCGCGGCTATCCGCGAGCAAAACGTACAGGCCGCTGCCGGACAGATTGGCGCGTCACCCAGTCCTTCAATGCAACAGCAAACCCTGACCATCAGCGGTGCCGGACGTCTGAGTTCACCGGAAGAATTCGGCAATATCATTGTGCGCAAGAACGCCAATGGCGGAACGGTTCGTCTGCGGGATGTCGCCCGCATCGAACTGGGCGCGCAGGATTATCAGGTCAATGCCACACTGAATCAGACGCCCTCTGCGTTCCTGTCTGTATATCCCGCGCCAGGGGCGAATGCCCTGAATGTGGCCAATGCGGTGCGTGAAGAGATGACGCGTCAGGCACGCAATTTCCCTGACGACCTTATCTATGAAATTAAATTCGACTCGACCCGCTTTGTCAGCGCTACGCTGGATGAAATCGCTGTCTCACTGGTGCTGACTTTTATCGTTGTTCTGACAATTGTTTATTTATTCCTGCAAAGCTTGCGGGCGACATTCATCGTCGCTCTGACCATTCCGGTTTCTTTGCTCGGTACATTTGCTGTGTTGTATGCCTTTGGCTACTCCGCCAATACGCTGAGTTTGTTCGCCATTATTTTGGCACTGACGGTGGTGGTCGATGATGCCATCGTGGTGGTAGAAAACGTCGAGCGTCTGATGATGGAAGACCCGTCACTCGGGCGTGTTGCCGCCACCCGCAAAGCCCTGAAACAAATTGCAGGGCCGGTAATTGCGACGACCGTGGTTCTGCTGGCGGTATTTGTCCCGATTGCGGTTTTACCGGGCATTACCGGTGCCCTGTATCGTCAGTTTGCCGTTACGTTATCGGCGGCGGTGGTGCTTTCCAGTATCAATGCGCTGACGCTGACACCTGCACTGTGTGCGACGCTGCTCAAACCTCGCCCTGAGAAACCCGCCCGCATTTTCCACCTCTTTAATCAGGGGCTGGACAGCGTGCGTGATAGTTATGTCAAAGCCGCCGGGGGTCTGAGTAAACATGTGCTGACCAGCGTGGTGACAGTGCTGGTCATTACCGGCGCTTGTGTGTGGGGCTACAACAGCCTGCCCAAATCTTTTCTGCCGGATGAAGATCAGGGTTACTTTTTCGTGAATGTGCAGCTGCCAGATGGCGCGTCCCTGAACCGGACTGATGCCGTGCTTGGCCAGATGCAGACCCTTCTGGAGAACGACCCTGCGGTGGAAGATGTGATCGCCATCAGCGGTTTTAGCCTGATGAGCGGCGGCAGTGCGCCGAATACTGCATTCGGTATTGTTTTGCTCAAACCCTGGGGCGAGCGCAGCGCAGTGGATCAGGTGATCGGTCGTCTGCAACCTGCAATGGCGGGCATTCCTTCCGCGATGATCATGGCGATAAATCCGCCGGCCATCTCCGGCCTGGGAACCGCTTCCGGAATGGATTTACGCCTTCAGGCATTGCAGGGACAATCTCCGCAGGAACTGGCAGAAATTGGACGATCGATAATCCAGACAGCTAATCAAAATCCGCAACTGAGCCGTGTGTTCACCACCTTCAGCGCCTCGGTACCGGAAATTGCCTTAAGTGTGGATCGCGACCGTGCCGCAATGATGCAGGTGCCCGTTGGCCGGATTTTCTCGACATTACAGACCTCTTTGGGCGGCGTAAATGTCAGCGATTTCATCAAGAATAACCGTTTGTTCAACGTGCAGATGCAAAATGAAATGGAAGATCGTCAGCGTGCTGATCAGATTTCAACACTTACGGTACGCAGTGATAACGGTTCACTGGTCAGCCTTGGGAAACTGGTGGAGCTGACGCCATCACTGGGTGCGCCCTTTATTACGCAATACAACCAGTTTCCGTCACTGGCGGTGAGCGGGGCGGCAGCGCCGGGCGTCAGTTCCGGTGAAGCGATGGCGCAGATGGAAAATATCCTCAGTGAAAAGTTACCGGCAGGATATGGCTATGAATGGAGCGGGATGTCATTGCAGGAAATTCAGGCCGGAGGGCAGGCAATCCTTATCTATGCCGCGGCACTTCTGTTTGCCTATCTGTTCCTGGTGGCACAATACGAGAGCTGGAGCATTCCGCTGGTAGTAATGATTTCGGTAATTTTTGCAGTATTCGGCGCTATAGGCGGTCTGCATTTAGCGGGATTAAGTAACGATGTCTATGCTCAAATTGGCATGGTGTTGCTCATCGGACTGGCTGCGAAAAATGCCATTCTGATCGTCGAGTTCTCCAAAGCGCGCAGGGAAGAAGGGGCATCCGTCCGTGAGGCCGCGCAGGAAGGGGCGAAACAGCGTTTCCGTGCCGTTATGATGACGGCCATTTCCTTCATTCTGGGCGTGTTACCTCTGGTGATGGCGTCAGGAGCAGGGGCGATGAGCCGTCATATTATCGGTGTCACAGTGTTTAGCGGAATGTTGCTGTCCACGACGGTGGGGATCCTGTTTATCCCCGCGTTGTATGTTCATATTCAGCGTTTACGCGAGTGGACGAAATCCCGCTAAAGGCATGAGGGAAAGAAATTTGCGTAAGACAATGGTGACAACTCAGGGCCTGAGGATCGTCGTGATGATGGCGATGCTGGTGGTGATATTTGCGGGCATTAAATCGGCAGCAGATATCATTGTGCCCTTCATTCTGGCGCTGTTTCTGGCTTTCGTGCTTAATCCGCTGATTGTCTTACTGGGAAAATGGCGGGTGCCCCGGGCACTCGCTGTATTACTGGTTGCGACCCTGACGGTATGTCTGATGGTTTTCCTGACCACCAAACTGCTGATGACCCTGAATGAGTTTGCCCGTACATTGCCGCAGTACCGCGGGCTGATTGCAGCAAAGCTGATCGAAATTGATGCCTGGTTCCACTGGTCAGAACTTTCATTAACTCCCGAACAACTGGCCGGATATATCGATCCGGCCGTCATGCTCAATCTGGTCAGCAAGCTTATCAGCTATCTTTCCAATGCCATGGCAGGTTTATTTTTACTGCTGATGACTGTCGCCTTTATGCTGCTTGAAGTTCCGCAACTGCCCTATAAGGTGCAGCAAATGTCCGAAGATCCGGGCAAAGGCATGGCGAATGTTCAGCGTGCACTCGACAGCGTAACCCGTTATCTGGTGATCAAAACCTTGATTAGCGTGGTGACCGGTCTGGCTGTGTGGGCGCTGCTGGCCGTGATGGGGATCAGGTTTGCCTTTCTCTGGGGAATGCTGGCTTTTGCGCTCAACTATATCCCCAACATTGGTTCCTTTATCGCGGCAATTCCGCCCATCATTCAGGCATTTTTGTTCAATGGCTTCAGTGAAGGTCTGATTCTGACCGGCGGGTATATCCTGATCAATCTGCTTTTTGGCAGCATTATTGATCCGAAAATTCTTGGCCGCGGGCTCGGACTTTCGACGCTGGTGGTGTTCGTATCCTTGATTTTTTGGGGATGGCTGATGGGACCGGTGGGAATGCTGTTGTCTGTACCGCTGACCATTGTGCTTAAAATCGCACTGGAGCCGACCGCAGCGGGTCACAAAATTGCCGTCCTGCTGGGCGACGGACCGCTGAAACGCTAAATTCAGTTTTGCTCTTCTATTTGTTGAGCGAGGGTTTCGATGCTTTGCAGCGATATCAGTAATTGCTGACGGGCGGCTAAATCAAGCCCGTCAAACAATCTGTCGATGGCTTTCTGCTTAGGTTTTTTTACTTGTGCCAGCGCCTGTTTGCCGGCCTCTGTCAGCTCAAGCAATTGTGAACGGCGGTCAGTAGGATGGCGACGACGCACCAGTAACCCATCTCTGTCCATCGCATCTATCGCATCTGTAATCGTACGTGGAGATTGCTGGAGAACATTGGCCAGCTCAGCCGGACGGCAGGTTCCTTCCTGGGCTATCGCTGTCAGCAGTTTTTCGCGTGCCAGAGAAAGCCCCTGAGCGGACATGGCGGCATCGACCTGTTTACGCATCAGCCGTATCACCGAAAGCAATGTTTCAGTGATCTCCGCCGGAGTTGCGTCGTCAGATGTATGTTCAGTCATATTGTGAGGCCACTCAAAATTAGTCTGCTAACGGTGAGTTTATTGTATCCCTCCGCGGGCAGAGTGCAACCAGCCTGTCATGGACATTAAAAGGGAAGCTTAAAACGGGGAATTTAAAGCGGAGAATAGCATTGATAAGCCCACCTAATACCCTGACTGGACAGGGTATTAGCCGTTAGGTTGGCTTAACTATAAATTTTGTAAATCTGCTGAAGATCATCTTTAATCTGACGACTGACGGGCGTTGCGGAAATATCATCAATCGGCCAGAACATATACTTGATGAGGTTATAAACGAAACAGAACTCCAGACGGTTACGGACTTTTATTTTTTGCGCCAGATGACGCTTATGGACATAGACCGTACGGCTGCTGATATTCAATTTTCTGGCGATGCGGTAGTTAGGCATCTCCGACATCCAGTAACTCATCACCAGAATTTCCTGATCGCTGAACAAGGCTCTGGGGATCTTGAAATTATTATCCGGCATAAACGATTGCGGATCTAAAGCTATGTCTCGTAATAATGACGTCAGTGATTGTTTGTTAAGAATAAATACTTCGCGGGTAATCGGAATCGGTGTATCACAATCGGGATAATTCGCATCAATATAACAGTATATACGTGCACCGTGCCGGAAATCGAAGAAGGTTTTTAATTCTTCAGACAATTCGGAGTTGTGACAATACTTCGTCATGTTTACTAAGATGATGTCGGGCTGAAAATCAGGGATCGAGTCTAATGCCTGCGATACATTCACCGTATCAATAATATCGAGATTATTATTTTCAACCAGATAAGAGAAAATTCCTAATCGGGTAAAGCCACAGGGTTCAATAATTGAGATTTTCATGTCACGTCCTTGTCATGCGTGTCATTACGCGATGGAAACCACTCCTGTGATTTCTGCGGCTAGCATAGTTTTTTTTCTATAATGCTGTCAATTCGGAAATACCAGACTATTGATCTCGTTCAAAGCGAAATTAGAAATAATTCTTACAGAAATATAAAGACAACCATCGTTAAAAATTAACGATGGTTGAAACATTTTTACATTAACTGAATCTTGAGAGAGAAAAAGGTTGGAGATCAAAAGGAATAGGATGATTGTTAGCAAAGTGAGTAACGATTTCACCCAATACGCTGGCAAATTTGAACCCGTGACCGCTTAACCCTGAAATAACCAGCGTATTTTTCCGATCAGGTAGTGTATCTATAATGAAATCTTCATCCTCAGTCATATCGTAAGTGCATGATGCACCGCGCAGACTGACGCCAACACCCGGCAGGAAATGTCGGAAGAAATTGAAGGATTCTGTGCCATCCTGACTGATTTTTCCAAAAGGTGACCGTTCCTCCGGTTTTGTGATCCACTGGCCACCGTTGTGTTTTCCAAGTTTCAGGGCATCCTTGACTGACGGAAAACCGTAATACTGATCGCCTTGCTGCGTCTCAAGCGTAAATGCAGGGAAGTGATTTTCCTCACTATAACGGCCATCTGCATGGAACCAGGCGAAAACTTTACGAAGAGGTTTAACCGGCAATTCAGGCAGAATCCTGGTGACCCAGGTACCCGCCGACAACAGCAGTTTTGCAGCACTGTAGACACCGTCCGCCGTCGTGACCTCAACGCTGTCTTCATGCCACTGAATACTTTCAACGGGGCAATTAAACAACTGACCGCATCCCGCTTCCCGTGCCAGGCGAATGTAAGCGGTGACCGCCATTTCACTTTGCAGATACCCGGAATCAGGCTCATATACACCCGCGTATCCGTCAGGCAACGTGAATAAAGGCCATTTATCGCGGATCTCAGCGGCGCTCAAATTTTGCGTGTTCAGATGATATGTTTGTGCACTGTGTTTCACATTGCCAATAAATTCAGAATCCTCAGGGCCAATGTTAAGCACGCCGCTGCGATGAAAAATTTTGTCGCCGCTCAGTTCTGCCAGTTCATTCCACAACGTCTGTGCCCTGAGCAGCATAGGAACATAGCGTGCGCCTTCACCATAAGCATGGCGGATCAGGCGGGTTTCACCGTGATGGCTGCCTGCCTGATGGGGCGGCATCGAACTGTCTATCATCAGCACCTTCAATCCGGCACGGGTGGCGTAGTAGCCAGCCGCGGAACCGACTGAGCCGCTGCCGACGATGATGAGATCGTAATCCATATTTAAAAATTCCTGAGGTGAGTTTTTAACAAATAGGCTACAGGCATGATAGAGAGTTTACGGCGGTGAAGGCAAGCAGAGCAGGGGCAAAGAAAAAGGCACCAGGATGAAATCGCTGGTGCCTCAGACTGGCAGATTAAAATCAATGTTTTCGGTGATCACTGTATTCGTACTCATTAGATTCTATCTTTTCAATGCCGGCTTCGAGAATGTTGATCAGTTGCCGGGCAACGTCGGTAGTTAACCACAAGGTTCTGTCTACCTGAGCATCCTCGGGTGTCTGGTCTTTTGAAGACAGGTAATGAAGACGTATCATCATGGCGTCATAAGAGTCGACGGTACTGATATCCCAACCAACAAGCGGGTGTGTCTGAATAACTTCATCATTTCTGTCCATATAGACCCCTTATATTGTAGTGACTGACGTGAGTGACTATCTGAGGATCAATGCGGCTCATTATCAGGTGAGCTGTTTCAGTATAAACAGTTAAATCGTTTTATGGTGAGATTTAAGAGTATTTAATTGTAAATAAATTGTGTCGATTAATTATTCAGCAGAATAATCCGAAGAATAACCTAAATTATTTTTTCGCAGACGTGTGATTTATGCATTCGAATGGAATAAAAAACCGGACTGCGACGCCCGGTGAAATACAGAAATAGCCTTGCGGCGCGGTTTTAATAAACCTGATTATTATAAATAGGGCAGAGAGAATGAATAGGTTTGCTGAAATTTCATAGTGTTACTCATCATTCTGATTTGAAAACCAGTCGTCGGCACTTTCCCAGGTTTCCTGCAAAATTTCTTCGATGAGATCGCGATCAGTTTTGGCTCCGCCCAATACGGACAGGCTATTTGCTCCGGCATAACGGACCTGAACATTATTTTCGCGGTCGGAAAACTGTTTGTTAATTCTCTTACTCAATTCACCTGACAACGCGTCCAGCGCGCCAACAGGCAGAGGCTTGGTTTTATCGATTGTGACTTCAACACGCATATGACCTCCCGAATAGATTTGACTGTATATTTATACAGTCAAATCATGATCAGCGCAAGCCACTGTGCGGAGAAATCGTATTTAGTACGATGTCACTTTCCAGTTCAGGGTATGTCCCGCGAGGAATGGCACAACGGATTCGTTACCCAGGGCAATCTCTTCAGGCTGAGTCACGGACGTGCGCGTCAGTTCAATGAAATCTTCATTGAGCGGCAAACCGTAGAAACGCGGACCATTAAGGGAGCAGAACGCTTCGAAATTCTGCAGTGCATTCATCTCTTCAAAAACGGTGGCATAAGCGGACAGCGCGAGTGGTGCGTTGAAGCAACCGGCACAGCCACAGCTTGATTCTTTACGGCCTTTGGTGTGTGGCGCTGAATCCGTGCCCAGGAAGAAACGGTCAGCACCACTGGCGATGACTTCACGTAATGCTTCCTGATGTACGTTGCGTTTAAGAATCGGCAGGCAGAAGAGATGAGGGCGAACTCCGCCTACCAGCATGTGGTTGCGGTTAAACATCAGGTGCTGTGGCGTAATGGTTGCACCCAGATACTGATTACCGAAAAGAACATACTGAGCCGCTTCTTTAGTGGTGATGTGCTCGAAGACGATTTTCAGCTCAGGGAACTGACGGCGAACCGGATCCATTACTTCATCGATGAAACGGGCTTCACGATCAAAAATATCAACATGACTGTGAGTGACTTCACCGTGGATAAGTAAAGGCATGCCGATTTTTTGCATGCGCTCGAGCACAGGATAAATCGCTTTGACATCCGAAACCCCATGCTGGGAGTTGGTGGTCGCGTTGGCCGGATAGAGTTTTGCAGCAGTGAAAACGCCTTGCTCAAACCCGCTGGCAATTTCTTTGGGATCCAGAGAATCGGTCAGATAGCAGGTCATCAGCGGGGTGAATTTATGCCCGGCAGGCAGCGCGGCCATAATACGTTCACGATACGCGATTGCCGCAGCGACAGTCGTCACGGGAGGCGTCAGGTTTGGCATGACAATCGCACGACCAAAGACTTCACTGGTGAAAGGTAACACCGTACTGAGCATTTCGTCATCACGGAGGTGAATATGCCAGTCATCTGGGCGGCGGATTTTCAAAACTTGCGGTGTGGCGGTCATCAGGCAAAACTCCGGCATTGAGAGACAAGATGTTGGGATCAGGTGCGGTAATGGGAGCATTAACGGCGGGGAACAAGAATAAGCGTAAAACCGTTGTGTTGCATCTGTTAAATAAAGTTCGTATTGAAATCAATGTATCGAAAGGTTCATAGTGGTGGCAGATTTTAGTCATCGTGCTTCATGGTGTGTGCCTGAAGCAGGACAAAATAACGGGAGAACCATTATGGAAATCAGAGTTGTTGCCACAATTGTCGCAAAAAAAGAATTCAGGGCAAAAGTGACAGAAGCATTGCTTGACGTAATTGAGCCAAGCCGGCAGGAAGTGGGGTGCCTGCAATATGAGTTGCACCAGGATCTGGATACGGATGGCACTTTTGTTTTCTATGAACGCTGGGCATCCGAAGATGCGTTGAACCAACACAATAAGACCGAGCATTTCCAGCATTTCGCTAAAAGCCTGGAAGGTAAGCTTGAGGAACTGACAATTCGTCGCCTGAAAAGTCTGGCCTGATTTTTTCTTCAGTAAGATTTATCACCAATAAAAAACCCGCCGAGGCGGGTTTTTAGTTTTGAGACGCTACCGGCTTAGCGGAATTACTCTGCTGGCATCTCAGGCTTAGTGGCAGGCGCAGTAGCAGTGGTTACTGCTGCGTGGCCACCGGCAGAACCTTTGCCATCAAAGTCGAACTCCGGGCGAACCCAGTCACTTTGACGCGCTGGCTCAGGCACATAGCTTGGTGCTGGTGCTTTCGTCATAGGTGCTGTCGCGTGATGCTTGAAGCGAGGGGCAACAACCGCAGCTTCAGTCACTGCCGGAGCTTGCGCAACGGGTGCTGTCTCAACGGCAGGTTTCACTTCTGCAACCGGCTCTGCTTTCTCTTCTACCTGAACTTCAGGATCTGCGACTGGCGCAACGGCCTGAAGTTCAGGTTCAGCAAGCACTGCAGTCGGTTCAACGACGGTTGGCTCATGTGCTTCCGGCGCGACTTCTACAACAGGCGTCTCTTCTACAGGTTCAGCCGTTGCAGGTTCAACCAATACAGGTTCGTCGGCAACAGGCTGTGCGGCTTCTGCGGTGGTAATATCTGCTGGTGCTTCTTGCTTTGCAGCTTCAGCGACTGTTTCTGCCTGAGCAACAGCTTCTGCAGTTTCTGAAATCACCGGCGTATTAGCCTGCGCAATTTCAACCTGCTGATTCAGAACTTCAGGTGCTTCTGCTTCAGTATTCTGGTTTTCAGAAGACTGATATTCAGAAGACTGGGCCACCGGATAGGTGATCCAAACTTTGCCTGACGCCATTTCCGGAGAAACGAACGCACCTGCCATTGGCATTGGTGACTGAGTCGGGTAACGCTCATCACGATAACGACGACGACGCTGGCCGCTGACACGCAGGTGACGCGGAGAACGACGTGAACGACGTGGCATACCGTTTTCACGGGCGTTGTCATTCTGATTGTCTTCGCTGTCCGCTGCGTTCGCTGGCTCGACATCAGAAGATTCTTGCGCAACCACAGCCGGCGCTGGTGCTGCCGGACGGGTACCGGTGATCAGCAACTGAGCCGCAGCTTCTTCTTCATGATCAACTTCTTCAGATTCGAAGCGGATTTTCTGATTCAGCTGGCGACGCTGACGGCGCTGTGCTGGCTGACGGTCTTCCTGCTCAGTTTCATCAGTAACAACCGGTGCAACAACTTGCTCAACGGCAACTGCATCCTGAATTTTCTCTTCAGTTTGTGGTTTACGTTTGTCTTCAGAACGGCGACGCGAACGTTCACGACGAGGTTGTTGCTGCTGTTCTTCGCGAGCGGCAGTTTCAACTTCTTCGTTACGGGTTTCGGTAACGACCGGTTCCTGATTACGACGGCCACGACGCTGATCGTCACGTTGTTCACGATTATTTTCGCGGTTATCGCGGCCTTCGCCACGATTATCACGATTGTTGTCACGGCCTTCGCCACGTTCGCCACGATTACCGCGGTCATTGCGCTCACCGCGTTCACCGTTACGGTCACGGCGTCCACCCTGACGACGCTGGTTGCGGCGTTCATTGTTACGACGGTTTTCGGTTTCAGTCGCTTCAGGCGTCTCTTTTGGTACTTCAACAGGTTTAACTTCCTGTTGCGGCTCCGGTGCGAACAAGCTCTTCAGCCCGCTCAGCAGACGGCTGACAAAACCTGATTTTTCAGCAACAGGAGCTGCCGGAGCATTTACTGTGGCTGTTCTGGTTTTGACAGGTTCTTCAGTCACAACAGGCTGCTCGAAGCTGGACGGAGGTGCTTCGCTTTGCAGCGCAAATGCAGCCAGCGCAGGTTGCTCAGGACGACGACGTTCAGCCGGCAACTCTTCAGAAGGTTGCAGCATTTCGGCTTCGTGGATCTGAGGCAGCAGGTAACTCAGTGCAGAGATTTCTTCGCCTTTACGAACACGCAGAACATGGTAATGCGGAGTTTGCATCTGATCGTTAGGTACGATCACCGCACGCACACCACCTTGACGTTTTTCGATGGCATTTACCGATTCACGTTTTTCGTTCAGCAGGTAAGAAGCGATTGGCACCGGAACGATGGCATGTACTTCTTTGGTGTTTTCTTTCAGCGCTTCTTCTTCAATCAGACGCAGAATCGACAGTGACAGAGATTCGTTGTCACGGACGGTACCGGTACCTGCGCAACGTGGGCAGATATGGTGCGTAGATTCACCCAGTGACGGGCTCAGGCGCTGACGGGACATTTCCAGTAAACCGAAACGGGAAATGCGACCAATCTGGATACGGGCGCGGTCCTGACGAACAGCGTCACGCAGACGGTTTTCCACTTCGCGCTGGTGGCGAACTGGCGTCATATCGATGAAGTCGATAACGATCAGGCCACCCAGGTCACGCAGGCGTAACTGGCGGGCAATTTCGTCTGCGGCTTCAAGGTTGGTGTTGAATGCAGTTTCTTCGATATCGCCGCCGCGGGTTGCACGCGCGGAGTTAATGTCGATAGCGGTCAGCGCTTCAGTGCTGTCGATAACAATCGAGCCGCCGGAAGGCAGACGGACTTCACGCTGGAAAGCGGATTCGATTTGCGATTCGATCTGGTAGTGACTGAACAGCGGAATTTCACCGACGTACGGTTTAATTTTGCTGCTGAAATCAGGACGGCCGAGAGCGGCGATATGCTCTTTTGCCAGGTCGAGGATTTTCGGGTTATCAATCAGGATTTCGCCGATATCCGGACGCAGGTAGTCACGGAATGCGCGAACGATAACGTTACTTTCCTGATGGATCAGGAATGGGGCAGGGCGGCCTTCAGCAGCTTTCTTGATAGCATCCCAATGTTTGAGACGGAAAGTCAGATCCCATTGCAGGGCTTCTGCGGATTTGCCGACACCGGCAGTACGCACAATCAGACCCATGCCATCAGGCAGTTGCAGAGAAGACAGCGCTTCTTTCAGTTCAGTGCGGTCATCACCTTCAATCCGGCGGGAAATTCCCCCAGCTCGTGGATTGTTAGGCATCAGAACCAGATAGCTACCGGCCAGACTGATAAACGTCGTCAGTGCTGCGCCTTTATTTCCACGTTCTTCTTTATCAACCTGAACGATAACTTCCTGACCTTCGCGCAAAACATCTTTGATGTTTGGACGGCCGTGGGAAGAATAGTTGCTAGGGAAATATTCACGGGAAATTTCTTTCAGAGGGAGGAAACCATGTCGTTCTGCGCCGTAGTCTACGAATGCCGCTTCCAGACTAGGTTCAATGCGGGTGATTTTACCTTTATAAATGTTCGCTTTTTTCTGCTCATGGCCCGGACTTTCAATATCCAAATCATACAGCCGCTGTCCATCTACAAGGGCAACGCGCAACTCTTCTTGCTGAGTCGCGTTAATCAACATTCTTTTCATCGTAACTTACTCATTATTATTCCATTATTGACAGAGCTGCGGGCAAAATGACTTCATGACCGGATAAACCGTTGGCCCCGAGTCTTCTCGCAAATCGTCAACCTCACGGCTGTCGCTTGCATAGGGGCGCATTATTTCGGTAAGTCTGCTTTTGCTGTATTAAAGGCACCAGCGTTATGAAAGCAGCACTTTTATTAGGGGAATAGCTTCTGAATTTAGGTTAACAGATCTCATTCCGTATGCCGGCCAAGCTGCAACCCGCAGCCCGCTAATTGCTTGATTTCACATTACGTCTTACGCCATTGCTGCGTTTTTGTGCGATCAGGCAAATCTATAATTCCTGCGTTTTCCCTAACTTAAGAGAAACAACGCCGAAAGTAGTTTCATTATTCCATTGCAGGCACTGTGATAGCAAGGTGACTTTTCCCATGCGGGTAAGATATTTACCTCAATGAGAGATGTGCCGCATTGTCTGAACTTTCGCTTTCTGTAAAAACAGGGGGTATAGAAAGGTTTTCCTCGGCTGTTACTGGTAAAGTAAGAGTTAAGCACATAAAAATCAGTGGCGCGAACCGTGCCGGATATTTAGAATCGCGAGCCATGAAAACTGAGAATCCAACTGTACAATTAATCCCCATCTCCGAAGACGAAGCCGGTCAGCGCATCGACAACTTCTTACTCAAAATACTTAAGGGTGTGCCGAAGAGCATGATCTATCGTATCGTGCGTAAAGGAGAGGTGCGGGTTAATAAGAAAAGAATTAAGCCTGAATACAAATTACTTGCCGGTGATGAAGTGCGTGTGCCGCCGGTCCGCGTGGCAGAGCGTGATGAAGCGCCGGTTTCCGCGAAGCTGGATAAAGTCGCTGCTCTGGCCGATTGCATCTTATATGAAGACGATCACCTGCTGATCCTGAATAAGCCTTCCGGTACTGCCGTACACGGTGGCAGCGGGTTGAGCTTTGGCGTGATTGAAGGTCTGCGTGCACTGCGTCCGGAAGCACGCTTCCTTGAACTGGTTCACCGTCTTGACCGTGATACTTCCGGCGTGTTGCTGGTCGCCAAAAAGCGTTCCGCCCTGCGATCCCTGCATGAGCAATTGCGCGTTAAAAGTATGCAGAAGGATTACCTGGCACTGGTGCGCGGTGAATGGCCTTCGCATTGCAAAGTGGTCCAGGCCCCCCTGCTGAAAAATATCCTGCAAAGCGGTGAGCGTGTTGTCAGGGTGAATGCGGAAGGTAAGCCTTCTGAAACGCGCTTCAAAATTGAAGAACGCTATGAATTTGCCACGCTGGTCAAAGCCAGCCCGGTGACCGGCAGAACGCATCAGATCCGTGTGCATGCGCTGCACGCCGGTCATCCGATTGCCTTTGATGATCGTTACGGTGAACGTGATTTCGATGCAAAACTGTCAGGAACGGGTCTGAACCGTCTTTTCCTGCATGCGGCTGCGCTGCGTTTTGAACATCCGGCTAGCGGTGAAACCATGCGCATTGAGGCTCCTATGGATGCCAAACTGCGTAACTGCCTGAAAATTTTACGCGGCAAAGCGACCGCCCGTTAAAAAAAATCAGCTTATAAAGAGGCGCACGGGGTGCGCCTTTTTTTATGCCTGTCAGTTAACGGCTTTAAAGTAACGGATTGATGCCGTGTCCGCGCAGTAAGGAGAGCAGGGCAATAAGTGGCAGTCCGATTAACGTATTGGGGTCGCGCCCCGTCAGACTGTCGAAAAGCGTAATCCCCAAACCCTCGCATTTAAAGCTGCCGGCGCAGTCGTACGGCTCTTCGCGATGTAGATATCCGGTAATTTCTTCATCGGTTAATGGCCGGAAAGTCACGTCAAACGTTTCGCATAACGTCTGCGCTTTTTTTGCATCGCTGCTATACAAACTCAGGCCGGTATAAAACGTGACGGTTTTGCCGCTGGCTGCCCGCAACTGCCTGAATGCATTATCGAAGGCGTGCGGCTTTCCGGTGATATCTCCATCAATCACGCAGACCTGATCGGAGCCAATAATCAGATGATGCGGATAGGCTTCGGCCAACGTGCTGGCTTTGGATTGCGCCAGCCGCTGCACCAGCGCTGCCGGCGTTTCACCGGGCACAGGGGTTTCATCAATATCGGGTGAAGCACAGGTAAATTTCAGCCCGGTTTTCTCCAGCAATGCTCTCCGGTAGACCGAGGTCGAGGCTAAAAGTAATTCTGGTGAAGACATCATCATAATTTTTTTTTCACAAAGCGTGGCGTTATTGAATCACACATTTTAAACTGTCGGCCGCTGCGGAAGCGAATATTGGTGAAAGGTGCGGTTTTGAGGCCTTTTTCTTTGACTCTCTGTCGTTACAAAGTTAATATGCGCGCCCTATGCAAAAAGTAAAATTACCCCTGACCCTTGATGCGGTCCGCACTGCCCAGAAGCGTTTAGACTATACAGGTGTCTATACTGCAGATCAGGTTACGCGAGTTGCCCAATCAGTGGTCAGTGTGGATTCTGATATACAAACCTCATTGTCGTTTAATATCGACAATCAGCGCCTGGCTGTGATTACCGGCCACTCCGATGTTGCTGTGACTCTGGAATGCCAGAGATGCGGTAAGACGTTTGAACATCAGGTTCACACAACATATTGTTTTAGCCCTGTCCAGAATGATGAACAGGCTGAGGCATTACCGGAAGCGTACGAGCCGATCGAAGTCGATGATTTTGGCGAAGTCGATTTGCTGGCAATGATTGAAGACGAAATTATTCTTTCACTGCCTGTCGTTCCGGTACATGAATCTGAACACTGTGAAGTGTCCGACGCGGACATGGTATTTGGCAAACTGCCTGAAGAGGCGGAGAAACCTAATCCATTTGCCGTATTAGCGAGTTTAAAGAAAAGTACTTAAGGAGTAAGGTCCATGGCCGTACAACAGAATAAACCAACCCGTTCTAAACGTGGCATGCGTCGTTCACATGACGCTCTGACCACTTCCACTCTGTCTGTGGACAAGACTTCTGGTGAAACTCACCTGCGTCACCACATCACTGCCGACGGTTTCTACCGCGGTCGCAAGGTAATCGGCTGATAATTGCCTGCAACTTATTCACGTGATAAGTGCTGGCAAGGCGATACCTTGACTCGTCTAACCATCGCGTTAGATGTAATGGGCGGAGATTTCGGTCCTTCCGTCACAGTGCCTGCTTCATTGCAGGCACTGATCTCTAATTCTGAATTAGATCTTCTTCTGGTCGGTGATCCCGACGCAATCACACCTTTCTTAGCTAAAGCCGATCCTTCTTTAATAGAACGAATCCGGATAATTCCTGCTGAATCAGTAATAGCCAGTGACATGCGTGCGTCGCAAGCTATACGTGCCAGTAAAGGAAGCTCAATGCGTGTGGCGCTGGAACTGATCAAAAGCGGAGAGGCACAGGCATGTGTCAGTGCCGGGAATACCGGTGCTCTGATGGGATTAGCCAAAATGGTGGTCAAGCCGCTGGATGGCATTGAGCGCCCGGCGCTGATGAGCGTTCTGCCTAATCAGCAACGCAGTAAAACTGTGGTGCTGGATTTGGGAGCTAACGTTGAGTGTGACAGCACGATGCTGGTCCAGTTTGCCGTGATGGGTGCAGTAATGGCGGAGCAGGTGGTGGGTATCAGTAACCCCCGCGTCGCCTTACTCAATATCGGCGAAGAGGAAAGCAAAGGGCTGGATAATATCCGCGAAGCCGCAGCTATTTTAAAAAATACCGCATTAATCAACTATATCGGCTATCTTGAAGGCAATGACCTTCTGACCGGTAAGACGGATGTGATGGTGTGTGATGGCTTCGTTGGGAATGTTACGCTCAAGACCATGGAAGGCGTAATAAGGATGTTTTTGTCACTGTTAAAATCCTCCGGTGAGGGTGGCAAGAAGGCCTGGTGGTTGAAATGGTTGGGACGGATAGTTCAGAAGAAGTTGCTAAAGCGTTTTAGCCACCTCAACCCCGACCAGTATAATGGCGCATGTTTGTTAGGATTACGGGGCATCGTTATTAAAAGCCATGGCGGAGCAAACCAGCGTGCGTTTGCTGTTGCTATCGAACAGGCTGTGCAGGCGGTGCAGCGGCAGGTCCCTCAGCGGATTGCCGCGCGCCTTGAAGCTGTATTACCCAAGAGTGACTGATCGTACATGTATACAAAAATTCTCGGTACGGGGAGCTATTTGCCCGTGCAAGTTCGGACTAATGCCGACTTAGAAAAAATGGTGGATACCTCCGACGAGTGGATTGTCACCCGCACAGGTATTCGTGAACGTCGTATCGCTGCACCGGATGAGACTGTGGCCACAATGGGCCTGCACGCTGCAGAAAAAGCACTCGAAATGGCCGGCGTTAGCGCAAGCGACGTGGGCTTGATCATTGTTGCAACAACCTCATCTTCACACGCATTCCCGAGTTCAGCCTGCCAGGTGCAGAACATGCTGGGCATTAAGGATTCTGCAGCGTTCGATCTGGCTGCCGCTTGTGCAGGTTTTACCTATGCACTGAGCGTTGCCGATCAATACATCAAAAACGGTGCCGTGAAATATGCACTGGTGATCGGTTCTGATGTGCTGTCGCGTAAACTCGATCCTGAAGATCGCGGTACGGTTATTCTCTTCGGTGATGGCGCGGGCGCAGTATTGCTGGGCGCATCAGAAGAGCAGGGCATCATTTCTACGCATATGCATGCGGATGGTCATTACGGCAACCTGCTGACGCTGGCATACCCAAGCCAGACAGAGCCTGAAAAACCTGCTTATGTCACTATGGCCGGTAATGAAGTCTTCAAAGTCGCTGTGACTGAACTGGCGCACATTGTTGATGAAACCCTGACCGCAAATAATCTTGACCGTACTGCACTTGACTGGCTGGTTCCGCATCAGGCGAACCTGCGCATTATCAGTGCGACAGCGAAAAAGCTGGGTATGGGAATGGATAAAGTGGTGGTTACGCTCGATCGTCATGGCAATACCTCTGCGGCCTCTGTGCCTGCTGCCTTTGACGAAGCTGTGCGTGACGGAAGAATTCAGCGCGGGCAATTAGTGTTGCTCGAAGCATTTGGCGGTGGCTTTACCTGGGGCTCGGCGCTGGTACGTTTTTGATTTAACAGGAAGATAAAAATGACAAAAATTGCAGTTGTTTTCCCTGGTCAGGGTTCTCAGACGCTCGGTATGCTGGCGGATTTAGCCGCCGCGCATCCGGTGGTTGAAGAAACATTTGCCGAAGCTTCTTCGGCGCTGGGATATGATTTGTGGCAGCTGGTGCAACAGGGGCCTGCTGAAGAACTGAATAAAACCTGGCAGACGCAGCCTGCGTTGCTGGCCGCTTCAGTCGCGATCTGGCGTGTATGGCAGCAGCAGAACGGCACTCAGCCTGTTCTGATGGCGGGTCATAGTCTGGGCGAATATTCTGCTCTGGTTTGTGCCGGTGTGCTGGATTTCAAACAGGCGATTTCCCTGGTTGAACTGCGCGGCAAACTGATGCAGGAAGCGGTTCCGGCTGGAACTGGCGCAATGTACGCTATTATCGGTCTGGATAACGACGCGATTGCTAGAGCGTGCGAAGAGTCTGCACAGGGGCAGGTTGTTTCTCCGGTTAACTTTAACTCGCCAGGTCAGATAGTGATCGCGGGTAACAAAGAAGCGGTAGAACGTGCCGGTGCAGCCTGTAAAGCAGCGGGTGCAAAACGTGCTCTGCCTCTTCCAGTTAGCGTGCCATCACATTGTGCGCTGATGAAGCCTGCTGCGGATAAACTGGCCGTTGCACTCGAAAACGTGACTTTCAGCGCACCTCAGTATTCTGTGGTGAATAACGTTGATGTGAAAATCGAAACGTCTCCTGAAGCCATCCGCAGTGCGCTGGTACGCCAGTTGTACAGCCCGGTGCGCTGGACTGAGTCTGTCGAATTTATGGCAGCACAAGGCGTTGAGCAGTTATTAGAAGTGGGGCCGGGGAAAGTGCTGACCGGTCTGACTAAACGTATTGTTGACACCCTGACGGCGGCTGCTGTGAATGACACGGTAAGCCTGGCAGCGGCGTTAGAGCAGTAATAAGAGGATGAGTATGACCTTTGAAGGCAAAATTGCACTTGTTACTGGTGCCAGTCGTGGTATTGGCCGCGCTATTGCAGAGAAACTGGTAGCAGGCGGTGCGAAAGTGATCGGCACTGCGACCAGCGAGAAAGGTGCTGAAGCGATCAGCGAATATTTAGGCGAAAATGGCAAAGGTATTATGCTCAATGTGGTTGATTCTGCATCTATTGAGCAAGTATTGGCGACTATTCGAGCTGAATTTGGCGAAATTGATATTTTAGTTAATAATGCCGGCATTACCCGTGATAACCTTCTCATGCGTATGAAGGATGATGAGTGGCAGGATATCCTGGATACGAATCTGACTTCTGTGTTTCGGCTGTCAAAAGCTGTCATGCGAGCTATGATGAAGAAACGGTGTGGACGGATTATTACAATTGGTTCCGTTGTTGGCACCATGGGTAACGCAGGGCAGGCGAACTACGCGGCGGCTAAAGCTGGCTTGATTGGTTTTAGTAAGTCTTTGGCACGTGAAGTCGCTTCACGTGGCATTACTGTCAACGTCGTCGCTCCCGGCTTTATTGAGACGGATATGACAAGGGCGTTGACAGATGATCAACGCGCAGGCATTTTGTCATCAGTTCCAGCCAACCGGTTGGGCGATGCCAAAGAAATTGCCAGCGCCGTTGCTTTTTTAGCCTCTGACGAGGCCGGCTACATCACGGGTGAAACATTACATGTCAATGGCGGCATGTATATGATTTAAAAATTACGAAATTATTTGCGTTTTTTGCGGTAAAAACCGCAAAATAGAGCAAATTCGTGGTTTGACCAGCCTGGATTTAGTTGCATCTTTTTCAACATTTTATACACTACGAAAACCATCGCGAAAGCGAGTTTTGATAGGAAATTTAAGAGTATGAGCACTATCGAAGAACGCGTTAAGAAAATCATCGTTGAACAGCTGGGTGTTAAACAGGAAGAAGTAGTGAATGCTGCATCTTTCGTAGACGACCTTGGCGCTGATTCTCTCGACACCGTTGAGCTGGTTATGGCTCTGGAAGAAGAGTTTGATACCGAGATCCCTGACGAAGAAGCTGAAAAAATCACTACTGTTCAGGCAGCAATTGATTTTATCAACGCTAGCCAACAGTAAGCGTACATGCTTTAAGTTTAGATAGTTAGGCGGTCATTTGACCGCCTAAGTTTTTTTTATCCCACGGTATTACTACTTTTTTCCCTCCCTGGAGGACACACGTGTCTAAGCGTCGAGTTGTAGTGACTGGACTGGGCATGCTGTCTCCTGTCGGCAATACTGTAGAGTCCACTTGGAACGCTCTCCTTGCCGGTCAGAGTGGCATCAGCCTGATCGACCATTTTGATACTAGTGCCTATGCAACGCGTTTTGCTGGCTTAGTAAAAGATTTTAACTGTGAAGACTACATCCCGCGCAAAGATGCCCGCAAGATGGACGCTTTTATTCAGTATGGTATTACTGCCGGTATTCAGGCGATGCAAGACTCCGGGCTTGAAGTGACTGCTGAGAACGCGACACGCATTGGTGCGGCGATCGGTTCTGGCATTGGCGGACTTGGTCTGATTGAAGAAAACCATACGTCATTGGTTAACGGCGGACCTCGCAAAATTAGTCCTTTTTTCGTTCCATCAACCATCGTGAACATGATTGCCGGTCATCTGAGTATCATGTTCGGGTTACGTGGGCCGAGTATTTCGATTGCTACAGCCTGTACTTCTGGCGTGCATAATATTGGTCATGCAGCACGTATCATCGCCTATAACGATGCTGACGTTATGCTGGCCGGCGGCGCTGAAAAAGCCAGCACTCCGCTGGGTGTCGGTGGTTTCGGTGCAGCACGCGCGTTATCCACGCGTAACGATAATCCGCAGGCAGCAAGCCGTCCGTGGGATAAAGATCGTGATGGTTTCGTCCTGGGAGATGGTGCCGGTATCATGGTGCTGGAAGAGTACGAACACGCCCGCAAGCGCGGTGCGAAAATTTATGCAGAAATCGTCGGCTTTGGTATGAGCAGCGATGCTTACCATATGACCTCTCCACCGGAAGATGGTGCAGGTGCTGCGCTGGCGATGGAAAATGCCCTGCGTGATGCAGGTATTTCGGCATCGCAAATTGGCTATATCAACGCGCACGGGACCTCTACCCCGGCGGGTGACAAAGCCGAAGCGCAGGCAGTTAAATCTGTCTTTGGTGCGGATGCGCACAAAGTGCTGGTCAGCTCTACCAAGTCTATGACGGGGCATTTGTTAGGTGCTGCGGGTGCTGTAGAGTCTATCTTCACTTTACTGGCACTGCGTGATCAGGCCGTTCCACCGACCCTGAATCTGGACAATCCAGACGAAGGTTGTGATCTGGACTTTGTACCGCACGAAGCGCGTCAGGTGAAAGACTTGCAATATTCACTGTGTAACTCCTTCGGATTCGGCGGAACTAACGGTTCTCTGGTATTCCGCAAGATGTGATTGCGCCGGTGTGTTATTGAAAAAGGCCCGTTAATCGGGCCTTTTTGCTGTCTGAATAAAAGTGGTTGCGATGTGGGAAAATAGAATCAAACGGCAGCTCAACGGAAAGAGTCTTCCCGCCAGTTCGGCTCACCGTTACGATAAAGTAAGAATGCTCCCCTTGCTGCCAGAAGCCTGCTCACGCAGTCTCAACAGTCGGAGAACCCTAACCCTGAAGTCAGGAGAAAGTAACCATGTGGATTAACGGTGAGGCGGCGACAACATTGCCAGCGGCAGACCGGTCTGTGCAATTTGGCGACGGTTGCTTCACTACGGCCAGGGTGTTGCGCGGTGAAATCCAGTTTCTCCCAGAACACCTCGCGCGGATGCAGCGCGCGGCGTCAGTTTTGCATATTGATGGCGTGGACTGGGCTGCGTTCGAACGTGAAATGGTACTGGCTGCGGGACAACAGGAAGAGGCTGTTGTTAAAGCGGTTGTCACGCGCGGGCAAGGTGGACGTGGATACAGCTCAGCAGGATGCTCTGCTCCGACCCGGATTGTATCTGTGTCTGCTTATCCGGCACATTATCACGCGTTGCGCCAAGGCGGTGTGAAGCTGGCCCTGAGCCCGGTGACGTTGAGTAAGAATCCGCTGCTGGCTGGCATAAAACACTTAAACCGGCTTGAGCAGGTGATGATCCGCCTGCATCTTGACCAGACGGATGCCGACGAGGCTCTGGTGGTTGACACCTCAGGTTGCCTGGTGGAATGCTGTTCGGCTAATTTATTCTGGCGAAAGGGGAATCAGGTATTTACACCGGATTTATCGCAGTCGGGCGTGGATGGTGTGATGCGCCGGCACATTATCCGGCTCATTGAAAACACCTCGCGCTGGACATTGCATATTGTCAGTGAACCCGCTGAAGCATTGTCGGATGCCAATGAGGTGCTGATTTGTAATGCACTGATGCCGGTTTTACCCGTGGCAAAGGCCAGCGGGTGGCATTATCCATCCCGAGATTTGTACGATTTTTTGCTCCAGAACTGTTAAAAAGTGAATAAACAATGACAAACAAAAAGACCAAAATCTTCGCCCTGATTGTCCTGATCCTTGCAGGACTGGCGACGTTTGCCTACCAGAAAGTGAAACAGTTTGCGGACCGCCCGATCAATGTCAGCAGTGAAACGATCTTTACCTTGCCTGCCGGTACCGGACGTGTGGTACTGGAAACACTGCTTATCGACAAGAAACTGATGAAGCCCAATCCGTGGTTCCCGTGGTTATTACGTTTAGAGCCCGAACTGAGCGACTTTAAGGCCGGAACCTACCGTTTCGAAAAAGGCATGACCGTTCGCCAGATGCTGGAACTGCTGAAAAGCGGCAAAGAAGCCCAATTTAGCATTCGTTTTGTCGAGGGCTTTAAGCTCAGCGACTGGATGAAGGTTTTAGATAAATCAGAGTATCTCAGGCATGAGCTCAGCGGGAAAAGTGGTGAAGAGATCGCCACTGCATTGGGCCTGACCGATACCAAAAATGCCGAAGGCTGGTTGTATCCGGATACTTACCATTACACAGCGGGCATGACGGATTTATCTCTGCTCAAACGTGCTCATGTGCGGATGGAAAAAACTGTGGCAGATATCTGGAAAGACCGCGCGGATTCTCTGCCCTATAAAACGCCTGCAGAGTTGGTCACCATGGCGTCGATTATCGAAAAAGAAACTGCCGTGAAAGATGAACGTCCGGAAGTGGCTTCCGTGTTCATCAACCGTCTGCGGATTGGTATGCGTCTGCAAACAGACCCGACCGTCATTTATGGTATGGGAGATAATTACACCGGTAATATCACTAAGAAAGATTTAGAAACGCCGACCCCTTACAATACTTATGTGATTACCGGTCTGCCGCCGTCGCCGATTGCGATGCCGAGTGAAGCCTCTCTTCAGGCTGCGGCCCATCCCGCAAAAACGCCTTATCTTTATTTTGTCGCTGACGGCAAAGGCGGGCATACTTTCAGCACTAACCTTGAGAACCATAACAAGGCGGTTCGTGTGTATATAGAGGCTCTTAAGAACAAGAATGAAAAGTAACTTCATTGTCATTGAAGGCCTCGAAGGGGCGGGAAAAACCACTGCTCATAACGTGGTGGTGGATGCATTGCGCCAGCACGGTGTGGAAGAAATTGTGTTTACCCGCGAGCCCGGCGGTACGCCGCTGGCGGAGAAATTGCGCGATTTATTTAAACGTGGCGTAGAGGGTGAAAAGCCGACCGTTAAAGCTGAAGTACTGATGCTTTATGCTGCCCGTGTCCAGTTGGTTGAGACAGTGATTTTACCCGCTTTGGCTCGCGGTGCCTGGGTAGTGGGCGACCGGCATGATCTTTCCTCGCAAGCTTATCAGGGCGGCGGACGTGGGATTGATGCCAGACTGATGACTTCTTTGCGTGATACCGTTCTGGGTGATTTCCGCCCGGATCTGACGTTGTATCTGGATTTGCCTCCGGCTATCGGCCTGCAACGTGCCCGTGCGCGCGGTGAACTGGATCGTATCGAGCAGGAAGCGTTGCCGTTCTTTGAACGTACGCGTGCGCGTTATCTGGAGCTTGCCGCCGCTGACAGCCGCATTAAAACCATCGATGCCTCTCAGACCATTGAACAGGTTAAGGCTTCGATCGAACAGACACTGAAAAACTGGTTTGACGAGCAGGCAACCCGGGAGCATTCATGAACTGGTATCCGTGGCTCAGCGCGCCTTACCGCCAACTGACAGGTCAATATCTGACAGGCCGCGGTCATCATGCGGTTCTCATGCATGCCGCCGCAGGTATCGGGGATGAGGCGCTGGTATATGGTCTGAGCCGCTGGCTGCTGTGCCAGCATAAGGACGGCGAAAAGAGTTGTGGTACATGCCACAGCTGTCAGCTGATGATTGCCGGCAACCATCCTGACTGGCATATCCTGCAACCTGAAAAGGGAAAAAACTCGCTGGGCATTGACCCGGTGCGTCAGCTCATCGAAACGCTCTACAATTATTCCCAACAGGGCGGTTCGAAAGTTGTCTGGATCCCGCAAACGGAATTGCTGACCGAAGCCGCGGCAAATGCCTTGCTGAAAACGCTGGAAGAGCCGCCAGCCGGTACCTATTTCCTGCTGGGATGTCGTGAGCCTTCGGCGCTACTGGCGACAATCCGCAGCCGCTGTTTTTACTGGCATCTGCCGGTGCCGGAAGAAACGCTGGCAGTGCAGTGGATCAACCGTCAGCTCAGTGCTGATCCTGTATCGATTAAAACGGCATTGCGTCTGACTAACGGTGCGCCATTGTCAGCCATTGAACTGTTGCAGCCGGAACGCTGGAAGCAACGCGTGGCATTATGTCAGCAGCTTTATACGCAATGTCAGCAACAGGATATGCTTTCCCTCTTGCCGCAGCTTAATCATGATGATGCGCCTGAGCGCCTTTACTGGCTGGCGACGTTACTGCTTGATGCCATCAAATGGCAACAGCACGCAGGACAATTCATCATCAATCATGACCAGCAGCCGTTAATTGCGTTGCTCGCCGGTGCGCAGTCCAGCGTAGCTTTACAGCAATCGGTGAGTGCCTGGATGCATTGCCGCCATCAGTTGCTTTCTATCGTCGGCGTTAACCGTGAGTTATTGCTGACCGAACAACTCCTTGAGTGGGAACAAATGCTTCAGGGTACCGTTTCTGCGTCGATTTTCAGTTCCGCGCTTTCGCGCTGATCCTCTTATTTGTGATGAGTTAATTACTATGTTTTTAGTCGATTCCCACTGTCATCTCGACAGCCTTGATTACGATGAGCTGCACTCCGGCGTTGATAACGTGCTGGAAAAAGCCCGTGAACGCGACGTGAAATTTATGCTGGCGGTGGCGACCACGTTGCCCGGCTATCGTGCGATGACACAGCTTATTGGTGACCGCCCGGATGTTGCATTTTCCTGCGGTGTGCATCCGCTGAATATTGACGATGGCTATGATTTCGCAGAACTTAGTGAGCTTGCCGCCAGCCCGAAAGTGGTGGCGATGGGTGAAACCGGACTGGATTATTTTTACCAGAAAGAAGCGCATCAACTGAAGCTGCAACAGGATTCATTCCGCGAGCACATCCGCATAGGCCGCGAGCTGAACAAACCGGTGATCGTCCATACCCGTGATGCCCGTCAGGATACGCTGGATATTCTCAAAGAAGAGCGGGCGGGGGAGTGTGGGGGTGTTTTGCATTGCTTCACAGAGGATCTGCCGACGGCAAAATTCCTGCTGGAGCTGGGATTCTTTATTTCCTTCTCAGGGATTGTGACTTTCCGTAACGCTGAAGCTTTACGTGAAGTGGCCCGATATGTTCCGCTGGATCGCCTGCTGGTGGAAACGGATTCGCCGTATCTGGCACCTGTGCCACATCGTGGTAAAGAGAACCAGCCTGCTTATGTGCGTGACGTTGCAGATTACATGGCCGTGCTCAAAGGTGTGAGCGTGGAACAGTTGGCCGAAGAGACCACCGCAAACTTTTCACGATTATTTCACATCGATACTTCCTCCCTGATCTAGTCTTAGGCTTAGTCATATACGCCGGATTTATTTTACACCTCGTAATTAATCACCAGAATGAGGTATTGTGGCCCCGTTTTTTACGGGGGCACAGGCGTTTATTTCGGATTAAATGTTGTAAATCGTGGTTTTTTTAAACGCTCTCACTGCATTTTTCAGAAAAACGTGACTGCCATCAAACATTAACAAAGGGAATTATTTTACCCTGCGTAAAAATTAAAAGGGGTGCTCAGACACCCGATAGCAAAGGGCAGTACGACCCTTTGCAAAGCGGTTAGTTATCTGGCTAAACCGCATGAAGTATCAAAAAGCATCATTACTCAGGAGCACACTCAATTATGTTTAAGAACGCGTTTGCAAACCTTCAAAAGGTCGGTAAATCGCTAATGCTGCCAGTATCCGTACTGCCAATCGCAGGTATCCTGCTTGGTGTCGGTTCTGCAAACTTTAGCTGGCTGCCAATGATCGTTTCCCATGTTATGGCCGAAGCCGGTGGTTCCGTCTTCGCTAACATGCCTCTGATCTTTGCTATCGGTGTGGCGTTAGGCTTCACCAACAACGACGGTGTTTCTGCACTGGCGTCCGTTGTGGCATACGGCATCATGGTGAAAACCATGGCAGTTGTTGCACCCCTGGTTCTGCATTTGCCTGCTGAAGAAATTGCAGCCAAGCATCTGGCAGATACCGGCGTACTCGGCGGTATTATCTCCGGTGCGATTGCGGCATACATGTTCAACCGTTTCTACCGCATCAAGCTGCCTGAATACCTGGGCTTCTTCGCCGGTAAACGTTTCGTGCCAATCATCTCTGGTATGGCCGCGATTATTCTGGGTGTGGTTCTGTCCTTCATCTGGCCGCCAATCGGTACAGGTATCCAGACCTTCTCACAATGGGCTGCTTACCAGAACCCGGTTGTGGCATTCGGTATCTACGGCGTTGTAGAACGTGCGCTGGTTCCGTTTGGTCTGCACCATATCTGGAACGTTCCATTCCAGATGCAAATCGGTGAGTACGTGAACTCTGCGGGTCAGGTATTCCACGGCGATATCCCTCGTTACATGGCGGGTGACCCGACTGCGGGTAAACTGTCCGGTGGCTTCCTGTTCAAAATGTACGGTCTGCCAGCGGCTGCTATCGCAATCTGGCACTCAGCAAAACCTGAGAACCGTGCAAAAGTCGGCGGCATTATGATTTCCGCTGCACTGACTGCGTTCCTGACCGGTATCACCGAGCCAATCGAATTCTCCTTCATGTTCGTTGCGCCGATCCTGTATGTGATCCACGCGATTCTGGCCGGTCTGGCGTTCCCAATCTGTATCCTGTTGGGTATGCGTGACGGTACCAGCTTCTCGCACGGTCTGATTGACTTCATCGTACTGAGCGGTAACAGCAGCAAAATCTGGCTGTTCCCAATCGTCGGTGCGGTGTATGCAGTGGTTTACTACAGCATCTTCCGTTTCCTGATTGCGAAACTGGACCTGAAAACGCCTGGCCGTGAAGACTCCACCAGCGAAACCACAGCACAGGGCGGTTCAGAAATGTCTGCTTCCCTGGTTCAGGCTTTCGGCGGCAAAGACAACATCACTAACCTTGATGCCTGTATTACCCGTCTGCGCGTCAGCGTAGCGGACGTCTCCAAAGTTGATCAGGCTGGCCTGAAAAAACTGGGTGCGGCAGGTGTGGTGGTTGCAGGTTCTGGTGTTCAGGCAATTTTCGGTACCAAGTCTGACAACCTGAAAACTGATATGGACGAGTACATGCGTAACCATTAATGGTGAGCAATGTCTGGTTCTGAGAAAGGAGGCTTCGGCCTCCTTTTTTCATGCCTGCGATTTGGAGGAACGGTTGCCGCGGCCTGACGCTGGCGCTTTCTGCGCCAATTAAGCATCAAAAAGCGTAATCAGGTTGAAAGGAATGGAAATTCTAACCCATACTGCGTACAACGCTTTTTACTTTGTTAAGGACAGTTAAGATGGCCGAAGAGACAATTTTCAGCAAAATCATTCGCCGTGAAATCCCCGCCGACGTGGTTTACCAGGACGAACTGGTGACTGCATTCCGCGATATTTCTCCCCAGGCGCCAAGCCACATTCTGATTATCCCGAATATCCTGATCCCGACAATGAATGACGTTGATACTACGCACGAAGCCGCGCTGGGTCGGATGATGACGGTTGCCGCTAAAATTGCCGAACAGGAAGGGATCGCCGAAAGCGGCTACCGCCTGATCGTCAACTGCAACCGCGACGCCGGTCAGGAGGTTTATCACATCCATATGCATCTGGTCGGTGGCCGTGCATTGGGTCCATTGCTGTCACGTCAGTAAGGGTAAACATGCGTTTCCTGATAGCATTATTGCCGGTAATTTTGTTGGCAGGCTGCAGCAGCAAGCCAGGCATTGCGCTCAATAATCAGCAAAGAGTGGTCATGGAATCCCCCGTTTTGACGGCGGGAATCATCCCGAGTTCGCCAACAGTGTCTGATTCCGGTGGACAGAAAAAAGCCACCAGTACACTGGATAATAACCAGCCACATCCTGTCACCTTGCATTACCGTTTCTATTGGTATGATAAGCAGGGACTGGATTTATTACCGGTTGCCGAATCCAGGACCGTCACCGTGCCAGCTAACAGCAGCGTTGACATCAGTTCACTCAATGGCAATCTCGATGCACACAGTGTGCGCATGTACCTTTATCTCTAAATTCCCGAACGGAGAAGGTTGATGAAAAAGTATTTTCTCATTGTGGCGATGGCCGCATTGATCCTTGGCGGTTGTACTTTGCCAAACCAACAACAGACACAGCCTCAGCAGCCAGAACAACCTCAGCAGCCACAACAGCCACTGCCACCGGTCAATCCGCCAGTGCCTGAGCAGCCACAAGTTCAGCCGGTTCCGCAGCCGCCAAAATTCGCCAATATTGACTGGACGGCGACCGTCCAGCCGATGCTGGCAAAAATGCTGAAATCGGATGGTGTGCAGTCGGGCAGCGTTTTGCTGGTGGATAGCGTGAAAAACAGCACCAACGGTTCGCTGCAGATGGCCAAGGCGACGGACGCCCTGCGCAATGCGCTGGCGAATAACACCACTTTCCAGGTGGTTCCGGCAGATCAGGTGTCTTCCGCCAAACAGTCACTGGGATTATCGCCGGATGACAGCCTGGCTTCGGTCAGTAAAGCCATCGGTCTGGCAAACATTGTGAAAGCACAGTACGTGCTTTACAGCACCGTGAGTGGTGATGTGAAAGCGCCTACTATGTCGATGCGTCTGATTACCGCACCAAGCGGCGAAATCGTCTGGTCAGGCCGTGGTGCAGTCCAGAATTAACGCTGAGCTTCTGCAATTCGAACTACAGCAACTGATCGAAAAACATTATCCGGCGGTGAAAACCGCCGGATTTCGTTTATTACCGGTTGCCGGACTGACGGGAGAAAGCTGGAAAATCAGTTCGCCTGCCGGTGATTTACTTGCGCGACACCAGTCTTTTGATAAGCAGATGGCTGGCGCTGACCGGCGACGCGAATCTGCGATTTTGCGGCATGTGGCGCGGCAAAAATCAGGCCCGTGTGTCAGACTTTATTCGCCGCCGTGGCTGATTGTTGACTGGATAGACGGTACGCCGCTGACTGAACAGATCTTCGCGATGCCCGCCACTCAGCAGGCACTGAGCCAGACGCTGGCAGGGCTGCACCGGTTACCGCCTTCAGGCTACCGGCTGGATTTGCAGCATCAGTTTGCCCGTTACTGGCAATATATCGACCGGCGCAGACTAACGCCGCGCTGGCTGCGTTTACATCGCAAGATGATGTCGCAGACTCAACCCGCGCCGATGAAACTGGCGCTGGTGCATATGGATATTCACGCAGGAAATGTACTGAATACGCCAGACGGCCTGCGGCTGATTGACTGGGAATACGCGGCGGATGCGGATGTTGCACTGGAGCTGGCTGCGATTGTTCGCGGTAATGGCTGGAGCGTGCAGCAGCAAAATGGTTTCCTGCGCGAGTATGTCAATGCGGGCGGCTATCAGGATATTTCTCTTTTGCAGCAGCAGGTTAACCGCTGGATCCCCTGGGTCGATTACCTGATGCTGATGTGGTTTGAAGTGCGCTGGCAGCAGACCGGCGAGAGTCAGTACAGTGAATGGGCGCACAGGTTGCGTCCTTAAAAATCATCTGAAAAGAAAAGGAGCGTCCATTTTGTTGGGACCTGTAATGCTGGATGTCGTTGGCTTTGAGCTGGATGCTGAAGAACGTGAAATTTTACAGCACCCGCTGGTGGGCGGACTGATTTTATTCACCCGAAATTATCATGACGTTGATCAGTTGCATGAACTGATCCGCCAGATCCGCGCCGCGTCTCACGACCGGCTGGTGCTGGCAGTGGATCAGGAAGGCGGTCGTGTGCAGCGTTTTCGCGAAGGTTTCACCCGTCTGCCTGCTGCGCAGTCTTTTGCTGCCCTGAATGCGCCGCATGAAGCGAAGCGCCTGGCACAGGAAGGCGGCTGGCTGATGGCGTCAGAAATGATTGCCATGGATATCGACATTAGCTTTGCGCCGGTTCTGGATATCGGTCATATCAGCGCTGCCATTGGCGAGCGTTCGTTCCACGCCGAACCGCAGAAAGCGCTGGATATGGCAGAGCAGTTCATTCTCGGTATGCATGCTGCGGGGATGAAAACCACCGGTAAGCATTTCCCGGGGCATGGCGCGGTCAGTGCGGACTCTCATAAAGAAACGCCGCGTGACGATCGTCCGCTGGAAGTGATCCGCGGGCACGACATGGCAATCTTCCGTCAGCTTAATGAGCGTAAATTGCTGGATGCCGTCATGCCAGCCCACGTGATTTATACCCAGGCTGACCCGCGCCCCGCCAGCGGTTCGCCTTACTGGCTGCAGGAAATTTTGCGTAAAGAACTGAATTTCAACGGCGTGATTTTCTCCGATGATATTTCGATGGAAGGTGCCGCGATTATGGGCAGCTATCCGGAACGTGCTCAGGCTTCTCTGGATGCCGGGTGCGATATGATCCTCGCCTGCAACAACCGTCAGGGCGCAGTGAGCGTGCTGGATAACCTGTCTCCGGTCAAAGCTGAACGTGTAGCGCAGTTGTATCATCGCGGACTGTACAGTGGAAAACGGGCCCGTCAGGATCTGCAAAATTCGAGTCGCTGGAAAGATGCTAACCGTGAACTGACCGCACTCGACGCCCGCTGGCAGGAATATAAAGAAACTGCCCGGTAACGTTTTTCAGTCCGCGTAAGGGTTTCAACGCACATTCAGGATGAGGTAAACGATGATTATCTATTTGCATGGCTTCGATTCAACCAGTCCCGGCAACCATGAGAAAGTGTTGCAGCTGCAGTTTATTGATCCCGACGTCCGTTTCATCAGCTACAGCACGTTGCACCCGCGCCACGACATGCAACATTTGCTGAAAGAAGTCGATAAAGTGCTGCATGAAACCGCCGACAAAAATGCCCTGATTTGTGGTGTCGGGCTCGGTGGATTTTGGGCTGAACGCATCGGTTTTCTGTGCGGCATACGTCAGGTGATGTTCAACCCGAACTTATCGCCGCAGGAAAACATGACCGGGAAAATTGACCGTCCCGAAGAGTACGAAGACATCGCCACAAAATGTATCAGTGATTTTCGCGAGAAAAACCGCGACCGTTGTCTGGTGATTTTATCGCGCGAAGACGGCGTGCTCGACAGCCAGAAAACTGCTGAGAAGCTTCATCACTATTATCCGGTTGAATGGGACGAACATCAGAGCCATAAGTTCAAGGATATCTCGACCCATCTTCAGCGGATCAAAGCGTTCAAAAACATCGTCTGATTTAACATTTCTGTTCTGCACTCTTAAAGCCACTGCCCGAAAGCAGTGGCTTTTTATTTGACGCCAGTCTGCCGTCAGAAATCATTTTTCACCCATTTTCTGTCTAACCTGCTGATTTAAAGCCGTCAAAATACGTGCCATTTGCCTAAGTCAAATTTGCCAAATGAATTTAAATTGACCTATATCAATTTTGGTATGACCAAATCACCACGCGTGATATCCTCCGTCTCAGATACCGATTTAACTTAAGCAACCCTATGTAATATAAGGATAATATTTTTACTCTTATATAACAATTGGTTCACATTTGAGGGGGTCATTTTGACATCACCAATGAAGAAAATTGTGATTATCGGCGGTGGCGCCGGCGGTCTGGAACTGGCAACCAGCCTGGGACATAAACTTGGCCGCAAGAAAAAAGCGGAGATCATTCTGGTCGATCGCAATCACAGCCATTTATGGAAACCACTGCTGCACGAAGTGGCGACCGGCAGTCTGGACGACGGCGTAGATGCATTGAGCTATCTGGCTCATGCCCGCAATCACGGCTTTACCTTCCAGATTGGCTCACTGACTGATATCGATCGTGAAAATCAGACCATCAAACTGGCTGAAATCTGCGACGAGAACGGCGAGATACTGGTGCCGGTGCGCGATATTGCTTACGACACGCTGGTGATGGCGCTGGGCAGTACGTCTAACGACTTCGGTACGCCGGGCGTGAAAGACAACTGCATCTTCCTGGATAACCCGCATCAGGCGCACCGTTTCCATAACGAAATGCTGAATCTGTTCCTCAAGTTCTCTGCCAGTTCCGATAAGCAGAAGAAAGTGAACATTGCGATTGTCGGCGGCGGTGCGACCGGTGTTGAGCTGTCAGCGGAACTGCACAATGCGGTCAAACAGCTGCACAGCTACGGTTTCGAAGGTCTGGACAGCGAAGCGCTGAACGTTACGCTGGTGGAAGCGGGTGAGCGTATTCTGCCTGCGTTGCCACCGCGTATTTCTGCGGCTGCACACAATGAGCTGACCAAACTGGGCGTGCGCGTTCTGACGCAAACCATGGTCACCAGCGCGGATAAAAACGGTCTGAACACCAGGTCCGGTGAATTCATTGACGCCGATCTGATGGTCTGGGCGGCGGGGATTAAAGCCCCTGATTTCATGAAAGACATCGCCGGTCTGGAAACCAACCGTATTAACCAGCTGGTGGTGGAGCCGACGTTGCAAACCACGCGCGACCCGAACATTTACGCTATTGGTGACTGTGCTTCCTGTCCGCAGCCGTCCGGCGGTTTCGTGCCTCCGCGTGCTCAGTCAGCGCATCAGATGGCCTCCCGCTGCTTTGCTAACATCATGGCGCAGCGCAAAGGACAGAGCCTGAAACCTTACGTCTATAAAGACCATGGTTCACTGGTTTCCCTTTCTCGTTTCAGTACTGTCGGCAGCCTGATGGGTAACCTGATGCGCGGCTCAATGATGGTGGAAGGGCGTCTGGCGCGACTGGTTTATATTTCCCTGTACCGTATGCACCAGATTGCACTGCACGGTTACATCAAAACCGGTCTGATGATGCTGGTCGGCGGAATTAACCGCGTCATCCGTCCGCGTCTTAAACTGCACTGATTCCGTTCAGCGGCGTTTTTTTAAACGTCAGCTGAATCGTTTCATACCTAAAAGCCTGTTTACTACAGGCTTTTTTATTTCCGGCGTCATATTTTTACGTGATAAATACCCCCACAGCACAAGATCACGTCAATATTACTTTGTCAGCTAAGAATCCTCCGAAACACTCTTCAGACAGACCATTTTCCTCACTTACAGAGTTCGTCTTATTGTTTGCTTACGTTTTGGTATGCACTATTGACAATAAGTTTACAGACGGCGATTCACGCACGCCGGACCTCAGATGTGTTGTTGTCCGCTGAGGAGCGTCCTTAAATGGGCGAATTGCGTGGTAACATTTTCGGAGGAAGTCCTGTGAACAAGTCAATGTTAGCTGGGGTCGGTATTGGTGTGGCTGCGGCGTTGGGCATTGCTGGCGTTGCGAGCATGAACGTCTTTTCGTCTGGCCCGCAATATGCGCAGGTTGTCAGCGCGACGCCAATCAAAGAGACCACGAAAACCCCGCGTCAGGAATGTCGTAACGTCACGGTCACTCACCGTCGCCCTGTGCAGGATGAGCATCAGATCACCGGTTCCGTACTGGGTGCGGTAGCCGGTGGTGTTCTGGGTCACCAGTTTGGTGGTGGTCGCGGACGTGATGTCGCTACGGTAGCCGGTGCGCTGGGTGGCGGCTATGCGGGTAACCGCGTACAAAGCAGCATGCAGGATAACGATACCTACACGACCCAACAGCAGCGCTGTAAAACCGTGTATGACAAAGCAGATAAAACGCTCGGTTATGATGTGACCTACAAAATAGGCGATCAGCAAGGGAAAGTGCGTATGGACCACGATCCGGGCACTCAAATCCCGCTGGATAAAAGCGGTCAGTTGCAGCTTACCCGTTCATAATCATCCGGTAAGTCTGAACGAAAAAGCCTGAGGTGCAAACCTCAGGCTTTTTTTATGGAATGAACCGCGCATTCAGGCCGCCGCGCCGGGATGCTTCACTCCATTTTTATGTTTAACAATATCAGCCATGACGGCCAGCGCGATTTCGGCCGGGGTTTTGCTGCCAATGGGTAAGCCTACCGGTGCGTGCAGACGGGAAAAATCATCTGCCGTGAAATCAGCGATGGTTTGCAGACGCTCACGGCGTCGTGCGCTGTTGCGCTGCGAACCCATCGCACCGATATAAAATGCCGGCGTATTCACTGCTTCCATCAGGGTCAGATCATCCATTCTCGGGTCATGGGTCAGTGCGACAATGGCGGTATTTGCATGACAGCCTTTCTGCTCGAGATATTTAGCGGGGAACTGTTTTTCCAGACGAACCTCCGCTTTCAGCGACGGCAGAAAGTTTTCCAGCACATCCTCGCGGCACTCACATACCACCACTTCAAATCCGAGCGCGCAGGCAAAATCAGCGCAGAAAAGCGCGACGCTGGACAATCCGGCAATCAGCAGGCGCGGCGGTGCGGCCAGATGCAGGGTGATGCAATCATCGTTGCGCATCACCTGGGTCGCATTATGATAATTCGTCAGTTCCAGATGATCGCAGGCCGCGGGCAGGATGAGTGACTTGGTCAGGGCGTAATGTCCCGCCAGCGCCATCCCCATTTTTTGCAGATAATCCACATTACTTTGCGTTGACGGTAAATACTCAATCAGTACATCCAGCGAACCGCCGCACGGCAGGGCAATATTCGGCGTCAGCCCACCTTCACCGTAGCGCACAATCTGGCTGGCTTGCTGATATTCACCTGCCGCAATACGTTGCAGAAAATCCTCTTCGACACAGCCACCTGAAAGTGAACCGCAAAAATGCCCCCCGGCGTTTGCCACCATTAGTGCGCCTGGTGCGCGTGGGGAAGAACCGTAAGTGGTCAGTACCGTACAAAGCCAGACCGGCTGGTGCGCCAGCCATGCCATCGCCTGAGAAATAACTTGGTTATCAAGATGCTGCATGCATTTGTCCGTTCTGAATAAGCGAGGATTCGGTGAGTTGCTCCGGCAGATCGATATCTGCGGTCACTGCCGGATTATTAAAATTGAGTCGTAATACTTCGCGTCCGCGCAAAAGATCCCGCGCGCCATGATCGCCGCGTAACTGCAAAAGCCCCTCGCGCATCGGCCGGGAAAAACCGACCGGATGGCCCGGCTCATTTTGCCAGTAAGGACGGACCACCTGCGCCTGTTGCAGGCTTGTGGCAACCGCGGTGAAAACTTCAGCGGGAACAAAAGGCATATCTGCCAGATGGATAAGCCAGCCGTTCCATTCCGGCGTATCGCGTACACCGGCAGCAATGGATTCACCGGTTCCGGCACTGCTGACGAGGGTAAAAGGTACTGCTTTACGTGCGCAACTGGCCTGAACCTGCAAATTTTCCGCACGGGTGACCACATGGACTGGTAAACCGCTGGCGGTTAAATGATTCAGCGTGGTTTCAAATACGGTGACAGGATTTTCTGCTGTTTGACTCAGAACGGCATTGAGCTTGTTTCCTTCGCCGCCGGCGGCAGAAAACCGCTTTCCTGACCCCGCCGCGAGAAGAATAATTCCGGCCATTTCGCGTCTATCCCTTCTGATTATTGTTTGCGCAACAGAAACGAATTATCGCACTTTTTTGCGCTCATTTGTGAACAAGATATTAAAAATGTGTTTTCCATCATAGCTTATAAGGTTTTGCATACCTATAATCGCCCGCGATAAACAGGATTTTCAGAATATTAGAAAGTGCTGAACAATAAGAAGACATAAAAGAATCAAAGGAATTTATGAGCAATTTCAACCCGTCCAGGCGGCGCTTTGTGAAAGGCGCTGTGATCGCTGGCGTCTCCGTTTATCTCGCGCCGTTGCACAGTCGGGCTTATGCCGCACTGTTCGAAGAAAAAATTCTGCAATCACCCCAGTGGGATGCACAAAACAAACGCGTTCGTTTCCGTATCGATGGTAAAGCGAAAGTCATGGGGCAGAAAGTCTTTGCCCGTGATATCCGCGCCAAAGACATGCCCCACTGGCCGCAGAAACAGGCGCATGCCTTTATCCTCCGCGTGACCGAAGCCGATAAAATTTACACCGGTCTGGATCTCTCACTGCTTGGCGACGATCTTCAGCCTGATCAGCTGGTGACGGCTGACGTGCTGGCGCGCGACGGTCTGGCCTTCCCGGCATTTTATGGCGAAGACATGCTGCTGCCGGAAGGCAAAACACCCGCTTATCTGGGACAAGCCGTGGCAATTCTGGTTTATCAGGATTTTGCCAAATTCCGTTTCGCCAAAAATGCATTGAAATTCAAAGACGGTGTGGTGCGCTACGGCGAGAAAACCGGTCCGCTGGAACGCGATCCGTGGGGAACGTTCCGCTTTGTGCGCGTCGGGGGCGAAACCGCCTATGAAGATGATAAATTCTCCAGCCTGAAAGATATGCCGGTCTTTCCGGTCGGGATGCGCAAACACCTGCCTGTCTGGCCGGAAGGACGCGAGGGCGGCAAGCTGGACGAGCAGGGCATGTTCTATGCCGGCGAGATGTCTGATGAACTGAAATCACCGCCGCAGGACTGGCTGGTAATGTCGCGCCGTTTCACCACGCAATCCGTGGACACTTCCGCGCTAGAGCCGGATAACGCCAACGGCTGGTACGACGCCGCCACACAAACGCTGCATATGGTGGTGCCAACGCAGTCGCCGCAGGAAGTGGCGGATGAAATGCCGCGCATGATGGCGAAATCACACCGCACGGTGAAAACGCTGATTATGCATCCGTGCTACACCGTAGGATACGGCTCGAAAGATCACTACAACTTCCCGTATTACGGGGCAGTCGCGGCGATGTACGGTGACGGCACGCCAGTGCGTCTGGCTAACGACCGCTTTGAACAGTTCCAGTCAGCGCTCAAACGCCATGCGTTTGATATGAATTACGATATTGCCGTGAACCGAGACACCGGCATGTTGCAGTCTTTCCATGCGGCAATGACTGCAGACGGCGGCGGGCGCAGCAACTTTACGCCGTCAGTGGTGATGGTTGGCGCAACTGCGGCACAGTCGATTTACTATTTCCCGAAAAGTGATTTATCCGCCGTCGGTCTGGCCTCGCGCGCGCTCGATGCGGGTTCCGCACGCGGCTACGGTACGCTGCAAAGTATGGCCGCCACTGAAATGATGATGGATGAACTGGCCGCTGAACTGAAGCTGGATCCTATTGCGTTTCGCATGCGCAACGTTCTGAAATCGGGCATGAAAAATACTCAGGGTGCCATCCCGGCGGGGGCAATTCGTGCCGATGAAGTGCTGGAAAAAGCCGCCGTTCACCCGTTATGGACAGAACGCCAGAAACGCAAAGCCGAATACGAAAGTCAGAATCCGGGCAAACGCTATGGCGTTGGTTTTGGTTGTGTGCAGAAAGACTTCGGAACCGGTGCAGAAACCTCTTTCGCCCGCGTGGAACTCAGTGAAAAAGGCGAAATCAGCCTGTGGCACAGCGGCGCGGAAATGGGCACCGGGATGTCGACGTCGCAGTCCGTTTTGTGCGCTGAATGGCTGGGCAAACCGGCTGAACAGGCGCATTTCTCGGTGACAGACTGGTCGGTGCTGCCGGTGGAAACCAGCGGCGATCCGTACATTATGTCGCAGGAAGAGCAGGACAAACTGCAAACCAATCCGCGCTGGTCGCCTTCTTATTGTTCGCCATCCAGCGCCAGTAACTCGGCTTATTACTTCTCTCACAGCACCCGCGAAGCGGCGCGCCTGATCTTCGACAACGGCATCTGGCCGGCGGCGATGGCCATCTGGCAAACCGGCATTGGCGGCGGACAGGCTGCGCCTTATGTGGTCCGCAAAGAAGATGCCCGCTGGGTGGAGGGCGGCCTGACGGCTAACGGCATGCAAATTCTCAGCCTCGAAATGCTGGCGAAAAAAGTGTACGAAATGAAAGGCATGACCGGCGCAGCGGTTCACGTATTCAACCGCTGGCAATGGGCAGAAGCCGATTTCACCCTCAATAATGTGCGTCAGCGCATTCCGGTGGATGGCATGTCAGTACGTCACGGTGCGGATGAATTCCAGACCCTGGCGCGGGACGCAGTGTATTACCCGCCCACACAGCGTAACAACGCATCTGTCACTTACTACAGCGCGGTCGGTACGCTGGCTGAAATCGCCGTGGACATTGCTACCGGCAAGGTCGAGATTCTGACGCACCATTCCATTATGGAGTGCGGCAATCTGATCGTACCTGAGCTGGTTTCCGGTCAGTTGCAGGGTGGACTGGCAATGGGCATCGGCCACGCATTGCATGAATATTTACCGCTCTACGAAGACGGGCCGGGTAACGGAACGTGGAACTTCAACCGTTACCATTTGCCACGCGCCAGCGATGTGGCGGTCTGGAAACAGACCAGCGATATCCTGCCTGCGCTGTCGGAAACCGATCCGCCGAAAGGCATGGCTGAAGTGGTGATGATCCCGGTCGTCGCTGCGCTGGTGAATGCCATTGCCGATGCTACCGGTCACCGTTTCCGTGATTTGCCTGTTCGTGCTGAAAATATTCGTGAGGTTTTACAATGAGCATCAAAACCCAGCCTTTGTCGCTGACCATTAACAATCAACAATACGGCCCGCTGGAGGTTCCTGAAGGCCTGATGATGATTGATTTCCTGCACGAATATGTGGCGCTGACCGGCTCCCGTCTGGGTTGTGGTCAGGGAATTTGTCACGCCTGTGTGGCCATCGTCGACCATGAAAGCGGCACCAGCGAAGAAGTGCGAACCTGCATTACCGGCGCACATTTCTTCAATGGCAAAAAAGTGCGTACCGTCGAAGGCCACGCCAAAACCGACGACAAAGGCGAAGTTCACCTTTCTCCGGTTCAGCAGGCTTTTCTCGAGCATTACAGTTTCCAGTGCGGGTACTGCACGCCCGGCTTTGTGAATGCGGCGACGCTGCTGCTTGAGCGCCTGGAAAAACACCCGATCCCGCTGGCAGATCTCGAAGCGGCGATTAACGGCGCGCTGGAAAATCACATCTGCCGCTGTACCGGCTACGTGCGTTATTACGAAGCCGTGCGCGATGTGGTGATGAAAACCCCTGGCCTGATCCGGGAGCATGCGTGATGAAAAAACGTCTTTTCCTCGCGCTGCTGGTGATCATTATTATCGTGATCGCCGTGCTCTGGTGGCGGGAAAACCGCACGCTGGATGCGCCGGTGCAGAAAGTCACCGCGGATACAGCGCAGGTTGAACGCGGCCGTTATCTGGTGCAGGCGTCCGACTGCGCGGCATGTCATACCGCTTCCGGTGGCGCACCGCTGGCGGGGGGGTATCCGCTGGAAACGCCGTTTGGCAAGATTTTTGGCAGCAACCTGACGCCTTCTGCGGACCAGGGTATTGGCCGCTGGACATCAGATGATTTCTATCTGGCGCTGACAAAAGGCGTGGCGCCGGGCGGACGTCATCTGTATCCGGCGATGCCTTACACTTCGTACAAGGGCGTGACGCGTCAGGATTCTGACGATATGTATGCGTTTCTGATGACGCGTCCGGCGGTGGATCAGCCGGTGCCGGAAAACGAAATGCCATTCCCGTTCAACCAGCGTATGGCGATGATCGGCTGGAACCTGTTGTTCCGCACCAGTGATCCTATGCCCGCCAGTTCTCAGGGCAACTCTGCCGACTGGCAGCGCGGTAAGTACCTGACGGATGTGCTCGGTCACTGCGGCGAATGTCATACGCCTCGTGGCAAACTGGGGCAGATGGATACCGGCAGCAATCTGAAAGGCGGCACGCTCGGCCGTATTACCGCGCCGGCGATCACCCCGGAGGCCCTGGCGCAACGTGGCTGGAACCCGGCGGATCTGAGCCGTTTCCTCGCGACCGGCATTGCGCCACAAGGTTCTGCCTTTGATGAAATGCATAAGGTTGTGGATCTCAGTACCCGTCATCTGACCGACGCCGATCACCGCGCCATCGTCACTTATCTGCTGGGAGATAAACCGCCAGCGGCCGTGCTGGTCAGCATCGGGCAGGGTGGTAATGATGCCGGACGCATCACTTATCTGGATCAATGTTCCGGTTGTCATATGGCCGATGGTTCAGGCAAACCGCATGTCGCGGTGGCGATGCAAAACAACGCCACCTTGCGCCAGCCGGATGGTCGTAACCTGATTGTTTCGGTGCTCGATGGGTTACCGGCGCAGGAATTCCCGAACGGTGAAAGCATGCAGCCGATGCCCGGCTTTGCGGATCGTTTGAACGATGCGCAAATTGCTGAGATGGTGAATTATCTGCGCGTGACCTTCGGCGGTTTACCGGCAGATATCACGGCGGAACAGGTGAAAGCGTTGCGCAAACACTGATTAATCAGTCTGATGAGCCCGTAAAAAAGCCCGGTGAATGATGAGTTCACCGGGCTTTTATTTTGCTTTATCAGTCTCAGATCAGATGTTCTGTAAACTCACTCAGCATATCGCCGACAAATTTCAGGCGTTTTGGCCGGTCTGTCAGATCCAACATAAACTTCAGCTTGGTCGGGCCGTCGAGACGATAAACCTGTGGCTGTTTTTGCAGCAGACCGATCAGGAAACCCGGATCGACGCGGTTCTTATCGCCGAATTCAATAAAGCCGCCGCGCTCGTTGCCTTCAATACGACGGATGCCCAGCTCTTTGGCTTTCAACCGCAGCACGGCAATCTGCAACAGATTGCGCGCACCGTCAGGCAGTGTGCCGAAACGGTCGATCAGCTCGACGCGCAGTTCATCCAGCTCGCCTTCGGTTTTCGCACTGGCGATACGCTTATACAACGAAAGCCGGGTATTGACGTCAGGAATAAAATCTTCCGGCAGCAGCGCGGGCATACGCATTTCGACTTCAGTCTGACTGGTGGTTAAATCTTCCAGCGACGGTTCGCGGCCTTCCTTCAGCGCTTCGACGGCGTTTTCCAGCAGTTCCATATACAGCGAGAAACCGATACTGGTCATCTGTCCGCTCTGGCCTTCACCGAGCAGCTCACCTGCGCCACGAATTTCCAGATCGTGTGTCGCCAGCGCAAAACCGGCACCCAGATCTTCCAGCGAAGCGATGGCTTCCAGACGCTTATGCGCATCGGCCGACATGGCTTTCGGCGGTGGCGTCAGCAGATAGGCATACGCCTGGTGATGCGAACGCCCGACGCGGCCACGCAGCTGGTGCAGCTGCGCCAGACCAAAGTGATCGGCGCGTTCGATAATGATGGTATTCGCTGTAGGAATATCAATACCGGTTTCGATAATGGTGGTACACACCAGCACGTTAAAACGCTGATGGTGGAAATCATTCATCACCCGCTCAAGGTCGCGTTCACGCATCTGACCGTGCCCGATAGCAATGCGCGCTTCCGGTACCAGTTCGGCCAGACGCTGCGAGGCTTTTTCGATATTCTCGACGTCGTTATAAAGATAATACACCTGCCCGCCGCGCAGAATTTCGCGCAGGATCGCCTCACGTACCACCAGGCTGTCGTACTCACGAACAAAGGTTTTGACCGCCATACGACGCGCGGGCGGTGTGGCAATGATCGACAGGTCGCGCATACCGCTCATCGCCATATTCAGCGTACGCGGGATAGGCGTTGCGGTCAGGGTCAGGATATCCACATCGGCGCGCATGGCTTTGATACGTTCTTTATGACGCACACCGAAACGGTGCTCTTCATCGACAATCAGCAGGCCGAGATCTTTCCAGCGCAGGTCGCTTTGCAGCAGTTTGTGCGTGCCGATAATGATATCAACTTTGCCTTCCACTGCTTCTTCCAGCACTACATTTTGCTCTTTGGCACTGCGGAATCGCGACATCATTTCGATACGCACCGGCCAGCTGGCAAAACGGTCGCGGAAGTTATCAAAGTGCTGCTGTGCCAGCAGCGTGGTCGGGACTAATACCGCCACCTGCTTGTTGTTGGAAACGGCAAGGAAAGCCGCGCGCATCGCCACTTCGGTTTTTCCGAAACCTACATCGCCACAAACCAGGCGATCCATCGCCAGCGGTTGCGTCATATCGGTCAGTACGGCATTAATTGCCTGAGCCTGATCCGGCGTGGTTTCAAACGGGAAAGCCTGACAGAACAACTGATACTGTTCTTTGTCATGCCTGAAGGCGAAACCGCTTTTGGCTTCGCGCTGGGCGTAGATATCCAGCAGTTCGGCGGCAACATCACGCACTTTTTCAGCCGCTTTCTGCCGTGCTTTCGACCAGGCTTCACCGCCCAGTTTATGCAATGGCGCGCTTTCGTCGGCACCACCGGCATAGCGGCTGATCAGGTGCAGCGATGACACCGGCACATAGAGTTTATCTTCACCGGCGTAAGTCAGGATCAGATATTCGGCGGTGATACCGCCGGTTTCCAGCGTGGTCAGTCCGAGATAACGCCCCACGCCGTGCTCGACATGCACCACCGGCTGACCGGGGCGCAGTTCGGCGAGGTTGCGGATCAGCGTATCGGTGTTAATCGACCGGCGGCTGTCCTGGCGGCGGCGCGCCACGCGTTCACCAAGCAGGTCGCTTTCGCAGATCAGCGCCAGTTGTTTATCTGCATCCAGAAAACCGCGTTCACATGCGCCGATCATGATGTAACGACCGGCGGTATCGGCTTCTTCGATGCGGGTAATTAATGCCGGCATCAGCTTGATGCGGGCCAGCAAATCCTGCAACGTTTCGCGGCGGCCTTCACTTTCTACCGAGAAAACCAGACTGCCCGCGAAGGATTCATTGAAGCGCCGCAGGTTATCCATCGGCGCTTTATTCTGCGGCTGAACGGATAAATCAGGCAGCTTTTCATAGCTCAGGTTAGTGTTCGCGGCTTTTTTGGGCAGTGAATCGGTGCGCAGTTGCACGCGCGGCCACTCTTTGAGTTCCGCAAATAATGAATCAACGCGCAACCACAGATTTTCCGGTTCAAGCAGCGGACGCATCGGGTCCACGCGGCGGCTTTCGTAACGCTGGCAGGCATCCTGCCAGAAACGGTCAGCAGCCGCTTCAAGATCGCCGGTGTTCAGCACCAGCGTATTTTCCGGCAGATAGCTGAACAGCGTGGTCAGTGGCTGACTGAAAAACAGCGGTTGCCAGTATTCGATACCGGCCGGGAAGGTGCCTTTGCTGACCTGCTGATAAACATGCTCGGCGTCGCGACGCACTTCGAACTTTTCGCGCCACTGGCTGCGGAACAGTTCGATGGCATTTTTGTCGGTCGGGAATTCATGTGCGGGCAGCAGATTGATGTGATCGACTTCGCTCAGCGTGCGCTGGGTATCCACGTCAAAAATCCGCAGACTGTCGATTTCATCATCAAAAAAATCAATGCGGTAAGGTTCTTCGCTGCCCATCGGATACAAATCGAGCAGGGCACCACGGGTAGCAAACTCACCGTGTTCCATCACCTGATCGACGCTGCGGTAACCCGCCTGTTCCAGCTGCGCACGCAGTTTATCGCGGGAAAGTTGCTGGCCTTTTTTCATCACCAGCGCGTGACCGTGCAGGAACTCGTGCGGACAGACGCGCTGCATCAGAGTATTCACCGGCAGAATGATGATGCCGCGTTCCATAGTCGGAAGCTGATACAAACTGGAAAGGCGCGAAGAAATGATTTCCTGATGTGGGGAAAAACTGTCGTAAGGCAGGGTTTCCCAGTCCGAAATGCTCAGGACTTTGTTTTCAGTAAACTGCTGGATTTCATCGCGCAGGCGCAGGGCATTCTGCATGTCAGGTGCGATCAGCAGCACGGGACCGGTATGGCGTTCACTGATTTGGGCGCATTCCAGCGCGCAGGCGGAGCCCGTAAGCTGGCCTAACAGGCGGGTGTCGCCCGGACGTTCAGGCAACGAATAACGATAATCTTGAGGCATAGGCTGTTTTGAGTTCTCGTTTTGGCGGCTGTCGGAGGCCAATTTGCAGACCGTATCTTGCTTCGCTGGTGTCATCGGGGTCAACCCGTTGACGGTATAAAAGCGTCAACAGAGTCACAAAGTTAAACCGATTACTTTGGGTTAGTGGTTCCATAAAGCGGTGCTAGCCTTTATTATCCTTGATCACTTTAGTCTGCGCCACGCACTTATTTGCGGCCAAGCACTTAAAACGGATGTTATGTATCAACCTGTCGCGTTATTTATAGGTCTGCGCTACATGCGCGGGCGTGCTTCGGACCGCTTCGGGCGGTTTGTCTCCTGGTTATCCACCATTGGCATCACACTTGGGGTGATGGCGCTGGTAACCGTATTGTCTGTGATGAACGGTTTTGAGAAAGATCTGGAAGGTAACATTCTGGGTCTGATGCCTCAGGCGTTAATCACCACACCGGGCGGGTCTCTCGATCCGCAGAAAATTACTCATGATCAGGTGACAGCGCTGAAAAGCGTTAACCGCGCCGTGCCGCTCACCACCGGTGATGTCGTGCTGCAAAGCCCCGGTAGCGTTGCCGTGGGCGTGATGCTTGGTGTGGATCCCACGCAGCATGATCCGCTGGCGAAATACTTAATTGGGGTTGCGCAGCAGGAACTTCAACCCGGTCAGTACAACATCATTCTTGGCGATCAACTGGCGCAGCAACTCAAAGTGCGCCGCGGCGATCAATTGCGTCTGATGGTCACCAGCGTCAGCCAGTTTACGCCGGTCGGGCGTGTGCCAAGCCAGCGTCTCTTCAATGTGATCGGCACGTTCTCAGCCAACAGTGAAGTGGATGGTTACCAGATGCTGGTTAACATTCAGGACGCCTCACGCCTGATGCTGTATCCGAAAAGCAACGTAACCGGCTGGCGTCTGTTCCTCGATAAACCGCTGGACGTCGACAGCCTGAGCACACAAAAGCTGCCTGAAGGGGCCAGCTGGAAAGACTGGCGCGAGCGTCGCGGTGAGTTGTTCCAGGCCGTGCGCATGGAAAAAAATATGATGGGGCTGTTGCTCAGCCTGATCGTTGCCGTCGCCGCGTTTAACATTATTACGTCACTGGGTTTACTGGTGATGGAGAAACAGGCCGAAGTGGCAATTTTGCAAACACAGGGCTTAAGCCGCCGCCAGATTATGGCGCTGTTTATGGTGCAGGGCGCCAGTGCCGGTGTGATCGGTGCGCTGCTCGGTGCCGTTCTGGGCGTGGTGCTCGCCACCCAGCTGAATACTATTATGCCGGCCATCGGTCTGATGCTCGACGGCGCGTCACTGCCGGTCGATATCGAACCGGTTCAGGTTGTTGTCATTGCGCTGGTCGCCATGGCTATCGCCTTATTGTCCACGCTTTATCCTTCCTGGCGCGCTGCTGCCACCCATCCCGCAGAGGCTTTACGTTATGAGTAATTCTTTATTATTGCAGTGTGAAAACCTCTGTAAGACTTATCAGGAAGGCAAGATGCACACCGACGTGCTGCGTGACGTGAGCTTCGCCATGCAGCCAGGTGAGATGATGGCGATTGTCGGAACGTCGGGTTCCGGCAAAAGTACCTTGCTGCATTTGCTGGGCGGTCTGGATTCCCCGACGTCCGGTGAAGTGATTTTCAAAGGTCAGTCGCTGAACAGTATGTCTTCTTCGGCGAAATCTGAACTACGTAACCGTGAGCTGGGCTTTATTTACCAGTTCCACCATTTGCTGCCGGATTTCACCGCGCTGGAAAATGTGGCGATGCCGTTGCTGATTGGCAAAAAGAAATCTGCCGAAGTGCAGGAGCGCGCGCTGGCGATGCTCGAAGCGGTAGGACTGCAACACCGCAGCAATCACCGTCCTTCCGAGCTTTCCGGTGGTGAACGTCAGCGTGTGGCCATCGCCCGTGCGCTGGTGAATAATCCTTCACTGGTGCTGGCCGACGAACCGACCGGTAACCTCGATCAGCGCAACGCCGACAGCATTTTCGAATTGCTCGGAGAACTGAATGTACGTCAGGGCACGGCGTTTCTGGTGGTGACTCATGACCTGCAACTGGCGAACCGTCTGACGCGACAGCTGGAAATGCGTGACGGCAAACTGCAGCAGGAATCGATGTTGCTGGGAGCGAAGTAATGTCTGGCATTCCTTTTTCATTATTGATTGGCCTGCGCTTTAGCCGCGGGCGCCGTCGCAGCGGTATGGTTTCGCTGATTTCAGTGATTTCGACGTTAGGGATCGCGCTGGGTGTGGCGGTGCTGATCGTTGGCCTGAGCGCCATGAACGGATTCGAGCGCGAGCTGAAAGAGCGCGTGCTGGCGGTCGTGCCGCACGGTGAAATCCGTCCGGTGAACCAGCCGTTCAATAACTGGCAGGGCGTGCTGGATCGCGTGGAGAAAGTGCCGGGTATTGTGGCCGCCGCGCCCTATATCCAGTTCAATGGCCTGATCGAACACGGTGCCAAACTGCGCGCCATCCAGCTTAAAGGTGTGGATCCGCAGAGCGAACCGCGAGTCAGTGCCGCACCAAAATTTGTACAAAACAACGCCTGGCAGAATTTCAAAGCCGGTCAGCAACAGTTGATCCTCGGTAAAGGCGTCGCCGATGCCGTGGGCGTGAAGCAGGGCGATTGGGTGACTGTTATGATCCCCAACAGTGACCCTGAAATGAAACTGTTGCAGCCAAAACGCATTCGTTTGCAGGTCGCCGGGATTTTACAACTCAGCGGCCAGCTTGATCACAGTCTGGGCATGGTGCCGCTGGCCGATGCGCAGCAATATCAGGATATGGGCAGCAGCGTGACTGGCATTGATATCAAAGTGAATGATGTCTTTGCGGCACAAAAATTAGTTCATGATGCAGGTGAAGTGACACAGGCTTACGTCTACATTAGTAGTTGGATCGGAACCTACGGCTATATGTACCGCGATATCCAGATGGTCCGTGCCATCATGTATATGGCGATGGTGCTGGTGATTGGCGTGGCCTGTTTCAACATTGTGTCGACGCTGGTGATGGCGGTGAAAGATAAAAGCAGCGATATTGCGATTTTGCGCACACTGGGCGCAAAAGACGGGCTTATCCGCGCGGTCTTCATCTGGTACGGTTTACTGGCCGGGCTGGTCGGCAGCGTGGCGGGTGTGGTAATTGGCGTGATAGCCGCTTTCCAGCTGACCAACATCGTCAACTTTTTGCAAAAGCTCACCGGCCATCAGTTCCTGTCGGGTGATATTTATTTTATCGACTTCCTGCCTTCTGAAGTTCACTGGCTGGATGTCGCGGGCGTGCTGGTCACCGCCCTGATCCTGAGTCTGCTGGCGAGCTGGTATCCGGCACGTCGCGCAAGCCGAATTGATCCCGCGCGTGTACTCAGCGGCGGTCAGTAATATTTTTATTAATGTCGTTTTAATGCAGTTTTAATCAGACACAGAGAGTAAGGAGCACTTCATGCGCACACGTCATCGTCTGTGTCGGTTTCGCAAAAACAAGCGCATTCGCCATCAGCGGTTCCGGTCGAATATTTTCCACCGTGACTCGATGGCTGCGGCTTCACTGAAAAAGCCCTTTGTGGTGGTGCTGACCGGTGCCGGGATTTCAGCTGAATCCGGTATCCGCACGTTCCGCGCCGCAGACGGTTTGTGGGAAGAACATCGGGTCGAGGATGTAGCAACGCCGGAAGGGTATCGCCGCGATCCTGAGCTGGTGCAGCGTTTTTATAATGAACGCCGCAGCCAGTTGCAGGCCGACGATCTCAAACCCAACGCCGCGCATTATGCGCTGGCCACGCTAGAAGAAGCGCTTGGCGACAACTTCCTGCTGGTGACGCAGAACATCGATAATCTGCATGAGCGCGCTGGCAGTTCCCGGGTTATTCATATGCATGGTGAATTGCTGAAAGTGCGTTGTACGCAGTCGGGTCAGGTGCTGGACTGGCCAGGCGACCTGAGCGTCGATGAGCGCTGCCATTGCTGTCAGTTCCCCGCACCGCTGCGCCCGCACATTGTCTGGTTCGGTGAAATGCCCTTTGGCATGGACGAAATTTATGACGCGCTGGCGAAAGCCGACTTCTTTGTGGCGATAGGTACATCAGGCCATGTTTATCCGGCAGCCGGATTTGTTCACGAAGCGCGTATTGGCGGTGCCTGTGCGGTTGAGCTGAATCTTGAGCCAAGCCAGGTTGAAAGCGAATTTGATATGAAGCATTACGGGCTGGCGAGCCAGGTCGTTCCGGAGTTTGTGCATAAGTTTCTGACAAAAAAAGACGAAGCCTGGTCGTAGACCGGGCTTTTTTTTCGACTTAATGGCCGTAAAGCGAAAAATTGCGCCTGTCCCACAGACATATCTCGTTAAACTTGGCGAAAACTGACCTGACGCAATATTCACGGTTTTCATGCTGCGCATAATAAAACCCAGCCGCCAGAGGATACCCAAATGAATAAGTTGCTTGATCGTTTTCTTCATTATGTTTCTTTCGATACCCAATCTAAACCCAATGTCAGACACACGCCCAGCACCGACGGGCAGCTCAAGCTGGCGCAAGCCCTGCGTAATGAACTGACAGAACTGGGATTTTCAGATGTCACTCTCAGCGACAAAGGCTGCGTGATGGCAACCTTACCAGGTAACGTGGCCTGGAAAGTGCCGGTGATTGGTTTCATTTCCCATCTGGATACCGCGCCTGATTTCACGGCCAAACATGTTAATCCGCAAATTGTGGAAAATTATCGCGGCGGCGATATCGCGCTGGGAAATGGCGATGAAATTTTATCGCCGGTTATGTTCCCGGTATTACATCAGCTTCTCGGGCACACGATTATCACCACTGACGGCAAAACCTTGCTCGGGTCTGATGATAAATCCGGTATCGCGGAAATTATCACCGCGATGGTGCGGCTGAAAAACAGCAATATTCCGCACGGGCCCGTGCGTATCGCCTTCACGCCAGATGAAGAAATCGGCAAAGGCGCGCAGAGTTTTGATATTCCTGCATTTGGCGCGCAGTGGGCCTATACCGTCGACGGTGGCGGAGTGGGGGAGCTGGAGTTTGAGAACTTCAACGCGGCGTCGGCCACGATAAAAATTGTCGGTAATAACGTGCATCCGGGCAGTGCCAAAGGGGTGATGGTGAATGCGCTGTCACTGGCGACGCGTTTTCATAATGAGCTGCCTGCGGATGAAACGCCAGAACATACAGAAGGTTACGAAGGTTTCTACCATCTGACGACGATTAAGGGCAACGTTGAGCGCGCAGAAATGCATTACATCATCCGTGATTTCGACAAAACGCAGTTCGAAGCCCGTAAGCAAAAAATTATTGATGTCGCCCACCTGGTCGGCAAAGGGTTGCATCGTGACTGCTATATCGAAGTGACGCTCGACGATCACTACTACAACATGCGCGACAAAGTGGCACAGCATCCGCATATTATTGCGCTGGCGCAGCAGGCGATGAAGGATTGTGATATCGAGCCAATCATGAAGCCTATCCGTGGCGGTACTGATGGCGCGCAACTGTCGTTCCGCGGTTTGCCATGCCCGAATATCTTCACCGGTGGTTATAACTTCCACGGCAAACATGAATTTGTGACGCTTGAGGGAATGGAAAAAGCGGTCTCCGTGATTATGCGTATTGCGGAACTGACGGCAAATAAATCTAAATAAGTCTGGTCAGCCTTTGAGTTATAACGTTTAACAATATAAGGCTGGTTTATTATCCTCTATTATCCATGCGTTGCCCTCCTTAATCATTACTGTGAAAAATAACCTGTCTGAATATATCTTAATTTTATATCTATTATTTGTATTATTTTCTCATTTCCCGTGCCTGTAAAATACGTTTTTAACTTTACGGATTAGAGACAATGGAATCAACACCGGTAACAGAATTACGTGATTTTGTGAAAAGGCGCGCCTTCACACCAGAAACGGGTTCACGATATAGTGCATGGGTATTAATCTGGTATCCGAGTGGCGGGAATGCCGGGCATGCGTCAATGTTTATTGGAGATATTCTAGAAACCAGCCTTTATGTCAGTTGGTGGCCATATGTTGAAAACGATCAAAAAGTCTTGTTTGGTAAATACCCTTCCAAAATAAGTGCTCAGGGGGGGGCCGATTCAACAACTTACAGTTTTGATTTTCGTGCTGAAGGTGGACTACCCGATGTGATTTATGGATTAATGAATCTGAATGAAATTGCGATGAAAACGGCCTGGTACGATATTTGTCACAAAAGAGGAGGATCATCATTTCGTACTGTCGGTAAGAATTGTGCTGATATTGTTGGTCGGGTCATCAATGCAGGGCTTATCGCTTCACCATTACGTGCCAGAGCCTTAGGCTATATGCAGGGTGGTGTTTTACCTTGTACGCCTAAGCGTGTGGGAATGGCATGTAATTATCTGAGAGATAAAAACCTTGCTGTGAAAATAAGTACGCAAACCAAATCTATGAACCTTAATCCTGTCAAACGTTTGCTGCGGCTTCGATAACTTAGTCGGGCGGTAAAAGCCCGACAGCATTGCCTTTGTTATTTAAGGAGCTCCATTCCGTGCAGCGCCATCCGGCAGCCGTCTGCGCCATTACCTTGTGTGGTGACCAAACATTTATGTGGCAGGGTTACTGCCCGGAATGAGAGCTGTAAGTTAAACTGGCTACGATTTTTATCTACCATGATAATGTCGTTATTTTTGAGTATAAGGTTTGAAATATGCGCCTGAGTAATTAACTTAATCATGCCTGTGCTGGAGATATAAAAGCTGGTATCAGTTCTTTTTCTGTCCAGAGAAACCATAGCGATTTCCCACTTGCTGCCATCACTGGCCTTCCAGTTATCCACAGCACCAAAAAAATCAGGGAAAATACCCTGGTGCAGGAAAGAAGACAGCGATCCGATATACTCCTGAATCCATTGATTTTTGGGTTCAATAATCTGAGTGGAAAAATTGATTTTAGATTGGATTTCATTGCCCGGAACGGATATTTTTTTGTTATCAATAAAATAATTCATTCGGGAGAGATCGGCCAGCATACTCGGATTCATGGCAGACTTACCAAATTTTCGGATATCCCGATCTATATTGTTATTAATCGTATCATATAATCTGCGGGTTATTTCAGGTGAGATATTACGGTTTATGTAAAGCTCGGTTTTTTTTGCTTCAGGTTTATGGTGGGGATGGCTGGAACAAGAAGGGGCTTTAGTTAACGCATTTTGTTTCGTAAACAACTGTTTCAAGAACATATCTGACCTGTAATAACCGGGTGTGTGTAATAAAATATATTCCCTGATTATATTGTTTAAAAAAGAGGTTGACTAATGTCAATTAACTATTCTTTGCAGGTCAGCCATTGATAGTTTAAATATTAATTTGGTTAATTAATACAGAACGCCGAAGCATTCTGTATTAATAACAATATTAAGTAGCGCTTAAATATCAGTCGTTAAAATACCAGTAACCGCTGTTCACCAGCGCCGACAGCAGTGCAAGGAATGAAGGATCCTCCAGCGCATCACCCAGCATTTCTTTGGTCACGGTTTTATGGCGGGCAATGGCATCCACTGCGCCGATATGTTCCGTGGTCATGGCTTCGCCGTTGACATAACAGGTATTACCCACGCGCAGCACGCGAAGACCGCCCAGACGTTCCAGCGTTTCACCGGATCCCAGCAGTTCATAAATTTCACCCGCCTGATAAGGCGGTTCCGGCGGTGCCAGATCCAGCTCATGACGCGACTGGGAAATGAACTCGCCAAACCAGCTGTTGAAGTGGGTCGGATTACCAATCAGATCCAGCATCATGCCGCGCAGCTTATCCAGCTCAGCCGGTTGCACTTCGGCGGGGTTTTCACGTTCAACCAGTTCCGGATCGCTGTAACGGTGACTGCCGAGTTCGCGCGAAAGCACGTAATCTGCGAAACCACTGACCATTTCACGGGCATTTGGCGCACGGAAACCGACTGAATAGTTAAGTGAGTTCTCCAGCGAATAGCCGTCGTGCGGGAAACCTGGCGGAATATAAACGATATCGCCCGGCTCCAGCTCTTCATCAATAATCGCATCGAACGGCTCAACCTGCAGCAAATCCGGATGCGGGCAGTGTTGTTTCATGGCGACTTTTTCGCCCACACGCCAGCGACGGCGGCCGGTTCCCTGAATAATAAAGACGTCGTACTGATCCAGATGCGGACCCACACCGCCGCCCGGAACCGAGAAGGAAATCATCAGGTCATCCATGCGCCAGTCCGGGATATGGCGGAACGGTGTCATCAGATGTGAAGACGGTTCGTGCCAGTGATCGACCGCCTGAACCAGCACCGACCAGCCGGTTTCGCCCAGATGATCGTAACTTTCAAACGGCCCGTGGCTGACATTCCATTTACCGTCGTGATTGCTTACCAGACGGCTGTCCACCTCATTTTCCATCGCCAGTCCTGCCAGTTCGTCAGGCGAGATAGGGTCGACAAAATTTTTAAATCCGCGTTTCAGCACGACAGGACGTTTTTGCCAGTAACGCTGCAGGAAATCATTCCAGTCTAGGTCGAGTTGGTAATCCATAGTATTTCCCTTGCATTAAAAGGAGGGTGGATAAAGAAGAGGGCTATCTGTAAATGATTATAACGGAAGGTGTTGCCGCTGAGTTGGGCAATTGCCAGCAAATTTTGCACTATGGTTAAGATTGCGCCGAAATTTGCTGGCAATAGGGTCGGGTAAACGTTACTCCAGTTCGATGCCTTGTTGCAGGCCGAAACAGACACGCATACTCGCGCCGCCAAGCGGGCTGTCGCCGATGATAATTTTGCCGTCGTATTGCTCGATAATGTCGTTGGCCAGTGAAAGTCCCAGACCTTGCCCCGGACGCAAGGTATCCGCACGCTGACCGCGCTGGAAAATTACCTCACGCTTGCTTTCGGGTATGCCCGGGCCATCATCTTCAATCAAAATCACCAGCTCATGTTCGGTATGTACAGCGCTGATTTCGACAAACTCCAGACAGTATTTACAGGCGTTATCGATCACGTTGCCCATGACTTCCATGAAGTCATTTTTCTCACCGACAAAGGTGATTTCCGGCGAGATATCGACGGTGATCACCACGCCTTTGCGCTGATAAACTTTGTTCAGCGCCGAGCATAATCCGTCGAGGATCGCCGGGACGGAATGCACTTCGCGGATCAACAGGTTCTGTTCAGAGCGTAATGTGGCGCGATGCAGGTAGTAACCAATTTGCTGTGAAATACGGCTGATTTGCTCAAGCATCACGGGTTCCGCTTCTTCGATGGTCATCTGCTTACCATTACGCAGCGCGCGCAGGGTGGATTGCAAAACCGCCAGCGGGGTTTTGAGGCTGTGCGTCAGATCCGCCAGCGTGGTGCGATAACGGTCATAACGGCCACGCTCGCCGTGCAGCAAAATATTCAGGTTACGCACCAGCCCGCGCAGCTCGCGGGGCGGGTTTTCATCCAGTAATTCCCGCTCATGAGATTCCAGTTGCGCGACCTGATGGATGACCTCTTTGATTGGCCGCAGACTCCAGTAAGCCGCCAGCCATAGCAGCGGCACGACTAACAGTAAGTTCGCCAGCAGCACATAACTGAACCATTCCCACACCAGATCTGAGCGTTGCAATTCCTGCGGTATGGTATCCACCACCACAATATTTAGTGTCGGCAGGCGCGCCGTCGCGTTATAGGTGTTGACCGCAATGGAGTGGGTCATCGCGTTGGCGTCGGTTTCGTCGTAATCCTTCAGCTTATCCTGCGCTTTCGGGTTATTGCCCAGCACTTCGCTGCTGATTTGTGTGTCGGTATCCAGCTCGTAGAAGCCCGGTTTATTCATCCACGCTTTATCGATATGCGCTTCCAGCTCGGGAATGCGGCGCTCGGCCCACAGCAGTTTTCCGTCGGCGTCGTAAATAAACACCAGCGTCGGCGTATTGAGGTCGAGATCAGGAGGAACGTTGATGCTCAGCTTGTTGTCGCGCCACTGCGCCAGGCTGAAAAAGAGATTACTTTCGCCGCGCAGCAAACGGTAGGCGGTTTTATCGAAACTCACCATGTATCCGACGACTGCCACCAGCCCGTAAGCCAGCGACAGCGCGAGAACGACCGCCGCGGTCGCCATCATAAAACGGACGCGAAGGGAGAAGGGTTTCCTGGTACGTCCTTTCATGACGCGTCCTTTCGTGGTGAGCAACAAACCCTTACGGGCGGATGTCGAAACGATAACCCTGACCGCGGACGGTCGTGATCACATCAACCGGATGTTCGGCCTGTAATTTTTTACGCAGCCGTCCCATCAGCACGTCTACGGTATGGCTTTCGCGCAGTTCTGCGTCGGGATAAAGCTGAAGCATCAGCGAATCTTTGCTGACGACTTTCCCGGCGTTACGGATCAGCGTTTCGATAATCGTATATTCGAACGCAGTCAGTTTAATCGGCTGTTCGTTAACGGTCAGTTCTCGGCGTGACAAATCAATCTGGAAAGGTTGAAGTGTAATGACCTGAGAGGCGAGGCCGCTGTTACGGCGCATCAGTGCCTGCATACGCGCCAGCACTTCTTCAAGATGGAAGGGTTTGGTGACGTAGTCATCAGCACCGGCTTCCAGCACCGCGACTTTATCTTGCCAGCTTTCGCGGGCGGTCAGCACCAGAATGGGCAGATTGGTCTGATGACTGCGCCAGCGGCGGATCAGGCTCAATCCATCTTCGCCCGGCAGACCCAGATCGACAATGGCAATGTCAGGTGCGTGTTCATGCAAAAAATAGTCGGCTTCTTTGGCATCTTCCGCCGCATCTACCTGATGACCCATTTCACGCAACTGAACTGAAAGGTGATGACGTAGCAGTGCATTATCTTCAATGACTAAAATTCGCATGGTGATTCCTTATCCTGACAGCGCACAAAAGGGTTTAAATATTCTGAATGCAATTGTAATTGATTCAGAAACAATTTAATCAACCTGAGGTCAACGCAGATGTGCTTAAACCTCAACAGAACCTAAACGAATTATAAACGGCTTCTGGCAGGAAGCGCATAAAAAAGGCGACCCTGAGGCCGCCTCTTGATCAGCACCTGAAAAATTTACTTCAGTTCATCAACCATAGTGGTTGCGCGACCGATGTAATTGCCCGGTGTCATGGCTTTCAGGCGGACTTTCTCTTCTTCCGGTAATTCCAGAGAATCGATAAAGGCCTGCATCCCGGCGGCGTCAACACGTTTGCCACGGGTCAGCTCTTTCAGCTTCTCGTAAGGCTTTTCGATACCGTAACGGCGCATCACGGTCTGGATTGGCTCAGCCAGCACTTCCCAGTTGTGATCCAGTTCGTTCGCCAGATTGGCTTCGTTGACTTCCAGTTTGCTGACGCCTTTCATGGTTGCCTGATAGGCGATCAGCGCATAGCCCAGACCCACGCCGAGGTTACGCAGCACGGTGGAGTCGGTCAGGTCACGCTGCCAGCGGGAAACCGGCAGTTTGCTCGCCAGATGCTGCAATACGGCGTTAGACAGACCTAGGTTGCCTTCGGAGTTTTCGAAGTCGATCGGGTTAACTTTGTGCGGCATGGTGGAAGAACCAATCTCGCCAGCAATGGTGCGCTGTTTGAAGTGGTTCAGGGCAATGTAACCCCAGATGTCGCGGTCGAAGTCGATCAGAATAGTGTTGAAACGCGCCACACAGTCAAACAGTTCGGCGATGTAGTCATGCGGCTCGATCTGGGTGGTGTACGGGTTCCAGGTGATGCCGAGAGAAGTCACGAATTCTTCACTAAACTGGTGCCAGTTCACTTCCGGGTACGCCACGATGTGAGCATTGTAGTTGCCGACAGCGCCGTTGATCTTGCCGAGGATTTCGACATTTTGCAGTTGCTTAAACTGGCGATCCATACGGTAAGCGACGTTAGCCAGCTCTTTACCGATAGTGGATGGCGTCGCTGGCTGACCGTGAGTACGGGAGAGCAGCGGAATATCACGGTACTTGTGCGCCAGATCTTTCACGGCATCAATAATCTGCTTCCAGTAAGGCAGCACAACGTCCTGACGTGCGGTTTGCAGCATCAGCGCGTGGGACAGATTATTGATGTCTTCAGAGGTACAGGCGAAGTGAATGAATTCAGACACCGCATGCAGGGCAGGGATGGCCGCCACTTTTTCTTTCAGGAAATACTCAACCGCTTTGACGTCGTGGTTGGTGGTTTTTTCGATATCTTTAATGCGCTGCGCGTCATTAACATCAAAATTTGCCACAATCTGGTCGAGGAAAGCGTTTGCGTCGGCATCAAAAGCAGGAACTTCCTTGATTTCTGCACAGGCTGCCAGTTTTTGCAGCCAACGTACTTCAACCTGCACACGGAATTTCAGCAGGCCAAATTCGCTGAAAATAGTACGCAGCGCGCTGACTTTATCACCGTAGCGTCCATCAACGGGGGAAACGGCGGTCAGTGAGGATAATTCCATCGGTAGCAACTCCTGGGATCTTATTAACAATGAGCGAGAATATTCTTCGCCTGTTCAAACAAGCGATTACGGGAAAACATCAGTTGCAGGCGGCCACCGCCGACCTGGTGCCACAGCACCGCAGAGCGGATACCGGCCAGTAAGATGGCGCGAACTTTGGCCTGAACCTGCGGGTTTTGTAAAATGGCCGGTGAACCTGTGACCTGAATGCGCGGACCCGCCGGGCTAACCACATCGACATAAATCGAGGCCAGGGAGCTAATCATCGTTTCAGATTCAAGCTCGAAATGCGCAAGCTGGCGGTCAAGTTGATCGATACGTTCACCGAGCTGATTCATTGCGGCTTTATTGGCGTACAGCTTGCGTTCAAGCACCATCAGGCTTAATGCGTAACGCGTTAACTCAGCGCCCGGCCCCTGACGGTTGGCGTTCAGCACACCCAGCAGCGTCTCCAGTCCCATCTTTAAATTGGCTTCATTATTACCGTAAACCGCCAGCGTTGAGGCCGGATTCATCTCCAGCAGGCTGCGCAGTGACACTGACATTTCTTCCTGCGAGCATTGGCCTTCGTGTGCCAGTTGCTGAACCAGGCGCGCTGCCTGACAGATACCCGCCAAAGCCAGCGTAATGTCATAATAATTTTTAGCCACGTTTACTCCTGTAAGCGTTTTGAAACGATGAGACGCAGTGACAATGAAATAGCCCAAATTCATGGCGACAGATCATGCCATAAAACTGCCTCTAAACACAGTTCGGAATCAGTGCAGGGCATCACAGTCGGGCAGAAATAACGCGGGACGCCCGAAAGCGTCCCGTATTCAACGATATATTTACTGCGTATCAGGCCTGAAGCGGCAGGCGCTGTTCGATGATGCCGCCTCCCAGACAAATTTCACCCTGATAAAATACTGCAGACTGACCCGGTGTAACGGCAGCAACGGGGGCATCGAAACGTACCTCGATGCGGTCGTCACCAAGCGGTGTCACCACGCACGGAATATCTTCCTGGCGGTAACGCGTTTTCACGGTACAGGTCAGCGGTGCGGTCAGCGTTTTGCGATCGACCCAGTGCAGCTGTTGTGCAATCAGACCGACATTCATCAGGCGCGGATGTTCGTGTCCTTGTGCGACGTAAAGAATGTTGTTCTCCACATCCTTTTCCACCGTGTACCACGGTTCTTCGCTGCCGTCTTTCTGGCCGCCGATGCCCAGACCTTTACGCTGGCCGAGTGTGTGGTACATCAGTCCCTGATGCTGTCCCATCACCTGACCGTCAACGCTTTTAATCACGCCCGGTTGTGCCGGTAAATAGCGGCCAAGGAAGTCACGGAATTTACGCTCACCGATAAAACAAATGCCGGTAGAGTCTTTTTTCTTCGCAGTGATCAAATCCAGGTCTTCGGCGATACGACGAACTTCCGGTTTTTCCAGCTCACCGACCGGGAACAGGCTTTGTGCGACCTGTTCGTGACCGAGCGTGTAGAGGAAATAGCTCTGATCTTTGTTGCCGTCAACGCCGCGCAGCAAATGGCTGACACCGTCGATATCCTGGCGGCGCACGTAGTGACCGGTTGCGATGTAATCCGCGCCCAGATCTTCAGCCGCAAATTCCAGGAAGGCTTTAAATTTGATTTCTTTGTTGCACAGAATATCCGGGTTAGGCGTGCGTCCGGCTTTATATTCCTCAAGGAATAATTCGAACACGTTGTCCCAATATTCCGCCGCGAAATTCACAGTGTGCAGTTGGATACCCAGCTTGTCACACACGGCTTGCGCATCGGCAAGGTCAGTGGCTGCTGTGCAATATTCTTCGTCGTCATCCTCTTCCCAATTTTTCATGAAGAGGCCCTCAACCTGATAACCCTGCTGTTGCAGAAGGTACGCAGAGACAGAGGAATCGACACCGCCGGACATCCCGACGATCACTTTTTTCTGGCTGTTGTCAGACATAATAGTCCCGAAACACATGAATTAATTGCCCGGTACTGTTGGTATTTTTTCTGATGTTTGTCCCACGAGGATGAAGGCCGCGCGCAACTAAAACACTTCAGAACCCGAACACCACAGAAACCCGGACAGAGAGGCACTGCTTTACTACGATTTCACGCGAGGTAAATCGTGAAGCTCAAAATTTTATCACGTCAGGCCGGTTGCTGCATCGCTGATTCACCACGTGGCAACAACCGGCAGGGGAGGGTTATTCCGGCAGGTTGAAATTGTGCAGAATTTCCAGAGGATAACGCGGAGATTGCTGATAACAGCGAATACTTTCCGCCACCAGTGGCGAGCGCAGTTGCGCAGAACCGATAATTTCTTCGGCTGTCACCCAGCGGCAGCGGTCGATATCATCATCCTGCGGCGCGGTTTCCAGCATTTCTGGCAGGTCAATCACAAAGGCAAAACGCAGAAATGGTGTGGCGTCGGGTGCCTGCCACTGGTGCAAACCCAGGAAATATTGTGGATCCGCGCGGATACCGGTTTCTTCATACAACTCACGTTTTGCGGCACTGACTAAGGTTTCATTGGCCTCGAGATGACCGGCAGGCTGATTCCAGGTGACTTTGCCGTGAATGGTTTCTTCGACAACCAGAAATTTTCCCTGTGCCTGAACGATGCAGGCGACAGTAACGTGCGGTTTAAACATGTGGAATTTCCTTCCATTGGCCGGGTTGTAAGTCGCCGAGGGTGAACTCGCCCATGCTAAAGCGGATCAGGCGCAGCGTCGGGAATCCGACATGTGCCGTCATGCGGCGTACCTGGCGGTTTCTTCCCTCGTATAACGTGATTTTCAACCACGCCGTCGGGATAGATTTGCGCTCACGGATTGGCGGATTGCGGGCCCACAGCCATTCCGGCTCATCAACAATTTCAGCACCCGCGGGCAGTGTCGGCCCGTCTTTGAGTGTGATGCCCTCGCGCAATGCTTTTACTGCGGCGTCATCCGGTTCGCCCTCGACCTGAACATAATAAACTTTGCCGGTGCGTTTGCCCGGCTGGGTCAGCGCAGCCTGCAGTTTGCCATCGTTGGTCAGCACCAGTAAACCTTCGCTGTCGCGATCGAGACGGCCTGCGGCATAAACATCTGTTAACGAAATGTAATCTTTAAGTGTTGCCCGACCGGCCTCATCAGTGAATTGTGGCAGGACATCAAAGGGTTTATTGAAAAGGATCACCTTTCTCGGCCCTTTTGGGGCAGATTGTTCTTTGGCAAGCCTTTTGCTGAAACGTTTAACGTTGTGATTTTTAAAAGATAGCGGGTTCATAGGCATTGAAGTTGGAGAGAATTAGCGCATTATACTTGAAAAATGTTTCGGATTGGCTAGCGAGAAATATTCGAGTAATATCGACCGGCATCTTACAAATTTTTAACAAAAATGCGCTCGAAGGAGAGGTTAATGGAAAGCAAAGTAGTTGTTCCGGCTGAAGGTAAAAAGATTACAGTAGACGCTCAGGGTAAACTGGTCATTCCTAATAATCCTGTTATCCCATTTATCGAAGGTGATGGCATCGGTGTTGACGTAACCCCAGCCATGATCAAAGTCGTTGATGCGGCTGTTCAGAAAGCCTATAAAGGCGAGCGTAAAATCTCCTGGATGGAAATCTACACCGGCGAGAAATCCGTAGAACTGTACGGCAAGGACGTGTGGCTGCCAGAAGAAACTCTGGACCTGATCCGTGATTACCGTGTTGCTATCAAAGGCCCACTGACAACTCCGGTTGGCGGCGGCATTCGCTCCCTGAACGTGGCACTTCGCCAGCAACTCGATCTGTATATCTGCCTGCGTCCGGTTCGTTATTACACCGGCACTCCAAGCCCGGTTAAACGTCCGGAAGACACTGACATGGTTATCTTCCGCGAAAACTCCGAAGATATTTATGCGGGTATCGAGTGGAAAGCCGGTTCTGCTGAAGCAGATAAAGTGATCAAGTTCCTGCAAGACGAAATGGGTGTGAAGAAAATCCGTTTCCCACAAGATTGTGGTATCGGTATCAAACCTTGCTCCGAAGAAGGCACCAAGCGTCTGGTTCGCGCGGCGATTGAATACACTATCACCAACGATCGTGATTCACTGACGCTGGTTCATAAAGGCAACATCATGAAGTTCACCGAAGGTGCCTTCAAGGATTGGGGCTACCAGCTGGCGCGCGAAGAGTTCGGCGGTGAGCTGATCGACGGCGGTCCGTGGGTGAAAATCAAGAACCCGAACAACGGCAAAGACATCATCATTAAGGACGTGATTGCGGATGCGTTCCTGCAACAAATCCTGCTGCGTCCTGCTGAATATGACGTGATCGCTTGTATGAACCTGAACGGTGACTACATCTCCGACGCCCTGGCGGCGCAGGTTGGCGGCATCGGTATCGCACCGGGCGCAAACATCGGTTCTGATTGCGCGCTGTTCGAAGCCACTCACGGTACTGCACCGAAATATGCCGGTCAGGACAAAGTGAACCCGGGGTCAATCATCCTGTCCGCAGAAATGATGCTGCGTCATATGGAATGGTTCGAAGCCGCAGACCTGATCGTAAAAGGCATGGAAGGCGCTATCGCCAACAAAACTGTGACTTACGATTTCGAACGTCTGATGGAAGGCGCTAAGCTGCGGAAATGTAGCGAGTTTGCCGACGACATGATCGCAAATATGTAATTGCGATATTGTTGAAGAAACAACGGAGGCTTAATGCCTCCGTTTTTTATGTCCGCGAGTAACCGATAAATGTCTGTGAACAAGGGCAACGTTTCATAAAAAATTTCAATATCAATAATTTGAGTTAAGTCTGCTAAGGCTAAGTACAATTTTTTGTCGGGGATTCATACGGATAATAGTTTATTTTTTCGACCTTATTGTGCATCGGGGGGCTGCGATGTTAAATATGAGCCACTTTTTGACACAGGAATGACTTTTTGTTGCGCTCACTCCTTTCAAGCTCTCTGTTTCGTATTGATCTGCGACGCCTGATTCTGATTTTAGCTGTGATGAGCGCTTTTGTGACGCTCGCCAACAGCTTTTATGCCAGCTATCGTGTTCAGCGCCAGTTACTTATCGACAATACGCTCGAAGAGAACCGCGTTTACGCGACGAAACTGGCCGCCAGCACTGAACAGTTTCTAAAAAGCATGCAGAAACAGCTTGCCTATAGCAGCGTGATCGCGGCGAGAAATTTTGACGATCCTGCCGTTCTGCAATCTGAAACCGCACGCCTCAAATATCAGACCGACAGCTTTAATTCCGTGGTGCTCACTAATGCGCAAGGGCGGATACTGGCGACGTCGCCGGACAGTCTGCAACTGGTGGGCCATATTCTGAAAACGCCGGGTGCGCTTGAAGCACTGAAAGAACGCCGCCCGCTGATCAGCAAACCTTATACCTCTGTCGCGCAGAATCTGGTGGTCGTGATATCGACACCGATTTTTACCCCTGAAGGTAAATACCTCGGATACATCGCAGGTACGATTTACCTGCGCCAGAAGAGTATTTTGAATGAGCTGCTGGGCGAGCATTATTATCGCGACGGTTCTTACATTGCCGTGCTCGATAAAGAACGCCGCATTCTCTATCACCCGGATGCCTATCGCATCGGAGAAGTGTTGAAGCCTCGTCCGCTGACCGAGGCAGTGAGAAAAGAATCCAATGGCAGCCTGATGGTCACGAATCTTGCCGGGCAGAACATGCTCGCCGGTTACGCTGTTGTTCCTTCGTCGGGCTGGGAAATTATTACTCAGCGGCCGACGAGTTCGACTCTTAAGCCGCTGGAAGGGCTAATGGTCAAAGTGCTGAAACATCTGACGCCACTCGCGCTGCTGACGCTGATTTGTGTCTGGCTGTTCTCCAGAATGATAGCTCGGCCGCTCTGGTTACTGGCGCGAAGTGCTAACGAAATGGATAAGCCTGATATTTCCAGCAACATACGTGAGATCCCTTCGTGGTATTTCGAGTCGAACCAGCTCAAGCGTGCTTTGCTGATTGGCATTAATTTATTGCAGAAGAAAATCGGCAAACTGAAATTCGAAACCCAGACCGATCCGATGACGGGCCTCTTCAACCGGCGCGGGCTGGCCATGGCACTGGAATCAGTGGTGCAAATGCGTCAGCAGTTTTCTGCCATTGCGCTGGATATCGACCACTTCAAGTCGATCAATGATTCTTACGGGCACGACACCGGTGATGAAGTGATCAGGTCACTGGCCGAACAAATCCGGCATAACGCTCGTGAAAGTGACATTCTGTGCCGCGTGGGCGGAGAAGAGTTTCTGGTGTTGCTGCCGGACACGACACTGGCAGAAGCAGAAATGATTGCCGAACGTCTGCGCCAGAATGTGGAAATACGGGTGCTGCCGGGGATCCGCCCGATTACGATTTCATTAGGGGTTTCTTACTGGAATCAGCAGCAGGGCGAACCGGAGACGTCACTGAAACGAGCCGATGAGGCGTTATACAAAGCCAAACAAGAAGGGCGTAACCGCGTGGTTGTTGTGCCTGAATAACGTTTTGCTAAGTCAGGGCATCGTCAGCCCTGACCGGGTTATTTACCGCTGGCTGCTTGCTGTTTCTTTGCCTGCGCCGCCAGATGATGTCCGATAGCGCATCCGGCGACCGCCCCGATGACAGCGTGATGTTTCAGGTGACCCGCAACTCCGCCGACGACCGCACCTTTCAGGCAGCCTTCTGCCTGCGCCAGTGAGCTCACCAAAAGCATGGTCATCATCGCTACAACCAGAACCGTTTTTTTCACCTGATCTCTCCAAAATGAACAAATAATGCTGTGGCAGAAAATGTCATATCCGGTATGCGCCTGTCATTTTGCTATCTGTAAGCAGGTGCTGCTGATGTTACGTATCCGCGACGTACAGCACGGCGCAGTCGGTCATTTGAGTTAGGTAGCAGTTACATCTGCACGGGTGTTTAATGATTCATTGAACAATGGTTTACATTGTCAGCCGAGAACGTGCAACGTCTCACTTTTTTAACTCTGCTAAACTTAATGTCAGTAACCGGCGAAGAACTTTCTACTTCGCTGTCTCCGGTTATTTTCCACCCGTGAAGAAGGATGCCGCTATGACGCATCAAGAGCAATTGCAGGCCCTGATGGTTCGCATTGACGCGCTGGAACAACGTGAAAGACAACTGACTTATGCCTCAAATGCCTATCAGGCCATTCTGACGACATTGTTGGGAATTGTGGACAAAACCACTCGTGACCGGGTGATCAGCATGGTTGATCAGGCGCATGATGTGGCTTATGCCAAAGCCAGTCTGGAGCAGAAGGGAAACATTCTCGGCGCAGATGACATCACGCAGCGCATTTTCTTATTTGCGCAGGGGCGTGCGGCGCAATCTAAATAACGGCAGGCTGATGATGGATAAACGACTCGTTACCCGAAAAGGTTGCGAGGTTTCTGGTTGTCTGTAAATCAGGAACGTCGGTCAGCTTTGAGCATATTTATCGCCGCACCTAGCAGGATACGGCGCTGGACGCCGGTGGCCGTGACCAGTTGTTCATCGAGATACCCAATCAGCGCGTCGGCACTCAACGGCTCACCTCTGTGGCGCATCTGAATCACGCCATCACCGATAATACGCGCGACTTCGTCCCAAAGCGGTTGGATCTCACTTTCCGAGAATTTCATAACAGCTCCCGTTTGTGTGATTTACGTACAATCTACCATCTGAGTGGCATGTGGCAAGTGGGTTAACGGAAAGAAAGAGGAGGGCTGAAGGGATTTGAAGTGCCTTTCCTTACGTAATGAATTGCCGCAAGGAAAGGCTGGCAGCATTAGTGCTTAATTACGTACAAGTCTTTGGTGTAAATATAATTAAGCAGGCTGTCATTGAAGCCTCCGACATACGGTTTCACCAGACGTGCGCTGACATAGTGATATAACGGAATAACCGGAGATTGTTCAGTCAGTATCTGCTCTGCCTGCTGATAGGCTTTGCCAACGTCGGCTTTATCCGTCGCTTTCAGGGCATCATTCAGCGCCTGATCATAGGCTGCATTACTGAACTTCGGCGTGTTCTCGCTGTTGCCTGTGCGCAGCGTATTCAGGAAAGTGGAAGGCTCGTTATAGTCTGCAATCCAGGCATAACGCACAACTTCGTACGTCCCCTGATGCATGGTGTCGAGCATTGTTTTCCATTCCTGATTCTGTAAAACAGCGTCCACACCGAGATTCTTTTTCCACATTGACGCGGCGGCAATGGCAATGCGCTGATGTGATTCAGAAGTGTTGTACAGCAGATTGAATTTCAGCGGATGATCCGGACCGAAACCGGCTTCAGTCAGCAGTTTTTTGGCTTCTGCATTACGCTGTTCCTGCGTCAGGCTGGCTTCTTTAGGTTTAGCGAAAGTAAATCCACCGGTATTATCTGGCGATAAATGCCATGCCGGAGTTTGCCCCTGACCTAACACTTTATCGGCAATGATCGATTTATCAATGGCCAGATTCAACGCTTTACGTACCCGCACATCGTTAAACGGCGGTTTTTGCGTGTTCATCGCATAGTAATAGACGGCGAGGTAAGGGCTGACGTGAACCTGCGAGCCCAGTTCCTTTTTCAGTGAGGCGAACAGCGGGGAAGGTACGGTATAGGTGATGTCGATTTCACCGGCTTTATAGCGGTTAACATCCGCCGTCCCTGACGCGATCGGCAAATACGTCACTTTATTAATGACGGTGTGCGCATTGTCCCAGTAATTCGGGTTGCGGACGGCAGTGATGCGTTCGTTGACTGTCCAGGTATCGAGTTTGAAAGGACCGCTGCTGACCAGATTTCCAGGCTGAGTCCACTTATCACCGTATTTTTCAACATCTGCCTGGCTGATGGGTGAAAGTGAAGGGTGCGCCAGCATGCCGAGGAAATAGGAAAGCGGCTGATCGAGAGTAATCTCAAGCGTTTGTTTATCCAGCGCTTTGATACCTAACTGATCGGCGGGTTTTTTGCCGTCAATGATATCAGCGGCGTTCAGCACATGCATGCTGCCGAGATAGCTTTCATAAGGTGAAGCTGTTTTCGGGTCGATCAGGCGTTGCCAGCTGAAAACCACATCCTGCGCGGTAATCGGTGAGCCATCAGACCAGACAATGCCGGGACGTAAATGGAAAACCCAGGTTTTGTTATCTTTGGTTTGCCAGCTACCGGCAAGCGAAGGCTGCGCGTCACCCTTGCTATCGGTAGTGACCAATCCGGCAAACAAATCGCTGAGGATGTTGAATTCCACATCGCTTTCCACTTTATGCGGATCAAGAGAAGCGGGTTCAGAGCCATTGTTGCGGGTAATTTCCTGTTTGGCCGCCAGCTCTACACCTGCGGGAACGGTCGCAGCGTAAGTGGTGTAAGAGGCCATAAAGGTGGCGGAGAGAAGAAGCGCGAGAGGTATTTTTTTAAAGCTTCCATAAGTTTTACGTATCGTCATTGCCATTTCCTGCCCTGTCAATATGGTTAAATATCAATGAGTAACAGGATATTCATACCTTTGTTCAGACACTTTGGCAATCTTTATGAGACTTTTGTTATTACTCTGTGAAAGGCAACACAGTGGATCAGAAATCCGCGTTTTCGTGCGCCGGGATCCAATAGCCATCAATAAAATCTTCAATAGGATAGCAGCCGGCCTGCCGCAAGCCCTGCTGATGCATTGCAACGGTGCATTGTTTCTGAGTATTAAAGGCATCTACCACCAGGTCTTCACATCCTCCGCCCAGATAACAAATGGTCAAAACTAGAGCGAACATAGCGCGTCTCCTTCTTTGTCATCAGATTAAGCATAGAACTAATGTCTCCTTAAAAAAATGTAAGAGCGCGCGTTTGCTGCATATTTGTCCGGTTGAAAAGAGGGATAAAGGGCAGAAATGGCAGAAAAGAGAATTTCCATAAAGGGCATGATATCCTCGCGGCCATAATTTTTATGAATGACGTAATGGAAGGAGCAGCTCATGTCCGAATCTTTAAACAGAGAACAGGAAATTGAATCTGATCTGGTTGCATGCCAGCTGGTGATTAAGCAAATTCTGGATGTGATTGAAATTATTGCGCCGGCAGAAGTGCGCGAAAAGATGTCCCATCAGCTGAAAAGCATTGATTTCAGCAAGCATCCGGCGGGTGCCGATCCGGTAACTAAACGTGCAATTGAAAAAGCGATTTCATTGATTGAACTGAAATTCACTAAGCACGACAGCTAAAAACTATTGTCATGCCCGTACTGACGGGCATGACAACCTCAAAATGTGTGTTATTTATTATCGACCACTTCGCCGACTTTTTTGAAAATCGGACAGTTAGCGACGCCAATGACTCCGCTGTCAGAATGAATATACTGAGAGCTGACAATCCCTCTGGCCGTTAAGTACTGACATTTCAGACCTAATCCCGCTGCATTCTCGCTGCTCCCGACCGTCACGCCGTATCCTGAAAAAAGAAAAATAGCGTAAATCACGGCCAACACAATAATCGTCTTAACGATACCCATTCTGAAACTCCCTATATATCTGCTCCTGAATTATTCAGGATAATGATCAGCATAGTAGAAGTTATTTTTAAGGAAATGTCATTGCAGCAGATTCCTAATCAGCAACGCCCTGAAGTTGACCAAAAAATTGGCCCCGTTAAAGGGGCCAATACCTTACTGAAGAGTATTATCAGGCAGGCATTTTACCAGCGGTATTTCATACCCAGGTTTGCTGCCCATGGTTGATCAACATCGCTGCCGCCGAGGTAGTTGACGCCTGTGTAAACCGTGAAGTTCTTGTTCATGTCGAACTGACCGCCTAAACCAAGGCGGACAGCAGAACCATCAACGCCGTTATCGATACGGTCGCCATTGATGTTTGCATCGTTGTTAGCATCTTCATACACATACGCCAGAGTCGCGTAAGGACTGATGGCCTGATCTGCACCCAGATCGAAGGTATAACCCAGGTTACCCCCCAACTCATAACGCACGCTGTCATAAGCCTGATCGCTGACATGCATATTGTTGCTCATGCTGTAATCGTCATCGCCAATAAACACGCCAGTAATGCTTGCGTATGGAGTCAGATAAGCCTGAGGCGCGAATTTCCAGTCGTAACCCAGTTTCAGACCAAAGCCCCATGCATCAGTAGTGCTATCACCTGATACTTGCTGACCGTTGCTCATGGTGCTGTCAGCAGAGTTGCTGAAGTGGCTGTAGCTCAGAGAGGAATCAAAGAATGCGCCATTGTTGAAGTTCAGGCTGGAGTAAACGCGTGCTGACTGGCTGTCAGTATCCGCATCTGCATCATCCATAGACAGGCTGGATTTGGCGAAGCTTGCTGCCATACCGACCAGCCACTGGCGTTCGCCACCGCCTTCGGTGACTTTATCCAGACCAACCATAATGCCATTAACGTCCTGATCGTAATCAATTACGCCGTTGTCACCGTTTTGCTGACCGCCAAAGTAGTTAACCCACACACCGCCTTTGTCATTGCCCTGGGTGTGACGTGAACTGTTCATGCGGTTTTCTAAGGTGTCTTGTTCCATATGCCAGGTTGCTGCATTGGAGGAAGGCAGGCTCAGAGCAGCATTGGCGGTAGAGGTAATACCTTGCTTAGCCAGCACTACAGTATCGTTATACTGTTCAGCCTGATATTTATAAGCCCCCAGATCAGCGGTGTTAGCATGAGTAAAGGTCGCATTGCCGCCGTAGATGCGGATCAGCTCTTTATTCTGATAATCAGCAACCTGGCCTTCGCCTGTCGCGTTATCAATACGTACCTGATAATTACCGTTAGTCACACCATTGATGGACAGGTGACCATCAGAGTTGATACCGATAGTGCCCTGATCATAAACATAGTCAGCGGCAGTTTTGTCGCGTGCGTTGTTCATATCAGCGTTAAGAACATATTCACGGCTACCGATATCAAAAGTACCGTTATCAGTCAGAACCATATTATGCGTATCCACCTGACCCAGACCTAAGTTCAGTTCAGAACCGCTGCCTACAATGATGGTATTGGCATAAAGTGCCGCACTTTCTTCGGTCAGTGATGCCTGGCTGCCTGAGTTAAGGCTCAGTACATCGGTTTTAACGCCGCCATGTGCGGCAATTTTCAGGGTTGATGCATTGGTCAGAGAGATGTGATCTGCCAGTAATCCAGATTCAACAACATTCACCTGGGAGCGGTTATTGACGGTAAGATCATCAATGTTTGATGATTTGGTTGTGTCCCACTCGGAACCGTTGTTCAGTGCAACATTGAACAGACCGCTTTGATAAACGTCATCACCAATCAGATAGCCATTGGTGCTGCTAAAAACAGAACCCGGCCAGATGCTGTTAGTGCTGCGGTTATAGAGTGCTGAGTCCATCTGAACATCAGAGGTGGCTGCGCCAACCCATTTGCTGCCATTGTCCAGCGTCACGTTCAGTTCGTCTGTGTCATCCCAGCCATTGGTATCCAGCACACCATCCGCATTGCTGTCATAACCACCGACGTAATAGTTCTCGTCGAAGGTGCTGACAAAAGCGACGTCACCGGCGATGGTTGAGTTATTGAATACGGCATTGGTTTTCATTGCGTTATCAGCTGTTGCATTTGCAACAACAGATAAAGCGACGTCGTCTGCCTGAGAGCCTGCGGCACTAATATTGCCGTAATCGCTTGGTTTATCAGACTGGCCGTAGAAACCGGTGGTCTGCAATTCTGTGTATGAACCAGAAGTCAGTACGGAGTCATTAACTGTCAGGGTATTATCAAACGTATTGCTGTTATTAACGTCAGTATCAGCCCACTCGTAGCCTTGCGTCAGCGCAATACCAGCGACATGAGAGTTATTTTTAATAACAATGTCACTTTCCTGATCCAATGTCACCGCAACACCCATATCGTAGGTATTCAGAGTTTCGTGATCACGCACTTTATTGGCATCAGTTACGTCGTAATCGAAGTGCTCGTAAGTATCATTAATCGTGGAATTATCAATGGTCAGTTGCAAAGGCGACTGATCATAATCATTACGCGCTTCGCCGCAATCGCTCGTCATGCACTCAGAAGTAATCATGCCGTTGACAGTCGTGTTGGTGATATTCAGCGTGTTGCTATTGTTGTTATCAAAGCCCAAATAGTGAGTAGAAATAACGCCATTAACAACAGCGTTATTGATTGAAGAGTAGATGTCTCCGCCTGCGTAACTGTTATCCGTACCGTCATCATCCACATATCCACGATAGCCGATATGACCCGCCAGAGCAGAGTCATGATAGAACGTATCGTATACGGTGCCAGATATATCAGCTGAAATCGCCGCAGGTGCTGTTACTGCAACAGCGCAGGCCAGCGCTATTTTAGAAACGAAGAACTTTTTATTCCATGCATGCATTTATTAATCCCTCAACAAAAAATAGTCAGCATGAGTAAGCTGAAAATAATTCAGCCATTATGCTTTCATTTATATAACAGAAGAGACAGAAGAACTGTTCGACGGCGGGATGATATTTTAATGCATGGTGTAATTCAATAAGGAAGTTCCGCTGAAAGTTCATTAAATCAGGCGTTTTATATTTAATGGCTGCCGTATTTTTAGTTTGGCATTTCCTTTTAGATCTGAATAATTGCTTTATATTTTCCAAATAAATGTCTTTTATTAGTCAGCCGTTCAAACCGGTTAATTGTGGCCTGGTACGAGTCGGAATACGCGCAGGCAGGCAAGGCGGCTATCTTTCAGGGAGAAAGTATTCTGAGGTGTGTTCTTTAATGAAGTTAGTTTCCTTGTCCTGTTTCTTTTATTTCTATATCTAATGGCTTATTACAAGATTTACAAAGTTCATTTTTAAGAAATACCAAAGGTGGAAGTTTTTTTTAAAAGAAGATTGATTAAGTGGTTTTATTTGACGCAGGTCAACTCTGGTCAGACAGGTATATATAGATAAAATGTATGCATTTTTATTTATGATTTACGTATGTGATTATTTCAGAATGTTTACCCGGTAAAAGCCGACGCTTTGTTATATCGTTGTTTAAGATATTCGTCGTACTATGTCTTTCTGTTCAGTCATCCGTTGGACGTCGCCTTGAGCCCAGATAGACGCTGTTTAAACCAAAAGAGACCCGCCATCAAATTGAAAAAGCCTGTTTTCAATGTCAGGAGAATCGTGATGTTCGTCCTTTTCCTGCTCATTTGCATGGGTCTATACCTGCTTGCGCTCAACAGCTATTGCGATCAGGGCGGAAACTTTGATCTGGGCGTATGTGCGATCACTTCATTTATCCCTTTTTAGGGTATCTCTGCCTGAAATCCTATCTGCCGGCAGTCCGGCAGTAAGAAAAGGCTGTTTTTTCGTTAATGGATTTGTGAATGACTTCCCTGACCTGCCGGTGATGGTAAGATGAAGGCTCTGAACATTCAGTGGTAGGGTAGTCAATGTTTGATTTCGCAATGGGCCAAAACAGCCTGGCTTCATTGGTGCTGTGCGCACTCTCAGTTTTGTTATTTCTGCTGGTGTGGTTTTTTGTCAGCCGTGCCAGCGTCCGGGCAAATGAACAAATCGCTTTGTTGCATGAGATAGCTGAGCAACAGCGCCAGCAAACCGAGTTGCTCAAGGTTCTCGCTGCACAGGCAAGAGGCAAAGTGGCTCCTGTTGAAGCAGAGGAGGATTCTGCTCTCAGCCTGCGTGGTTTTATTCCTGAACGATAATTTAGTTGCGAAAAACCCGCTCTCTGGCGGGTTTTTCGCTTTTGTTATTCCTTCATAAATCTGTCTTATTCTTCGGGTAGTCTCCACGCATGTGCCTTGCAGGATGGAAGAACTGATGATCAAATGGTCGGAAGAAAACGATAGCGAAGTAAACCACAACATTGCTTTACTGACGGGAGAGGAACCTGAGAAGTGGTATCCTTACGGCGGTATGAAAGGCAAAGATTATTGCAACAACCCCTCCGACGCGTGGCCGATTATTTGCGCCAACAAAATCAGCATCAATTTTAAAGAGTTGCAGAGCGATCCCCTTTGGCTGGCTGAAATCAACAGCTCTCAGGGCCAGTGGCAGGCGCAAAGCAAACGGCCTCTTCGTGCAGCAATGGTATGTTTCCTGCTTAGTAAGACTTGCGCATAAGTTAAAGCGCAGAGATACTCAGATTGTGACAAAGTTTTGCAAAGAAGTGATTCGAATAAGCGTCGCATAAAGCGATGCGTATCAAGTGATTAATGTTTCCTCATTTTGACAGTTGTGTCTAAGGCGGAGTCCATTATGAAGCGCATCATTAAAGGTGATAAAACTCTCTCCCATCTGGTGGTTGCTCACGCAGCTATCGACAGTCATGAAAAAGCCTACGGCAAGCGCCGGCAGGGCTGGCCTTCTACCTATCTCATTAAGTATAAAGATGCGCGTGTTGCGGTCGAAGTCGTCACGCGCAGACAATCCTATGTTGCCACACTCATGATCGGCGCCAGAAATCTGACCAAACTTTGCGGTATGCCTGCCTGAAATCAGGAATACATCCCCGTAATCTCAAACCGTGTCGTTAAACCGACACGGTTTTGTTTTATACAGGCTTTCGCATCAGCTGGCGCCGGTAAGCATTTCCCCGACGGAAAGGGCGCTTCAGCAGCCTCGACATCAGGCTGATCAGGTCAAGCATCAGCAGCATTGTGCCGGTGATCGCCAGAACCATCAGCGTCAGAATAGCGAAGGCGATGACTTTCAGTGAAGCAGGGACTTTGATACGGCGAAAACGTGAGCTAAGCCACAGGCGACCGTACTGAGTCTGAATCTGCATAATATGCGTCAGTCGCGCAGTAAATGAGCGCGGACGTTGAGTCGTGTTCCTGGTCATAAATTTCCTCCTTTTTGAATGTCCTCAGTAAAACACACAGTTATTAAGATTTTCTTAACCGTTGATAGCTGCTGAACTGGCACATAATTTTTCACTTTCTCGCTGTAGTGTGATTATCAAATATGCTACTTAAAATGATGTAATCACATTGCGTTCAAACCGGAAAGCTTTCCCGTGGAGTTCTATGGCTGGTAAAAATCCGTATTACGATCCTTCAAAATCTCATCATACGCCTGACGGTTTCACCAATGTCGAACCGCAGAATCGCCGGGAGGGTGACTTCAAACGCTGGAGAAAAGAACGCAAAGCCCAGCGGCTGCCTGCGCCGCCAGAGAAAGGCTACGAACATTTCATCAGCCAGTGGTGGCAGAAAGCTGATTTTAGCGGAACGGATGATCGCTTATGGTTTTTAGGTCACGCATGTTTACTGCTCCGCGTGGCCGGGCGTTACGTTCTTATGGATCCCGTACTGTCGGATCGTGCCTCGCCGCTGAGCTTCTACGGACCTAAACGCAAAACCCCCGTCGCTGCACCCGTTGAAAAATTGCCTCCCATCGACGTGGTATTGTTTTCGCATAATCACTATGACCATCTGGATCGCGCGACCGTCCGCAAGCTGTTGCGCCGTTTTCCGGAGGTGCAGTTTATGGTGCCTTTGGGCATGAAGCCGTGGCTTGAGCAGCGCGGAGCGCGGTATATCGAAGAACTTGACTGGTGGCAGGAACATCAGTTTGGTGATCTGACTTTCTCAGCCGTGCCTGCGCGCCACTGGAGTATGCGGACATTTTGGGATCGTAATCAGTCCCTGTGGTGTGGCTGGGTCGTCAGAAACGCTGATTTGCGCTTCTATTTTTCCGGGGACAGTGGTTACAGCAATCAGTTTGAACTGATCGGTGAGCGTCTTGGACCTTTTGATTTAGCCGCAATTCCTGTCGGTGCCTATGCACCAAGATGGTTCATGAGTGCGCAACATATGGATCCGCAACAAGCGGTGAGTGTCTTCTCGCAACTACGCTGTCAGAAAGCCGTGCCGATCCACTGGGGTGTTTTTGAATTAGCCGATGACTCGCTGGATCAACCTTTAAACGAATTAGCAGAGGCTATATCTCAAAGTGACTCGCCTGAAATGGAATTTAAACCCTTAAAAATTGGCGCAAGCATTTCTAAAGACTGAATTTCATTTACCCATTCTTTACGGATTATAAAGTGGAATTTGGTGGTTATTAAATGAGAAGTATTATCAATTAAGGCGTTGATGTTATAATGCCTTACATTGAGAAGGGGTTACTGACTTGTTAATAAATATCCCCGTAAGGATTGTTTTTCCATGCGGGGATTTTTTTCGATGAAATAATTATTTGTTTCTGCAAGGGTAAAAACCTGCTGGCCGGATGCTCATCCCTGTGATTGCTTAAGATACAGTGTATTATGCTGATTGTGTCGCTGAACGCCATTCGCCCGTCACCGCCAATCGTGCCTGCTCGGGCATCGCTGTTTGCCTGTTTTTCAAGCCAATCAGAGCAATAATATGGGATTTTGATCACGGTATTAAATATAAAATCTTCATATTGATTTTTTATATATGAATAAGTCCTTTTTAAAATTTTGCGCAAGTGTTATACCGATTTAACCAACTCGCAAACTTTAATTCATTATATTGTTAAAAACGAGATGATAAGAAATAAGTATTAGACGCGTGGGGGGTTTAGAATTGTAACCCCAAGAGTTATGCGAATTTTGTGTATTATTAGATAAAGGGTGAAGACGCACGGTTTAGGTGCATTCATTGTGGTCTGCGTTCTGTTTTGCACCATTTTATCCCTCTGTGGCGTAATTGATTATTGCATAACCAGTCATATGGCCCGGATATGCGTTCAGGCGTTTGCCCGTTCTGTTGCACAAGTGCGCAACTTGCCTGACAGACGCGCTGTCACCCGAACCTGACCTGATCAGACGTGTTGCTTTGCCACGCCCTATGAGATCCCCGGCAAAAGGTTTTAGCCGATCTTGACAATAAAAATTCAAATAAAGGTGTGTTTTACGCTTACGGTTCTGCATTAAATGATCAATAATCAAAAACAGGTCGTTATTGTTTTGTTTGATATGCAGGTTAAACTGCAAAGCAGAAAAAAGCATGTCTATCAACATATTTCAGCATAACTGAACACGAAGTGCCTTTAACCGGCTCAAATATGTGCGACATGTCCATCACTGATTAAAAATGGCTTGCCATCGAATTCAGAGTATGTGATAACGCATCTGGGTAAAACGAGGTACAGTTCTGTATATGTGTGGCATTTTCAGTATAGAAGTTCTGAGTAAAGACGTTCACGTTGAATACCGCTTCTCTGCCGATTCTAATCTTAGTGCCTCAAGCAGTAACGACTCTAGTTTGTCTATGTAACGCCCACGGGCGGTTTAAACAATCCAAAGGAAATACTCAAGATGGCAAAGATCAAAGGTCAAGTTAAGTGGTTCAACGAGTCTAAAGGTTTCGGTTTCATTACTCCTGCTGACGGCAGCAAAGATGTGTTCGTACACTTCTCTGCAATCCAGGGTAACGGCTTCAAAACTCTGGCTGAAGGCCAGAACGTAGAGTTCGAAATCCAAGACGGCCAGAAAGGCCCGTCAGCAGTTAACGTAACTGCAATCTAAGCAGCGCCAGCTGTAAAAAAACCCGCCAAGGCGGGTTTTTTTGTGTTTGTTTTTCAGCATGTTGGGCTGTTATTGCAAGATCACTTTATCCCAGAATCACGATACCGGATTGCTGATTTCGCCCGCTGATGCCCGGATGCGAGGGGTCTTTTGCCCGCTGATGACTGTTACGCCGGAAGCTGGTGTATTTGAATGCTGTCCCCCCGGTTGTACAACCCGCGGTTGTACAAATCGTGCAGCTGCCAGCGTGGTCAATTTCGTAAAATCCCAAAACCTGTAGTTTAGCTTTTGCAATCGCAGCCAGATCAAGGTGACGATGACGTGGCGAAATCAGGGCAGGGGGGAAGTCGAGTTGTTGCATAAATGTATCCACAAGCTCCTGACTGACCTCGTAACAGCAAGCCTGCGCCGCAGGGCCGATGGCGACAACCCAGTCATGGGTATCACCTGACTGATTAATCCGTTGCGCCATTTTCTCCAGAATACCGTCGATAAGTCCACGCCAGCCTGCGTGAACCACGGCCACTTCTTTGCCATCTTTGCGACAAAAGATGACCAGCAAACAGTCCGCGGTAAATACGGCCAGAAGAATACCGGGAACGGAGGTGATAAATCCGTCCGCGTCGCCGCAATCCTGTCCGGGCTGAGTCACATCAACAATCCGGGTACCATGAACCTGTTTCTTTTCCGGGCGCGTGGCTTCAAAAGATTGCAGGTGAGCGGGAAGCAGGGATTCTTTATCACCGAAACCATGCAAAATGCCGGGGATGTGGCTGAGTAAAACTGAGTTGTCACTCATCTCGTGTCTCGGTCAGGAAAATGATATGGCTTCAGTGTAGCTGCCTTTTATGCGGATTTTCCAGCAGTTGCAACCTCAGGGCGCCTTCTTTAGACTTACCTCTATTGCGAACTTTCGCCTCTTCAGACTTTCCTTGCAGGTTTTCTTCATGACGTATCAGTGCCCGCTTTGTTTCCAGCCGCTTACGCTGTCCGAACAGCAATGGCGTTGCCCGGCCAATCATCAGTTTGATAACGCCAAAGAGGGTTACGTTAATCTGATGCCCGTACAGCACAAACGCTCGAAGCAGCCGGGTGACAGCCCGGAAATGATGATTTCGCGTCGCGCATTTCTCGATGCGGGTCATTATCAGCCTTTGCGGGACCGCCTGTCGGATATCCTCGATGACGTTATTCCTGAAGATGCACAGACACTACTCGATATTGGTTGCGGGGAAGGGTATTACACCGCGGCTTTCGCAGACCGGTTAATGCAGCACCGCGCGCTGAAAGTCTATGGTCTGGATGTGGCTAAAGTGGCTATCCGTTATGCTGCCAAACGCTATCACGACGTGTCATTTTGTGTGGCTTCCAGCCACCGCTTGCCTTTTGCCGACAGCTCTCTGGACGCGGTCATTCGCATTTATGCGCCGTGTAAGGCTCAGGAGCTTTACCGGGCCATCAAACCCGGTGGTTTAGTGGTGACTGTCGCGCCGGGGCCGCGTCACTTATACCAGATGAAGGGGCTGATTTATCAGGATGTACAATTGCATGCCGATCTGGATGAGAAACTGGATGGTTTTGAGCGGATCAGCACCGAAGCGCTGGCCTATAACATGAGCCTTTCAGGCGCACAGGCCTTTGATTTGTTGCAGATGACGCCTTTCGCTTGGCGGGCAACAGAAGACGTGATGACAGCTTTAAAAGCTCAGACGGCCTTTGAGTGTGAAACAGATTTTCTCATCAGAATACATCAGCGCCCCTCAGCGTAAATACCCCAGATGCTCAAGCAGGATACTCGATCCGATTCCGATCAAAACCACGCCCCCTAAAACTTCGGCCCATTTGCCTAACAGCGGGCCGATAAAGCGTCCTACCATAATGCCTAACGTGGACATCAGCAGGGTTGCCATACCGATACAGAGCGCTGTCTGGATGATGTTCACTTCCAGTAACGCTAATCCTACACCGATTGCCAGCGCATCCAGACTTGTGCCAGTCGCCGTAGCGGCCAGGATCCAGAAACTATGGCGTGTTGCCGTTGTAAGGTCATCATCCGGTTTATCTTTCAGCCCTTCAGCAATCATTCGGATGCCAAGCATAAACAGCAGAATAAAGGCGGCCCAGTGGCTCCATTGCATGATGTATTGGCTGGCAAATAAACCCAGACTCCAACCAATCAGGGGAGTAATGGCTTCTATGGCACCGAAAATCAGGCCAGTGCGGAGGGCTTCACGCAGGCAAGGACGATGAAGGGCAGCACCTTTACCAATGGACGCCGCAAAAGCGTCCATGGACATGCCAAAGGCAAGAATAAGCGTTGCGGATAAGTTCACGAGTATACCCCCCAAATAACGGCGCAACCTTACCATGATATTTTTATTCAGGACAACAACAATTAAAATAAGGGTTTTAATATCCGGCTAGGGATTATTATTGGGCAGGGAAAATGATTCTAAATGTAGGGTTAAATAACAATCTGGTTAGTGCGGGAATATTATGGATTTACTTAAGCAGTAAAGCCATAAATATACCTATGGCTATAACTGATAGACTCGTGACTATGATTCAGTTTATTGATTTTCAACCATTAATTTGTAAATTCTTTCCAGGTCGTCGAGCTCATTAACGCGGATTAATAACTTTTTCTGTTCTAATTCAAATACCAGTACACCATCTTCTGAAAGATTCATGCTGCGGATCCTGTCATAGGTAATGAAGGTGTTCGCGAAATAAAATCCTTGTGGCTTGAACAGCATTTTTGGCCAGCGGATGAACGAGAGATAAAAAGCAATCAGCCCCAGACCAATTAACAGGTAATTGGTTACAGCAGTACCATTAGCATGGATATTGTTATAAAGCAGAATCGCCAGCAGGCCGATGAAGATAATGGAATCCAGCTTATTACGGCGTCTGAGATTCACACGAAGCCGCGTTTCACCATTTTTGGTCCCCATGATGAACTCATCGTAGATGGCGTAGGCCAGCAACAGGAGGATGAAAAGAGCGAGGACAATATCGGTAACAGACATGAAAACTCCAGCTTACGGCCACAAAAGGCAAATCAAAACAGCAAAATCAGGTCATAAAAAAACCGGGGGAATGATCCCCCGGTTTAGCGGTTATCAGAGACCTAACAGGCCAATCCAGTAACCGAAGATACCGATGGCGAAGAAGCCAACGATGATCCACAAGGCGTTAACTTTCTTACGCAGCAGCCACATACAACCGAAGGTCAGCAGTAATGGCACCAGACCTGGCATCAGCTGATCCAGAATCGTCTGGACCGTGGTGACGGTGGTATGGCCTGTCTGATCGGTTATCTTCGATACCACCAGTGGAATGTTAACGTGCGTCCACTTGTTAACCAGGGCCCCCATGACAAAGAGGCCGAGAATTGACGCCCCCTCAGTCAGTTTCTGCAGGAAGCCGCCGCCCATATCGTTAACGATATCGACACCTTTTTTGTAGCCGTAAGACACGCCGTAGTAACGGGTCAGCAGACGTACAAGGTTAAACAGAACGAAGAACAGCAACGGACCCAACAGGCTGCCGGTCATCGCGATACCTGCGCCCAGTGCAGCAAACACCGGACGAACGGTACCCCAGAAGATCGGGTCACCCACACCGGCCAGAGGCCCCATCAGACCGACTTTCAGGCCGTTGATGGCCGCGTCGTCGATAGGTGCGCCGTTGGCACGCTGTTCTTCCATCGCCAGCGTTACACCCAGTACAGGGGCTGCAACGTATGGATGGGTATTGAAGAATTCCAGGTGGCGTTTGATAGCCGCTTTGCGATCGTCGTTATTTTCAGGGTAGAGACGACGGATTGCAGGCACCATACAGAAGCAGAAGCCCAGAGCCTGCATACGTTCGAAGTTCCATGACCCCTGGAAAAGGTTGGAGCGCATAAACACACCGCGAATATCGCTGGCCGTGAGTTTTTTAACTGCAGTTTGATCAACCATGTCCTTCACCCTTAATCCAATTCGTTGTCGAGATCGTTAACACCCGGTGCAGCCGCTGCCTGCGCAGACTTGTTGTATTTCGGGCTCAACTGGATGTAAAGAACAGCCATCACCACACCAATCACACCCAGTGCAACCAGGTTGAAGTTGGTGAATGCGGCAGTAACGAAACCAAGGTAGAAGAATGGCATCAGGTAGCCAGCACGCATCATGTTAATAACCATGGCGTAACCAACCACAACGATCATACCACCGGCAATGTTCAGACCGTTGGTGACCACTTCAGGGATAGATGCCAGCAGGTCATGAACAATAGCAGTACCCACAGAGACAGCAACAATCACCGCAGGGATTGCGATACGCATTGCCTGCAGAATCAGCGCGGAAACGTGGATCCAGGTAATGGCATTCAGGTTACCTTTCTCGGCCGCTTTATCCGCTGCGTGCTGGAAAGCAACGGTGATGGTACGAACGATAATGGTTAATACCTGACCCGCAGCAGCCAGCGGGATAGCCAGTGCGATACCGGCACCGACAGACTGTCCACCTGCGATAACCAGAATGGTAGAAATGATTGAGGCGAGGGCGGCATCTGGCGCAACAGCAGCACCGATGTTCATCCAGCCAAGTGCGATCATTTCCAATGTACCCCCGATGATGATCCCGGTTTTAACATCACCAAGAACAAAACCGATCAAAGTACAGGCAACTAACGGGCGGTGAAACTGAAATTCATCCAGGATCGAACCCATCCCGGCAATACATGCAACAATAAATATCAGCACAATTTGTAGTGTGGTGATCTCCATTGCACTTCTCCTATGACCAAAGGACGCTGAGTATAAACAGGCACATCAGGCAGATAACGTTGAGGGAATCTGCACAGTGTCGATGCGCTTATTAATTCATCTTATTAATGAGATCCATCATCTTAAGGCGAGAGTCTGTAGAGACTTTACGCACTTCAAGTTCGATACCTTTTTCATTCAATTTCTTGAAGGCTTCGATATCTTTTTCGTCGACAGACACTGCGTTATTCACCTGAGTTTTACCCTGACGGAAAGCCATACCACCGATGTTTACGGAGGTGATTTTCACGCCACCCTCAACCACACGCAGAACGTCAGTCGGGTTAGTGAATAACAACATCACGCGGTCGCCAGCGTATTTTGGGTTATCCCAGACACGGATGGCTTTAGCGACGTCAACAACGTGTGCAGTAACACCAGGAGGAGCAACCTGAGTCAGCAACGTTTTACGCACGGTATCGGCAGCGACTTCGTCGCTGACAACAATAATGCGGGTCACGTTGGTTTCTTTGGTCCAGCGGGTCGCTACCTGGCCATGAATCAAACGGTCATCGATTCGGGCGAGGCCGATTTTCATATGGTCGTTCGGACCGGTAGGTTTAGCCGGGGCGGCTGCTTTTGGCGCAGGTGCGGCAGCAGGGGCCGGGGCAGCAGGTTCAGGGGCTTTAAGCGCTTTCACGCCGATACGACCTGTTTCTACTGCAATGGCAACCAGTTCTGCAAAAGAAGGGTTGTCATCGCGAGCCATGAAAGTCTCTGCCAGCATTGGGATATTCACACCGGTGACAACTTCGTAATTTTCTTTATCGACAACAATACGGCTGGCAGCATTGAACGGGCTGCCCCCCCAGGTGTCGACCAGGAAAAGGACGCCGCTGCTGGTGTCTAAACCACCCAACTTTGCCGTGTACTTTTCGATCAGGGTTTCGGCGTTCTCGCCGGGAACGAAATCGATATAGGCGACATTATCTTGTTCACCTAAAATCATTTCCGCTGTTTTCAGCAACTGCTCAGCTGCTGACCCGTGCGTGCCGATGATAATAGCAATACTCACTCGCTACCTCCTCTGTTAACTCTTGAAAAGAGTTATGCACATAAGTAATGGTGCTGATGATATCCACCCGTTTTTATTCCTGAGGCGGACGGGGCATTCCCTGCGTACTAACGTTCCTTAATTTCTGATAAGACTGCAAAACAGTAAAATTGCAGAACCTCAACAGGTTGTGCGACGTGATTTATTTTAGTGTGCGAAAAAATAATTTTTGTGACGGTTGTCCGTTATTGAAAGACGTAGTGTGAATACGGTTTCACATCGCACAATAAAACAGCATAGATGTTTCAAAATGATGCGGATCGTAAAAAAACACACTTTATTCAAATAATCATTCCTGATAGAGTGATTTTCCGAATCATTGAACAGGAGTACCGGGCCTCAGCCCTCCCTATGGACTGTCACCGACGTCACTATTCTTCGCATTTTCACCTCATCCTTACCGGCAAATTCGCCCCAATGGGCCTGATTTCTGCCGCACTGAAACCGCTTTCATCTGACATTTTTGTCGTGACTCCTCCTGGCAAGTCTTCTGACCGCCTGACGTCACGCGTTTCTTTGCGTCATTTTTCTTTAACTCGTTGCGGAGTCTGACATGGAATTTTTGATGGACCCTTCAATTTGGGTCGGTTTGCTGACGCTTGTCGTTCTGGAAATTGTTCTGGGTATCGACAACCTTGTTTTTATTGCCATTCTTGCGGATAAACTGCCGCCTAAGCAGCGTGATAAAGCCCGTATTATTGGCCTTTCGCTGGCGCTGATTATGCGTCTGGGCCTGCTGTCGCTGATTTCGTGGATGGTCAAACTGACCACACCGCTGTTCAGCATTGCGCAGTTCAGTTTCTCCGGGCGGGATCTGATCCTGCTGGTCGGCGGTCTGTTCCTGCTGTTTAAAGCCACAACTGAACTGCATGAGCGGCTGGAAGGGCATGACGAACAGGGAACACCCAATCGCGGCTATGCCAGTTTCTGGTCCGTGGTGGCGCAGATTGTGGTGCTGGACGCCGTCTTCTCGCTGGATGCCGTCATTACCGCAGTCGGTATGGTAAATAATCTGGCTGTGATGATGACCGCCGTGGTGATCGCCATGGGTGTGATGTTGCTGGCGTCTAAATCGCTGACACGATTTGTGAACAATCATCCGACAGTAGTGGTGCTGTGTCTCAGCTTCCTGCTGATGATTGGTCTGAGCCTGATAGCAGAAGGTTTCGGTTTCCATATTCCTAAAGGCTACCTGTACGCTGCGATCGGCTTCTCCATTCTGATTGAATTGTTCAACCAGATTGCGCGTCGTAACTTCCTGAAAAGCCAGTCGAACAGACCGATGCGTGAGCGTACCGCCGAGGCAATTCAGCGTCTGATGGGCGGAAAACGTCAGCATCAGAATGAAGATGAGCCGGTGGGTGATGTGCTGCCTGCTTCAGAAGCTTTTGCAGAAGAAGAACGTCATATGATCACCGGTGTTCTGACACTGGCATCGCGTTCACTGCGCACCATTATGACGCCGCGCACCGAGATTTCGTGGGTAGACTGTGAAAAGTCACCGGCTGAAATCCGCAACCAGCTACTGGATACGCCGCACAGTTTATTCCCTATTTGCCGTCATTCTCTGGATGATGTCATCGGTGTGGTGCGTGCGAAAGACCTGCTGGTGGCGCTGGAAAACGGCGAAAACATCGTGGCTTTCGCCGAAAAAACGCCGCCGATTGTGGTGCCGGAAACCATGGATGTGATCAATCTGCTGGCGGTATTACGTAAAGCCAAAGGCCGTCTGGTGGTGGTGAGCAATGAGTTTGGTGTGATTCAGGGACTGGTGACGCCACTGGATGTGCTGGAAGCGATCGCCGGTGAATTCCCGGACGAAGATGAAACGCCAGATGTGATTGCTGACGGTGAGTCATGGATAGCGAAAGGCGGGACAGACTTACATCTTCTTCAGCAAGTTCTCGACGTGAATAATCTGGTGAATGCGGATGATGATTTTGCTTCGCTGGCCGGATTGTTGCTGTCGAAATCAGGCCAGATGCCGGTTGCCGGTGAAGTGATTGAAATGGCGTCGCTGCACTTTGAGATCCTTGAAGTGACAGATTATCGCATCGAGCGTGTCCGCATCACCCGGATTAAGTCAGAAGACGAGTGGGACGAAAGCCACTAAATCTGGCGCAATGTCTGAATGTAAAACGGCGACTCCGGTCGCCGTTTTTTATACCTGAAGTTAAAGAAATCAATTAAAGAAATGCCGGGGGTTCAGACAGAGGTCTGATTGTTCTGGAGATCCATATTCTGGGTCGATTTCTGATAGCGCTCCAGCCAGACAGGGAAAACTTCTATCGGCATCGGGCGTGCAAAGTAATAGCCCTGCAAAGAATCCACTCTGCGCTTGCGCAGATAATCAACCTGTTCCCAGGTTTCCACCCCTTCAGCAATCAGCTTCAAATTCAGGCGTTGTGCCAGCGTAATAATGGTATCCGTGACCGTCGCGTTGATGGCATCGGTCCCGATGGACGCTGTAAAGGCCTGGTCAATCTTCAGCACGTCCGGGTTCAGCGTTTTGAGATAACTCAGTGAACTGTGGCCGGTACCAAAATCATCGATAGCCAGCAAGATCCCCATTTCTTTTAGCTGCGAAATTTCTGCGGCACGCAGCTCCTGAAGGCGTGTGCGCTCAGTCAGTTCAAGCATCAGGGAAACTGAAGGCTGAGCCGGAAGCCACAGCTTACGGATATCATCCACAATTTCCATATTATTGAAGTGCTGAGCCGCTACGTTAATGCTGACATAAAAGCCCGGAGTCGCCGGGAACACCGCCAGATTATCGGCAACCGTTTTAATCAGATAGCGGGTTAGCGAGATGATTAACCCGTGCTGTTCTGCAAGCGGAATAAACACATCAGGCGATACCCATTCCTGCCTGCGGTTTTTCCAGCGCATCAGCGTTTCCACGCCGATACAGCGGCCGTCATCACTGTTGATAATCGGCTGGCAATAGACCTTAAATTCGCGGTGTGAAATGCCATGGCTGATCGGATAAGCCAGACTTATCCGGCTGCCGGAAAGCAGATAAACCGCGGTGGCCGTCAGCAGACTGATTAACACCGAAAGGGGTAAGTGTGAGGGAAGTTCATTCCATGCCAGTTCGCTGGCTTTTTCTCCAAAGATAGAAACAGAGAAATCATATTTTTGCGATTTCTCACTCAGCAACGGAGGTTGCGGAAGATGGTCGCTGTTGATGATGTCATTTTTGCCGTATTCGAGATTTTGATTGCCGACGTTTAATACAATATGGCTGGCGTAGGGCGGTTGCGGTTCGAGCAGGAAATTCGACAATATGCCGATGTTATAAACAAACAGTTCGCCGTTACGGTTATCCGGCGTCGAGGGATGCCAAAGAATAAGCGTCGGAGTGTCTACGCGACTCCATTTTGAAGCGCGAAGCTCAAGCTGCGTTAACCCCTGAGAAAAAGACGGTAACGTGTCGCTGAGGCTGAGATCCAGTACGCCGACAAGGCTTGAACAGGTGAGTTTACCGTCACTTACCAGGCTGATTGACCGTAACGTCTGCAGTCGGGCGACATTTTGCTGCAAGATGGGTTGCAGGACATTACAGCCGAGTGTCGAATCAACGGGAACGGTTTTACCTGCAGGTGATGTAGGTTCGAGTAGTTTTTCCAGCTTTTGAACGGTGTGCAGCGCGACACGTTGCTGGTCTTCTGCGATGACCTGAGCCTGTTCGTAAATACGAATGCCTAGAGTCACAAGCAAAGTACATATCCCCATCGCGCAGGCAAGCGCAATGCGATAGTAGCGATACTTCGCAAGTCCGGTCTGGGAGAACAGCATCGTTCTAATCCTTTTTATCCCGTGTTAATTGCAGGCTCAAAATTATTATTATTAAAGGTTTACCGATGCGAAACAGCCAGTGTGTTTTTATAGATAGTAGCTGTAAATCGTCGTTTGCTCTGCCTGAGTTGCGGAAAATACGCTCAATTTTTGGGTCAAAATTAAAAAAATCAGCCTAAGTGACGTTGTCACTTAAATTTTTCCTGTGCAGCTCAGCAGGTATTATTCTGGATTAAGAGGCTCACTGAACGGGAAAATCAGGCGGAAAACAGCATGCCGTACCTGCAGGGTATAATGCAAGTGGCACTTCCATTATGTTTTGATAATACAACAGGTTGCCATTAACGAAGGTTTTATTGCTGCCTGCTATGGTCCGGATGGTGTTTCCTGCGGTAAACCGGCTGAAAAGGGTTCAGCTGAAGTACCGCAGAAAACGCCAGCGCGACGACATCAGAGTCAGTCGCACTGAACCTTAATCGCCAAACCACCACGCGACGTTTCACGGTATTTTGAATTCATATCTTTACCGGTTTCGTACATGGTTTCGATCACTTTATCCAGAGACACTCTGGGCTCACTGGTGCGGCGCAGCGCCATGCGGGCAGAGTTAATCGCTTTCACAGAAGCAATGGCATTACGTTCAATGCACGGCACCTGAACCTGCCCGGCCACCGGATCACAGGTCAGACCCAGATTATGTTCCATACCAATTTCGGCAGCGACACACACCTGCTCAGGGCTGCCCCCCAGCAATTCCGTCAGACCTGCCGCCGCCATTGAACAGGCAACGCCGACTTCACCCTGGCAACCGACTTCAGCACCTGAAATCGACGCATTCATTTTATACAGAATGCCGATAGCGCCTGAAGTCAGGAAATAGCGCAGGTAAATGTCGGGACTGACCGACTGAACAAACTGGTCATAATAGGCCAGCACTGCCGGCACAATGCCGCACGCACCGTTGGTCGGCGCGGTCACCACGCGTCCGCCAGCGGCGTTTTCTTCGTTAACCGCCAGTGCAAACATATTCACCCAGTCAATCACATTCATCGGATCACTGGAAAGCTTGTCGTTTGATACCAGCATCCGGCGCAGGGCAGATGCACGGCGCGGAACCCGCAGCGGCCCCGGCAACACACCTTCAGTGTTCAGACCGCGATCGATACAAGCCTGCATGGTGTGCCAGATCTTCTCGAAATACTGGTCGATTTCCTGCTTGCTGTGTTGCGCCAGCTCGTTCTGCATCACCAGCCCGGATAATGACAACCCGGTTTCCTTACATTTCGCCAGCATTTCACTGGCCGAATTAAAGCTGTAAGGCACGGTAACTTCGTCAAGCACTGGCTGACCGAAATGCTCGTCATCGACAATAAAACCGCCGCCAACGGAATAATACGTTTTGCTGTAAATCATTTTATCGCCAGCAAACGCATGAATTTGCATGGCGTTCTCATGGCGCGGCAAATTTTCACCGCGGAATACCATGCCGGTATCGCGCGGGAAATCCACTTCATGTTGGGTTGTGCCGAGCGGCAGACGCTCACGTTGCTCAACGTCGCGGATAAAATGCGGAATACCGTCTATGTCGACGGTATCTGGCTGATTACCGGCCAGGCCCAAAATAATGGCGATATCTGTGTGGTGGCCTTTGCCTGTCAGAGACAAAGAACCAAAAACGTCCACGGCGACACGCGTAACGGCAGTCATCATGCCCTTTTCCAGCAGGTCATCAGCGAACTGTTTACCGGCTTTCATCGGGCCCAAAGTATGGGAACTGGAAGGGCCAATCCCGACCTTGAACATGTCGAAAACGCTAATCACGTCGAATACTCCTGTAATAGATTGCGGCAGGGAACGGGATCCCTGACTTCCATAAATGAACGATACCGAGATTTCGTCCTTATGGACGGCTCTCTTGTTCTTATGGATAGACTTATAGTTTAAAAGGGCTGAGAGGCAAAAGTTTCATTTTTCGCATGAAATAAACTTATTTGATGCAAAAGTGTGATCGCTATGTAATCAGAGCGCTCAGACTTCGACCTGTCCGGCGAGCTGGCGGATGATAGCGGCGGTGAGACCCCAGACAAATTGCTGCTGATACCAGGATAAATACACGCGGTGATGAGTGCCTCTGCGGTGAATATCCAGCGGATGATAACGCGCCAGATCAAAAGCCTCCCGCAGCGGCATTTCAAACAACTCAGCGACTTCATCTTCAGCCGGATGCAGCGGCACATCGACGGGTAACAGCCCGACTACCGGGGTGACCCGGAAACCGCTGCTGCTGTCCTGTGGCGAAAGTGTGCCTAATACATGAACCTGTTCCGGCGGGATGGCGACTTCTTCCTGCGCTTCACGTAAGGCGGTGGCGATGATCGACGCATCTGAAGCATCCGCCGCGCCGCCGGGAAAAGCGACCTGTCCCGCGTGTTTGCGCAGCTGGTCAGAGCGTCGTGTTAGTAACAGCGTTGGTTCGGGGCGGCAAATGATGGGGATGAGCACCGCAGCGTGACGGGTTCCACGCAGCGCCAGTGCGGGATGGCGAGGTTGCTGCAACTGAAAGCGCAATATGAAATCTTCCACGGCGGGGGAAAGTGTCTGAATTGGCGCATGTTGTTCCAGCAAAGTCACGATTATGGTTCTCCTAACTGAGGCAGAATACGGGCAATCTTATCGAAGGTTTCCTGATATTCTGCCTGTTCCTGACTGTCCGCTACAATCCCTCCGCCGGCCCAGCAATGAATTTTTCCCTGCGACGTGAGCAACGTGCGAATAGTGATATTGCTGTCCATGGTGCCGCAGCAGCTGATATACGCGATGCTGCCGCAATAACCGTTGCGACGATGTGGCTCGAGTTCTTCAATGATTTCCATCGCACGCACTTTCGGTGCGCCGGTAATCGAACCGCCGGGGAAACAGGCACGTAACAAGGCCGCGGGATGACAATCTTGCGGTAACTGTGCGGTGATGGTGCTGACCAGATGATGCACCGCCGGGAAGGGCTCAACAACGAACAGTTCCGGCACGCGCACACTGCCGGGGACGGCGACGCGCCCGATATCATTACGCAGTAAATCGACAATCATCAGGTTCTCGGCACGATCTTTCTCGGATCCAGCCAGACGTTCTGCCTGTCGCGCATCTTCTGTCGCATCTTCGCAACGTGGCAGGGTGCCTTTAATCGGTCGTGTCTGAATCTGGTTTTCTTTGAGCCAGATAAAACGCTCCGGCGAGAGGCTGAGAACGGAGTTTTCCGGCAGACGCAGAAATGCTGAGAAGGGCGCACGGTTGGCCTGATTCAGACGCAGAAAAGCCTGCCATTCATCGCCGTCGTACTGCGTGGAAAAACGTTGCGCCAGATTGATCTGATAACAATCGCCGCTGCGGATATATTCCTGAATTTGCCTGAACTTTTGTCCGTATTCTTCGCGGCTCATATTGGCCTGCCAGGGCGCATTCAGACGGAAGGGCGCTGGCGCAGCGCAAGTTTGCTGATGTTCTTCAAGCCAGCGTAAACGTGCAGATATATCGCCATGACAAATCAGCGTTAAACGCTGCAAATGATGATCGGCGATCAGTGCCCAGTCATAAATCCCGACAGCCATGTCTGGCAGCTCAATATCGCGTACCGCGATTTGCGGCAGATTCTCAACGCGGCGCCCTAAATCATAGCCGAACAGCCCGAGTGCGCCGCCGAGAAACGGAAAGTCAGGCGAGCTTTCTGCGTGTAATCCGCAGGCAGTCAGTTGCTCTTCAAGCAGGGCGAAGGGGTCGTCCTGCCGGCATTGTTCCACACCATTTTTTTCAATCTGCGTCAGCCCGCCACGGGTGGTCAGTGTTATCAGGGGGTCAGCCACCAGAATATCGAAACGGTTATGCTGATGCTGTGCTGAACCTGAGTGTAAAAGCATCGCCCAGGGCAGGGAAGAAAGCGGCGTGAAGCGCGCTGTCAGTGCATCTGGCTGGTAAGGTAAGGAGTGAAAAACAACGGACTGGGTAGCTTGCATGGCAGGTATGAGCTTCTCTGGCGCGATGACGTATTTTAGGTTGATCCTAACACAGAACAGAGGGTCTGAAAGCAGCGCAGGCGATTTGCTTTAATAAGGCGTATACTGTGCAACCCCGCCTTGTGCGGGCTTTCATTATCACCAGTACAACAGGACACTCCCATGCTGACAGGTATGCCTTCATTATCACATCATGAACAAGAACAGGCCGCCGATCGTATCCGCCAGTTAATGGAAAACGGTATGAGCAGCGGCGAAGCCATTGCGACCGTTGCAGAAGAAATCCGCGAAACGCATAAAGGCGACCGCGTGACCGTCATTTTTGATGACGAAGACGAATAAAACTGGCTGACAGTTTGCGTCGCTGCTTTTGTCACGACAAAGAAAAACCGGACCCTTTTCAGGCGTCCGGTTTTTTTTCGTCTCAGCTTTCTGAATCGCTTAGCCTTTTACAACCACCGCAGCGGCCGCTTTTTTCGCCTGTTCAACGGCGTCTTCAACATTATCTGCAATCGCCAGCGCCACACCCAGACGGCGTTTGCCACTGATTTCCGGCTTGCCGAACAGACGAACCTGATTGTAGCCAGTCAGCGCATTTTCCAGACCGCTGAACGTAACGTTGTTGCTGGTCAGTTCCGGCAGAATGACGGCAGATGCAGAAGGGCCAAACTGGCGGATTTTACCCACCGGAAGGCCGAGGAACGCGCGCACGTGCAGCGCAAACTCAGACAGATCCTGAGAAATCAGCGTCACCATACCGGTGTCGTGCGGGCGAGGGGAGACTTCGCTGAAAATCACTTCGTCGCCGCATACGAACAGCTCAACACCAAACAGGCCTTTGCCGCCCAGCGCTTTCACCACTTTCTCCGCGATGTCTTTTGCACGCTGCAATGCCAGCTCAGTCATCTGCTGTGGCTGCCAGGACTCACGATAATCGCCGTCTTCCTGACGGTGTCCGATTGGCGCGCAGAAATGAATGCCGTCAACGGCGCTGATGGTCAGCAAGGTGATTTCGAAATCAAACTTCACCAGTCCTTCAACAATCACGCGTCCGCCGCCTGCACGGCCGCCTTGCTGCGCGTAATCCCATGCGGTCTGTAACTGATCGGCGCTGCGGACCAGGCTCTGGCCTTTACCGGAGGAGCTCATTACCGGCTTGATAATGCAAGGATAACCGATGGCCTCGACAGCCTGACGGAAAGCCGCTTCATCATCAGCGAACTGATAAGTCGATGTGGGTAATTTCAGGGTTTCAGCAGCAAGACGGCGGATACCTTCGCGGTTCATGGTCAGGCGGGTGGCTTCGGCACATGGCACTACGTTGTGGCCCTGTTTTTCCAGTTCTGCCAGCATGCTGGTGGCGATAGCTTCGATTTCAGGCACGATAAAATCAGGGCGTTCGCTTTCGATAACCGCTTTCAGCGCGTCGCCGTCGAGCATGTTAATCACATGACTGCGGTGAGCGACGTGCATCGCCGGTGCATCGGCGTAGCGATCGACTGCGATCACTTCCAGGCCAAGACGCTGACATTCGATGGCCACTTCTTTACCCAGCTCGCCAGAGCCTAATAACATGACGCGGGTGGCGCCGGTGCGCAGTGCAGTACCAATGGTTAACATAGCTTCGTACCCAGATCTGTGATGAGTGAAAACAGGAATTTCGGCGCGCAGTATATCTGAAATTACTGGCGACGAAAACGATTGCGCGGCGCGGCATGCAAAAATTCTCTGCGCAACTAAAAGGGGTTTTACAGGATTTTTTAAGCCTGTTTTCTGCTGTTTAAGGCAGCCGGGGAGCGACTCTGTTATCATTTACCCAAACCATGGCGTCAGGCTTCCTGCCGCTGCCCCGATTTTTGCCTCACATAAAGAGTTATCGCCTTGAGCACGCATTCCTTTTCTGCCCTGACATTGCCCGCTGAGCAACTTTCCAACCTGAATGAACTGGGTTACACCGAAATGACCCCGATTCAGGAAGCCTCTTTGCCTGCCATTCTGCAAGGTCAGGACGTTCGCGCCAAAGCCAAAACCGGCAGCGGTAAAACGGCCGCCTTTGGTATCGGTTTGCTGAACAGCATTACCGTTTCACAATTTGTTGCTCAGGCGCTGGTACTGTGTCCGACCCGGGAACTGGCCGATCAGGTCAGTAAAGAGTTACGCCGTCTGGCGCGTTTTACCCAGAACATCAAAATTCTGACCCTCTGTGGCGGCCAGGCAATCGGGCCACAGCTCGAATCGCTGGTGCATCCGCCACACATCGTGGTGGGTACGCCGGGCCGTATTCAGGAACACCTGCGTAAAGGCACGCTCAAGCTCGACGAGCTGAAAGTGCTGGTGCTGGATGAAGCCGACCGCATGCTGGACATGGGTTTCAGCGAAGATATTGAAGATGTGGTCAGCTATACGCCGCAGGATCGCCAGACCTTGCTGTTCTCCGCGACTTATCCGGATGGCATTGAGCGCATCAGTTCTAAATTCCAGCGTCAGCCGCTCAAAGTAGAAATTGAAGGCGAAGATGATATTGCCGATATTCAGCAGATCTTCATCGAAGCCGGTAAGCAGCAGCGTTTATCTCTGCTGGCTGCGGTGCTTTATCAGCATCAGCCAACGTCCTGCGTGGTGTTCTGTAACACCAAGCGTGACTGTCAGGATGTGTGTGAAGACCTGAAAGCGAAAGGCATCAGTGCGCTGGCGTTGAATGGCGATCTTGAACAGCGTGACCGCGATCGCGTTCTGGTGCGTTTCTCCAACGGCAGTTGTCGTGTTCTGGTGGCGACAGACGTTGCTGCGCGCGGGCTGGACATTAAACAGCTCGGACTGGTGATCAACTACGAGCTGTCTTTCGATCCTGAAGTTCACGTTCACCGTGTGGGTCGTACCGGCCGTGCAGGGACGAGCGGTCTGGCCGTCAGCCTGGTGACGCCGCAGGAAATGCCGCGTGTGACCGCACTGGAAGATTATACCCGACAGCGTTTCACCTGGCAGCCTGCTGCTCAGGCACTGGCCGCAACGCCGGTGGCGCTCGATCCTGAAATGGCGACATTGTGTATTGATGGCGGCCGCAAAGCCAAAATCCGTCCCGGCGATATTCTCGGTGCGCTGACTGGCGATGCGGGACTGACCGCCGCCGAAGTCGGTAAAATCGATATGTTCCCGGTTCACGCTTATGTGGCGATCCGCCAGAAAAGCGCGAAGAAAGCATTACAGCGTTTGCAGGAAGGGAAAATCAAAGGCAAAAACTGTAAGGCCATCATTTTACGTTAACGTTTATGTTAAGAGTTCTGCGTTAAAAGTTTGTCTTTGCATCGAATGTCTTGTTGTTAATGTTGTGTTATTGCCTTGTTGAAGATTATAGTGTCTGACGCAAGCGATGACCTTGTCTTGTGTAGGGCTATTATTTTGCAAGGTCAACTGAATGAACGACAAAGACTGGGAAGACGAACGATGAAAAAGATAATCTTGGGCGTTGCGATGGCCGTTGCAGGAATGAGCAGCCTGAGCCAGGTCGCACAGGCTGACGAAGCTGAAGTGAGAACGGCGACGGTCACACCCTGCGCCACGGCCACCAAAGATGACGTAGCGGCGCTGGTAAAACGTGATTTCCTGCAAAACCGTATTCCGCGCTGGGATGCGGATAAAAAAGTGCTCGGCACCTCCACGCCGGTCGCGTGGGTGGTGACTGACAGCATCAGCGGCAGTAACGCGAAATGGGATATCCCGCTGAAAGTGCGTGGTGATCATACTGATAAAACTTATCAGGTGACCCTCAACTGTCAGATTGGCGAAATCAGCTACAGCGCGCCGTTATAAGCACCGACTGCGTCCGTTAATTTCTTAGCGGACGCATTATTTACCCGCATTGACGTCTCTTGGTTTCCCTGTCTAAACCTGTCACTCTTGTCACACCGCAAAGAGGACAAAGAGATCCCGAGATGATGACACCTCCAAAGGCTGAAAAACGCCCGCAAACCCTGAGCATTCACGGTGATGACCGTGTCGATAATTATTACTGGCTGCGTGACGATGACCGCGCCGACCCTCAGGTTCTGGCCTATCTGACCGCTGAAAACGAATTTACCGAACAGGCTATGCAGCCGCATCAGACATTGCGTGAAACGCTGTACGGTGAAATGGTGGCGCGCATTGCGCAGCAGGATCATTCCGTTCCCTACGTGAAACACGGCTACCGTTATCAGACCCGTTATGAACCGGGCAACGAATACGCGATTTATCTGCGTCAGCCAGCCACAGAACAGGAAAACTGGACCACGCTGATTGACGGCAATGAGCGCGCCAAAGACAGTGAGTTTTATACGCTGGGCGGCCTGGATATCAGCCCTGATAACAAACTGATGGCCGTGGCGGAAGATTTTCTTTCGCGCCGTCAGTACGACATTCGCATCAAAAAACTCGATGACGAAAGCTGGACTGACGATCTGCTTAAAAACACCTCCGGCAGCAGTGAATGGGCGAACGATTCTCAGACGCTGTATTACGTGCGCAAACACAAGAAAACCTTACTGCCGTATCAGGTTTATCGCCACGTGGTCGGCACGGATCCGAAAACCGACAAGCTGGTGTACGAAGAGAAAGACGACACCTTTTACGTCGGACTGGATAAAACCACGTCCGAAAAATACATTCTGATCCACCTCGACAGCACCACGACTTCCGAGATCCTGCTGCTGGATGCCGACGATCCGCAGGCCGAACCGCAGGTCTTCCTCTCGCGCCGTAAAGATCATGAATATGCGCTCGATCATTACCTCGGGCATTTCTACATCCGCTCCAATAAAGACGGCAAAAATTTCGGACTTTATAAGAGTGAAGATGGCGTGGAAGCAAACTGGCAGACGCTGATTGCGCCGCGCACTGAAGTGATGCTTGAAGGCTTCAGTCTGTTCCGTGACTGGCTGGTAGTGGAAGAACGCCATCAGGGGCTGACGCAGCTGCGCCAGATCCACTGGAAAACCGGTGAAGAAAAATCGCTGGTGTTCGATGATCCGACCTATACCACCTGGCTGGCATACAACCCGGAACCGGATACGTCATTGCTGCGTTATGGCTATTCCTCAATGACCATGCCCAGTACGTTGTTTGAACTGGACCTCGATACGCATGAACGTACCTTGCTTAAACAGCAGGAAGTAAAAGATTTCGATGCAGACAATTATCGCAGCGAACGCGTCTGGGTCACGGCGCGCGATGGCCTGAAAGTGCCGGTATCGCTGGTTTATCGTCGTGAACTGTTTAAGCCGAATGAAAATCCGTTACTGGTTTACGGCTACGGTTCTTATGGCAGCAGCATGGATCCGGCATTCAGCGGCAGTCGCCTGAGTTTGCTGGATCGTGGTTTTGTTTTTGCACTGGCGCATATCCGCGGCGGGGCAGAACTCGGCCAGCAATGGTACGACGATGGCAAGCTGTTCAATAAACTCAACACTTTCCACGATTTCATCGATGTGACAAAAGAGCTGGTGGCCGAAGGCTACGGCGATGCCGGGCAGGTATACGCCATGGGCGGCAGCGCAGGCGGTTTACTGATGGGCGCAATCATTAATCAGGCGCCGGAGTTGTATCACGGCATCGTGGCGCAGGTTCCGTTTGTGGATGTCGTGACGACTATGCTCGATGAGTCTATTCCGCTGACGACCGGTGAATACGACGAATGGGGCAACCCGAACGACAAAGCCTGTTACGACTATATGCTGCAATACAGCCCGTACGATCAGGTTCGTGCTCAGGCCTATCCGAATATGCTGGTGACCACCGGTTTACATGATTCGCAGGTGCAATACTGGGAACCGGCAAAATGGGTAGCGAAATTACGCGAGCTTAAAACCGATGATAATCAGTTGCTGATGCACACCGATATGGATTCCGGACATGGCGGTAAATCCGGCCGCTTCAAAGCCTATGAAGATATCGCGCTGGAGTATGCTTTTGTGCTGGCGCTGGCAAACGCGGAAAAACCGTAAACGCTTACCCAAAATAATTCGTATTGCAGGCAGGCGGCAACTGCGTGAATCCCGATGAGCTGACATGGGTCAGTGATTCGGGTGAAGTAAACGCAGCCAACGCCCCTGCGGTTTGAACTATCACGGGACATAAAAAACCCGCTCTTGGCGGGTTTATTTACGAAGACCATTGTTAAGCAGAAGCTTTCTTAGCTTTTTTATCAGCCTTTTTTTCGGCCGGTGTTTTCAATGGCTTTTTCTTCGCATTCTTTTTGCTATCCATTCCTTTACTCATATTCGCCTCTCTAAAGCTGGTGGATTGGGTTGCTCACCTATTTACTGCTTAATTCAGATCAGTTGCAAGCACCTTCGCGTATCCCACAATACTTTACACAGGAGAGCACTTTTACCGGCTGGCATGTGATGCAATCAAATTGCACGATAAGTATGCGAACGGCATGCAAAACAACGGTTTTTGGCGATAACCACTTGTTGTAAGTGGGCCAATGCGCTGTTATTAAGATGTAAGCACATTTATCAATACACTGGCCGAATAGAACAGGAAATGTCATGCCAAAATTAAAAGGGTTGTATCCACCGCTTGAAGCCTATGCCAGTGGCATGCTTGATACGGGCGATGGTCACCAGATTTACTGGGAGCGCAGCGGAAACCCGGCTGGCAAACCGGCGGTATTTCTTCATGGCGGCCCTGGCGGCGGCTGTTCATCGGTTCACCGTCAGTTATTTGATCCTAATGATTATGACGTCATGCTGTTTGACCAGCGTGGATGCGGACGATCTAAACCTCACGCCAGTCTCGATAACAATACAACCTGGCATCTGGTCGATGACATAGAGCGTTTGCGTAAAATGGCTGGTGTCGATAAATGGCTGGTGTTTGGGGGTTCATGGGGCTCGACGCTGGCGCTGGCATACGCCCAGACTCACCCTGAGCACGTCAGCGAAATGGTACTGCGGGGCATTTTCACTCTGCGCGAGCAGGAACTGACCTGGTATTACCAGGACGGCGCCTCACGTTTCTTCCCTGAAAAATGGCAGCGAATTTTGTCGATCCTGTCAGAGGAAGAACGCAAAGACGTGATTGCTTCCTACCGTGCGCGTCTGACATCCGATGATCGTGCTGTTCAGCTTGAAGCGGCTAAGATCTGGAGTTTGTGGGAAGGGGAGACGGTGACGTTGATGCCTGCAGAAGGATCGGCCTCATTTGGTGAAGATAATTTCGCGCTGGCTTTTGCCCGCATTGAAAATCACTATTTCACGCATATGGGCTTTTTAGAAACTGATGATCAGTTACTGAAAAATGTGGAACGCATCCGGCATATACCGGCAGTTATCGTTCACGGGCGCTACGACATGGCCTGTCAGGTGCAAAACGCCTGGGATCTGGCGCAGGCCTGGCCGGAAGCTGAACTGCATATTATCGAAGGTGCAGGGCATTCTTTTGATGAGCCGGGCATTCTCGATCAGTTAATCCGCACCAACCAGCGTTTCGCCGCCCGGCGCTAACGTTTTCCTGCTTTCCCGCTTACTTTTGCTTAGGTTCGTAAGGTAAGCGGGAGAACTTATGTGATTCCCCGCGATAAAACATAACCCGTTCACGAAAATAGGTGCGTAAATGCGCAGGCTGCTCGCGCTCGGCCATCTCAGCGACAACCGGCATGTTGTAGCGTTCTTTAAAAGCCACCGCTGAGGCGGCAAGATCGACGTTGATGCGATCCATTTCGTCTTTGCTGATTTCAGCCAGATTGATACTCATTATTGCTTCCTGGTGGTCCGTTTTACCTCATTGTACCCGAGGCAGACGCCAGCGTGAATGTTGTGATTTTACTTTTACGCTCTCCCAAAGAATAGAATTGGATGATTATTATTAAGAGTGAATAAGAACCATTCACAAATTCGAAGTGATAATTAACTTCAACAAGAATCTGCTAATTAATATCGTGAATAAGAATGATTCTTTTTAATAGTCACCTACATGCTAATGATTATCATTGTTGCATATTTGGTTAGATATAAAATGATTATAAATCATTGGGTTAAATATATTTGTTATTGCAGTGAATATTAATGTGAATCGGGTGTTTTTATTTTGTGTTGATGCGGGCATAATGCGGATAAATAATTCAGCCCACCTGTCATAATTTAATTCCGGAGCCGTACCATGCTTAAAAAAGAAATGATTGATCAGCTTAATGAACAGCTGAACCTCGAGTTTTATTCTGCCAATTTATATTTGCAGATGAGTGCATGGTGCAGCGATAAAGGCTACGAAGGTGCTGCCGCATTCCTGAAACAGCATTCAATGGAAGAAATGGATCACATGCATCGTCTGTTCAAATATGTCAGCGATACCGGTGCTCTGCCACTGCTGGGCGCGATTGCTGCTCCGCCGGTTTCTTTCGAATCTCTGACCGATTTGTTCAAACAGACTTACGAACACGAACAGCTGATCACTCAGAAAATCAACGAGCTGGCTGATCTATCCATGACGCTGAAAGACTATTCTTCTTTCAACTTCCTGCAGTGGTACGTTGCTGAGCAGCATGAAGAAGAAACGTTGTTCAAATCCGTGCTGGATAAACTGGCGCTGGTCAGCAATACCGGCAACGGCTTGTTCTTTGTTGATAAAGATCTGAAGAACATGGTTGCTCAGGCACCAGCAGGCTAAATTCTCGCCCCTGGTTGCCAAAAAACGCAGAGTGCCCTGGCCTCTGCGTTTTTTTATGGCTTTTTGGCAATCGTTTTGTGACGGATTGCGCTAAAGTGTCGGCGTTATAAATTCATCATCAAGCAAGCCAAGGAAATTATCGTGTTCAATAAAACCACTTCTCTTTGCCGTGCCCTGGCAGTCTCAGCCGTATTGCTGAGCGGATTTATCTCACAGCAGGCTTCTGCCCATGCTCACCTCAAAACGGAAACGCCTGCGGCGGATGCGGTTCTTAACGCCAGTCCGACCGAATTATCACTGGGTTTCAGTGAAGGTATCGAGCCAAATTTCAGTAAAATCACCCTGACAGATGCCAGCAAGAAAACGGTGAAAACCGGTAAAATGACGCTGGCCGCGAACGACAATACGCAGGCCGTGCTGCCGCTGACCGACGCACTTGCCGCCGGGAAATATGTCGTGACGTGGAATGTGGTTTCCGTTGATGGTCATAAAACGAACGGTCAGTACAGCTTCACCGTTAAATAAGCCATGAGTCTCACAGCACTGTTCGTCCTGTGCCGGTTCGTACATTTTGCGTCATTGATGCAAATCTTCGGACTGAGCGTATTTTGCTCATTGCTGGCGCCTGACGGATTTTCGGCCATTTTGCAGCGTAAAAATCAGATGCTGATGGTTTGGTCCGGGCTGCTTGCAGCGGTCACTTCCGTCGGGATGCTGGCTATTCAGGCCGCTCTGATGGGCAACGGTTGGGAAGACATCCTCAACATTAACGTCTGGATACTGGTATTAACCACCGCGTTTGGGGAAGTATGGAGTTGGCACTTATTACTGACCGCCGTGCTGTTGCTGGTCATGTTAATGGACTGGATGCCCGGGCGTAATGTCCTGCTGTTTCTGTGCTCGCTGGGTTTACTGATAACTCAGGCTCTGATTGGTCATGCCGCGATGCATCAGGGCTTACTGGGGTTGGCACAGCGGACTAATCATGTGGTGCATTTGCTCAGCGCAGCTTACTGGTTTGGGTCTTTACTGCCTTTACTGACCTGCATGTTGTACACCCGCGAGCCTGCGGCAAGACCTTACGCGATTGTCACGTTAATCCGATTTTCTGTCTGGGGACATGCTGCGGTCGCGCTGGTGATCGTTACCGGAATCATCAATACCGCCATTATTTTGCAGCGCTGGCCCACCGATATGACTTCTCTTTATCAGTGCCTGCTGGTGGTCAAAGTGATACTGGTCGGAATGATGGCGTCCGTGGCAGTCTACAACCGTTACCGGCTGGTACCGCTGATGGGCAAAGATCCGCTGCGGGCGCAGAATCGTTTTATCACCATGACATGGCTTGAATGGGGGCTGGCACTCAGCGTTTTATTGCTGGTGAGCGGGTTCGCCACACTTGCCCCGCGTTGAAGCCGGTTATCTAAAGATTACAAAGAATTTAATATCATCGAGGAAAAATCATGAGGAAAACACTGCTAGCCTGCGTGCTGCTGACCTTATCTGCCAGCAGTTTTGCCGCACCGCAACTGGAGACCATCAGCCGCCTGCAATACGGTAAAGCCTGGGCTTTCACCCGTGAAGAAGTCATGCTGCAATGCCGTCCGGGAAAAGCGCTGTATGTGATTAATGACAGTACGCTGGCGCAATATCCTCTGAATGACGTGGCAAAAGAGCAGGTCAAAAACCATCAGGTTCAGGCGGTGCCACTGGAGAAAATCTGGCTGGATGACCCGCAGAATCCCGGACAAAAAATGAGCCTGGCTCCTTTTATCGCTAAAGCTGAATCACTCTGCTGAAGCGCCGTGCTGCCGGTAAACGACTGATGTTAATCCCATGTTTTGCGTATGTTGTCACACAATGAAAATAATGCCTCATTGTTATTATCACTATGTTTCAAACTGGGTGGAAATTAGTCATCTGTCGTCTACTCTTTAAGTTGTACGGCTTAACCGCCTGCATTAATGCCAACTTTTAGCGCACGGCTCTCTCCCAAGAGCCATTTCCCTAGACCGAATATAGGAATCGTATTCGGTCTTTTTTTTGCCTGTTTTTCAAAACAATAACTTATAGTAAAAACAATAACTTAGGCTGTTTTCACTTACCCTCAATGTTACTCATTTGGATTCTCCATCGCCATTTTATCGCCACTGATTTGAGCCAGCGGATTCAGGTGGATAGCGTCTTCCAGGTGATCCGGAGCAAAGTGCGCGTATCGCATAGTGACCCGGATATCTGAGTGCCCGAGGATGCGCTGCAGCACGATGATGTTGCCACCGGCCATCATAAAGTGACTGGCGAAGGTATGGCGCAGGACGTGCGTCATCTGACCTTCCGGCAGTTCGATGCCGGCCAGCCTGATCACCCGATAAAACTGCTTATAGCAGGGTGAGAAGGGAGTGCCCTTACGGGCGATCAATTCGTCATAGAGAGGGCGGGCGAGGGGAACGGTACGGTTCTTTTTACCTTTGGTATTGATGAAGGTGAGTTTATAGGGAGAAATCTGCGAGCTTTTGATTTTTGCCGCCTCGTTCCAACGTGCGCCGGTTGAAAGGCAGACTTTAACGATAAGCGTTAATTCGTCATTTCCATGCTGCTCACATGCTGCCATGAGCTGCAGAATTTGTTCCTGAGTCAGCCATGCCATTTCACGTTCCGGCTGGTCGAACTCGCGGATGTTTTCCAGCGGGTTAGGTAACGACCATTCCCCCAGGCGTTTCAGCTCATTGAACACCGCCCGCAGAAAAGCATGTTCACAGTTCACCGTACCGGTAGAAACTTTACGGGTTGCCAGGCTGGTACTGTAGCCGTTATCAATTTCACCTCTCAGTCGCTGATCACGATAGTGTGCCCAGTCCTTCGGTGTGATCATGCTGGCTATCGGGTCACCCATTCCCGCGCTGATAATCCTTAGTTTGCCCAGACGTCCCTTTTTATCATTCAGAGAGCAGCCGTGCAGGCTGTACCAGAGTTCGACCAGTTCGCTCAGCTTCCGCCGGTCTTCCTTCTCACCCAGCCAGGGTTTGTTCTTTGCCTGATCCATGGTGTAAGTCTCAAAGGCTAAGGCTTCACCCTTGGAATCAAACTGCCTGCGGCACCGCTTACCTTCGCGCCCGTTCGGGTAGCACTCACATAACCATTTGCCAGTAGACAGCTTTCTTACACTCATCACATTCTCCTTTTTGAGAATGTGAATTTTACTGTATATACAGACAGTGTAAATGTTTGTATTCGTCAGTTATATACAAGTAGCTATACCATAGCTATACACCTATCTATTGATATCCAACGAATGAACGGATGAACTAATTTACGATGAGAAAGGGCGCCTACGGATGTTTCATCAACAGGTATGATCATTCGAAACGATAATTCAACTTAACTAAAATTGCTGTTTTTTCGATTAGTCAACAGATTTTTAGTTGCCTTACTTCAACACTAATGACAAAATCCGTAACTTACGAATAACAATAATAAATAATATCTTCCTGATCTTAAGGTAGAGAACAACTCCGTCATTAGCGGAAAATTTTTTTCTAACAAGGAAAAATCATGGATACTTGCCCAAAGTGTTTCCAAACCATTCAAAACAATTACTGCCCAGCTTGCGAGGAAAAAGAGCGAGATTATCATCGCCATGACAACCAGGGAGCATATGAAAAAAGTGAAACCTATTCTTCGACTCCTGCAAGTAATCAACAATATTTCAGGCCCTCTGCTAGTTATGGCAGCGGAGTCAGTTCTGGTACCCCAAGCGGTTTAGATAAAATTTTCAAAGGTTTTATCTATGCCAAATGGACACCTTTTTTACTTATCGTGATTTTGGCTTACAAGATATTCCTTTCAACAAGATTCCTAATTTACTTTAGCAATAGCTTCGCTAGCCTTGCCCCTTTTGCGCCGTTGGCAATATTGGTTGCTATCGATCTATTGCTGCTGCTTATATTTATCAAAAAGCATAAATCGAAAAATAGCGATGCTGGAAAGCCAACTTCTTGCGGGCTATTATTTATAATATTGCTTCTTTGGTTTTGGTATTTGCCGTTTATCGCAATCTCCATATCCCTGAGAATGGTATAATATTCTAAAACCATCCTTAGTCTGATTATAAAGGACGCATATTGCGCCCTTTATAATTAGAGGTGAATAAAATAATCATACATAGATATTTAATTATTAACATGTGAATTGCTTGATCTTTTCAGTGCATTTGCAGCGACTGTTGGCTGTGCTTATCCGGGTGCAACTGAACAGCATGTACTGTGCTTGGCTCAACAATTATATCGGCGATCGTTTCATGAGTTTTGAACGTGCAACTGCAATTGATATTCTGACACTGGTGATAACGTTCTTTGGTATTGATGCTCAGATAACGACTGGATCGGGCGTGTGCTGCGTGTTGGCATTTCGGGCAGTGCATCATAATAATCACCATATAATCATTTTTAATCAGATACAATCATTGTATGTTATTGCTCAAAACATACATCCGGGATTACAGTGTTTTACATTACAGGTGACAAATTCCACAAGGCAGACGAGATGACAAATCAGGACGATATACAAAGCGCGATCCGTGACGCTGACGAAAGGGAACGCTATATCTGGCGTCGTGCCCGTTGGTTTATGAAGGCTGTATGGGTTTGCCTTCTTATATACGTACTCTTCCCTGAAGTAATTAGGTTATTTTATTGTTTCTGAATAATTTTTAGAAACTCATAAAGAAACTGTGCATTCATCATTCACAAGCTATCGCCCCCGCTCGCCTCATAACTCACATCCGACAACAATACCTCCAGATTCAGCACCGTCACAAAGCCACTGCCGCCCAGGCTGTGCGTCACCTTGCTGATTATCCAGGGCTGCGCGTCGATCACGGATTTAAATCCGGACACCCTCACCGGCGTCTCAGGGAATAAATCAGCCCGTCCGCGAGCCAGAGAGATCGAGAACTCCGCAACACCGCGCTGGAGTTTGTCCCACTTCGCCTGGGCTGCCCGCATGGCGGCCTTTTGCGTGGCGTAGATGGTGGTGAGCGCAAACACGTTTTCATCACTGCCCGCCAGATAATCCCCTTCCTTAGCCTCCGGCGTTTTCTGCACCTTCGCGCTGGTCTTCTTTGCCTTCGGATGTTGCAGGGCGCGCAGGTACTGCACTTTCGGTTTGCGCTGTACCTTCACCTTTTTCGGCTTCGGGTCTTTGGTATGCAGCCAGCTTGCCGATACGCCGGTATAGGCTCCACGGTCAGCGATATTAAACGTGTGCCCGTCGCCGTCGCTGCGGATAATCGTCATCTGCGGGATGGGTTTCCCGCTGGCAGTCTTTGCCGCACCAGGCTTGATAAACAGCAGGCTGCCCGCCTTGATGGCGACAACCGCGCCGTTCAGCTCCGCCAGGCGCGTGATAAATTTCGCGTCCGTTTCCTGGGTCTGGTCGATGTGCGACACCGGCACGCCCCTGAAAGGTTCAGCAATCGCGGGTTTGAGGTTGTTGCGCGCCGCCACGGCGGACACCACCGCTTCCAGCGTCGTGTCGTGATAGGAGCTGTCGCGGCGGGAATTCAGGCTGCCGCGATAGTCCGCACTGCGGGCGCGGATGGTCAGCGTGTCCGGCGTGCCGCGATGCTCTACCTCATCCACGGTAAAGTCGCCTTTGTTCGTCAGTGCCTGACCTTTCCAGCCGAGCGCGATATTAATCACCGCGCCGCGTGGCGGCATGTCCAGCAGGCCGTCCGTGTCGCTCAGCTCAATGTCGAGCTGGTCAGCCTCAAAGCCACGATTATCTGTGAGCGTCAGCGAGATCAGCCGGTTGCTGACGTCCTGGGTGATGTCTTTGCCGCCGACGGTCACCGTGAAGTCCGGCGCAAACTGCGCACCGGCTCCGATGGTCATATCTGTAATCACAGCAGCCCTCCCAGCTGACCGGTTAAACCACCGGCCTGATTGAGCAACCCGTCGGCCTGCGCTTTCATATCGCCGAACATCGAGGCCAGAGATTCATCTACGCGGGTCAGCGTCAGCGTGAACTCAATCCGGCGGGCGGCACCGTTGGAAAAATGTTCCGTGTGGGTTTCGCTGACGCTGTTCACCACGAACATCCCGTATATGGTGCCGCTGCCTTCCAGCAGAGGCCACGCCTTGCCCTTGTCGGCCATCAGGTTGAGTGCCATCAGCGACAATTTTCCGCCGGTGATTTCCGGCATCAGCACGCCGGACAGGGTAATTTTCTCCTCATTCACGCCAAGGAACTGCGGCAGCGGACGCAGGCCGACGCGGTTATTTGCAGGCCAGCGGTAATCGACGTCCCGCTGCAAACTTTGGTAAGGGACGGTCTGCAACTGAAACACAAACAGCCCGAGCGTTAACATCATGCGGATATCTCCTTAATCATTATCCATGCGGGAACGTTGCTGTGCGGCGCGGGCGCGGTCACGGGCTTCCAGCTCGGCGCGGATCTGACGACTGGTATCCTGGACGCCTAAACCGGCACCGGCGGCAATGGTGTAATGGTGCGTGCTGCGGTCGATATAGCTGCGCCCGCCGCCGACAGATACCGGCGTGTAACCGCCGCCCGGCAGGCCGCCCGACGGTGGCGGGGTGACAGGCGCGGGGTTATCCAGCGGATGCGCTTGCGGATCCCCGTCGCCGGATTGTTTCGAACGCCGGTCAGCCTTGTCCGCCGTTTTATCAATATCTGCGGATTCATCCTTGATGATGCCGAGCTTTTCCAGCAGCCAGTCCACGCCCGAACGCAGTTTATTAAACGCCTGTAACGGCGCGGTCAGCGCGTTGGCGATGGCCTGCCCGAACATCACGCCTGTGTCCTTGCAGTTGTTCAGCGTGTCCTGCGTGGATTTCACCGGTTCAATCAGGTCTTTGAACCACTGCCAGACCATTTTTAGTTTGTCGCCCAGCCAGTCAAACACCGGCTTGAGCGGCGCAAACAGTTCCTTCACCGGCGCGAACGCAATGCCGAGCCCTTCAATCACTCCCGCAAAGAAGGCGCTGATCGGCTCCCAGTATTTCCTGATAAGCAACGCACCGGCGACAATCGCAACGCCGACGGCAACAATCGGCCACGTCAGGCCGCCGATGACGGTGGCAAGGGCAGCGCCCATGGTGCCGAGCATTGTCCAGAGCATACTGGCAGCGGCAATAATCAGATTGATACCGCCAATAACCGGCCCCGCCACCAGGCCAAACACGCCGAGCGCGCCGATAATCAGCAGCGCACCGCCCGCAATTTTGCCGAGCGTCGTCGCCAGGGCTTTATTGTTCACAACCCACTTATCGAGTTTCAGCACGTAGCCGGTGGCGGTTTGCACCAGTTTGCGCAGGGATGAATCCTGCTGATCGAACAGGTCGGTGCCGACGGCCTCATAAGCTGACTGAAATTCCTTAAAGTCGCCGCCGAGGTTGTCCTGCATAGTCTTGACCAGTTCCTCTGTTTTCCCGTCCGAGGTTTTCAGCGCCCTGGTGAGTTCATCAAGCTTGCCGGAGGAGGCACCTGTCATTAGTACAGCCGCCGCCGAGCTGGCTTCCTCCCCAAAGATGGCTTTCATGTACTGCGCACGCTGCGATGTGCCGAGCTTGTTTTTCTCAAAGCTCTTTTGCATTTCTTTCAGGATGGTAAACAGCGGGCGCATGTTGCCTTTCTTGTCCGCCGTTTTCACCTTCAGCTCACCCAGCGCCGCCGCTGCGGTGCCCGTGGGTGCCTGTAAGCGGGTAATGACAGCGCGACTGCCCGTACCCGCCATTGAACCGGTGATTTTGGCATCCGCCAGGGCGGCAGCCATCGCGGCAGTTTCTTCGACGCTGATACCGGCCTGTTTTGCCACCGGCGCGGCATAGGTCATGGTGTCTGACAGCCCGTCAAAGGTGGCGGCAGATTTATTCATTGCCGTTGAAAGCACGTCGCCGATGTGCGCCACGGTGTCATTGGTCATGCCAAACGCGGATTTCACGCCCATCAGCAGGGTGGCGTTCTCCTCCATGGTGCGCTTGTTTGCCAGGGACAAATTCAGGATGGTCGGCGTCGCCGCCAGAATGCCGTCCTTGTCCGCGCCGGATTTGGCGACAATGATTTGCGCGGCGGCGGCATCATCGGCAGACGCGGCGGTGTTATCGCCGAGCTGCCGCGCCTGGGTGCGCAGCGCGGTCATATCGGCAGAGTCTTTTTCTAATCCTAACGTCGCCTGTAACTCTGAGTTTTTCAGGGCAAAGTCATATCCGGGCTTGAGCATCCCGGCACCGGCTACCGTGCCCGCCGTCGCAATCCCGACGCCCGCAGCCCCCGCACCCGTCACGCTACCGGCGAATTGTTTACCCGCCTGATACCGGCCTTTCACCGCGTTGAGTTTGGCCTGCTGCGCGCTGACGCGTGCCAGGGATTCACGCTGCCGGTTGAGCTGTGCGGTGGTTTCACTGATGGAGGTTTTCAGGCGGCGCTCAGAGTCAGACAGCGTGCGCGTGCTGATGCCCGCCTGGCTGAGTTCCGTGCGCTGACGCTGCACCGACTGCCGCAGCCCGTTGAACTGGGTCTGCAACTGCGCGGCGGTGCGCTTCGCGGACTCCATGGCCTGCGCCTGGGCGCGGGTCGGGTTGGCGGTGTTTTTGAACTGGATAGCCAGCGCCGCCGCTTCCGCTTTGGCGTCTTTGAGTTTCTGACCAGTGACGGCAAGCTGCGCGCTGGATTTCCTGAAACCGTCAATCTTTCCGGCCTGAGCGTTCAGGTCTTTGAGCGTGTTCTGTGAATTGCGAATATCTCCGGACAGCGCCTTACTGGCGTTCTGCACCGCTTTAAACGGGCGGGTCGCCTGGTCAACCGCCTTTAACAACACCTCTAACTTTACGTTACTCACTGTCGGTGGCTCCGCTGCGCTGCATGGCCTTATGACGCCACACCAGCAGCTCGGTCAGCGTCATCGGGTTCAGTTCTGACGGCGGCCAGTGAAAAATCACCGCCACGTCCGCCATCAGGTCATCAACGGTCAGTGCCGCCGGAAGTTTTACTGTTCCGATTTCGGCGATAAAAAACCGATCACCTTGCCCGCCATGGCAATCAGGTCGGGCAGGTGCAGGCTTTTGCAGTCCTGGGTGGTCAGGTTCGGGACGGTAATGCGCGGCAGGATCACGGTCAGCGCGTCAACGTCGGCATTCGCCAGCGCCGCCAGGCCAATCCCGCGCAGGTGTCCCGCGTTCGGTTTGATGATTTCAATCTGCGTGATCAGGGTATCGCCACGCTTGATCGGTTCTTCCAGGATAACGAGGTTTTCAGTCTGTTCTGACATAGCGGTGTCTCTTATTCAAAAGGTGAGGTTTTGCGCCGGAGTCCGGCGCGGGTTACGGATTACAGGCCGATGTTTTTGCGGTGCTCCGCCACGCGGTCAACGCCGCCGACGATTTCCACCATGTTCACGGTATCGACTTCAATCACGTCTTTGCCGTCAATCGTGAGTTTGAAATAGGTGCATTGGGTGGTGATTTTGGTTTCGGTGTCTTCACCCTGTTTGTACTCGCCAAAATCCATTTCTTTATGGCGTCCGCGCATGGTGACTTCCACGGCGGAGGTTTCGCCGGTGTCGTCACGCTGGAAGGAACCGGCAAAGCGCAGCGGCACGGCATCGACCGCGCCCCACTGCTGCAACACCAGCTCATCCAGCCCGCCCACCGTCCACTCAAAGCTCAGCGCGTCGTCGTCCAGCCCGAAATCAATGGCAGCCGAACCGGTCATGCCGCCGCCGCGATAGTTCTCCAGCTTGCGGGTCAGTTTTGGCAGCGTCAGCGCGCTGACCATGCCGAGGTAGCTGTTCCCGTCGTTAAACAGGTTCAGGTATTTCAGTTTCTTAGGCAGTGCCATGTTTTAGCGCCTCTTAGCTGTTAACGGACGTGGCGAACGTCGCCAGGTACTGATCGGTGATGCGCTGACGCAGGGTTAAATCTTCCAGCGGCGGCACCGGCGTATAGTCGTAATCAATGAACAGCTTGCCCGCTTTCAGGGTTTCGACGGTGTTGGCTTCGGGGTCATACCAGCAGGAACCATCAATGATCAGACCGGCAGATTTCATTTCGCGCAGCTTGGCGTTAATGCCCGCAATCATGTCTTTGATAAGCGTCGGGGTCATTGGCCTGTCCATCGCCCACAAGTGCGCTTCTGCTATGGTGTCCGCCAGTACCTGCGCGGTGCGGGTGTAGTTCTCAAACAGGAACAGCGGATCGTCAGAGCAGGTGCGCTGCCCCCAAAACTTAAAGCCGTCTTTGCGGATAAGCGTGGTCACGCACGCCTGATTCAGCAGGTCGGCATCGGTGCCGGTGGTCTGCAAATCCCAGTACACGCTGGCAGACAGGCCGGTGACGCCGTTGATGCCGACGTTTGAAAGCGTTTTATGCCAGCCGGTTTCGGCGTCGATTTTGGCACGCAGGCCGAGCGCGTAAGCCGTCGCGGGCGCGATATCGCTGGCATTGGTGGTGGTGTTCCAGTACACGAAATCAGGCCAGACAACCATCAGCTCACGCTGGCTGAAATTGTCGCGGTACTTGATGGCATCGGACACGGTTTTGCAGCCATACGCGCTGACGTAGCCAAAGGCGCGCAGCTGCTGACAGACGGCAGCGAGCGCCGTGGCGACCTCCTGATTATCAAGCCCCGGCACGCCGAGAATGCGCGGCTTTACGCCGAGTTCAGTTTGCGCAGACAGCAGAGCTTTCATCCCGGTATACATGCCGGTTTCGTCCGAACCGCCGATGATGTTTGAGGTGGTTTCCGCGTCGGTTTCGCCCTCTGCGACGCGAACAACGACGACAACCGGTTTTGCCTGGTTGGCGATTGCCATCAGGGAGGCGCGGAGCGTGCCGGTTTTACCGGCCTTGCCTGCGGCGGTTAATACGTTGGTAATGAGTACAGGCGTATCCAGCGGGAACGTCGCCGCGTCTGCGTCTTCTGCGGTGCAGACCATCCCGATGATGGCGGTGGAAACGGTGGAAATAACGCGGGTGCCGTCATTGATTTCAACAACGCGCACACCGTGATGATAATCAGCCATGGTGTTTTTCCTGTGATTAATAAGCCAATCAATCATCGCGTGTTGTGTACGCGCAGGCACGGCGGGAGGGGAGTGTGGGGAATGGCACAACGTGGCCGTCTCCCCGCCCATAACAGGGAGACGGCTGAGGTAATAAACCTTCAGAACATGTCAGGCGAAGACATCAATCTTTGTCAGTTTTGGGGTTACGGATATTTTTTTATCCGTTTCCCCCGAGACGGATGTCTTTTTATCACCACCTTCTTCCATTTGTTTTTGCAGTAACTGCGCAAGTTGTTGATAAAGAGCCTCTAATTGCTCTTTCAGCAGTGCTTGCTCTTCTTTTGAAAGACCTCCTTCTGCAATACGCTCGAGAACAGTTGAAATTTTCTCTTGAATATCATGTATCTGTGCCGAGATGTCCTTTTTAGAATGTGACTTACCAACTTCATTGTCTGTACTTATCGGATTGCCACGCATGCCTGTATCTATAACCATTTAATCCCTCCTTTTATGAGTTAACTCCTCATAATTAATCGGAGCATGATTAAAAAGGATAAGCAGGCCAGGCAATATCCGGCGCTGCTGAGAAATCCAGCCGGTTCAGGGCAATGCGGTATTTTTTCCAGGCGGTCAGGCTTGCCCGTTCCGCCTCCGTCGCGTCGTCAATATCGACGGCATCCTGCAAAGGCGCGATAGCCGCGTTTGCCTTTGCCATCAGGGCTGACAGTGTGGCGGTTGCCTCGGCTTTCAGTTCCGCCACGGACGGGGCGGGGATATCTGCCCAGGCTGGCAGCCCGTCGTTGCCCGCAACCCGCACTTTCCCTTCCGGCGGGGGAAGGGTTTGATATTCACGGTAAACGACGTCACTTACCGCAATGCCATCATCAGGCCAGCTCCCTGCGTCGTCGTAAACTTCCCGCAGTTCACGCGGATAAAAGCCGTTTGTGAGCGGGCTGTATACATAAAGACTTGACGTGATTGCGCTGTAATAGTTGCTCATTTTATCCCCTTACCAGCCGGTGGCTTCCCAGTAACTGCCGCCGCTGTCCTGACCGCAGGTGAAACCGATGTTATTAATAATCTGTGCCGTGCCGTAGTTATCATTAAAGGTGCCGTTCCCGCCGTTGAGGACAGTGACCTGGACGTTGACGCAGGTATTCGGGAAGGGAATGGGGAAATTCACCGTAGACCAGCCGCGACTCCCTTTATTAACGACGCCCCACTGCTTGATCATTCCGGTATCACCGCATCGCCACCAGCCGCCGCCGAGGTTGGCGGTATTGGCATTGACCGGCTGCCGGTTATTGGGACTGAAAACGCGCTGCCCCATCTCATAAATCCCGCCACCGTCAGTGTAAAAGTTACCCTGCGCGCTAATGTCGCCGGTGCCGGAAATTCTGACGTATCCTGTTTGTGCTGAATTCGCCTGGTTGACGATGCGGAAAACAAATCCACCCACGCCGCCGCCCTTGTTGTTAATAAAGTTGGATTCTCCCTGTCCGCCGCTCTCATTCCACCCGACATAGGTTCCCTGGCCTTCACCAGGATTGGCGGAGCTGATACCGCGTAAATAGTTAGCCGTTACACGCCCATTCACATCACCACCAACGCGGGGAAAAGCCCCAACGTTGTCCGCATTCAGCGAAATGTCTTTGGTGCCGTCAAACGCCACACCGGCAATCTTGCGTGCGGTGGCGAGTTTCGTCGCCGCGACGGCTGTGCCACCCGATGGCAACGCACCAACGTCACCAGCTGTCGGCTTGTTTGCCTGACCGTACATTTCATTCCAGGCAGACCATGGACCATCAACGCCGTTCCACGCTCCGGTCGCGTAGCGGGTGAACTGCCGCCCGTTACTGTTAAAGGCAATTTGCTGCGTCGCATTCGGTCCCCAGGTCACGAAAATCACGCCGACAAACCCGTTCATCGGATAGCCTTTGTCCGTGGTCGCCGCAGCAACGCCTGGCACGCCGTAATGCCCGAACATGCCGCTGCCGCGCAGGGTGTTCGGGGTATCGGCTGCGGTTAAGTTCGTGCGGATTTTAAAGGCCGTTGCAATTTCATCAGACAGCGCCTTTTCACTGGCGGCACTTTGCGCTGCTGTCCATGCGCCTACATCGGCAGCAGTGGGTTTGTTGTTCGCGCTGTAGGTCGGCACCCATTCCTTCCATGGACCATCTACACCGTTCCAGTCACCGGACAATCCACGATTCCAGATATTGCCGGTGAACGTGACATACATCTGCTGACAGCCGTAGGCGCTCGGCGTCACGTACAACGTTCCCGCGATGCTTTGAGGGTAATGCAGCGCAGCCGTCGCATTGACGTTTTTAGGCTGCGAGTAAATCGCCGTGCCTGAATTACCGCTGGCAAAACCCAACGTATTAATATCCGTGCCGGTCAGAATAGACGTGGGGACGTTAATGGAATTGACGGCGCTGACCTGCACCCAGTCGCGCCATGGTCCATCTTTGCCATTCCAGGACGCACTCAGCGCGCGCGTCCACACCATGCCGGTATCTTGCACCGTGTACCGTTGTAACACTCCATCAACCCAGGAAGCGGGGATGACCTCCAGCACACCCGCCGCACGGGAACCTTCCGGATAGCCATTTGCTACCGTGGCATTTGCGCCCGTCCTTTGTACGTAAACACCAATTTTCGCCAGGTTAAACGTATTGATATTGGACGTGCCGAGAATAGCGGATGCGACAGGGAGCGCGCCCACCTCAGAAGCCGTCGGCGGGTTGGCGGTGTCGTAAATTTTGCGCCATCCAAACGGCAGCACACCGTCCGTCACGCGCCATTGCCAGCCCGTCGGGTCTGTCGTGCTGACCGCACCCACGCGCACGTAAATAGTGCCGCTTGTGCAGTGCAGATACTGGGTCAGCGTCGCGCCTGCGTTATACCACCGGCGATAGGTCATCAGCGTATCCGCCGCCTGGAAGGTCGCGCCCAAAGGGTGGTCATCAAAGAATCCCGCCAGGGTGACACCGCCGGTCAGCGCAACAATCGACGGGTCGTAAATTTTCTTCACCGTGGCGTTATCGACGTTCACCAGAATATTACTGACCGCGCCGACGTCCGCCGCCGACAAAGTGATATCAGCACTCAGCGCTTTGTTATTTACTTTGCGGGTGGAAGGGACGCGGGTGTTGGCATTGTCATTGGCGGTCTTTACCGCCTTTGGCGTCGCCGCCAGCGTTTCGCTGGTACTGCTGACCGAGCTGTTAAGCTGCACAAAACCTTTTGCCGTCAGCGTACCGTCGGGATGGTTACGGGATTTTTCATGCGCCGCCAGCAGGTCATTCACATACTGCTCAGTCGCCATAATCACCGAGTCGTCGATCAGCAGGCTGATAGCCTCGGTGTTACTGACGGCAATCACCATCCGCAGCGTCTGCGTGCGGCCAGAACCTTCCGCCAGGGTCGGCTTGTACGTGTCCGCCATATTGCAGACGGCAATCAGCGCGCCGTCGTCAGCAAACAGCCCCATTTCGCGCATCCAGAAGCCGCCGACACTGGCGGAGAGAACCGCCTCAGCAATCACCCAGTTGCCGTGAGTCGGATCCAGCTTTAAGGAATTGAGCGGCGTGCGGTACACCTCTTTAACGAGCCTGGTCTGCGTGGCGACGGGCGTGGTCGCCTTGCCGTTGCCGTCACCGACGGCAAGCTGCGTAATGTTGATGTCAGTCCCCGCCGCAATGGCTGCCGCAATGCGCGACTGCCCGAGCGTGGTGACAACGGATTTAAATGTGCTCATATCGTCCTCTTATGCGGGGTAAACGGTCAGCAGTTCGCCAAGGTATTGCGCCGCGCCGATGTAAACATCGCCTTTGATGTCCTGGGTGATGGTCAGCCCGATCAGGTGGCGGCTTGCGGGTTTGGCATCGGCTATCAGCCGCTCCATCTCTAAATACATTTCTTCAGTGATGCCGGTTTCCAGCACGCCGATGTCCAGGCGAAACGTCCCTGGTTCGTCATTCGTTTCCCACCACTCGGTCACGTTAATCAGGTAGCCGAGCGGCTCCACCACGCGCCGGATAGCACCGAGGGTTCCCTTGTGGCAGTGAATGAACCACGCTGACTGAATGACGCGGCGCTTGGTATAGAGCGGCCAGTTTTCATCCCAGCGGTCAACCGACAGCGCCCACGCCAGGTACGGCAAAAACTTCGCCGGACAGGTCAGCGGATCCCAAAGCTGCCGCAGTGGCACCGGTACGTTTTCAAGCGCAGCGCAGGCATCGGCGGCGGCGACTTCCAGCGCGGAGGAACCGGCGGGCAGCAGGCGATCACTCATCGTAACCGCCCACTTTAAGGGTGTACGCGGTGCAGAATGACGCCTGCGTTTTATCCAGCTCGATGTCAGCAGCGGGGCTTTTCAGCTCCACCCGCTGCACGCCTTCAACGTGCAGCGCGGCATAAATGGCGGACAGGCGGATGTCGCGGCCTAAGCGATGTTGTGCCGTGGTGTAAGCAATCAGTTTTGCCTCGGCGGCTTCGCGGATAGGTTCGGCTTCCGGACCAGGGAACAGATACAGCACGGCGTCGATGGTGTAATTCACCACCGTAGCCGACTGGACTGTCACGCGGTCAGCCACGGGGCGCACGTTCTCATCGTTGAGCGCGGCCTGAACCACCGCCAGCAGGTCGGCGGGGGCGGTGCCGTTGCCGGTCTGTGCCAGCACGGAAATCGTCACGCAGGCAGGCGACGGGCTGACCACTGAAATATCCGCCACCCGCCCGTCAGCCGAGCGCCCGTGATACTCATAGGAGCCGGCCGGACCGGCCACGCTCAGCCCTTCAAAAGCCTGCTGCGCACGGATACGCAAATCAGCATCGCTTTCCATCACCGCCGCCACGGCGGGCACGCTGACCGTATCGGCAGGGGTGATCGTCAGGCGTTCGACGCTGAACGTGGCGGCGATATTGTCGAGATCAGTACCGGCGGCATAAGCCAGCATCACCGCCTGCGCGGCCTCGTTAACCCGTTGACGCAGGATCACTTCGCGGTAAGCGTTCTCCTCCAGCAGCTTCACAATCGGTTCAGACTCCAGCGTCAGCGTGCGGGCAATAGCGGCCTGCTGGTCTTCGGGATAAAGCGATACCAGCGTAGCTTTGCGTTCAGCCAGAAGGATTTCGTAATCCAGCACCTCCACCACGTCGGGGGCGGGTAACTGGCTCAGGTCGATAGTTGCCATGGTTAGCTCACGGGTAAGGTTAAGGAAATGGCGGCGGACGTGTCTTTGCGGGTGCCGGTGAGTTCAACCACGCCTTTTCCGTCGAACGTCGTTTCAAAGGTGATGCCGGTCAGGCTGACGCGTGGCTCCCATTTGAGGATCGCGCTGTAGCACGCCGCCATGATTTGCAGGCGCAGCGCCGCGTTCTGCGGGCGGTCAGTCAGTTCTGACAGCAATGAACCATAGTCACGGCGCATGACGCGGGAACCGACGGGCGTGCGCAGAATGTCGCTGACTGACTGCTGAATGTGCGCCAGGTCTTCGACGCTATGCCCCGTGTCGCGAGCCAGGCCGATGTATTTGGCGTTAGTCATGAAGGCACCTGCGTCTGACCGCCGCCCGTCTGGACGCCGCCGTGTTTATGGGTATGCACAACCACACCGTTTGATGTGATGCTGCCGCCAGAGTGGGTCAGATTTCCTGTCATCTTGCCGCCTTGCTTAATCTCGATAGTGCCGGTGGTGAGTTTGTTAGTGCAGACCACCTCCGGCGTGTCGAGCGTGATGCGGGTTGTCGCCGTGCAGGTGATCAGCGGGGCAGTTACAGACACATTGTCCGAGGCGTTTACCGTGGCGGATTTGATGCCGGTTGCCAGCAGCGCGCCGGTTTCGGGTTCATATTCGATTACCGCACCGTCAGGGAAGGTGACGTGTACAGCATCGGCGGACGCTGACGGTGCCGGATAGTCATCTGAAAAAATACCAGGCATCACAAAGGCGGTATCCAGCTCGCCGCCCAGGCAGAACAGCAAAACCTGTTCCCCAATGGACGGCGCCCACCAGGAACGGGAGCGACCCGCGCGGGAGGTCAGCCAATGCAGCCAGTCGGTGACGTTGCCGGCGGTATTGACGCGGCAGGTGGCAGTCTCTAAATCCACCTCGGCAACGGTGCCAATGCGGATAAGATTGCGCAGCAGGCGCGGGATGTCGTTGTTTGGGATGGATGTATTCATGCATAAAAGAATGCCGCCCTGTCAGGCGGCATACAATTTGAGGCGGGTTGATGGCGGTTGGCACAACGCAGCGTTAAGGGAATCTTATATCCGAGATATTATTGAATCCCGAAGAGCAAAATACGGATGAGTTGGAAAGCGTTAGGTAAAAAACTGTTTTCCAAGAGTTTTTATTAACTGCGGATGCTGAAATATATTCTTTATGCAAGTACCTTCTAATGCCATTAGAGCCTTTTTTTTCATAAATAAGTTGAAGGTTATATTTTATGCTAGCTAGTTCATTTGCAGCATAAGTGGAATAAAGTTCCCCAAGACTCAGTTTTTTAAAGTGAAACTCCATTCTATCTCTTAAATAAAATTTATTTGTAACAGCATTGTTAATATAAAAAACTAATTTTGGAGTGGGTGAAGAATGATAAGTTGCTAAAAGCCAATTCACGCCTCTTAGTGTATCGAAATAAGGGTGAAAAGTCTGTTCTGCTTTCTTGGAACTGACGGTATCTAACTTTGATTTGTTACACTCTATACATGCAGGGTATAAATTTTTTCTTGAAATTGCATATTGAGGATAATGCGCTTTGGGGAGGTAATGATCTAATGTGCTTACTAGCCTTAAACTACAAAGCGGGCAAGTCTTATTAATTGCTGAATTCATGATGGACTGGTAAATTATTTTTCCACCTTTGCTTTTAACCAGTCTGTTATTATATAGTTTTTCCATTTCATCTTTGGTGGTAGTTGAACGGAAGGTTATTTTACATGTTGGTAGAGTGTATAATGAGGCTGTGCTTCCTTTTATTCTATAAATTTCATCAAAAAAATTAACAGTGTTTATCATTTCTTGGCTATATAATTGCATCATTAGTGGGTGATTTCTGGTTAAACAATTAAATATAGATAAGGGGTTTTCATTTGGAAGGTTCAGTTCGTACATTTTAGTACCCCTCATCGTCATCACTAAGGGCACTTATAATGGCTAGAGCCTCTCCTCCTACTTCACCATTAAACTCGGAGTAAATTTTATTGAAGCTTTTGTTTTCTTTTATTTTTTCCATAATAATCTTTACATACCCCGTGCGAGATAATTCAAGGTTAAAAACGGATCTTGTGAGCACTGATACATTTTCACCAAAAGTTTCGATCTCAGGTCTAGATGCCTCTAAGTTATCACCGAAACGAGATAAAACTGTGACGCATCTCTTGGGGGTTTCTTGTAGTACCACTGGTGAGTGGGTTGCAATGATAGCTAATCCATTACACTCTTTTAATAACTCTGAAATCAATCTAATTAATGCAGATAATAAAGGAGGGTGAAGATGTGTTTCTGGCTCATCAATTAAAAGTAATGTTTTTTCTTCGATAACTTCAATAAGTTTTGTAATACTTAGGATTACTATTTTATGGCCTGAGCTTAATGAATAAAAAAGTGTTTTAAGTTCTGGTGTGTTAGCGTTACTATTTAATATTTCTTCAATTCCAAGCTGGTTGAGTATTGGATCAAATTTTAAATTTTCAATACTTCTCTTCAATAAACTTTTTCTTGGTTCATAATTACAAGCTTTTAGGCTATCAACAAATTCATCAAAGAAATCATCTATTGTCTTTCCTATGACCATTTCCCTATCATTTATTTTGATTGTTTTTTTTGAGCCTATATAAGAGTACGTTACTGAATTTTGGCTTAATTTTTCAAGAGATGTTGGGTTGAACTTCTCAAAGGTTCCAAATGACATCGCTATCACATTAGCAATGCCAGGGGTATCCATCGTTATGTCAGAGTGGTTAGTTTTACTTTTTGTCAATACCTCACATATATCATTTAGTATAGTAGTCTTGCCTACTCCGTTACTACCAATTATAACATGCATGTTGGTAGGTGGCGTTGAATAAGGATTTACTTCGAAGTTTATAATTGTCCCAGAGTTTTTTTTATATGAAAAATAAAATCTCGTTAGTCTGTTTTTACCTCGTAATATATTATGGAATTGACCTTTTATGGTTGCGGTTGAGACATACCTTTGCAACGAGTCAGTCATTGCTAACTCGTCCTGGTGTTGTAAGTACAAACTTTCATCAAAAACAACATCATTAATTTTATCTAAGATTAATGATGACTCAACCTCGGTAAGGCTTACGATATTTGAATAATAATTCTCTCCTTGACCAAGGGAGTAATAACCTGGTGGCAGAGTAAGAAACTCTGCTGGTAAGTCTGGCCTTTTATTTATCAGTTTGTTTTCCGGACAACCTATTTTAAGGTACCCCAAGTCCACTCGAACACTATTCCTGTTGAAGAATATAGCATAATACTTACTGTTAAATGTCCCCCAATCGTCCCAGTTATCTTCGATTAAATATAATGTATTTGTGCTTTTTTGAGGTAAGTCTTTTATCGAATGTAGTACTTTTATTACAAGTTCCATAGTATCTCCCTTTAACTATTAGTTAACTACCAATCATTTTTTGGATAAGGCTTTCTTCTATCAATTTTAGGTCATTTATATCAAATCCAATAAGAGGCCGGCTAGAATAAATTATCTGTTTCGCATTAATTGATGGACGATCCCGCAGTCCGTACTGATGCACCTTCGCCATGCGCTGAACCTGGCCGGTGAATTCCACCACGGCGTCGTCAGCGGTGCCTTTGGCTTTCATGTATTTTGCCGTGCGCAGTTTGGCGAACATTTCCCGCTTAATGCGGCCTTTCTTTGCCCGCAACGGCTGCGGACGGCGCGGGGTGAAGGGCTGCCCTTCCGGCGTAACTTGCTGCTTAATGCGCTGCTGCTGATGTTTGCGCAGACGCTTCGCAATGGTCGCCGCCATCACCTTCCGGCTTTGCGGTGACAGCGCGGCAATCAATCCCGCCAGGCGGGTATCAAATGCTGACAGTTCACTCATGCCACTGGCTCACTAACTCGCCGTGCAGGTAAAGTTCACGCGGTCTTTCCACCGGCTCCGGCATTGGCGGTTCTGGAAAATGCTCCACGTGCAGACCGGCATCTATCTGTTTGACGATCACGCGCTCGGTGAGCTGCAAATGAATAGCGATGTCATAGCTCCCATCATTGAGCATATCGGCCTTAAATGTGTACCCATTCTGCTGTTTTTCAGGCGTCGCCATGATGTCCGGCTGATGCTCACGCAGCCAGGCCAGAATGGGCACCACGATCAGATCGATGTCCTGGGTAAAGTCGGTGATCAACAGTTCGACCTGATACTGGTATTCAAACGACAGCGAACTGGCTAACGTGGAAACGATACGCCCGTTATCAACAAACATCCGCAAGGTGTCGGGACTGGTTTGCAGCACCGGCACCGCATCAGTTAACGCTTTTCTCAGTTGGGCGGGTTTTAACACGGTGTTCCTCCTGGCATTGTTTGACCGCTTCCACCTGGAGGCCGCAGGCCGTCAGCGCGGCCTCCAGGTTTCTGACATCACTGCTCAAGTCGCCGTTAGTGGCCGGTGCGCTTGACGGTATCGGGCAGCTCGTGACCGCCGGACAGCCAACGTAAATAATCTGCGGCGCTGGCAAAGGCGGGACGCGCGTGCATCCGGCTAATGCCGTCAGGCAGACGAGCGCCGTACCAGTCGCGCATTTCCTGATTTTCATTGAGTAACCTTTGAATGTGGACTTCACGGACGCGTGCCTGCGCACCCGCCTGTGAGAGCTGGGTGCGCAGGCTTTGCTCCTGGCGTTCCCGCGTTACGGCCTCATCGCTCAGGCGGTTAATGGCGTTGTCTCGGCTTTCAATACCGGCGGACAGGGTGCCGATAATGCGCTGCGCCTGGTCGGCTTCATCATGCAGGCCACCGATGCGCCAGGTTTGCAGCCCCGCGAGGGCGCAGGCTGCCAGCAGCAATAAAATAATCACAATGCGCATCAGACACCCCGCAGGCAGTAGGCCAGCTCATTCGCGCGGCGGCGCTCCAGGCCGGTGACGCGCTCGCCCTTCACAAACACCCAGCGCGGCAACTGCTCGCAGGCGTCCCGCCATTTCCCCTTGCTGATAAAAAACGCCAGCGTGGACTTACACGCCGCCGTCACACCGACGTTAAAGGCAAAAGACACCACGGCGTCATACACCGGCTGCGGCATGGCAACCGGCATACATCGGGCAATGCCTTTCTCCACCCGCATCACGTCTTCCACCAGGTTAACGGCGGCCTGACGTTCGCTGATTTGCGTTTGCGGTTTCACGCCTGCGGTGTGCCCGATGCCGTTTGTCCAGACGCCCGCGCTGCACTGATAGGCTGACAGGCGGCAGCCTTCAAAATCAGCAATCAGTGCCAGACCGGCGGCGGAGGTTTTCAACGTCGGCGTTTGTGGCAGCATTGCGGCAATCGCCAGGACAGCGGCGACGGCGCAGCGTCTAACGATTGATGGCTGCATTAATGTCCCCTCTGATGCCCATTTGTTTCAGCAGTCGGTAAGTTTTGCGCCGGTAGTACCAGTTCACCAGGAAGGTCGCGACGCCGACGGCGGCACCGACTAAAAAGGCAATATCCTGCGGCGACATTGCGCCGAGCCATGCAAGAAAGGCCGCGACGCAATAACAAATAAACGAGGTGATGCGCTCCATGGTCATCAGTCCCAAAGTGAGACGGTTTCGCTGACTGCGGCCTGAGTAATATCCGGCAGCTCCACCGCGTAGCCATGGGGCAAAATTGCCCCGCGAGCGGCTAAGCCAACGTTAGCCGCGTAAACCTGTTCCATCACCGATTCGGTGCGCCCGTAGTACCTCCAGCAGAGTGAATCCACGGTATCGTCCTGTTCGGCATAGACTTTCATCAGAGCAGACCGATCACACAGTGCGACACGCCAGCGACATCGCTGATCGCATTGCGGCCATCACGCCACAGCTCATCAACTGTACTTTCGACAATCTCCGCCTTTTTACTGCCAGCATCGGTGGTATCACTGTTCGGATATCGTTCCGCAAGAATGGCTGCCGTAATGGATGAAACCGCCCGCAGGTAGGCACAGACTTTGATACTTTCGTCATCAATCTGGTCAGCCGGGACATCAGCGAGAGTTTTGTATCCCTGAGCCAGTTGTGCGACGCGGTAGCTGTAAAGCTCGGCATTCACTTCGGTCAGAGCGTACTTAATGACGGCGCGCAGACGTTTGGTGGTCACCGTTCCTTCCAGGCGCAGCGTGTCGCGTAACTCCACCGGACTGATATCCGGCCAGAAGTGCGTGTTTTTGATCGCGGGTTCCGTCGCGGCGTCCGGCTTTGGTGCAGGTACAACAAGAGACATAGTGACCTCTGAATAGGGGACGGTGGACGCCAGCGTTGAACGAGGTCACCGACCTGTCGCGGCTGGCGTGCCGTCCGGCGCGGGGCGCGTTCTGTTTAGCTACTGGCAGCCTTTTTGATGGCTGATTCCAGCCGCTCAATATCCTTTTTAACGCCGCAGTTACTGTTCAGCAGGAAGGCGCGTTTCAGGTGTTGCAGGGCGAGCGGCAATTTCTCCGCGTCGCGATACAGGTAACCGGTAATTTTGTGCAGCTTGGCGCGTACCTGATCCGGCATATCCTGACTGTCAGTCAGTTCCATCGTGGTCATCAGTACATCGAGACTGACCGGCTCACCGGCAGCATGAGCGCGGGTGCTCATGTCGGCGATTTCCTCCGCCAGCGCATAACCGGCGGGGCGTTTGCCGAACGGCATCGCCAGCTTGTAATGCAGCGCATAGCGGGCGATTTCCAGCGCACCGGCGTAGTCACCGGCATCAATACGCCAGATCATGATGGTCATCAGGATGGCGTCCTGAGCACCTTTCCCCTCGGCGAGAACGCCTGCCACCCACGGCGCATATTCAGGCAGCATCTTGCGTTTGAGTTCTGCCTTTTTCTCAGCGGAATAGGCTTTCTTCAGGGCTTTCTGGTCAGCATTAAGCTTTTGCAGCAGCAGTTCATAGCCGGTGGCATGACGCAGCAGGCTGGTATCCTGCTGCGCGGCTTCGATAGCTGACTGCCGCAACAAATGACGTCGGGCAGGGCTGGTCATGGCTTACTCCTGAGCTGCCGGTGCGGTGGTACCGGATGCAGTTTTGATGGCATCAACGATCGCCGAGGTGAATTTGCTGAGTTCAGCTTTTTCAGCCGTGTCGTCTTCTCCGGAGGTCACTTCGATGTTTTCGATCAGACAGCCGCAGCCGTAATCTTCCACCACGTAATCCTCGTTAATGGATTCGTAGTTTTCGATACGGTCACGCTTAGGCACTTCCTCAACGTGGCGGCGATGCGTGCCGTCCTGCCAGTAAATAGACAGGTTATCCAGACGGGTGATCAGCATGGCGTTAGCAGGGAAGCCTGGCACACGAACGGCGGGCAAATTGCCGATGCGTTTCTGGCTGACAATCAGGTCGGCGGCCATCGCCTCAGTGTTTGGCTGTTGTTTGTTGATCAGCGGGAAATACTTATCCGCGAGCAGCTTGCGGCCACAGATAACCACCAGTTCGGTGTCGTCCTGATAGATTGGGTCGATCAGTTCATTCACCGCATCAAAGACCAGCGCGTCGAGGTTTTTGTACTCACCTTCGCCACCGACTTTCACCGCCTCATTGGTCACGGTGCCGTCTTCGGCGACAATCATGCCCATCACTTTGGTTGGGGCATTCAGGCGGTATTTTTGCAACCAGCCCACGCCGACATCCTGCAACAGCGGATTCTGAAGCCGGTTAGACGTCGGTGCGCGTGAAACGCCATTAAAGCCGACCAGGATGCGATCCAGCGCCTGACGCTTGATAATGGCGTCACGCAAACGGATCTGAAAATCGTTATAGCGCGCCCACAAATCCAGCTTGCTGTACATCCAGTGGAAGTCGTAGTTGGTTTTGGTGCAGTGATAGCCTTCCTGATCGAGCTTGGTGAAATCAGCGGTTTCACGCTCGTCACCCGCGTCAGTGTTGGTGGTACTGGCAATCGTGCCGGTGACGCCGACGCCAACTTTCGCGCCCATCATTTCGTCCACCGGAATGATGTTGATACGGGTCAGAAACTCTGAGGATTCCTGTAATCGGGTCATCAGCGTCTGCGTGACGGACGGCTCGACGTTAAATTTCTTGTCCAGCGTACCGACGTCAACGTTGTTGAGTTTGGCGAGCTGAGACAGGAACGCATTAAATTTAAAGCGCGTTTCTTTTTTCATGAGGTGTTTCCTGAGAATGAGTTAAAGGTGTCGGATCAGCAGTCGGTGACAGTCTCGTCTACACCTGCGCCGCCGGTGGCTTGCGGACGCTGGCCGAATTTCTGCGCCGGTGTCTGTGCTAACTTGCTTTTCAATTCAGTGAGGGCGTCATGTTCGGCAGCGGTGGATTTTTCCAGGGTATCGACGCGGCTCAGCAGGTCGGTCAGGCTGGTTTCATGTTTATCCAGTCCTGTCTGAGCGTATTGAGCAACTTCGCTGACGGCTTCGTGAACATCGGCCAGCCGGGCATCGTCTGACGCCTGTTTACGTGAAAGCTTTTGTTTCACCAGCGCGAAAATAGAAGGGGCGGTTTCCGGTGCATCTTCAAACTCAATTAATGCTTCGGTGGCAACCGTGAAGAGGCTGTCCGGATCTGATTTACGACCGGCGAGCGGGTTCTGTTTGGCTTTGCGGCTGAACTCCAGCATTTCAGTGCCGAGGCTTGCGGGGTCATCGGTGACGGCCAGACCGACCAGGTAGGATTTATTGGAATTGGCGAAGTTGCGTTTGATCTCCATCGAGGTGTAAACCTTCTGCCCGTCGCCGACCATCTGCGTTAAATCCGCGGTCGGGCTGATCATCGCGTACAGCGCCCATTTGTCATGCAGCAGCGGTTCAGCTGCATCATCAATTTGTTCGGCTTTCAGCTGGATCACGTCGCCGTAGCGGCGGAAATCGCTGGTCGGTAAAACGCCTTTGATGTGCTCCAGATTGACGCGGGCGCCATAGGCTTTCGCGCTGTATGTCTCCGCCATTTGTTTGATGTCGTTAGCATCAATTTCGCGGCCGTCGCAGGTGTCGCCTTCGACCCCGATACGGAACCATTTCGATACTTTCTTTGCCATGTAACTGACTCCGGTAATGAGTGTTGAGAACAGGAGTTAGTTTCCAGACAGTCACCACAGGCCGCCAGCCGATGCGGGTTGTTGCCCGATGGCACAACGTGGGCAGCGCGAAAAACGGCTGTCTGGCCGGTAACGTGGCTGCATGAATATTTCAAACTCCACCATCATCAGCGACCCGCGCCGACAGGCGGCACTGCTTTACTGGCAGGGTTTTTCTGTGCGGCAAATCGGGGAGATGCTGAGCCAAAAAACGCCGACCGTGCAGAGCTGGAAAAATCGCGATCAGTGGGAAGCGATCGCGCCCATTTCCCGCGTGGAAACCAGCATGGAAGCGCGGCTTATTCAGCTCGTCATGAAAGATGTGAAGGAGGGGAAGGATTACAAAGAGATCGACCTGTTAGGCCGACAGATTGAACGTCTGGCACGGGTAAACCGTTACAACCACACCGGCAGCGAGGCTGATTTAAACCCGAACGTCGCCAACCGCAACAAGGGCGAACGAAAAGCACCCGATAAGAATGTTTTCAGCGATGAGGCCATTGAGAAACTCGGCGACATCTTCATTGAAACGTCGTTTGAGTATCAGCGCGGATGGCATCAGGCCGGACTTCAGCACCGTATCCGCAACATCCTCAAGTCCCGCCAGATTGGTGCAACCTTCTACTTTGCCCGGGAAGCGTTGATTGACGCGCTGACTACCGGACGCAATCAGATTTTCCTGTCGGCCAGTAAGGCGCAGGCGCACGTTTTTAAAAATTACATTATCGACTTTGCGAGACAGGTGGACGTCGATTTAAAAGGCGATCCGATTGTGTTGCCGAATGGCGCACGGCTGATTTTCCTCGGTACCAACGTCCGCACCGCGCAGAGTTATACCGGCAATCTCTATCTGGACGAATACTTCTGGATCCCCAAGTTTCAGGAGCTGCGCAAAGTTGCCTCCGGTATGTCGCTGCATAAGAAATGGCGAAGCACCTACTTTTCTACGCCGTCGAGCCTGGCACACAGCGCCTATCCGTTCTGGTCGGGTGAACTGTTCAACAAAGGCCGTCGCAGTAAAGCCGACAGGATTGACCTGGATCTGACGCACGCCCACCTGTCGAAAGGCGTGCTGTGCGATGACGGCCAGTGGCGGCAGATTGTAACGGTGGAAGATGCGCTGTCAGGTGGATGTAACCTGTTCGACCTGGAACAGCTGAAACTGGAATACAGCCCCGCCGAATATGAAAACCTGCTGATGTGTGAGTTCGTGGATGATCAGGCGTCGGTGTTCCCGTTCGCCGAGTTGCAGGGCTGCATGGTGGACAGCCTGGACGAGTGGGAAGACTTCGACCCGTACCTGAAACGGCCATTTGCCTATCGTCCCGTGTGGATTGGTTACGACCCGTCACACACCGGCGACAGCGCAGGTTGTGCAGTGATTGCTCCGCCGGTGGTTTCTGGCGGCAAGTTCCGCGTGCTCGAGCGTCATCAGTGGAAGGGTATGGACTTTGCCGCGCAGGCCAGAAGCATCGAGGAACTCACCAATCGTTATGCCGTTGAGTACATAGGCATCGACGCCACCGGTATCGGGCAGGGTGTATTCCAGCTTGTGCAGCAGTTCTTTCCTGCGGCGCGTGAGATCCGTTATAGCCCCGAAGTGAAAACCGCGCTGGTACTCAAAGCAAAAGACACCATCAGCTCCGGCCGCCTGGAATATGACACCGGACATACAGACATCACTGCGTCGTTTATGGCGATCCGCAAAACGATGACCGCCAGCGGCAACCGTTCAACCTACGAAGCCAGCCGCAGTGAAGAGGCCAGCCACGCCGACGTGGCGTGGGCAATCATGCACGCCCTGTTAAACGAACCGCTAACCGCCGCCAATGGCGGACAAAGCCCGAACATTCTGGAGTTCTACTAAATGAGCAAGCGCAAATACCGTAAAACCACACAGACCACGACCACTGAAAGCCAGCAGGGCGCGGAGGTATTCAGCTTCGGTGATCCGACGCCGGTTTTAGACCGCCGCGAGATTCTGGATTACATCGAGTGCACCGGCAACGGCCGTTGGTATGAGCCGCCGGTCAGCTTCGACGGACTTGCCCGCAGTCTTCGCGCCGCCGTTCATCACAGCTCTCCGATTTACGTGAAGCGCAATATCCTCGCCTCAACATTTATCCCGCATCCATTGCTGAGCCAGCAGGAGTTCAGCAAATTTGCGCTGGATTATCTGGTGTTTGGGAATGCGTACCTGGAACTGATCCGCAATCAGCTCGGCGAACCGCTGCGATTTGAAGCCGTGCCGGCTAAATATGTGCGTCGCGGAGTAGAAGAGGGGACTTACTGGTTTGTGCAAGGATGGAAAGAACCGCACCAGTTCGCAGCAGGCAGCATCTTCCACCTGATCGAACCAGACATTAACCAGGAGATTTATGGTCTTCCGGAATACCTGAGTGCGCTGAACTCTGCCTGGCTCAACGAGGCCGCCACGTTGTTCCGCCGCAAGTATTACCAAAACGGCGCGCACGCCGGCTACATCTTGTATATGACCGACGCCGCCCAGAGCAGCAGTGACATCGATTCAATGCGTAAGGCAATGAGGGACACCAAAGGCCTGGGCAACTTCCGCAACCTGTTCATGTACGCGCCGAACGGTAAGAAGGATGGCATTCAGATTTTGCCGTTGAGTGAGGTAGCGACTAAGGATGATTTCTTCAATATTAAGAAATCCAGCCGTGATGACCTGCTGAGCGCGCACCGCGTTCCACCGCAGATGATGGGGATCATTCCTGATAATGCGGGCGGGTTTGGGGATGTGGAGAAGGCGGCGCAAGTGTTCGTGAGGAACGAGCTGACGCCGCTGCAGGAGAGAATGAAGGAGATAAAAAATTCATACTCAATTAATATTGTTAACTTCAGTGATTATAAATTGTGATTAAGTTAATGCTTAATAGGCATTACTAATTTATATCCTTGATGGCATTTCGTTGTTGCAACGTGACTTGGTCTTTAACCGGAATGCTTAGCTTTTCAGCTATCCATGCCTTATCTTCGTGTTTAGTATAATGCATATGCAGATGAGTTATAACTATTTCTTGTAGCAATCTTCGTGTCATCATATTATCTTTGATTGAAGGCCATATCGCGAGAATATTATTTTTAGGAATGGTTTTGGTAAATTCTAGTTGAATGCTAATTTCCACAAGCTTACTTATTTCAGAGCCGAATTTATCAGATAAAGTAGCGTAGTATGGCATGAGGTCTTTATGTCCAACCGAAAACGCTATTTTCCTAATAACATTCAAAGACATCATGTAACTATAAGTCCAATAAAACAATCTGGCTTCTTTAGTTATTTTCTCTGTTGACCAATTCCTTTTATCAGAGATTAGCCTGTGTACTTCAGAGATTATTTCATCTTTCATTTGGCGTGTTATGGAGTAGTAAAAATCTAAAAATCTAAAACCAACAGAATAAGCCTCTGATCCGAGGTACTCTAATTGAGGGATCGGTAAAGAACCTTTCCGATTTCTAATTATTTGGCCAAGTATTTCAACAGCTTTATATGAACGATTCACATCTATTAGATCTTTGTTAAGGCTTTGTATATCTTCATTATAGTCATCTTCATCATCTTCATTTTGGTAAGAATCTTTTTCGTATAGAACTTCATCTTCGTCATTTATTGGATTGCGGCGGTCTATTTTATCTTGACTCCTCAATGCTTCTATACGTTCGCGTTCAACATCTTTACTTTGATCAATAACTATCCGAGGTATTTCACCCGCCATTTCATTCAAAAATTCAACGTTTTCTTTATTGAGTGTAGCTTCTTTCCCATCCTTGAATATATTTCTAAGATTGGAACAGATTCTATCAATTATTGGTTTTTCTTTTGTGTGATGAGTTATGAATATTAGTATGTTTGCGTGTTTCTCAGTATGGATTTTCTCACACAATGTGTCCAGGAAATCCATTGCTTCGGATTGTTCCATGTCAGTGATTTTTTTTGCAACAAAGAAATAAT
>NZ_JAFMOW010000058.1 GCF_019049675.1 Rahnella bonaserana | reverse complement strand
GGGATCATCAGATCCCGGGGGCTTTTTTTAACCGGCAGGTAAGAGCTTACTTACGCTTTGTTGTTCAGCGCCAGTGCTTCTTTTTTGCGATCGTTGCGCAGTTTAAACGCATAACCGACCAGCAGCGCGACGACCCACACCAACCCGACATACAACGAAATTCGGGTATCCGGGAAGTAACCAATCAGGCCGATGATAAACACCAGGAACAGAATACCGAAGACCGAGGTAAACACGCCGCCCCGCAGCGGGAATTCAAGTTCTTTAACCTGTTGTTTGCTCAGTTTGCGACGGAAACCAATCTGGGAGAACAGGATCATAATCCACACCCAGACTGTCGCGAACGTCGCCAGAGAGGCGATCACCAGGAACACGCTCGACGGCATGATGTAGTTCAGGTAAACCGCCACCAGCAGCGCCGCCATCATCACCAGCACGGTGACCCACGGCGTCCCCAGACGCGAAACCTTGCTGAACATTTTCGGTGCCTGTCCCTGCTCTGCCATCCCGTGCAGCATGCGGCCCACGCCGAACACATCACTGTTAATGGCAGAAAGCGACGCAGTGATCACCACGAAATTCAGAATGGCCGCTGCGGCAGTGATGCCCATGTGCTGGAAGGTCAGTACAAACGGACTGCCCTGCGTACCCACCTGATTCCATGGGAAAATGGACATAATCACAAACAGCGTACCCACGTAAAACACCAGAATACGCAGAGGGACAGAGTTGATGGCCTTCGGAATGGATTGCTTTGGATTTTCAGCTTCACCGGCCGTGATACCGATAATTTCAATACCGCCGTAAGCAAACATCACCAGCTGGAGCGACAGGATCGTCCCCATAATGCCCTGGCTGAAGAAACCGCCGTTGCTCCACAGATTGTGGATGCCGGTCGCCTGTCCTCCGTTACCAATGCCCCAGAAGATAATCCCAAAGCCTGCCACGATCATGATGATGATGGTCAGTACTTTGAAGAAGGAGAACCAGAACTCCAGCTCGCCGAAGACTTTCACGCTGACCAGATTGATCGCGCCGATAATCAGCACCACGCTGAGTACCCAGGTCCATTGCGGCACATCCGGGAACCAGACGCCCATATAAATGCCGAATGCCGTCACATCAGCGATGGCAACGATCAGGATTTCGAAACAATACGTCCAGCCGGTGATGTAACCCGCCATTGGCCCGAGATAATCCTGCGCATAGCGGGAGAATGAACCGCTCTGCGGGTTGTGAACGGACATCTCACCCAGGGCGCGCATAATGATAAACGCGATGATCCCGCCGACCAGATACGCCAGCAATACACTCGGCCCCGCCATTTTGATGGCATCTGCCGAGCCATAAAACAGTCCGGTTCCGATGGCTGATCCCAGTGCCATAAAGCGAATATGGCGCGTTGTCAGGCCACGTTTTAACTTCGTGCCTGGCGCTTCGTTCTGCGCTGTTGGTTGTTCAGCTTCTTGCTGCATGTGCATTAACCCGTGTTGTTTTTTTAACTATCAAAAATCGTATTCTAAAAAATGACTTTTAGCCTGCCAATGAAAAAGCCACGGAAGGGTTCTCCGTGGCCTGATTGGCTAAATATTCTTCAGACGATCATTCTTTAAGGTCTTCGAACATTCACCCGATAATCATTGGTGCGCGGTGACGCTGCGCGGGCCGCTGATTTTGTCATAAATCCCGACCAGTACCAGCATTAATAATGACGGTGGTAACCAGGCAAGACCTTGCGCAGCCAGTGGCAGGTTCGCGGTCCAGGCTGGCATCAGGTCAGCAAAAGCAGAAGCCTTGATACCGTCAACGATGCCGAACACCAGGCTCACGACCATGACCGGAGCCACGATACGGGTGGCGCTGTTCCACCAGCGCAGGGTAAAGCTCAGCACAACCAGCGCGATACAGGGTGGATAAATCGCAGTCAGTACCGGCACAGAAATCTGGATCAGATGGCTCAACCCGAGGTTAGAAACCAGCATCGAGAACAGACCCAGAATGAACACCAGCGTTTTGTAAGACAGCGGCAGGTATTGGGCAAAGAATTCCGCACAGGCGCAGGTCAGGCCAACCGCCGTAACCATACAGGCGATGAAGATCAGCGCACCTAAGAAGAAGCTGCCAACGCTACCAAAAGTATGGGCGACGTAAGCATGCAGGATAACCGCACCGTTGGTCGCATCCGGCACCAGCGAGGCGCTGTTTTCACCGAGTTTGAACAGGCTCAGATAAACCAGCATCAGACCCAGACCGGCAATCAGACCGGCAAGAACAGTATAACGGGTCAGCAATTTTGCATCAGACACACCACGGGAACGCGCGGCATTGACGATAACGATACCAAACACCAGCGCACCCAGCGTATCCATGGTCAGATAGCCGTTAACAAAACCACTGGAGAAAGGAACCGTCTGGTAAGCACCGACAGCAGGCATTGGCTGACCGGCAGGCCACAGCAGTGCAGCGATACCCAGCGCAGCCAGAGCGACCATTTTCAGCGGTGCCAGGAAATGCCCGACAGTATCAAGCAAACGGCCCGGATACAGGGAAATACCGATAACCAGAGTGAAGTAAATCACGCTGTAAATCAGCAGTGGCAGCGGGCCGTCACCGGTCATCGGTGCGATACCCACTTCAAACGACACCGTCGCGGTACGCGGCGTGGCAAACAGCGGCCCTACCGCCAGATAACAGACGGTGGCCAGAAGAATACCGGCACCACGACCAATCGGCGTACTCAGCGCATCCACACCGCCGCCAACGCGCGCAAGTGCAATCACCGTCATCACCGGTAGCCCGACCGCAGTAATCATAAATCCGGCGGCTGCCCACCAGACGTCATGACCTGCCTGCAGGCCAACCATTGGCGGGAAAATAATATTCCCTGCCCCGACGAATAAGGCAAAGGTCATGAAACCCAGCGCCATAATATCTTTATTTGTTAAACGAGTACTCATGATGGGTGTCGTGTTGCCTGTTCAAATGAATAAAGTGTCCGTTGCTGTCGCCGTGCCACGTCGTCAAAAGGAGGAATGGCGTAAAACAGCCAGAGAGCACCCAGTGAGGAACGAAGTAAGCTAAAAACGCCTGATGATATGCAGATAATTACGTTGTTATGCAGGGAGTATCGAGCGACAGCGGACGCTAAGGTAAACTTTTATAGCGTATAAAGGCAAGCCGTGATCCAAAAAGCAGAGTGTTTGACCAGATTAATAACAGAAGTCAGGTATATTCACTAAATACAGCGAAAAACACACCATATGATATGTATGATTTTTGAACTAATGAAGCACAAGATATGCTCCAATAAGACGAAAAATGCGTGAAATCACCATTCTCAGGTTATTTCACGCACAGTTTACAGAATTTTTACAAGGTCAAAATTTGACCACGCCCGGCTGTTACCAGACGCGAGCGGCAATATCGACGACCAGCTTCAGTTTTTCCCACTGCTGCGCTTCGGTCAGGCTGTTACCTTCTTCCGTTGAAGCGAAACCACATTGCGGGCTGAGGCAAATCTGGTTGATATCCAGATATTCTGCGGCTTCGGCCAGACGTGCTTCCACCGTTTTCGCCAGTTCAAGCTCACCGGATTTGGTCGTAATCAGACCCAGAACCGCCTGCTGATGGCCTTTTTTGATGAAACGCAGTGGCTCGAAACCACCGGAACGCTCGTTGTCATATTCCAGGAAGAAGGCATCGATGTTCACGCCGCCAAACAGAATCTCTGCCACCGGCTCATAGCCACCCTCTGAAATCCAGGTGGAGCGGAAGTTGCCGCGACAGACATGCAGACCAATCACCAGATCGTCCGGTTTACCGGCAATCGCTTTGTTCAGGACGTCAGCGTAAGTACGCGCTAACTCTTCCGGAGAATCGCCACGTTCGCGGATTTGTTTCTTCTGATCTTCAGAACACAGATAGGCCCAGACGGTGTCATCGAGTTGCAGATAGCGGCAACCGGCATCGTAAAACGCCTTAATCGCGTCACGGTAAACCTGTGCCAGATCGTCAAAATAATCTTTCAGATCCGGATACACGTCTTTGCTGATGGCGTCACGGCCACCGCGGAAATGCATCACGCTTGGGCTGGGAATGGTCATCTTCGGCACAGCACTTCCGCTGATGCTTTTCAGGAAACGGAAATCCTCCAGCATCGGATGCGAACCAAAACCGAGTTTACTGACCACTTTAATGCTGCGGGCTTTGGTCTGTACACCGTTGAACTGGATCCCCTGCACCGCATCGTAACCTTCAACGCCTTCCAGACCTTCGAAGAAATCGAAGTGCCACCATGCACGGCGGAACTCACCGTCAGTGACCACTTGCAAACCTGCTTCGCGCTGTAAATCCACCACACGGCGGATTTCGGTATCTTCTACTGCACGCAGCTGCGCGGCGGTAATTTCACCCGCGTGAAACTGCTTACGGGCTTCTTTAATCGCCAGAGGGCGCAGGAAACTGCCAACGACGTCAGCGCGGAACGGAGGTGTGGTACGTTGCATGAAGAGCTCCTTAATGACATCCGCGGGTGGCGAGATGCGAATGATTCACAAAGTAAATAATTACACTGCGTTATATTTAGACATCTGGATGTCTAAACGTCTTTAAGAGGATACTGTCATGCAGAATGTTCACGAGCAACAGAGGAATCTTCATGGCACGTGAAAGAAATTCATGTTGTCATGCAGGGCGTTCATTACTGAAAGGAAAAGCCTGCCACCGGAGATAGCAGGCTTTGAAGAGATCAGGATTTGGCAGAGACCGGCTTGCCTGAATCAGAAGGAACAATCAACTTCGGTGCCAGTGTGAATATAAAGCGGGTACCGACGCCGACTTCACTCATCACTTCAAGCCTGGCGTTATGATGACTCAGGGCGTGTTTGACGATGGCCAGCCCCAGACCGCTGCCGCCGGTCTGGCGTGAACGCGCTTTATCGACCCGGTAAAAACGTTCAGTCAGGCGCGGCAGGTGTTGCGGCGCAATGCCCGGCCCGTTATCGCTGATCTGGAACTGCGCGCCGTGCGGCGTTTGTTGCCAGCTGACTTCAATCCGCGTCCCCGCCGGGGTGTGGTTGACGGCGTTGTACACCAGATTCGACACCGCGCTGCGTAACTGATCTTCATTGCCAAAGACCTTCAGTTTCTCGTTTACACGGAACACCACTTCGTGACGGCCACCGCTTAAAGATTGCACTTCGCGCTCCAGCATGCCGAGCATCACCGGAATATCGACTTTTTCCTGCATATCGATATTCGCTGACGCTTCGATTTTCGACAATGTCAGCAGCTGCTTGACCAGCCCGTCCATGCGCCGCGTCTGTTCCTGCATGGTGTCCAGCGCTTTGGTTCGAAACGGCTCTTCCAGTTTGGCGTCTTCCATCATCTCCAGATAACCCTGCAATACGGTCAGCGGGGTTCTCAGTTCATGACTGACGTTAGCGAAGAAGTTTCGACGTGCACCTTCGAGCTGACGCATCTGCGTAACGTCACGCGCCACCATCAGCAATTGCCCCTCGGAATAAGGCATCACGCGAAACTCGACGTAATGCTCATTATTGAGTTGCAAATTCAGGGCACGGCTGAAATCACGGGTCTGGATCCAGGTTCGAAATTCGGGATAACGCAGCAGGTTAAAGATGTGCTGCCCGTTATCTTCCGGCCAGCGGAAACCGAGCAAATCCTGCGCCAGCCCGTTACACCAGAAAATATTGCCTTCTTCCGTTGTCAGCACCACCGCATCGGGCAATGATTCGGCACCGCTGCGGAAACGTTTGATGAGCTGACCTAATTCGCGACGGCGACGGCGGTTACGCATCTGCATCTGGTTTAGCCCGTAAAACAAAGGCTCCCAGCTCCAGCGGCCATTCGGCGGGGTTATGCTGCGGTCAAGCCACAGCCAGTGAGAGAGTTTGAGCTGATTGTAATAATTCCAGCCCAGCGCCGCCAGCAGCGACGCAAAGAGGAGCCAGCCAAAGTGGCCGACAAAGATACCGAGGATTAACGCTGGCAGGCAAAAGAGAAAGAATTCACCGGCCAATCGTTTCCATGACAAACGTTCTAGCACACAGATTCTCCGCTGTGGGGACTCAATAACGCGTTGAAAAACGGTATCCGGTTCCACGAACAGTCTGGATCATTCTGTCATGTCCACTGGTTTCCAGCGCTTTACGTAAACGACGAATATGCACGTCTACCGTGCGATCTTCCACATAAACGTTAGTGCCCCAGACGTTATTGAGCAACTGTTCGCGGCTATAAACACGTTCGGAATGGGTCATAAAGAAGTGTAATAATTTAAATTCGGTCGGCCCCATATCGAGCGCCTGCTCGTTGGCCATCACCCGGTGAGAGGAGGGATCCAGACTCAGCCCCTGCATGTCGATCACTTCTTCCACCGCCATTGGCGAGATGCGACGCATCACGGCTTTAATGCGGGCAACCAGTTCTTTTGGTGAAAACGGTTTGGTGATGTAATCATCGGCACCGACTTCCAGGCCGCGCACCCGATCTTCTTCTTCACCACGGGCGGTCAGCATCATTACCGGAATTTCGCGGGTCAGCGCTTCACGTTTGAGATGTTTGATAAACTGAATACCGGAACCGCCGGGTAACATCCAGTCAAGCAGGATGAGTTCGGGATAAGGTTCTACCAACTGGCCAACGGCTGAATCAAAATCTTCAGCTTCTACTGCCTGATATCCATTCTGTTCCAGTACAAAACACACCATTTCACGGATTGGAGCTTCGTCTTCAACCACCAATATACGTCTTGCCATCGTAGGTCCTGCCAATAGGTTAGCGATCTTTTATTTGATTGCGGGCGCCATTATGCGTCAGTTTTGTGACAGATTTATGAATAGAAAGAATGGTTCATTACAGTCAAATATGACAGATACATTCCTTCTATTTCGCTGCCATCTTGCTGAAATTGGTCTGATTTATCGGGGACAGCGTCCCCTGCAGACGTTTATACTTTGCCCCATTGTCGTCATCCAGGATTCATACGGGAGTCTCATGCGCCTGATCCATACCTCAGACTGGCACCTCGGCCAGTACTTTTTCACCAAAAGTCGTGCTGCCGAACATCAGGCATTTTTGCACTGGCTGACCGGTCAGGTGCAGCAATATCAGGTAGATGCCGTGATTGTCGCGGGCGATATATTTGATACCGGCTCACCGCCCAGCTATGCCCGCGAGCTTTACAACCGCTTCGTCGTCGAACTGCAACAAACCGGCTGTCAGCTGGTTGTGCTGGCCGGTAATCACGATTCTGTCGCTACCCTCAATGAATCACGCGAGCTGCTTTCCTGCCTGAATACGCGGGTGATTGCTACCGTCGGTGAAAATCTCTCAGAACAGATTCTGGTGCTCAACCAGCGTGACGGAAAACCTGGCGCGGTGCTTTGCGCGATTCCCTTTTTACGCCCGCGTGATTTGCTCGCCAGTCAGGCGGGACAATCCGGCAGTGACAAACAGCTGGCATTGCAGGAAGCCATCGCCGCGCACTATGACGCGCTGTGGCAGGCCGCACAAGCCAAACGCGATGAACTGGGCGTCCCGCTGCCCGTGATTGCCACCGGCCATCTGACCACTGTCGGCGTCAGTACCTCTGATTCGGTGCGCGACATTTATATAGGCACGCTGGATGCATTTCCGGCGCAGGCTTTTCCGCCGGTGGATTATGTGGCGCTTGGCCATATTCATCGCGCGCAGTGCGTCGCGAAAACCGAACATATCCGTTACAGCGGTTCGCCCATTGCCCTGAGTTTTGACGAACTGAGCAAAGCCAAAAGTGTGTACTTACTCGATTTCGATGGTGCGACGCTCAACGCCATCGACACGCTGGAAATTCCGGTGTTCCAGCCGATGCAGATAATTAAAGGCTCGCTGGCCGAGATTGAAAAACAACTGGCGCAGTTCGAAGGCGGCGATCCGGTCAAACCGGTATGGCTGGATATTGAAGTCGCCACCCAGGATTATCTCAGTGATATCCAGCGACGCATTCAGGTGCTGACGGCGGATCTGCCGGTGGAAGTGGTTCTTTTGCGTCGCAGCAAAGAACAGCGCATCAACAGCATTGAACAACAGGAAAAAGAAACACTCAGCGAACTGACCGTCAGTGACGTCTTTGAACGACGGCTGGCGCTGGAACCTGACCCGGACGAACCGCGTCAGGCACGTATGCGCACCCTGTTTGCGCAGGTGGTTGAACAGGTCACCAGCGGTCAGAACGCGGAGGACAACGCACAATGAAAATTCTCAGCCTGCGTTTAAAAAACCTGAATTCGCTGGAAGGCGAATGGAAAATTGATTTCACCGCCGAGCCTTTTGCCAGCAACGGATTGTTCGCCATCACCGGCCCGACCGGCGCGGGGAAAACCACCCTGCTCGATGCCATCTGTCTGGCGCTTTATCATCAGACGCCACGCCTTAACATCACGCCCAGTCAGAATGAGCTGATGACCCGTCACACTGCGGAATCACTGGCGGAGGTTGAGTTTGAAGTCAAAGGCGTGGGTTACCGTGCGTTCTGGAGCCAGCGTCGCGCCAAAAACTCGCCGGACGGTAATCTGCAGGCCCCCAAAGTCGAACTGGCGTTACTGGCCGACGGCAAAATTCTGGCCGATAAAGTGCGTGACAAACTCGATGCCATCGCCACTCTGACCGGACTGGATTTCGGTCGCTTCACCAAATCCATGATGCTGTCTCAGGGGCAGTTTGCCGCGTTTCTGAATGCTGATGCCAATGACCGCGCCGAACTGCTGGAAGAACTGACCGGCACCGAAATTTACGGGCTGCTGTCTGAGCGCGTATTTGAACAGCATAAAGAAGCAAGGATAACGCTCGACGGTTTGCATCAGCGCATGGCCGGTATCGAACTGCTTAGCGAGGAACAGCGCCAGACGCTCGAGGCACAACTTGCTGAACTTAACGCGCAGGAAATCAACCTCAGTCAGCAGGCGCAGCAGCGCCAGCAAGATCTGAACTGGCTGCAACAATGGCAGCAGGTGCAGCAAAAACAGCAGCAATCTCAGCTACAGCTGATCGCCGCCGAGCAGGAGAATCTGGCTGCCGCGCCGCAATTGCAGCAACTGGCACGCAGCGAACCGGCAGAAAAACTGCGTCCGTTGCTCAATGATCGCCAGCGTTGTCAGGATGAATCGCAGCGTCTTCAGCAGCAACTGACGCTTCTGACGCAGCAGCAGGAACAGCAGATCGCGCAGATGACGCCGCTGAATCTGGCGGTGGAACAGGGGCAAACGGCACGTCAGAAACAGGCGGAAGAACAGCGTCAGATGCAGGCGCTGATTGAAGAAAAAATCCTGCCGCTGGATGGCGAGATTATCCAGTGGCGTAAATCACTCACTGAAACGCAGCAGTCGGTCACTGACGTACAGAAACTGGTCAGTGAGCATAATGCAACACTGGCACAAATGACCGCCGAACGGCAGAAACTGGACGAAGAAAACCGCCAGCATCAGGCCCGCCAGACCGCGCTGACAGACGCACTGAATGCCGCGCAACAGCGTCAGACAGAGCTGGAAAAACAGCATCCGCTGACGATCTTGCAGAAACGACAAACGGAACTGACGCAGTTGCGTCCGGTACGTCAGCAGTTGTTTTCACTCTCACAAATTTTCCCACAGTTGAACCAGCGCGTTCAGCAACAGCATAAAGATCTTGCGCAGTATCAGACGCAACTGGCTGAAGAAGAACAGCGTCTGGGCACCCTCCGCCTGCAATGCCAGAAACAGCTGGAACATCTGAACGACGTCAAAGCGCTGCATAAACAGGAAATGCTGATCGTCAGCCTTGAAGCCGAACGCGCAAATCTGCAAAGCGGCAAAGCCTGCCCGTTGTGCGGTTCCACATCGCATCCGGCGATTGAGCATTATCAGGAGGTCAAACCCTCTGAAACCGCGCAACGCGTCGAGAAAATGCAGCTGGAATTCGATGCAGCAAAAGCCAGCGGCATCGAACTGGCAGCGAAAATCAAAAGCCTGAAAGAACAGCAAACGCGGCTGCAAATCCAGCTAGAGCAAGACCAGCAGCAACTGAATGCGCATGCCGAAAAATGGCAACAGCTCAGCGCACCGCTGAATCTGACATTTACGCTACATGACAGCGCCGACATCACACAATGGCTGACCGCCCGCGATGAAGAAGAACAGCAATCGCAGGCACTGATCAGCCAGCATGAACAGCTGGCGCGGTCGCTGCAACAGGCTAAAGATGCCCTGAATGACGCCCTGATTGCTCAACAGAAAGTGCAGCAGCAAAGCGCATTGCTGACCGAACGTGTTACCCGGCTGGAAGAGACGCAGGCGAAATCTCAGCAGGACGTCCAGCGGCTGCAAAAGTTGTTTGCAGAAGGCGAAAAAAACCTTTCAGAACTGACTGCCCGACGCCATGAATTGTTCGGCGATCGCGTGGTGGCACAGATTCGCGAGCACTTACATCAGCAACAGCAGGCGGCAGAAAAAGCGCTCAGTGACGCACAAACCGCACTGCAAAAAGCGCAGGAACAGCGCGATCAGCTGGCCGGTCAGCTGGCGAGTACTCAACAACAACAATTGCAGGCCGCCACCCGGCTGACACAGGCAGAAAACGCGTGGCAACAGGCGCTGAACGCCAGCGGATTTACCGATGAAGCCGCAGTGAAACTGGCGCTGCTTGATGACGTACTGCGTCAGCAACTTCAGCAACGCAAAGAACGTCTGCAACAGCAGCTGGCGCAGGCGCAGGCGTTACGGGCAGATGCCAGTCAGCAGCTCGAAAAACATCGTCTTGCCCGCCCTGCCCATCTGAATGAAACCGACAGTGATCTTGATGCTCTGACGGCGCAACAGGCTGAACTGTCGCAACAGCTGAAAGCGTTACAGCAACGTCTGGGCGAGGTGAAAAATCAGCTTGAAAGCGACAAACAGCGCCACAGCGGACAACAGGCGCTGATCGCTCAGATTGCGCAGGCGCAGCTGACGTGTGATGACTGGGGCTATCTGAATCAGATGATTGGCTCCAGCGACGGCGCGAAATTCCGTAAATTTGCGCAGGGTCTGACGCTTGATCATCTGGTGTATCTGGCAAACCGTCAGCTGGAAAAACTGCACGGTCGTTATCTGTTGCAGCGCAAAACCAGCGATGCGCTGGAATTACAGGTGGTCGATACCTGGCAGGCGGACGCCGTACGCGACACCCGCACCTTATCCGGCGGCGAAAGTTTCCTGGTCAGTCTGGCGCTGGCGCTGGCGCTGTCTGATCTGGTCAGCGATAAAACCCGCATTGACTCTTTGTTCCTCGACGAAGGTTTCGGCACACTCGACGCCGATACGCTGGACACCGCGCTGGATGCGCTCGACAGCCTGAATGCCTCGGGCAAAACCATCGGCGTCATCAGCCATGTCGAAGCAATGAAAGATCGCATTCCGGTGCAGATCAAAGTCACCAAAGTGAACGGTCTGGGCGTCAGCCGCCTGAGCAGTGAATTTAAAGTCTGACTGATTATCCCTGCGGAGCATCTGGCTGGAGAATTGCTAGCCATCTGCTCCGCAATGGATCCTCATTGTGAGCAACTGCACAAAAATCGCACCAGCGCGGTGCGTTCATTCATTCCAACCCGCTGAATTCCCGCTTATTCCCTCCACCCGCTAAAGTGGCACGCCCTGTGCTTAACGTTATGTATACAAGTTGCAGTACAAGTTGCTGCGCCTTCATAACCGCTAAGGGAACCGCCTATGAATAACATCAAACCTGAAGTCGATAAAAAACGCCGCCAGCTGATGAAATGGCTCGCCATTACCGGCGGCGTCTCCACACTTGGCGGTATGATCCCGACTTCAGTCTTTGCGGCTGAAGACGACGAAATTCGCATTGGTTACTGGCCGATTGTTGGCGGTTTGCCTTTATATGTGGCGCTGGAACAGGGCTTTTTTAAAGAGGCCGGGCTGAATGTGAAAGGGGTTAAATTCGCCAGCGCACAGCAAATTGTCGAGGGCATGATCACCGGCAGGATCCACGGCTGCGCCAACGGCACGGCCACGGGCGCGCTGGGGCTGGGGGCGATCACCTCACCGGATTTGTTCAAAATCATCTGCTCGAATCCGTCCAATCATCAGCTGGTTCTGGATGAATTTCTGGTGCCTCTGAACAGCTCTGCGAAAGCGATCAGCGATCTGAAAGGTAAGAAGATCGCCTGCGGGCCGGGGATCCAGAACGTGACAATGGCGAAGATCATTCTGGAGAAAAATGGTTTCACTCATCCTTCAGTGATCGAACTGCCGGTCGGGCAGCACGCACCTGCGCTGGCCGCCGGACAAATTGACGGCGTGTATACACTCGAACCCACAGGCACCGTCGGGCGCATGAAAAACCTTTCCCGCACGCTGGAAACCGGCGTGATTTCTAAATATGTGCTCGGCAACGCCGACGCGCCATGGTTTGGCGGCGCAGCGGCGCTGAACTCCAGCTTTATCGCCAGCAAACCGGAAGAAACCAAAAAGTTTATTGCCGCTTATCAGAAAGCGGTGGAATTCATTGCGTCTCATCCTGACAAAGCCCGCGAAAACGTCGCCGGTTACACCAGCATTGAACCGGCGCTTGTCAAAGAAGTGCCGCTGCCGGGCTTTGTCATGTATCCCGATTTGAAAGGCGACAACCTGCAATGGTTCCAGAAATTTTATGACGTCTTTACGGAAAGAAAAATCTTCAGCAAACCGGTGGATGTCGCCTCGCTGATTTATAAAGGATAAGGAGAAACAGGATGACTTCACGCTGGTCTTCAAGGTTACTGCCGCTGGTCGGCCCTGTGCTGCTGTTTTTATTCTGGCAGCTGGCCGTCAGCGCAAAATGGCTGAATCCGGTGCTTCTGCCTTCGCCCGTCGAGACAATCGGCTACATGTTCCAGTCGTTTTTCGATGCTTCCATGCGCACCGACATCGGCGCAACCCTTTACCGTACGCTGGTATCCTTTGCTTTTGCCGCAGTAATTGGCGTGCCGCTTGGCGTCATTTTAGGCAGCAATGAAAAGGTCTATCGCAGTCTGGAATTTCTGATCGACTTCTTCCGCTCCACGCCGTCATCAGCGCTGATCCCGCTGTTTATGCTGATTTTCGGCATTACCGATGCCAATAAAATTGCCATCGCCGCCTTTGCCGCAGTGCTGGTTATCCTGTTTAACAGCGCATACGGCGTGATGAATGCAAAAAAAACCCGGCTGATGGCGGCCAGAGTGATGGGGATTTCCCGCTGGCATATTTTCAAAGACATCCTGCTGATGGAAAGCCTGGCACAAACCTTCGTCGGCTTGCGCACCGGCGTGTCCATTGCTCTGGTGATCGTGATCGTCGCCGAAATGTTTATCGGATCGGAAACCGGCCTCGGTCACCGGATCATCGATGCCCAGCAGGTATTTAACATCAAAGATATGTACGCCTCGATCCTGATCACCGGCGCGCTGGGTTATCTGCTCAATCTGGCCTTTTTGCTGATCGAGAAAAAAACTGTCCACTGGAGTAGCAAAGCATGACGCAACCTCTCTCGCTGAACCCCGATTACAAAGGCCCGCAGTTGCCGCAGTACGCCACGCGCCCGGATACCCATGTGACGATCCGCGGGCTGAGCAAAGCGTTTGCCGGACAGCCGCTGTATACCGATCTGAATCTCGATTTACCGCGTGGGAAAATCGTGTCGATCTTCGGGCCGAACGGCTGCGGTAAATCGACCTTAATGAACATGATCGCCGGGCTGATCCCGTCAGATAAAGGCGACATTCTGTTTGATGGCAAAACGCTTTCTGAAACCACTATCGGTTATGTGTTTCAGAACTACCGCGACGCGCTGTTTCCGTGGATGAGTGCCCGCGCCAATATCGCCTATCCGCTGATCCGCCATGGCATGAGTAAGGCCGAAGTGAATGCGCGGGTCGAGGAACTGACGCAAATGTTTGATATCCGTTTCGACCTGAAACGCTACCCGTATGAGCTTTCCGGCGGCCAGCAGCAGACCGTGTGCATCATGAGAGCGCTGGCGACGCGTCCGGAAGTGATGTTCCTCGACGAGCCTTTCTCGGCGCTGGATTTCGAGATGACGCTGTTTATTCGCGATAAATTGCAGGAAGTACAACTGGCGACCGGCGTCACCATGCTGATTGTGTCGCATGATCTGGAGGATGCGGTCTTTCTGGCGGATGAGATTTTACTGCTGACACGGCGACCGACTCAAATTGCGGAAATCGTGCCATTCGATCTGCCCCGCCCGCGCGGTTCAGAAATCATGAGCCACCCTGAATTTATCCGCGTTAAGGCGCACACACTGGAAGTCTTCAAACGGGAGATGGCACTTTAACTATGAAGTGATGAATGAGATCAGGGGCGCAAACTCTGCGCCCCTGAAAATAGATGAAGAACTTACAACGCAAAACGCGATTGCGGCCACAGCCAGGCAGCACCGCGCACTCCGCTCGAATCACCGTGAACCGCTTTAAGGATCGGCGTTTCACATTCTCCGCCAAATACCCATTGTTTCACCAGCAGCGGCACGGTCTGATACAGGCGATCGACGTTGCTCATGCCGCCGCCGAAGACAATCACGTCCGGGTCGAGAATATTCACCACATTCGCCAGTGCTTTCGCCAGACGACGCTCATACCGCCCCAGCGCCAGTTCCGCTGTTTCATCGCCCTGTTCGACCAGCGCAATAATCTCCGCGCCCTTTAACCGCTGACCGGAATGGCGGAAGTAGTCTTCAGCAAAACCGGTGCCGGAAACAAACGTCTCGACGCAGCCTGATTTTCCGCAGTAGCAAGGGACTTCGCGGGCGAACTGGATTTCTTCTTCATCCTGCCATGGCAGCGGATTGTGGCCCCACTCGCCTGCGTTGCCGTTGCCGCCCGCGTGCGCCACGCCGTTAAGCGCAATACCGGAACCGCAGCCGGTGCCGATAATCACGGCAAAGACGGTGTGACGGCCAGCGCCCGCGCCATCGGTGGCTTCGGAAACCGCCAGGCAATTGGCATCGTTAGCAATATGCACTTCGCGTTTGAGCAACAGCGCCAGATCCTCATCCAGTTGCTGACCGTTCAGCCAGACCGAATTGGCATTCTTCACTTTACCCGTGAACGGCGATAATGTGCCGGGGATGCCGAGCCCCACGCTGCCGCGCTGTCCGGTGCCTTTCTCGGCGTCCAGCACCAGCCCTTCAATCGCTTTGAGCGTGCGTTCGTAATCATTTCTCGGCGTATCGACCCGTTTGCGAAACAGCTCTTTACCTTCATCCGATAACGCAATGACTTCTATTTTTGTGCCGCCTAAATCAATGCCAATTCGCACGTTTTATTCTCCATTTTATGTCCTGCAGGGTCAGTTTTTCTGAGTCTGTTCAGTTTAGAAGCCACAGGCCTCTGTCACCAGAATAAGCTGTTATGCAATGTTACAGGCCGCGGCGATTTCTTAACGACGACCGGCGCTCAATTGGTTATCATGCCGCCCTGCATTCATTTATTCAGCGTACCACGAGTGCGCCGGGACAGGGATAACGCCATGTTATGGTTTAAGAATTTGTTGGTTTACCGTTTGAGCCGTGAAGTTTCGTTATCTGCTGACGAAATGGAAAAACAGCTCAGTGCTTTCACCTTTACCCCGTGCGGCAGCCAGGATATGGCGAAAACCGGCTGGGTTTCACCGATGGGTTCTCACGGTGGCGACGCGCTGACTCACGTCAACGGCGGGCAGATCCTGATCTGTGCACGCAAAGAAGAAAAAATTCTGCCTTCTCCGGTTATCAAACAGGAGTTACAGGCCAAAATTGATCAGCTCGAAGGCGAACAACACCGCAAGCTGAAAAAGACTGAAAAGGATTCCCTGAAAGATGAAGTGCTGCACAGCCTGATGCCGCGCGCATTCAGCCGTTTCAGCCAGACTTTCATGTGGATTGATACGGTTAACGGCCTGATTATGGTCGATGCGGCCAGCGCCAAAAAAGCCGAAGATATGCTGGCGCTGCTGCGTAAAAGCCTTGGCTCGCTGCCGGTGGTTCCGCTGACCATGGAAAGCCCGATCGAACTGACGCTGACTGAATGGGTGCGTTCAGGCGAAACGCCTGCCGGTTTCACCTTACAGGACGAAGCCGAGCTGAAAGCGATTCTGGAAGAAGGCGGCGTGATCCGCTGTAAAAAACAGGCGCTGGTCAGTGACGAAATCGCCACGCATATCGAAAATGGCAAACTGGTGACCAAGCTGGCGGTTGACTGGCAGGAACGTATCGCCGTGGTTCTGGCTGACGATGGCAGCATTAAACGCCTGAAGTTCAGTGACGTGATCCGCGATCAAAACGAAGATATTGATCGCGAAGATTTCGCAGGACGTTTCGATGCTGATTTCGTGCTGATGACCGGTGAACTGGCCGCGTTAATTCAGAATCTGATCGAAGCATTGGGCGGCGAAGCGCAACGCTAATTTCTCATTACACAATAATAATAAAGGCGCTCATGAGCGCCTTTTTCGTGTCTGAATCTGAAGAAGTTACTTGGTCAGGTATTTACACAAGTACGAAGTCGTTTCGCCGACCTGTAAGTTGAATTCACTTTTACCCGGAATATAGAAGGTTTCGCCTGGCTTAAAGACCTGCCAGTCCGGAGATCCCGGGATCAGCACTTTCAGTGAGCCGCTGATGACGGTCATTTCTTCAGGTTTTGCAGTACCGAACGTGTATTCACCGACGGCCATCACGCCAACACTGGCTGCACCCGTACTTTCGCTGTCGAAACCAATCGACTTCACTTTCCCGTCAAAATACTCATTATTTTTCAACATAGATTGGCCCTTTGCGATAATTTTCAGAGCCTTCATATTAGGGGCAGAAACCGTCTTCTGTCACTGATTATTACCGCTTTATCTGCACCAGACGACACCGCCCGCAAAGCGGGATCGCTGATTTGATTTTAAGGTCACACAGTGCCATTGTGGATAGCTGTATGCCCCGTCTTTCACATCCTCAGACCACCAGCTCCGCCGCCAGTTTTGCCATCAGCACATTCGATAACAACACCGGAATATTCAGATGCTTTTTCAGCACCTCTGCGTGATGACGGTTATAGCCAATGCAATCAAGCAATACCACTTCCGCGCCCTGTTCAGCCAGGCGCATGGCGGCTTCAGTCAGCGCCTGATCGTCAGAGATATACGGACTGGCGACCGCAAAACATGGCGCTTTGGCTAATTTGCGCCACTTATTCGCCTGTTCAACCACCTGGGATTCTACCGGCACCACAACGCCAGCGCGGTGCAGGCCGATAATCGAGCTAATCAGCGGCGGGATAATGCGGTCAGGTTCGAGAAGCAGGGCATTTTTCGCGTGCAGATGGTTAAATTCGCCGGTACACAGCAGCAGAATGGTCATGCAGCCCAGCTCTTCGAGCAGATCAATCTTTTCCTGTAAGCCGCGTTCCACACGCGACGCGGCCAGTGAGACTTGCGAACCATCCAGCAAACGGGTGACCAGCACCGCGTCGCCTTCGGCAGGCGCATAGCGCTGTTCAATTTGCTCCGTGCTTAATCCGTCCAGCAACCCCACATGGGTGACCGATTTGGCCGGCAGATATGCCATCAGCAGCGGCATAATGTCGCTGCGGGGGGCCTGTCCGATAGTTAACGTCGCAAAGGATGTCATCATGGTGTTACTTCCGGTTTTGCAGGTGACGCAAGCTTCCGTACAGCGACAACAGGAGCTGATATTCATCGGCATCAAAGAACTGACAGGTGCCGCGGCCAAACTCTTTCGCGACTTCAACGGCGAACTTCGCCGCCAGCGCGATATCCACTTCATGACTTGCACCGGTGCCACAGCCAGGCACCACAGATTCTGCCGTAATCGCCACACCGACTACCGGCACGCTGGTCGCCGTGGACGGTTGCAGAATGCTGTTCAGATGATGAACGCCGTTGCCGTAAGGCGTGATGTCCTGCGTGGTGATCGGGAAGGTCACCGCCGGTTTGCCGCTGGTCATTTCCATGATGCGCAGCAGATCTTCGGAAACACGCAGGATGTAACCCTCTTTCACCGTCGGAGAAATCGCGTATCCCTTGTGATTGATAATGCGGTTGCCTTTGGTGGTGTCGATAGAAAGTATCGCATCGACGCCCTCGACCACTTCATTGTCATTCATGGTCACATCATCAATCGGTGAGTCCATGAAATCGACCGGATCATGCGGACGGGTGGGCGCGTTCGGGCAAATATGCGTCGTAATAATCACATCGCCTTCGAGCACGTCTCCCTTGCGCTGCATGTCGGCCAGCTTCAGTGCGCTGGTGACTGCGGCGATGGCGCCGTCGGCATCGGATACCAGCCCGATACGCGTCGGACGCGCACCGATGCCGCCCAGACGACCAATAATTCCGAGCGTGGGCGCAGTGCCGCCGCTGCTCTTACCTTTGCTGCCCGGCACGGTAATGCGGACAAAATCGGTGCCGCCTTTCGGGCCTTCCGCGCGGTGTGTGCTGGCGGTGATCCCCGGATAACGGGCGAATAAGTCCACAATGTCCTGACCGCTGACATGCGCACTGTCAATCAGTTCGAATACCGTTAATGTCTGTTGCAAACTCATCACAAAATCCTCTTAAAACCCCACAACCGGCGTATAAAGCGCAGTGGCAAAACGGTCGCGGGCGCTGTTCATCGGGGAACAGTCGGTGTGTCATGCTGGCTAAGAATCAGCCCTGGTGTTGGTGCGGTACTCACTACTTTTTGGCGCTGAAAACCGAGGTGAAGAAGCTGTAAAGTGCATCACCGGCAATAAATCCTGCCGCCAGCACTTCCATTGGCGTACGCCCTTTTTCACCCCAGATCCGGATAATGATAATGCGCAACACAATGCCGCAAACCACTGCCCATCCGGCCATCACACTGTTGATCAGCAAACCGGTGGCGAGCAGTACGCCGAGCTGGCGTTTCGGACCGCCAATCAGCTGGATTAACGCCCCCGGAATGGCCCAGATCAGCAGACTGTGTGCAATGCCCGGCTGCGCACCGGCCTGAATAGTTTTGGCATATACCCTCGCCACCGGCGGCACTAAATCCTGTGCGAAGTAGCCGTAATGGGCATACCAGACCACCGGAATCGCGATAATAAAGGCCAGCAAGGCGGCGAATAACTGGATGCGGCGGCCATAAAGTTCGGCACGCAAATCTTTGCCGTAGCCGCGCAGAATGAAGCCGGCTTTCAGATCAAACCCCATATCGGCAAACGCCGGGCCGGTCGCGGCGGTAAAGCCGGTCAGCACACACAGCGCCAGCGGCGGGAAGCCAATCAGAATGCCGATAATCAGCGTAATCAGCGCCACGGCAAATGCCGGGAACCAGCCGGAGTGCATCGCGGCAATCCCGACAATCAGTTCGTGGAAGAACGCGGCAAACGCAGCGTAAATCACAAACGCAATCAGCATCCCCACCGACATTTCACTGTAAAGGCCACTGGCCAGCGCCAGCAGCGCGGCAATGGCGATATAACCGAATGCGCCCAGTCCGAGTGCGGTACGCACTTCTTTTGCCGGTTGGGTAAAGGTAGTTTTGGCGTCGGCGTTTTTAGCACGCACCACCTGAATCACCTGCAGCAGCGATACCAGCCCGGCACCGACCATCATGCCGTGCGGAATATACATCGCATTAAGATCTAAACCGGCAACCGGCTGGGCATAAGCGCGGATAAGCAAACCGATGCCGAACATACTCAGCGCCCAGATATTGCCGATAAACGCCGTACCGAAGGCCGCCATCGGAATCTTAAGCATCGCGCCCGCCAGCCCGACCACCACACCGGCGACCAGTAACCACGCCTGACGCCCGCCGTTATCACCGGCTTTAATCGCTTCAGCAGCAGCAACGCCCGGCGGCCATGCATTGCTGGCCGGGAATACTTTGGTATCAAACAGACGGTAAAGCAGATAGGCATCGAGCAACATCGCCACCGCTACGCCGGTAAACATCGGCATAATCAGTTGCGGCTGGCCCATGACATAAGGGATCGCGATCGGCATCAGCAAACTGTTTGCCGCACCAAAGGTCGCGGAGGAAATCACGGTTTGCGCCAGATTTTGGGTATGGACAGAACGGTAGCGCTGAAAAGCCTGCATCGGGATACGCGCCAGTAACATGGCAAACAACGCGCCGATAATCGACGTGTTAGGCGTAACGCCCAATGTGGTAATCAGCTGAACCCCGATAATTGCGCCCAAAACGGACAGCAGGATCATCACGATGAGAGTGCCAATATCCTTTAGCGGATTTTCCTTATTATTTTTAGCAGGTTGATCTGACATAAGGCCCCTGGTGTTGGCAAATATTGAAAACAGCGATTTTCCGGGTCCGTTATTAGTCATTACCTTTGCGGTTTATTACCGTTCTGGTAAATGCCAATACTCATCACCCAATTTTTCGGCGAGCTGCCGCGTCACGGCAATCAGCCCCTCTCTAATTCCTTCCGGAATTTCTTTTCCCTGTGCGGGGGAAGGAAATGATAAACACAGCCCCATGATTTCATTGCGATGCTTATTAAAAATACTGGTAGCTAAGGTACTTATTCCAAGCAGTGTTTCGTTATTGGCAAAAGACACCCCGGTAAGCCGCACTTCAGCCAGACGAGACAACAAAATGTTCAGACTTTCCGGTGCATTCACAGAATGTGCGTGGTACTTGCCTCTAAAACGCTGACGGACTTCTTCATCGGTATAACGCGACAAAATGGCACGGCCAATGGCCGTTTCATGCGCTGGCAAAAGGCTTCCCGCCGGAGTGACCACTTGCAAATAGGTTCTACCGGGGAACATGCGCATCACCATAATGTCACGCCCTTCCAGCATCGAGATGTAACCGGTGCATTGTGTGAGCTGACTGAGCTGCGTCATATAGGGCGACGCTAAATCTACCAGCGGCGCCGATAAATAATGGCTTGAGACGGCCAGTAATAACTTCCCAATCTGATAAAGACGGCTGTCCGGATCACGTTCCAGCAACCCTTGCGTTTCCATGGTCATCAGCAAACGCGAAACCGTGCTTTTCGGTAATTTTAAATTTTCGACGACATCACTGAATGACAAACCGGGATGCCCCTGACGGATATCCTTTCTGGAAAATAACTTCAGCACTGCTGCCGCATTTTCTAAAGTGGTCATAAGGAGATAGTTCCGATATATGGAACAGGGTTCCTGTTAAGTTAAATAAAAACTAAAGCTGATACGAGTCAGCGTCAAGCCGTTTGTTTTTCAATCAGGAGAAGACAGGTAAATGAATATGCTTAAAGAAATTCCTAAAGCCATTCAATTCACAGAAAGAGGGGTTTAATGCCGAGTAATAATGAGGTGACGGGCATAAAACTCAGCAGATAATTTTGATTAAATATTACGCAAAATATAGAGAGCGATAGAGGCTTCAACAAGAATGATCGTCACTGACCATATCGCGGGCATCGCTTTCGCATGCTGGCTGAAGAATTGTCTCAGGATTTTCATCAGGGGTTCCGTGGCAGAGGTGGACGTAAAATTAATAACCTGAGTGATTACTTTACGCCTGCACATCACTGTGTACAATACTTAAACACCCGTGACATTCATCACAAAAATGGCCCGTTTAATTTACACTTTCCGCTGCTGCAGGATTTTGGGACATAAAAAAACGAGCCTCCGGAGCTCGTTTTCAGATGTGGCGGTTGACGGTTTTTTAACGCGCGACCGGCAATGCCAGGGCATCAAGAATTGAATTCACCACACCCGCGGGATCCAGCGTACCGTCTACCACATGATGCGCAGCCTGCTGATAAAGGGCTTCGCGCTCATTCAGGACTTCCTTCATTTCTTCGGTAATCGGTTTACCCGTCAGCGTAGGTCGCTGATCTTCCAGCGGAGCATCTTCCAGACGATTGGCCAGTGTCGAAGCTGGCGAACGCAGATAGATAACCGTTCCCGCATCACGCATGAAATCGCGGTTTTCCTGCGCCAGCACCACGCCGCCACCGGTCGCGATCACTGTGAATGGCGCGCAGATTGCCTTCAGCGTCTCAGTTTCACGGCGGCGGAAACCTTCCCAGCCTTCACGCTCAACGATGTCCGCCACGCTCAGGCCAGATGTGCGCAGCAATGTCAGATCGGTATCGACAAATTTATAGCCCAGTGCTTTTGCCAGAGCGCTGCCCACCGTCGTTTTACCCGCACCGCGCGCGCCTACCATGAAAATGGGTTGTGTCATTACCGCTATCCTTTATTCCCCGGGAACCGTTAGCCCGCCTGATGAAAATCCATCATCAATATGAAGTGTAAACATCAAAAGTGGTCATTGTACTGGCCTGAAGCTGTACTCGTCAGATAGTACAACAAAAAAGCCTCACTGGCAGATTTTTATCACCTGCCGGTGAAGCTTCTGTAGCGTTTTATTTACGCTATGGTGCTCATCATACTGAAAAAACCTTGCCCCGCAAAGGCCTGCGGGCAGCTTTGCGATCCAGCTTCCATAAGTCGCTGTATCAGCGAGGTTTACAGATATACACCAGCGCCGGTGGAAAATTCTTCACCACGCGGATTTTTTTCCAGGTGAAATAGCGGGACAGCAGTTTCTCCGAGAGATGGCTGTACTGGAACAGGACAAGCACCCCGTCTTTTTCTTTCAGCTGCTGCCGGGTGGCCTGCAAAATCCGGATGCTGGTTCGCACTGGCATCGACAGTAGCGGCAAACAGGAAAATACGGCGTCATACTGCGTGCTCATGTGTTCAGCGGAATGCGCCATCACCTGCAAACGGGGATCATCCATCTGGTTCAGCTTGCGGACAAACGCAGGCTGTATTTCAAACGCTTCAAGTTTTGCATCGGCGCGCATCCGGCTGAGAATGCGACGGGTCAGCACCCCGTCGGCGGCACCCAGTTCAGCAATATCCAGTGACGTCGCCCAGTCTATCTGGCTAAGCATCGCGTGGCACAACCACGGCGATGACGGCATCAGTGTCCCCATCGTCCTTGGTGAAGTAATAAAATTCTGTAAATAGAAAAATTGATTCTGAATCGAAACCCCAGTGTTCTTAATTGTCATTCTTGCGGCATTCAGCATATTAACTTCCTCCTGAGGACATAGACCCTTATATAACGCAAAAATTCTTAAGAAATGATTAATAAGGGAGATAATCGTCAGAAAGAGGGAAATTAATTAAAACACATGGGATGATTCTCAAAAGAAGTCCGGAGTGAAGAAAATAAAGAAGGCCAATGTCGGGTGGCATTGGCCTTCTTTGCTACAGGAAATATCATCAACAGATTTTATAAAAAAGGCTTACTATAAAAGATGATTTTTATTTATACAATTCAACGCTTGCACGGTTCAGGCTTGAATCGCCCGGCGTACCCTGACCGATGACACGGTAGTGTGTTGCACCTTTGTCGCTCGCTACCTGATTCAGTTCATCACGCATGCTACCCGGGACAGTATTAGGTGCGCTCACTGAAACAACACCCAGGGACTGGAAATTACCACTTTGCGCCTGCATTTCAGAAATTGGCGTGGCAGCAAGAGCAGAGAATGAAGCAACGGTAATAGCGACAGCTGTAATTGCAGGTAAGAGTTTCATATTACGCACCTTTCTTTTGTTTGTTTCGTTAATTAATGGAGCGGAAGTCATCCGTTGAGTTAATTATCAGCGAACCAATGAAAGGCGACGTAATCCAACGTAAAGAAATTTAACCTTTGTGGTAAAAATAAGGAGAGAATGCAAGTAAATATTTCAGCGGGTGTAAGCGATGGAAAAACGAGGATATTTAATGGAGAAAGTATGGAGAGATTTCAAAGTTATTTAAGAACGGGACAACATTCGCACAAATCGACGCCGCTATGCAATCACTGATATGATTATTTTTTATGAATTTTCTGTTGCTGTGATCTGATGCAAGGTCAGAACAGCAGGGTTCGGGCTCCGCGTGTGCGGAAATCCTTTGCATAATGTTAAAAGGGAGTATTTATGGCGGGTGGAAGCCTTCTGGCTTTGATCGATGATATTGCATCGATTCTTGATGACGTTGCGGCGATGAGTAAAGTCGCTGCTAAAAAGACAGCCAGCGTGTTGGGCGACGATCTGGCGCTGAACGCGCAGCAGGTTACCGGAGTGAAAGCTGACAGGGAATTACCGATCGTCTGGGCTGTCGCAAAAGGATCCATGATCAACAAAGCGATTCTGGTCCCGCTGGCATTACTGATCAGCGCCTTTATTCCCTGGGCCATCACGCCTTTACTGATGATTGGCGGTGCCTATCTGTGTTACGAGGGTTTCGAAAAAGTCGCCCATAAATTCATGCCCGGCGCCCCTCACGAAGAAGAGAAACCCGCATCGGCTGAGGTGAAAAATGACGCCGATGCTAAAAAGCAGGAAAAAGAAAAGGTCAAAGGTGCCGTTCGTACTGACTTTATTCTCTCAGCAGAGATCATCGTGATCTCACTGGGTATCGTGTCATCAGCGCCTTTCCTTAATCAGGTCACGGTGATGGTGCTGATTGCGGTGGCAATGACCATCGGTGTTTATGGCCTGGTCGGGGCTATTGTGAAAATTGACGACGCCGGTTTGTACCTGAGCAAGCTCAGCGGTGAAAGCAGCATGATGAATGCCATACGCGCCTTTGGACGGGGCATTGTGAATCTCGCCCCCTGGCTGATGAAGATACTGTCGATCGTCGGCACTATCGCGATGTTCCTGGTCGGCGGTAGTATTATCAGCCACGGTTTGCCATTCATGCACAGCCTGATTGAACCACTGACACACGGGCATGAAAGTTGGGTGAACACGCTGATTACCGGCGCGACCGATTTGGTCGTCGGTCTGGTGGTCGGTGCCGCCGTACTGGTGCTGGTACTGACTGGGAAGAAGCTGTTCGGTAAGAAGTAAAGAAGATGAGTTCACGCCCTCCGTTCGCCGGAGGGCGCCATCACGCCGCAATTCTTTAGTTTTTCGACGCCACCAGCATCATAATATCGCTGGTAAATGAGCCGTCAGTCTGGATCTCAAAGTGTTTTACCACTTCCTCAGACATCACTTTTTGCAGCTCGCGGATAGCGACAGCGAAATGTTCCGGCGTACGCATACGCGCTATCCAGCTGGTGAATTCCAGCGGCAGACGGTCAGTAGTGACTTCACGGGCAATCAGGCCGGCGTCTGACGCCATGTTCAGCCATTCGCCCGGCGAATAGTTGCGCACATGAGAAGTGTCGCGCAGCACTTCAATCGTCTGCAGATAAATATCCAGCAACGGGTGCCCCGGCGATACCACATCCATCATGATGAACTTTCCGCCCGGTTTCAGCACACGCGCCACTTCACGCAACGCCTGCCCGACATCATGCCAGTGGTGTGCAGAATAGCGGCTGATAATGATATCAGCGCTTTGGTCGTCAAACGGCAGTGACTCCGCCACGCCCTGCTGTATCGTAATGTTATTCAGCTCTTTATCTTTTGCCGCCTGCTCAACCACTTCCAGCATCTGCGCCGACAAATCGTAGGCAATCACATTTTTGACGACCCTGGCAGCAACAAAGCTGGCGTGCCCCGCGCCACATCCCAGATCAATCACCTGTGCATCCGCAAAAGGTGCCAGCAGCGTCGCCAGACGTTGCAGATCCGCGCCCTGTGAATGAACGGCGCTGGTCAGATAATCTTTTGCCTGCGAACCAAACTGCTTATCGACGGCCTGACTATGGGTGTTTTTCATGTTCATCATTGCTCCTGTCTGTCTTGTTTTTAATTGATTTTGGGGGAAGAACGCGGGTTTCAAATGACCTCAAAATCACTATAGGCATTGTTTTATACGGGTACAATATGAGCATTTATACTGGTATAAATGAGTGCCTGTTTACGCGTTAACTGTTTAAGAGCTCCCAATTTAAGAGGTCGCCATGATTGATATCGCAGAGTCGCTCAGTGGCCCGAAGGCGCTGGGCACCTTTTTACGCACCCACCGCGAACGGGTGACGCCGGAAATGGTGGGCTTGCCGGGCTCACCACGTCGCAGAACCAGCGGGCTGAGGCGTGAGGAGCTGGCACAAATCAGTGGTATCAGCGCCACGTGGTACACGTGGATTGAACAGGGACGCGATGTGTCGATTTCAGCCGCCACGCTTGACCGGCTGGCGAAATCGCTGCGCATGGAGCCTGCAGCACGCGAGTATTTATTCAGCCTCGCGTCGGTGAAAGACCCTGAGGCGTTGCCCTCTTCCGCCGCACCGGACGCAGGCCTGAAAGAGTACGTCAATCAGCTGACCTGCCCCGGTTATCTGCTCGACAGTTGCTGGAATGTGCTGGCGTGGAACCCGCAGGCTGGCACGTTATTCAGCGGCTGGCTGGGCGTGGATGAAAATCCTAACTTGCTGGATTTTATGTTTCTGCATCCGCTGGCGCGCCAGCTGGTGACAAACTGGCCGGAGCGCGCCAAGCGCGTGGTGGCAGAGTTTCGGGCTGAAACCAGCCATTACCCTCATTCCGAAGCGGTCCGCCAGGCGGTGCAGCGGTTACGGGAACGCAGCGCCGAATTCAGCCAGTGGTGGACGCAACAGGAAGTGCTGGCGCGCGAAGGGGGCGAACGCCGCTTTAACCATCCCCTTAGCGGTGAAATCCGCTACCGGCAGCAGACGTTTTTTCCGGCGGGATATGCCGAATGTAAACTGGTGATGTTGCTGCCGGAAGCCGGAAGCGGTTAGCTGACAGCCTGCTGTTTTTTCTGGCTAAACGGGGATTTTCGCCAATTGACAGATTGATGCCTGATATGTGAGGCTGACTTTTTGGTTTCCTGAACTATCGGTTTTCTGAATCGCTGGTTTCCTCAATGACAGGACGATACCCATGCTGACACGCCAGATTTATCAGGATGAAGAAATAGAAATCCGCGTTGCTACGGAGCTGGAAGCCATCACACACTTTGCCGCCGTTCAGGCTTCGGTGGCTGAAATTGGCGCATGGGAAAGCTGGTGTACCGATAAATATTCCCCTGATGACAGCCGCAAATACCTCACCGACAGTGAGCAAAAGCGTCATCGGGGGGCAGAATTCAATTTCTGTGTTTTTGAACGTTCCGGCGGTAATCTGATTGGCAGCGTGGGCATCAACCGCATCGTACAGGAATATAAGTTTGCCAACCTTGGCTATTGGATCCGCACCGGTTATACCGGCCGGGGACTGGCAACGCTGGCGGTCAGAGCCGCAGCTCGTTTTGCGTTTACCGAACTGGAGCTGACCCGTCTGGAAATCGTGGTGATGGACGGCAATGAGCGCAGCCGCAGGGTGGCAGAAAAAGCGGGCGCAACGTCCGAAGGTCTGCACCGTAACCGGCTTTATTATCACGGTCAGCCGCGTGATGCCTGGATGTATTCTTTGATCCCGGGCGATCTCTGAGGCTGGCTCCACAAAAAAGATAAGGCAACAGAACATGACTTTTTCTACCCATACCGTTTCTACACAATGGCTGGCAAAAAATCTGAACTCACCGGATGTCGTCATTATCGATTGTCGTAAATCTAAGCCGGGCATCACGCCGCCCATTGATTTTCACGGCAAATACCTTGAAGCGCACATTCCTAACGCGATTTATGTGGAAGTCGACAGCATTTCAGACTGCACAACCGGGTTGCCGCATATGATGCCAACCGCAGAGGAATTCGCTGCCTCCATGAGCCGTTTGGGCGTCGCTGATACGCAAACCATCGTGCTATATGATGAGGGGGATCTGTTCTCCGCGCCGCGTGTGTGGTGGATGCTGACCAGCTTCGGCGCGAAAAGCGTACGCGTGCTGGATGGCGGTCTTAATGCGTGGATTGCAGAAGGCAAACCGACACAAAGCGGTGAGCACACCCGCGTTCCTTCGACGTTCAACGCGAAACTGGTGCGCCCGGTGGTCGTCAGCGCAGAACAGGTAAAAGACGCGCTCGGCAAGGTGCAGATTATCGACGCCCGTTCGCTGGCGCGTTTTAAAGCCGAAGCACCGGAACCGCGTCCGGGGCTGCATGGCGGCCATATTCCCGGCAGCCTGAGTGTTCCGTTTACCGAGCTCACCCAGGACGGGCACCTGAAATCACCCGCTGAGCTGAAGGCCACGTTTGAAAGGCTGGGCGTTGATCTGAATAAACCGGTGATCACCAGCTGTGGTTCCGGTGTTACGGCGGCGGCGCTGGCATTCGGACTGGATTCTCTGGGCGTTAAGGATGTGCAGCTTTATGACGGTTCATGGGCCGAATGGGGCGATGTGAACGAAGATTTCCCTATCGAAACGCACTGATTTTATCACTACTCAGAAATCACTACCGGGCCTCAGGCCCGGTTATTTTATGCGATATTTCGCGGGTTCATGACGTCGTCAGTTCGCGGACGCCTAACTCCTGAGCAATTTTTTTCATCAATGTAATCACGCCATACGCCTGACGCGGCACTTCACTGAACTCTTCAATCAGCAGCGGTTTACTGACCGGTTCGTGCGCAATTTCATGCAATGCCTGGCGCATAATGGCCAGATGTTCCGCAGACGTTTGTGACGAAGTGATCAGCGGTAAACCCGGCACAGCCGCCGTCTGGCCGATAACCACCAGACCGCTGAGCGCAGACGGCTCGTTGCGGTACAAAAGCTCCAGCGTTACGCAGTCAATCGCTGCCAGATCTGCCCGGTTCTGCTGCACATAATGCAGGGATTCACGGTGGCTGCCTGTCGCGGTGGCCTGAGAGAAAAATTTCCCGTCTTCCGCAAGCGGCGCAACCAGCGCCCTGAGACTGTTATATCCGGACTGCGAATCGGTGCTGTTAAACGCCAGACGCCGGTGACGGAAATCAGACAAATGCAGTTTTGCATCTTCATTACGTGCCAGCAAAAAACTGCGGTATCGATAACCGTCGCAGCCCGGCGCCCGGTAACTGAAAGTGCCCACCAGCTGAACATCCGGCAGACTCTCCACCAGCGGAAAACCACAGGTCTGGCTAAGCAGCAGATCCGCCTGCTGCCAGTGAGTGAACAAATCCTGCGGCCAGCTCAGCGCTTGCGGCGTGGACGTCAGGCCAGATCGCTTCAGTTTTTCCCGCAGAACACCGGCAAAAGCTTCCACGTCCAGGACAGAAACAGCATACATCGGCAAAGACATCAGCATCATCCGGCCACTCCGTCAGGGGGTTTCCTGCTGATAATTATAGTCGCTGCGCGCGGTTTGCACAGGCTCATGAATGCTGGCAAACGGATGCGCTTCCACACTGACCGGTTTCTGCGTGTGCTGCCTGAACCACTGGCGGTAACCTTTCACCACAAAACCCTCACTGCGCGCAATATAGGCCTCGCGTTCAGCAAAATACACCCGCCGCAGTGAAAACCAGGGTACGCCCGGTAAATCGTGATGTACCAGGTGATAATTGAGATTGAGAAAAAGGATCCGCCAGATAAAACCGGCTTCATTCAGCGTTGAGCGTGCCTGTGGGGAATGTTCGGCGCGATGTTCATAAAAGGAACGGACTTTGGTCAGACTCAGCGCCGGATAGCTCACCGCCAGAATGAAATAACCGGCTGACAGGCCGTGAAGAGACATCCAGAACAACAAACCTGCCAGCAAAACCCCGTGGAAACCCCACATGCCGACCGTGCGCCATTCACCGCGTAATAACGCCGTCAGCGCGCCGGTCAGCGTGGCGGAAATATCCAGCAGCGGCCCGATTAACATCCGTCCAGGCAATGTATTACGCAAACGAACAATCGCCTTCATCGCCGGCGACAGACTTTCCCAGCTGGCACGGCTGAAATAATAAGCCTCAGGATCGTCGCCCGGCAACGTCAGATGTTCATTGCGATGATGCTGTAAATGCGAGTCACGGTACAAACCATACGGATACCAGACCGCCAGCGGCAGCGTGCCGAACAGCTGATTCAGCCAGGGTTTACGGGTCGGATGCCCGTGAATGAGTTCGTGTTGCAGCGACATATACCAGGTCGTGAACCAGATAAGCGCAGGCGTGGCAATCCACGGACCGAGATCTTGCCAGAAATACACCAGCGCAAACCAGCCGCTGTAAACCGTGGCGATCAGTGTCCAGGTAGGGATTTCAAGCCGCCACCAGAAACGGGCGGAGCGGGAAGCAATGTCTGCCCGCTGACGGGCGCTGAGGTAAAACGAAGAGGACGCCATAATGTGCCAGAGTGAGAAACCTTTGGCACATTATCTGGCAGAGGAAAGCGGCCGCTAACTAACTTAAAACGCTATCTATTGCCAGTTAGCGGCTTAAGAAATCAGCCCTGTAAATCCTTTTGCAGCGCCTGATTAAATTGCTCCATCGGGCAGAAACCTTGCTTATCAACGGTACAACCTTCGATCTGCAACGTGACGCGTTCCGGTGGATTTTTCAGACTCAGCGCCACATCGTTACGCAACTGACGGGCCGTCGGATAAACATACTCAATCTTCATCAGATCTTTATCGGTCTTTATATCGTGCCAGCGCTGGAAAACCACGGTTCCGTTGATTGGCGTACGTTCGTACTGACCCGGCAACTGGTAATCTTTGGTTTTCAACGCCGCAAGCAGTGACGCGATATTGGAATCATGCCCGACCAGCACCGCCAGTTTTGCCTGCTGCGCGGCTTTCTGATCTGCGGTCGTTGCCAGTTTTGGATCGAGCGCACCGGCAATAAAGGTCAGCAACGGTTTAGCCGCGTTGGCTGCAATGGCCGGCGAGCCGAACAGCGTTTCGTGATAAAGGTTTTTGATATCCTCCAGTTTCTTCCACTGCTCTGGCGTATTAATTTTCCCCCACGCCACGTCTTTCATCGGGTAACCTTCGTAGTATTGCAGCATAAACGCGTCAGCCGCGCCGGTCGCCATACGCAGCGGCCCTGTAATACCCGGTTCTTTACCCTGCGTCAGCACGACATCAGAAGGCTGCGAAGACAGATCGCACTGCTGTTTTTCTTTGCAGGTTTTACTGTTTTTATAATCCAGGATACTTTCCAGCAGTTGATAGTTCGGTTTGAGGCGCTGATTGAGCCCTGCCAGACCGCCCTCGCCTGCATGCTGGTTAACAGAATTCAGCGCATTGGTTTTGAAGGTATCATTCACTTCAGCGGTGATAATCGGATTAAACACCGGATCCATTTTGCCGATTTCTACGCGATTAATCACTGAAACGTCGCAGCCGGGGAAAGCGCCGCTGGAGAAATGCTTCGCGGTATCAATGGTGCGCGGCAAGCTGTTGGCATAAGTAAAGACCTGCGCACTTTCCGGGCAGCCGGTAGCGGGCAGCAATTTATCCTTCGCCAGCCATGCGCGGAAGTACTTGCCCATATGTTCAGAATTCTGGCCGCCTTTAGGCGTCAGTAATCCCCCTTCGGTTTTCCACACCGGCCAGGTGTGCGTCGTGGATTCGGCGAGCACGTCACCGTAATTGACCAGTGGCGCGCGGATACCGTGGCGGCTGAGCACCAGGACTTGCTGGAGTTCTAAATTATCGGACTGAGCCGCCTGAGCGGCTGGAAGCGAGAGCGGTAATACGCAGGCAAGTGCAGACAACGCAAGATAACGGGATGCTATTTTCACGAGTGATCCTCTTGATGAAGTATTTTACAGATTCCCTGAAAACAAAAAATCACCGCAAAAACCAACAGATTGATTCTTGCGGTGAATTTTCAGCATAGTGGAATATTCATCAAAATTGAGGGATCAGGTTCACAACCTGCGCCCGGACTTTGTTCAGTCACAAAACTCATTCACAAAGAAAGTGCTTCAGAACTGATACCGCAGCCAGGCAAAGAAAACATTGCCGTTATTGTAGGTTCCCGGAATATACGTTGCCTGAAAGGTCAGTTTGTTATAGCCGATGGAAGCCAGCGGTAAAACGATCGGAATAGGAATATATTTATAGTCGTCACGCGCCGTCACCGCCGCGGTATACCCTAACCCCAGACGAAAGTTTTTATCTTCCGCAGGTGTCCATATTTTTTCCCAGCCATAACCGCCGATCGGTTCCCATTTATTATGCGAGTCTTTAAACGCCATAAAATAAATGCCGTTCCAGTTTCCTTTGTCATCGTAGCGGGAAATACCGTAACCCCCGCCCCACGGACGCTCATTATAACGGTCAGTTTTCTCTTTATCGTAAGTCAGACGGTTATGCCAGGTGATCACCGGCAGATACAGATCCTGTGAATCTGAATCATTCCAGGTCGTTGAGACTTTATCTGTAAAGTCTGACCATACGTTCGCCGCCAGCGATTTATAGTGGATGGTATCCGGATCGCTGACCGGATTAGTACCGCTATTATTCGCCCACACGGATGAACTCATACCCAGTGTTAATAGTGTACCTGCACAACCGATTACTTTCTTGATCATCATATCTGTTATAGCTCCCTGCGTCAGGGGAGTATCATAAACAAACAACAACTTTATAAACTAAACAAAGAAGTAACAAAAAACGTCGGTTTTTTCAATTTCATGAATTTAAAGTCTTTCCATTTATCCTTATCAGAATTATCTCTAAAATATTTAGACTTCGTTTAGGCGGTTAATTTAATTTAAAAACCCACCAATAAGAATAAGACGAAAAATACGACTGGAATTTTCTTAATAATACCCCGTCTGTTTATAAGGAAATTAAAACTGAAAACGGAACCAGCCAAACAGGACATTCCCTTTACTGTTGGTTCCCGGCACGTAGGTGGTCTGGAACGTCAGCCTTGAATAGCCTGCTGATACCAGCGGCAGCACCATGGGAAAAGGAATGTAATCATAATTGTCACGAGCAGAAATGGCGGTGATGTAACCTGCACCTAAGCGGAATTCTTTATCATCTAAAGGCTGCCATATTTTTTCATAAGCATAACCGGCAACAGGCTCCCATTTATTAAAGGAGTCTTTAAAGGCCATCGCATAAATGCCGTGCCAGTTTCCTTTCTCATCATAACGTGAAATACCGTAACCTCCTCCCCACGGATGTTCGTTATATCCTTCAATTTGTTTTTTGCTGTGTGTATGCCGGTTATGGCGTGTTAATACAGGAAGAAAGAGATCTTGCTGCTGCGGAGCATCCCACGTTTGCGCAATATTATTGACGAATGAATTCCATAAACCTTCATTGTTTTCCTGCGGGGAAACATTCTCCTGCGCAGATTTAATCTCGTTATCCTGTGCCTGTGCATTAAGGGATATTAATAATGAGAGCATGAAAATTGGGCAAGCGAGTGCAGCGCGAATATTCGCGAAAATGATATTTTTCATTGGCATAAAAGCCCTGTTGAGTTGACCGGGGCATTATATGACGATGGTTACATATAAAAAGTTAATGATTAATTAAGCAGTGATCAGTTTAATGAATATAAGATGCTATAACCTTTTAAAAACATAGAGTTAGTTTTTATTTTATTTTCCGTGAGTCAGACAAAAAAATCCGCAGGCTTTCGCACTGCGGATTTTTATTACTGAGGCTTATTACGCATCAGCCAAGCTGTTTACGCGCATTACGGAACATGCGCATCCACGGGCTGTCTTCGCCCCATTCTTCCGGATGCCAGGAGTTGCTGACTGTACGGAAAACACGTTCCGGATGCGGCATCATCACCGTTACGCGGCCTGACAGGTTGGTCACAGCGGTGATCCCATTCGGAGAGCCGTTCGGGTTCGCCGGATAGGCTTCGGTGGCCTGACCGTTATTATCCACAAAGCGCAGCGCCACCAGATTGCTGTGTTCGATTTGCGCCAGATGCGCCGCATCACGCACTTCCACATGGCCTTCGCCGTGGGAAACAGCGATGGGCATACGTGAACCGGCCATCCCCTGCATGAACATCGACGGGCTGGCGGTCACTTCAACCAGGCTGAAACGCGCTTCAAAACGGTCAGACAGGTTACGCACGAAGCGTGGCCAATGTTCTGCGCCCGGGATCAGCTCTTTCAGGTTCGACATCATCTGACAGCCATTACACACGCCCAGCGCCAGCGTTTGCGGACGGTGGAAGAATTCTTCAAACTCTTCACGTACGCGGTCGTTGAACAGAACTGATTTCGCCCAGCCTTCACCCGCGCCCAGCACATCACCGTAAGAGAATCCGCCGCACGCTACCAGCGTATGGAAATCCTGTAAATTACGGCGACCGGCCAGCAAATCACTCATGTGGACATCAACCGCATCGAAACCGGCGCGATGGAAGGCTGCAGCCATTTCAACATGGGAGTTAACGCCCTGCTCGCGCAGCACGGCAACTTTCGGACGCGCGCCCTTCGCGATGTAAGGAGCAGCCACGTCTTCGTCAGGAGCAAACGTCAGTTTGACGTTCAGGCCCGGATCGAGATCATGGGTTTTCGCCTGATGTTCCTGATCGGCACATTCAGGGTTATCGCGCAGACGCTGCATCTGCCAGGTCGTTTCGGCCCACCAGGTACGCAGCGTGGTACGGCTTTCGCTGTACACCGGCTTGTCACCAGAAGAAATGATGAAGCGGTCACCGGTCTCAACACTGCCGAGGTAATGCGTGCAATCCGCCAGACCAAAATCAGCCAGCGTTTTCTCAACCGCTTCACGGTCTGATGCGCGAACCTGAATAACCGCGCCCAGTTCTTCGTTGAACAATGCCGCCAGCGAATCAGTGCCCAGCGCCGCGATATCTGCGGTCAGGCCGCAATGTCCCGCGAAGGCCATTTCAGCCAGCGTGACCAGCAGACCACCGTCGGAACGGTCATGATAAGCCAGTAATTTCTGCTCAGACACCAGCGCCTGCATGGCGTTGAAGAATCCACCCAGATGCTCAGCACTGCGCACATCCGCTGGCGTATTGCCGAGCTGACGGTAAACCTGTGCCAGCGCCGTCGCGCCCAGTGCGTTATGACCGGCACCTAAATCGACCAGCAGCAACGCAGTGTCACCTTTATCGGTGCGCAATTGCGGCGTCACGGTGTGGCGCACATCTTCGACACGGGCAAACGCGGTGATAACCAGCGACAGGGGCGACGTCATCTCGCGTTGTTCATTACCTTCCTGCCAGCGGGTTTTCATCGACATGGAGTCTTTGCCCACCGGAATGGTGATACCCAGTGCCGGACAAAGTTCTTCACCCACTGCTTTTACTGCGGCATACAGACCCGCATCTTCGCCCGGGTGACCGGCTGCAGACATCCAGTTAGCAGAAAGCTTCACGCGTTTCAGGCTGCCGATTTCAACTGCTGCAATGTTAGTCAGCGCTTCGCCAACGGCCATGCGGCCAGAAGCGGCGAAGTCGAGCAACGCCACCGGTGCGCGCTCGCCCAGTGACATGGCTTCACCATGATAGCTGTCGAGGCTGGCGGTGGTGACCGCACAGTCAGCGACCGGGATCTGCCACGGACCGACCATCTGGTCACGCGCAACCATACCGGTCACCGTGCGGTCACCGATGGTGATCAGGAAGGTTTTTTCCGCCACGGCTGGCAGATGCAGAACGCGTTTTACCGCTTCAGCAATCTGAATATTTTCCGCATTCAGGTCGTCGCCTTTCGCTTTCAGCGTGGTGACATCCCGGATCATTTTCGGGGTTTTCCCCAGTAAAACGTCCAGCGGCATATCAATGGGCTGGTTGTCGAAATGGCTGTCTTCCAGAGAAAGATGCATTTCTTCAGTGGCTTCACCAATCACGGCGTAAGGTGCGCGCTCACGCTGGCAGATAGCATCAAACTGTTCCAGCTGTGCAGGCGAAACCGCCAGCACGTAACGTTCCTGCGATTCGTTACACCAGACTTCCAGCGGGCTCATCCCCGGTTCATCGTTCAGGATGTCGCGCAGCTGGAAACGCCCGCCACGGTTGCCATCGCTCACCAGTTCCGGCATGGCGTTGGATAAACCACCAGCCCCGACGTCATGGATAAACAGGATCGGATTGGCTTCGCCCAGTTGCCAGCAACGGTCGATCACTTCCTGACAACGGCGTTCCATTTCCGGGTTGTCGCGCTGTACGGAAGCAAAATCGAGATCCGCGTCAGACTGACCAGATGCCATGGAAGAAGCCGCGCCGCCGCCCAGACCGATATTCATCGCCGGACCGCCCAGCACAATCAGTTTTGCGCCAACGGTGATTTCACCTTTCTGCACGTGATCCGCACGGATGTTGCCGATACCACCGGCCAGCATGATCGGCTTGTGATAACCGCGTAATTCAGGGCCGTTATGGCTGTTGACGTTTTCTTCGTAAGTACGGAAATAGCCCAGCAGCGCCGGACGACCAAATTCATTGTTAAAGGCTGCGCCGCCCAGCGGGCCGTCGGTCATGATATCCAGCGCGGTAACGATACGATCCGGCTTACCGAAATCTTCTTCCCACGGCTGTTCAAAGCCTGGAATACGCAGGTTGGAAACGGAGAAACCGACCAGACCGGCTTTCGGTTTTGCGCCGCGACCTGTTGCGCCTTCGTCACGGATTTCACCGCCTGAACCGGTTGCCGCACCCGGCCACGGAGAGATCGCCGTCGGGTGGTTATGAGTTTCAACTTTCATCAGGATATGCGCCTGCTCCTGATGGAAATCGTACAGACCGTCTTTGGCATCGGCGTAGAAACGACCGACCTGCGAACCTTCCATCACGGCGGCGTTATCTTTATACGCAGACAGCACATGGTCAGGGGTCTGTTCGAACGTGTTCTTAATCATCTTGAACAGGGATTTCGGCTGAGTTTCGCCGTCGATAATCCAGTCAGCGTTGAAGATTTTGTGGCGGCAGTGTTCTGAGTTGGCCTGTGCGAACATATACAGTTCGATGTCTGTCGGGTTGCGCCCCAACGACGTAAAGGCTTCCATCAGATAATCAATTTCATCCTGCGCCAGCGCCAGACCTAATTTGGTGTTGGCGGCTTCCAGTGCGACACGGCCAACGCCAAGGATATCCACATGCTGCACCGGGGCTGGCTGATGCTGCGCGAACAGCGCGCTGGCGTCTTCCAGACGGGTAAAGACGGTTTCCATCATACGGTCATGCAGCAATGCGCCCAGTTCGTTCCACTGCGCTTCGGTCAGTTGCGGTGCCTGAACATAAAATGCCAGACCACGCTCAAGACGCAGAACCTGTGACAAACCACAGTTGCGTGCGATGTCGGTAGCTTTGGAAGACCAGGGAGAAATGGTGCCCGGACGCGGGGTGACCAGCAATAAACGGCCAGAAGGAGCGTGTTCAGCGAGAGAAGGACCGTATTTCAGGAGGCGTTGTAACTTGGTTTGTTCGTCCGAATTCAGCGGTGCGCTGACGTCGGCAAAGTGTACATATTCGGCGTAAATATCGCTGACCGGAAGGCGCGCTTCCTGACAACGGGACAATAATTTGTTAATGCGAAAAGCCGACAAAGCGGGCGAACCACGCAGTATTTCCATAATTACAGATCTCTCGTCTTCGAAGACACTGACCACAGTGCTTCATTGGGCGCAACAGGGGGAAAACGCGGGCTATTATAAAGAAAGCTGGCGTCCGACGAAACCGTTTGCGTCGGGAAACTTCATATTCCTTTATAGCCATGTCGTTATCATGGCTATTATGAATAAAGTTGCAGACTGCCGTTTTGTTGAGCAAAATGCGTCAGCACTGGGGATATAACCATACTAACTGCACAGCATAGCGTATAAAAACAAGAGCGCCGCAGCGAGATAACTATTTGACGCGACTAAAAATTAATTATGTTCTGATGGGGATCGCCGCCCTGTTACTGGCACTGGCCTTGTGGCCTGCCGTGCCGTGGCACAGGGGTGAAGGTGACCAGCTGGATCAAATAAAATCCCGTGGAGAATTGCGCGTCAGCACGCTCAATTCTCCACTGACTTTTATGGACTCCCCGGAAGGCAATCTGGGCTTTGATTATGAACTGGCTAAACGCTTCGCAGATTATCTGGGCGTGAAGCTGGTGATTTCTCAGCACACCACCATCGAGAGCATGTTCGACGATCTTGATCATGGTAAAACCGACATGCTGGCTTCCGGTCTGGTGTACAACAATGAGCGCCTGAAAAACTACCGCGCCGGCCCGGAATACTATTCCGTATCACAGCAGCTGGTTTACCGGCAGGGTGCCGTGCGCCCGAAAAGTTTCGCCGATATCAAAGGTTCGCTGGTGGTGTCTGCCGGCAGTGCGCATATCGCCACGCTGGAAGCGGCCAGCACAAAATATCCAGACCTCACCTGGTCCACCACCGATAAATTGTCACCCCGCGATCTGTTGCAACAGGTTGAAAACGGCAAACTCGATTATACGCTCGGGGATTCGGTCACTATCGCCCTGATGCAGCGCGTCTATCCCCGCCTTGCGGTGGCTTTCGATGCCACCGACGACGAACCAGTCACCTGGTATTACCGCAAACAACCTGATGACGACAGCCTCGCTGCCGCTATGCTGGATTTCTTCAGTCAGATTTCAGAGGACGGTACCCTGGAAAAGCTGGAGGAAAAATACCTCGGACACGTGGGTGATTTCGATTATGTCGATACGCGTACTTTCCTGAAAGCCATAGACAGTACACTGCCGGATTTACAGCCGCTGTTTGAAAAATATGCTCAGAATATCGACTGGCGTTTGCTGGCCGCCATCGCTTATCAGGAATCCCACTGGGATCCGCTGGCGAAATCACCGACCGGTGTGCGTGGCGTGATGATGCTGACCCGCGCAACGGCTGGCGGGCTGAATGTCGATGACCGGACAGATGCCGAGCAAAGCATCCGGGGCGGGGCGCAGTATCTGTCGCATCTGATGGATAAAATGCCGGGATCTATTCCGCAGGATGAACGGATCTGGTTTGCACTGGCAGCGTATAACATGGGTTACGGCCATATGCTGGACGCCCGTAAACTGACCGCACAACAAAAAGGGAATCCGGACAGCTGGGCGGATGTGAAGCAGCGGCTGCCGATGCTCAATCAGAAACGCTTCTTCAGCCGGACGACTTACGGTTATGCACGCGGCACGCAGGCGTATAATTACGTGGAGAATATCCGCCGCTATCAGCTCAGTCTGGTGGGGTATCTGATGGAAAAAGAGAAACAGCAGGCGCAGAAAGCCGCGCTGCAGGCTCAACTGGGTCAGGGATATCCGGCGGTGGATGCACAGGAAGCGCTGGGGAAATAAGGCCTGAACAGCCTTATGATTTTGGATTACCCGCCGTGATATCACCGGCCTGCGCCGCGCGCTCTGCCAGCCGCAGCGCTTTCTTCTGGCTGCGGCGTAAGCGAAAGAACGCACTGAGTTGCTCTGAACAGGCATCAGCGAGAACGCCCGAGGTAATTTCGATCTGATGATTCATGCCGGGATGGCGCAGAACGTCCATCAGGGAACCCGCTGCACCGGTTTTAGCATCGGCTGCGCCATATACCACACGACGGATCCGGCTGTGGATCATTGCGCCGGCACACATCACGCAAGGCTCAAGCGTGACATACAGTATGGCATCCAGCAGACGGTAGTTTTGCACAGCGCTGCCGCCCTGACGTAACGCCATGATTTCCGCGTGCGCCGTCGGATCATGATGTCCGATAGAACGGTTCCAGCCTTCGCCAATCACCTGATTGTCTAAAACCAGCACGGCGCCCACCGGTACTTCGCCCTCCTCCTGCGCCTTCAGCGCCAGAGTCATAGCGTATTCCATCCAGCGTTCGTCGTCGTTCATTTCTGCTAATTCTGTCACTGCCACTTCAACCTCAGCCATTTTATTCCGTGGGCATTATACCTTTGTTCGCGCCGCGCGCCCACGGGCCATAATCGGTACCCTGCGTACAGTTCACCGGCGGTAACAGGAAACATTACTTAATGATTAGAACCAGACACCCTGATAGCCGAAATAGCTTATACCAACAGATAATAACCTTATCTTTCATAGTGATTAGGTCTGGAAATTTGCCTGGTTAATCTGTGAATTCTTGCGCCAGATCAAAAGATGTTACCGGTAACAATATTAAGGTTTCCTTGTACCTACCAAGAGCTGACAAGAAGGAAAACAATTATGGCTACTGCAACTTTCTTTATCCCGTCCGTTAACGTTATTGGTTCTGGCGCGCTGAATGATGCGGCAACCGCTATCGCACAGCATGGTTTTCGCCACGCACTGATCGTCACGGATAAAGTGTTATTCGATATCGGCGTGGTTAAACAGGTTCAGGAATTACTGGCAAACAGCGACGTGCAAAGCAGCGTTTATCATGGAACGCACCCTAACCCAACCACCCGCAATGTGCGTGAAGGGCTGGAGATCCTGAAAAAAAATGGCTGTGATTGCGTGATTTCACTCGGTGGCGGTTCACCGCATGACTGCGCTAAAGGGATCGCGTTACTGGCCACCAACGGCGGCGACATCAAAGATTACGAAGGCGTTGATCGCTCTGCGAAACCCCAGCTGCCGCTGATTTCGATCAACACTACCGCCGGTACGGCTTCAGAAATGACACGTTTTTGCATCATCACCGATGAAGAACGCCATATCAAAATGGCCATTGTGGATAAAAACGTGACACCGCTGATGTCAGTCAATGACCCTCATCTGATGGTCGGCATGCCAAAAGGGCTGACTGCTGCCACCGGGATGGATGCGCTGACCCACGCTATCGAAGCCTACGTGTCGAGCGCGGCCAACCCGATTACAGATGCCTGTGCGCTGAAAGCGATTACCATGATTATCGACTCGCTGCGCACGGCGGTGAAAGACGGCAAAAACATGCAGGCCCGCGAAGACATGGCTTACGCACAGTTTCTCGCCGGGATGGCCTTTAACAATGCGTCGCTGGGTTATGTACACGCCATGGCGCACCAGCTCGGCGGTTTCTATAACCTGCCGCACGGCGTCTGTAATGCCGTCCTGCTGCCGTTTGTTCAGGAATATAACGCCCGCGTTGCCAGCCCGCGTCTGAAAGATGTCGCCGCCGCGATGCACATTGATGTTTCAGCGATGACAGATGCGCAGGGTGCAAAAGCCTGTATTGATGCTATCCGTCAGCTGGCGCGTGATGTCGATATCCCTGCCGGATTACGCGACCTGAACGTGAAAGAAGAAGATTTTAATACGCTGGCGACCAATGCCCTGAAAGATGCCTGCGCCATGACTAACCCGATTCAGGGTACTCATGCAGACGTGGTAGGGATTTTCAAAGCCGCGTTCTGATTACTAAAGAATATGCCCAAATAAAAACAGGCCAGAAATGGCCTGTTTTTTTGTCTGCAACATACCGCGGTATTTATTCCAGTTGCTGCAATTCGCCCTGCTTGCTGACACGAAAACGGTGCTCGCAAAAGAACAACAGCGGGTTGTCCTGCTTGCTGTCGCTGTAACCACTGTAAAGTTTAAGCGGTGAACCAATCCGGCTTTCAAGCTGTACGACTTTTTCTTCCCCGAGACAGCGCAGAGGCAGCACCCAGCCGCCTTTACCCCGCGCGATACGGCTGCCCACCAGACGTACCTGCGGTAAAAACAGCGATGCGTTATAAACCTGCTGCACCAGGTTCTCAGGAGAGCCGGTGATCAGCCACACTTCGGTATCGTCGCTGTCGAGATATTCGCGTAGCCGGCGTTGTACCACCGGAAACTCCACCACTTTTTCGCGAAACGCAGTCACAAATTGCAGCTCCAGCGCTTTCAGGCGTGCCTCGCTATGACCAAAAGTAATGGCCCACAGCAACAGGCTCATCGGCCAGCGTGTTGCGCGCCCCTGAAAGAATAGTCCTGCGCCAATCAGCGGCAATAAAGGCACCACCAGAATCAGGTTCTGCGGCATTTTTTTTAGCAAAAAACGCAGGAAGGTTCCGAACATGTCCTGCTGATGCAGCGTTCCATCCAGGTCAAAAAAGACCACCCGTCGATCAGGCTTCGTACTCAATCCATTACTCCTCGGGATCGTTAAACCCCATCAGCCAGGTAAAAATAAAACCAGCTAATACCGTAATGACTAAACCGGCCAGATACAACATCACTTTGCCAGAAATAATGGTCAGCGCCAGCGGCAACCCGGAAATACCAAAGGTGATGACCGTAGCGACTTTCCAGTAACAGATCAGCGCACCGCCCACGGCTCCGCCCAGACAGGCGCCAATAAATGGCCGGCCAAGCGGCAGCGTCACCCCGAAAATCAACGGTTCGCCGATGCCCAGTATTCCCACCGGCAGCGCACCTTTAATCACTTTTTTCAGCCGTGCGTTACGCGTTTTCATGTAAACCGCAATCGCCGCACCGACCTGCCCGACACCGGCCATGGCTAAGATAGGCAGCAACGGATTGGAACCGTGCGCCTGAATCAGCTCCACGTGGATAGGCACCAGCCCCTGATGAAGCCCGGAAAGCACCAGCGGCAGAAAGGCTCCGGCCAGTACCGCGCCAACCAGTAATCCGCCTTTATCAATCGCAATATTGACTCCATGGGCGATGCCATCTGAGATATAGCCACCGATCGGCTGCAGGATCACAATCGCCAGCGTTGCAGTAATAAGCGTGGTGATCAGCGGATTGAGGATCAGTTCGACAGATTCCGGCAGCCACTGACGCAGCCGTTTTTCGAGCCAGCACATCAGCGCGACGACCAGCAAGACGGCTATCACCCCGCCACGCCCCGGCTGTAATGTTTCGCCAAATAGCGTAATTTGCGCCAGCGCAGGGCTTGAAAGGATCCCCGCCATCACGCCGCCCATGGCCTGGGAACCGCCAAACACCCGCGCAGCATTCACACCGACCAGAATATTCATGATGGCAAATACGGCACCGCCGAAAATCGCCAGCAGGCCGAGGATATTGGGATATTCAGTCGCAATGGAACCGGCAATATCAGGCCGCTTGAGCAAGTTAATAATGCCCATAATCAGACCTGAGGCGATAAATGCCGGGATCAGCGGAATGAAAACATCCGCGAGCTTGCGCAGCGCGCCACTCATCGGCGCAGAGTATTTGGCTTTGGCACTGGCTTTATTGCGGGCTATATCACTCTCACCCGCCGCACTCGCTGTAGTCGCGGGGCTCAGCAACAGACGCATGGCGTCCACGACTTTCGCTGCCGCCCCCGGCCCGACGATAAACTGATGCTGCTCGCCCTGCTTAAGATAACCTTTGATCCCCTCCAGCATTTTCAGGCTGGTCAGATCCAGACGCGCATCGTCATAAACTTCCACGCGCACACGGGTCATGCAGTTTTCCAGCTTGCTGATATTCCCTTCGCCGCCCACACCCTGCAATATTTTAGAAGCCAGCAGGTGAGTTTTATCCATTGCTGTCGCCATGCTTTTCTCCCGATTTAGCTCGCCAGCGCGGCGCGCAGGAAGCCGTTATGTTGCTCCAGGCGAGCTTTTGCCTGTGTTGCATCAATGCCAGTCAGTAACATGAGAATGGCCGGTTTCACTTCGAAATCAGTCTGAGAAAGCGCCAGCTCAGCATCACTGCGCGCCGCGCCGGTGGCTTCCACAACAATACGGCAGGCACGATCAACCAGTTTGACGTTAGTCGCTTTCACGTCGACCATCAGGTTCTGATAGACCTTGCCGGTTTTCACCATCGCGCCGGTAGAAATCATGTTCAGTACCAGTTTCTGCGCAGTACCGGATTTCAGACGGGTGGACCCGGTAAGTGCCTCTGGTCCGACAACGGGAGAAATGGCGATCGTCGCTTCCTGCGCAATCGGTGAATCCGGATTACAGGAAATGGCCACAGTGGCACACCCCAGTTCTGTGGCGTAACGCAATGCGCCGATCACGTAAGGTGTGCGGCCGCTCGCCGCTAATCCGACAACGGTGTCATCCGCGCTCAGATCCAGACTCTTTAAATCTTCAACGCCCAGAGTTTCGCTGTCTTCGGCCCCTTCCACCGCTTTGAGTAACGCGCCGGGACCACCGGCAATCAGGCCGACAACCATACCGTGCGGCACGCCAAAGGTTGGCGGGCATTCCGATGCGTCAAGAATGCCCAGACGCCCGCTGGTTCCGGCACCGAGATAAATCAGACGACCGCCGGCTTTAAATGAGGCAGCAGCTTTATCAATAGCTTGCGCAATTTGCGGCAGAACTTTATTGATGGCCTCAGGAACTTTGCGATCTTCCTGATTGAAACAGGTGGCTAATTCCAGCGAAGACATCTCATCTAAATTGATCGTATCCGGATTACGGCTCTCGGAAACGAGTGCGCCTAAGTTAAGGGGACTGTTCATGTTTCTCTCCTGAATTTTTAATTCAAATTTATTGCATAATACTTGAATATTTAATTCATCAATGCGAGGAATATTTGCTATTTTAGATAACATAATCCGCAAAACGTGACCTACGTATTCTGAGAAGCCGGGATAAGCCACCATGAGTTGTATGATCCGTATCCGCCAGTTGTATCCGACACTGGCACAAAATGACCGTAAACTGGCTGATTTTTTACTGGCTCAGCCGGAAAAAGCGCGTCATATGAGCTCACAAAAACTGGCCGAAATGGCGGGAGTCAGCCAGTCAGGCGTGGTGAAATTCGCCCAGAAACTGGGTTATAAAGGCTTTCCTGCGCTGAAACTCGCCATGAGCGAATCCCTGGCATCACCCAAAAACAGCGAACCTGTCACCGTACATAATCAGATCCTGAGCACCGACAGTCTGCACGTTGTGGGTGAGAAACTGCTGACAGAAAAACAATCAGCTTTGCGCGCGACGCTCGATATCAACAGCGAGCCCCGTTTGCAAATTGCATTGTCGATGCTGGGCAACGCGCGGAAAATCATTCTGACGGGCATCGGAGCGTCCGGACTGGTGGCTAAGGATCTGGCGTATAAGCTATTAAAAATTGGTATCACGGCCATCGCGGAGTCGGATACACATGTGCTGATTGCTACAGCTCAGGCGCTTTCAAAGGAAGATTTATTGCTGGCGATTTCGTTCAGCGGTGAACGCAGCGAAATCAATCTGGCGGCACGGGTTGCCCGGGAAAGTGGCGCTAAGGTGCTGGCGATCACCGGATTTTCACCGAATACCTTGCAGCAACAGGCCGATCACTGTTTGTATACCGTCGCTGAATTACCGACCACACGCGGAGCCGCGCTATCGGCCACAACCGCACAGTATTCACTGACCGATCTGCTGTTTGTAGCGCTGGTTCAGCAGGATACCGAACATGCACCGGAGCGGATCCGCCACAGCGAAGAACTGGTCAAAAAGCTGGTTTGATCAGGATCATTTGAGGAGCGGAAAGGCACTGACGTGGATCCTGTGCCAGCGCAATTCTGCTATACTGCGCGCCCTGATGACTGAACGATACGAGAAAACGCCATGGCCCTGCTGATCACACACAAATGCATTAATTGCGATATGTGCGAACCGGAGTGCCCGAATCAGGCGATCTCGATGGGCAATGATATTTACGAAATTGACAGCGATCGTTGCACGGAATGTGTCGGGCATTATGACAAACCGACCTGTCAGAGCGTCTGTCCGATCGACAATACCATCATCATCAATCCGCAACACACCGAAACCAACGAACAGCTTTGGGATAAGTTTGTGGTCTTGCATCACACGCTGTAATCACGCCGTGATGCAATGCCAAAAATAAGTAGTATTAATTTTCGATGATGACTGTGGCGCAGGCATAACGGCGCTCATCGGCCAATGTAACATGTACCGACTTCACGCCCATTTCCGCTGCCATCTCTGCCGCGCGGGCATGAAAAACCAGCCCCGGCTTGCCCAGCACATCATTGACCACTTCAAACTGCTCAAACGCCAGACCGTTGCGAATGCCGGTTCCCAGCGCTTTTGCCGCGGCTTCCTTAACGGCAAACCGCTTTGCCAGAAAACGAACCGGCTGCTGATGTTGCTGATAAACAGCCCATTCATTGGCGCATAAAATACGCCTCGCCAGCCGGTCGCCGCTACGTTCAATCACTGCTTCGATACGGGAAATCTCAACAATGTCCGTACCTAAACCTAAAATGCTCATTACCGGCGGGCTTCTCTCATCAGATTTTTCATTTCACGCACTGCACCGGATAAGCCGTCGATAACCGCCTGACCGATAATGGCGTGGCCGATGTTCAGCTCATGCATTTCCGGCAGTGCAGCGATCGGCTGAACATTATGGTAAGTCAGCCCGTGACCGGCGTTCACTTTCAAACCTTTGCCTGCTGCGTAAGCCGCCCCTTGCTTGATGCGTTCCAGCTCAGCCAGACGTTCAAGATCAGTTTTCGCTTCCGCATACGCCCCGGTATGAATTTCGATGTAAGGTGCCCCGACCGCGACCGCAGCGTCAATCTGGCGCAGATCCGGGTCGATGAACAGGGAAACCAAAATGCCGGCTTCGCTCAAACGGGAAACCGCTACGGTCATTTTATCTATCTGACCGGCGACATCCAGACCGCCTTCGGTAGTGACTTCCTCGCGTTTTTCCGGCACCAGGCAGCAGAAATGCGGCAGAACTTCGCAGGCAATACCGACCATTTCATCGGTGACTGCCATTTCGAGATTCATGCGGGTTTGGATTGTCTGACGCAGAAGGCGCACGTCGCGGTCGGTAATATGACGGCGATCTTCGCGCAGGTGGACGGTGATCCCATCAGCACCAGCCTGTTCAGCGATGAATGCCGCCTGAACCGGATCAGGGTAAGCCGTACCGCGTGCATTACGCAGTGTCGCGATGTGATCAATGTTAACGCCCAACAGCAACTCAGCCATAACAGCTCCAGATTTGAGAATGAATTGATTTATGAGTGGATCAGAAAAGCTAATTTCTGCAGTTTACACCCTTGAGAGTGACGACGTGTAGCCCGGAATCCGAATTAGCTGGAAGAATTGTCAGAAAGTGAAACAGGCTTTTTGACCTGAAACTGGCGGAACAGCTCACGACTTTTCAGGGGCTTGCCGCCAAGATAGGGTTTCAGTGCCATGCGGGTAAAACGTTTTGCAGCGCGCAGAGTGGAAGCATCCGGGAAATCACGGCTGGCCAGCGCTTTCAAATCACGCCCGGTGAAGCTGGAATTATCAATCACCAGACTGGCGATGAAGCCTTTTTCTTCACGATAGCGGTAGGTCATGGTGTCGCTAACTTCTTCCCCACTGCCCGCGCAATGCAGGAAATCGACGCCGTAGCCCAGATGGTGTAACAGTGAGAGTTCGAACTGACGCAAAGCGTACTCAGGTGAACCGCTGGCGCTGGCAAGATTTTGCAGACAATTAAGATAGTCGAAGAATAACGAAGAGTAATTCGCTTCCTGCTCAAGCACGCGGGAAACAAGCTCGTTGACGTACAGGCCGCTGTAAAGCATCAGACCGGAAAGGGGAAGTGCCAGTGAAACCGGCTCGGCATTGCGCAGGGTTTTGACTTCTCCCCGCCCGCTCCAGCGAACCAGCAGAGGCGTAAAAGGCTGCAAGCAGCCTTTTAGATTGGACCGGCGGCCACGCGCACCTTTAGCCAGTATGCGTACCCGCCCTTGTCCCTCAGTGAATAAATCCAGCATGAGACTGGTTTCACTGTAAGGTCGCCCATGCAAAACAAATGCGCGTTGCCAGCCTTCCATAGGCGCGGACCTTATAAGTCGTCTACATAACCCAGACTGCGCAGCGCACGTTCGTCATCTGCCCAGCCGGATTTGACCTTAACCCACAATTCAAGATGAACTTTCGCTTCAAACATGTTTTCCATGTCCTGGCGGGCTTCAATGCCAATCGTCTTGATTTTAGAGCCTTTATTGCCGATAACCATTTTCTTCTGGCCTTCACGTTCTACCAGAATCAGGCCATTGATGTCGTAACCACCACGTTCATTGCTGACGAAGCGTTCTATTTCAACGGTCACGGAATACGGCAGCTCTTCGCCCAGGAAACGCATCAGTTTTTCACGGATGATTTCAGAGGCCATAAAGCGCTGTGAACGGTCAGTAATGTAATCTTCCGGGAAGTGGTGAACCGCTTCCGGGAGACGTTTACGCACCAGAGCCGCGATGGTATCTACGTTCATTCCCTTCTCAGCTGAGATAGGTACGATATCGACGAAGTTCATCTGCTCGCTCAGGAATTGCAAATGTGGCAGCAATTTGGACTTATCGGTGACGTTATCAATCTTGTTGATTGCCAGCAGAACCGGTGATTTCAAATCACGCAGTTTGTTGACCACCATTTCGTCATCGGGTGTCCAGTGAGTGCCTTCCACCACGAAGATCACCAGTTCCACATCACCAATCGAGCTGCTTGCAGCACGGTTCATCAGACGGTTAATGGCACGCTTTTCTTCGATGTGCAGCCCAGGGGTGTCCACGTAGATAGCCTGATATGGCCCTTCAGTGTGAATACCCATGATGCGGTGACGCGTGGTTTGCGGTTTGCGGGAAGTAATGGAGATTTTCTGCCCCAATAATTCATTCAGCAAGGTAGATTTACCGACGTTAGGACGGCCTACGATTGCAACAAAACCACAGTAATTCTTTTCTTCGCTCATTCAAGCTCCAGCTGTATCAGCGCTTGTTCCGCTGCCGCCTGCTCGGCTTTACGGCGGCTTGAACCGGTTCCTACAACCGGCTGGCTCAAGCCACTGACCTGGCAGTGGATGGTAAACTCCTGATCGTGCGCTTCACCGCGAACCTGCACAACCAGATAAGAAGGCAACGGCAGATGACGACCTTGCAAAAACTCCTGTAAACGGGTTTTTGGGTCTTTCTGCTTATCACCGGGACTGATTTCGTCTAAACGACTACGGTACCAATCGAGAATCAGCTTTTCGACGGTCTGGATATCACTGTCCAGGAACACGCCGCCAATGAGTGCCTCCACCGTATCCGCAAGAATCGACTCGCGGCGGAAACCACCACTTTTCAATTCGCCCGGCCCTAAGCGTAAGCATTCGCCGAGATCGAATTCACGTGCCATTTCAGCTAACGTATTTCCACGTACCAGCGTGGCACGCATACGACTCATATCGCCCTCGTCTACACGAGGAAAGCGATGGTACAGCGCGTTAGCTATTACATAACTAAGAATTGAGTCACCCAGGAACTCTAAACGCTCATTGTGTTTACTGCTTGCGCTGCGGTGAGTCAGTGCCTGCAATAAAAGCTCCTGCTGTTGAAAAGTGTAGCCCAGCTTCCGCTGAAGCCTGTTTATTACGATGGGATTCATGAGTTACCAATAGATCAAGAATGCGTCAAAAACTTCAGCATACGGAACAGGCCTGCTTCGCCCTAAGCCAATCCAAAGCTGTTTCGTTTGCAGTGGCTCCTCCTGTTCGTTTTAAATAAAAACGTAAAATCAGGGGAGCCAACTTTTATCGCCCGAAAGGATATTCTACAACGAGTGGAAATATAATGCTGCGCTAACGGGCACCATTAATTAATGAATTCCACCGATACGGCTTAAACGAACACCGGTAGGCCATTCACCTTCCTGTTTTTTAAAGCTCATCCAAATTGCAGACGCTTTACCCACTAAATTCTTTTCAGGTACAAAACCCCAATAACGGCTGTCAGCGCTGTTATCACGGTTATCGCCCATCATGAAATAATGACCAGCAGGAACGACCCATGTCCCCAGCGGCTGACCCGGTTGCTGATAATACGCACCCAGTTGGTCACGCGCACCCGGCACAGTCAGAATACGATGCGTCACATTGCCGAGCGTTTCGTTGCGCTGAACCAGACGAACACCGTCCTGCGGAACATTACCTGTCGGTGGCGTCTCAAAGAAACCACTGCTGGCTTCGCCACCAGAAGACTGACCAAATGTCTGCACAAAATCGCTGGCAACGCCGGTGTCATAAGTCACCGCCAGAGCCGTGTTACAATTTTTGCCGCTTTCGCAGGCTGGCTGAACTGTCACCTGCTTGCTGAACGGATCGTACGTCACGCGGTCGCCCGGCAAACCGACCAGACGTTTGATATAGTCCACGCTTGGATTGAGCGGGTATTTAAATACCACCACATCGCCGCGTTTTGGTTCACCGGTCGGGATAAGCTTAGTCTGGGTAATAGGATCCTTCAGACCATAGGCATATTTCTCAACCACAATGAAATCGCCAATAAGCAACGTTGGCATCATTGAGCCGGATGGGATCTGGAACGGTTCATAAATAAATGAACGCACCACAAACACCACTAACAATACCGGGAATACAGACGCACAGGTTTCCACCCAGCCTGGCTGCTTCGCGACTTTGCTCAGCGTTGTATCATCAACCGCCCCGCCCGTTTCAGCCTTAATTTTCGCAATTTTAGCCCGGCGTGCAGGTGCCAGCTTAAAACGATCAAGGCACCAGATAATCCCTGAAACCAGCGTTGCAACCGCCAGGATCAGGGCAAACATGTTAGCCATGCATACTCCCTACAACTCAATGAGGATTTATTTGCTTTCTTTACCCACGTGAAGAATGGCCAGGAACGCTTCCTGTGGTAACTCAACGTTACCCACTTGTTTCATGCGTTTCTTACCGTCTTTCTGCTTCTGCAGAAGTTTCTTCTTACGGCTGACGTCACCGCCATAACATTTGGCGAGAACGTTTTTACGTAATTGCTTCACGGTGGAACGGGCAATGATGTGAGCACCAATTGCCGCCTGAATAGCAATGTCGAACTGCTGACGCGGGATCAGTTCCTGCATCTTCTCAACCAACTGGCGTCCACGGAACTGTGAATTGCCACGGTGAGTAATCAGCGCCAGTGCATCCACACGGTCGCCGTTGATTAGAACATCAACACGTACCATGTCAGAAGCCTGAAAACGTTTGAAATTGTAATCGAGGGACGCATAGCCACGCGACGTTGACTTCAGACGGTCGAAGAAATCGAGCACCACTTCAGCCATCGGGATTTCATACGTCAGCGCAACCTGATTGCCGTGATAGACCATATTGGTCTGCACACCACGTTTCTCAATACACAGGGTGATCACGCTGCCCAGGTATTCCTGTGGCATCAGCATGTGACACTCAGCGATTGGCTCGCGCAATTCCAGAATGTTATTCAGCGCCGGAAGTTTAGACGGGCTGTCGACATAAATGGTTTCGTTGCCGGTGGTCAGAACTTCGTACACAACGGTCGGTGCCGTGGTGATCAAATCCAGATCGTATTCACGCTCCAGACGTTCCTGAATGATTTCCATGTGCAACAGACCGAGGAAGCCACAGCGGAAACCAAAGCCCAGCGCGGTGGAGCTTTCCGGTTCATAGAACAAGGAAGCATCGTTGAGGCTCAGTTTGCCTAACGCATCACGGAAGTTTTCATAGTCATCGGAACTGACAGGGAAAAGACCGGCATATACCTGAGGTTTCACTTTTTTGAAACCAGGCAAAGCCTTTTCTGCTGGCTGACGTGCCAGTGTCAGGGTATCGCCCACGGGTGCGCCGAGGATGTCTTTGATAGCACATACCAGCCAGCCTACTTCGCCGCAGTTTAAAATGTCTTTATCAACACGTTTAGGCGTGAAGATACCCAGACGATCGGCGTTATACACCTGTCCGGTACTCATTACTTTGATTTTGTCGCCCTTTCTCATGGTGCCGTTTTTGATACGAACCAGAGAAACCACGCCAAGATAGTTGTCGAACCAGGAGTCGATGATCAAGGCCTGCAATGGCGCATCGGGATCACCTTCCGGTGGCGGAACATCACGCACCAGACGCTCCAGAACTTCAGGCACACCCACACCGGTTTTTGCTGAACAACGGACAGCATCCGTGGCATCAATGCCCACGATGTCTTCGATTTCTTGTGCTGCGCGATCAGGATCAGCGGCAGGCAAATCGATTTTGTTCAGAACCGGAACTACTTCCAGATCCATTTCCATCGCGGTGTAGCAGTTCGCCAGCGTCTGCGCTTCTACGCCCTGCCCCGCATCCACAACCAGCAATGCGCCTTCACAGGCGGCCAGTGAGCGGGAAACTTCGTAGGAGAAGTCGACATGTCCGGGGGTATCGATAAAGTTCAGGTGGTAAACCTGCCCATCTTTCGCTTTGTAATCGAGCGTCACGCTCTGCGCTTTGATGGTGATACCGCGCTCACGCTCAAGATCCATAGAATCGAGAACCTGCGCTTCCATTTCACGATCGGACAAGCCGCCGCAAATTTGAATAATACGGTCTGACAGCGTCGACTTACCGTGGTCAATGTGGGCAATAATGGAGAAATTTCGTATATGCTTCATTATAAAAGTTTTTCTACCTTGGTATTTCTGAATCATTCGCCATGAACATACAGCGACGGTTTGTAGGTTGGCTGTCTTTCGCCTAAGTCGCAGCATTCTACATGCCAGCACCGTGAAAACCTAGTCTCGGTACATCCTAACTCCAGATTATGCGTGCTTTTTCTGAAGTAAATCCCCACATTTTCATTTGTTTTCATTTCCGCACTGATCTTTCCCCCTCGCCTTTCCCTTTTTCTGACATTTTCTCTTTGTTTTCTGGTACAGGCTGGTTTTAGGAAAATCCCCATATACAAATTTGCCCTCCAGAACCTAATATATTGTTATAAAAGAAAATACATTATTTCAGTCCACAAAGTTTTAATTCTCATTCTTCCTTATTCATTTTTTATTTTAATTCAATCCGGTCACAAGGTTATCAATATGATCAATGAAGGGCGGCTGCTCAGTCAGCATGGCTTTGCCAAAGCCAACTCTTGGATCACTCTGGTCCTGTCAGTGCTTTTACTGGTCGGCGGTGCCGTGCAAATCGCTTTCTTCCTCGCCTTCGGCCATACCGCTGACGGGCTGCACAGTGTGGTGGTATCTGCCCTGCTGAGTATCGCGCTCGGTGTCGTACTTATTTTATTGAGGCGTTTGATTCGACCGAACCAGGTCTATCAGCTTCATGAAAATGGTATTTTGGTTATAAGCCAGCTCGATAAAAAGAACCGGTTTATTCCGTTCGACAGGATCTCGGATATATACCGTTTCAGAACGGGTAAATATACTCGTCGTATTTTAAATACGATGATGTTCCGTGAGGAGAATAGCAAAACATGGCACCGGATTACGCCGAACATTGCTAATTCAGAACGCCTGATTGATGTTATTAAAAATGAGCAACTGATGTTTCGTGGTCCCTGGGCATTAAATACCCTGGCACAGGGCGGAGACATTCTTTTTACCTGCATGGTAAATTCGCACTGCGGACTGAAACGGTTTATCGGCTCTAACCTTCTGACAATGAACGAGAAAAGGATCCGATTGAGTGCCCTGATGCTGACCACCGATGAAGGGAAAACAATACCGGTAGAAGACATTCAGTTTATCAGCGGGGGGAGTAACAGCCCATTAATCAGATTGCTCGATAAACATGGCCGGATTTTGTTCTCCGTTGCCTATACTTCACTCTCAAGTGCCGATCTTTTCATCGCCCTGATTGAGCATATGATTCAAAACCGGATACCGGTCAGAAATTAAAAATGCCACTGACCCGGCTGAGTCAGTGGCATTCAATTCGCTTTTGCATCAATCTGATGTGTGACGAAAGCAGATATTACAAAGGAAGCTCGTTATCAGCTGAATAACGAAATGCATTGGGAGGTAATCCCACTTGCAAAACCACCGGCTGATAACCGGATTTTCCGTCGACTTTTGCGGCCAGTGCTTTGGCAATGATAAAGCCCAATCCGCCACCCAGCACGGCACCGATCACTGCGTACATGTCTGCTTTAAACAGAGCCTGCAGTATTCCGCCTCCGGCAATCACCCCAAAAAGCGGTGTCATATAGACCAGAAATGCAGAACGCAACAAACTGCCCTCAGGTATTCCCAGTTCAACTTTTTGACCCGGCTCCAGCGGCTCAGCAAAGCTGACCTGAAGATTGTGGCCAGTCTGTGGTCCAAGTTCATTCAGCACCCGGGCACCACAACCTGAACGTGAATGGCAGCTACTGCAACCCGACTGCGTTTCACAGCGCAGTGATGCAATACCGTTTTGCCACGACACCACAGTGGCCCATTCTTTCATCATAAAATCACCCGGATTTTTTTAGCCAAAACTCATTTTGCAGAGAAAACAATACTGTCAGCAATACGTTTTGCGGTGGAAGGCGGCAATTCACCGACGACAGTAATCTCATTCCCGTTACGAACTTCCGTTTGTACGGTTCTGCGCCCTTGTCTGATCAACTGTTCAGAAGGACCATTTGTGGTTGCACTGATATTGACAGAGAAGCTGAACAATCCATCAGTGTACAACCGGGATTCTATCGTGACTGGCATATTTGGCAAGTTTCTGCGACTGCTCGCGACTTCAGCTACGCCCGCCGGAAGCCATTTCACCTGCCAGCCAAACTTTACCTGCTCAGAAGCAGGCAAGGAAAGTACCGGAGGCAAACTGGCTTTCTCGAGATCAGCAAGAACGTCGACGACCTGCTGACCATCATAAAAACTGATGACCCGGAACTGTTCCAGCGTTTCACCGTCCCGGTCTAATAAGTCGACACGCATCGGTAACTTCGTCTGCTCATCAACCCAGATAACATAGCTGAACCTTGTGCCATCACGCGAAACCACGCGGATCACCTGGCTCAGACGGTCTGCAGCACGCGCGCGACCTACGGCGATGAAATCATAGTATTTTGACAGCAGGGAGAAATCGCTGAATACAATGGAAGGCAGCGAATCAACAATATGATCGCCATCCAGAGTAAAAGGCTGAAGCCCGGTCTCGAAGTAGCTGATGTCTTTTCCGCGCTGGACAATTTCACGGCGCGGACCATCCATCAGTACCAGTTGAGCGAGCGAGGATTGATCAGAAACAGCATGACGATAGCGAAAGGAATCAATCCCTTGCTTCGTGATGTTGATAAAACCCATTTCATAATTCAGCGACTGACTGGCTTTGCCCATCCCTTGTAATAACGCCTCGGAAGTGGGATCTGCCGAGGCGATACTTGGAGTAAGCAGGCTGCCCGTCACTAAACAAGCGGCAAACCAAAATTGCTTCATTACTGCGTTTGCGTTCCTAAAGACTGAGTTCCTGGGACCTGAACAGCGGCTTGCTGTGGAGTAACAGGTTCGAGCTGGAGCTGCTCAGAATGCAAGCGGCGTTGCAGTTCGTAATCCTGCAACATAGCATTGATACGCTTACGTTGCTCCTGCACATTTTGTTGCCCGCTGGTGGTATTGCCTTCATTTGGCACGCCGAAGCTGACCGGAGAGGCTTTACCCATCATTGGCAAGGTATTAAATGCCGGCGTTTCCGGAGAAGCGCCCGATGCGTCAGGTTGGTTATAGTGCTGCACACCGACGATCACGGCCAGCGATACGCAAGCAGCCACACCAACCTGAGTCAGCTGGCTCGCCCAAGGGCGCACCTTCTGCCAGAAAGGCATTTTTTGCCAGGTATGAGGCTGAGGCTGCGATTCTGTTGCAGAACCCGGCACCAGTTTAACCGGCTCGTTTGCCAGCGCTGCGGCCACACGGTCTGCGATATCCAGATGCACCACATTCCCAATATCACCGCGTAAGGTATCGCGGATCAAATGATAACTCTGCCAGTCTTGCTGAAGCTTAGAATCTGTTGATAAAGAACTTAACAGTTCAGAATCAATGGCTTCACCATCCATCAGAGCGGAAAGCTTTTCTTTCTGCATGCCTAAGTACCCTTCCTGTGTCCGTCATCTCTAACGCTGGATGAGCGGTTGAACCTTGTTATCAATTGCTTCCCGGGCACGGAATATACGGGATCTTACCGTACCCACCGGACAATCCATGATGGCGGCTATTTCTTCGTAGCTCAATCCATCTAACTCCCTTAAGGTGATCGCCATGCGAAGATCTTCAGGAAGCGCTTCAATAGTACGGAAAACTATCTGCCGTAATTCTTCAGACAACATTAAGTTCTCAGGGTTCGAAATTTCTTTCAGGGCACCGCCACTTTCGAAATTCTCGGCTTCGTTCGCATCGACATCACTGGATGGCGGACGACGCCCCTGAGCGACCAGATAATTTTTGGCTGTGTTAACTGCTATACGATACAGCCAGGTATAAAAAGCACTGTCGCCGCGGAAAGATTCCAGCGCGCGATACGCTTTGATAAAAGATTCCTGAACCACATCAGGCACATCGCCTTGTGGCACGTAGCGGGATACAAGGCTCGCTACCTTATGCTGGTAACGAATAACCAGTAAATTGAACGATTTTTGATCACCCTTCTGGACCCGCTCAACCAGAACTTGATCGGCTAACTGCTCGCTCATCCGAGGTAAAATCTCCCCAAAACCTTCTCCGCGCTTAGAATCGTACTGCCAGCTTTCATCATTATATTCCTGAGCAAGTACTGCTTGGAGTTCACATGGAACCATAAGTTCCACATCGCCATTGTTTTTTCTATTGAAGCCTTAAGCCCGTGGCTTTTGCACGGAGGTTTAGGCTAACATGAATTTCCCTCTTCTTCTGCAAACATCATACGTTATGCAACCTTCATCTGAATTTGTTAGCGATGTATTGATAATCGGAAGTGGCGCTGCGGGCCTTTCTTTGGCTTTGCGACTTGCAGACCACTGTCACGTCACTGTTCTCAGTAAAGGCCCTCTCAACGAAGGCTCTACATTTTACGCCCAGGGCGGGATTGCCGCCGTTTTCGACGAAGCAGACAGCATTGCCTCACATGTTGATGACACATTAATTGCCGGCGCAGGCTTATGCGATAAAGAAGCTGTTGAATTTATCGCCAGTAACGCACGTCATTGTGTGCAGTGGTTGATCGACCAGGGCGTCCTGTTTGATACCGAAACCAACGCGAGTTCAGAAGAGCGTTATCATCTGACACGCGAAGGGGGTCACAGCCACCGTAGGATCCTGCATGCTGCTGATGCTACAGGTAAAGAAGTAGAGACTACGCTGGTGGGGAAAGCAAGGGCACACGCCAATATTTGCGTGAAAGAACGCTATAATGCCGTTGATTTAATTACCTCAAGCAAACTCGGATTACCGGGCACGCAGCGCGTCGTTGGCGCCTATGTCTGGAACCGCGATAAAGAGCATGTTGAAACACTGCGCGCCAAAGCCGTGGTTCTGGCCACAGGCGGTGCTGCTAAGGTGTATCAGTACACCACCAACCCGGATATCTCTTCCGGCGATGGCGTCGCCATGGCGTGGCGTGCCGGTTGTCGTGTTGCCAATCTGGAATTCAATCAGTTCCACCCGACCTGCCTTTATCATCCTCAGGCGCGTAACTTCCTGCTGACCGAAGCCTTGCGTGGCGAAGGCGCCCTGCTCAAACGTCCCGATGGCACCCGCTTTATGCCGGATTTCGATGAACGAGGCGAACTGGCTCCGCGTGATGTCGTTGCGCGAGCTATTGACCATGAAATGAAACGTCTCGGCGCGGACTGCATGTATCTCGATATCAGCCATCGGCCGCCGGAATTCATTAAGCATCATTTTCCGATGATTGATGAAAAGCTGCAATCGCTGGGCATCGATCTGACCACACAACCCATCCCGATTGTGCCGGCTGCGCATTACACCTGCGGCGGTGTGATGGTTGATCAGCATGGGCGCACCGATCTCGACGGTTTGTATGCCATAGGCGAAGTCAGCTATACCGGTCTGCATGGCGCTAACCGTCTGGCTTCTAACTCACTGCTGGAATGCGTGGTGTATGGCTGGTCTGCAGCGGAAGACATTATTAAGCGTTTGCCTCATGCCAAACTGGCGAAAAACATTCCGCAGTGGGATGAAAGCCGGGTGGACAATTCCGATGAGCAGGTTGTCATTCAGCATAACTGGCATGAGTTGCGCCTGTTTATGTGGGACTACGTTGGGATTGTGCGCACAACGAAACGTCTTGAGCGCGCGCTGCGCCGCATCATGACGCTGCAACAGGAAATTGACGAGTACTACGCCAACTTCCGTATTTCCAATAATCTGCTGGAATTGAGAAATCTGGTACTGGTGGCGGAACTTATCGTTCGCAGCGCGCTGGAGCGCAAAGAAAGTCGCGGCCTGCATTTCACGCTCGATTATCCGGATTTACAGGAAAACCCGCAGCCCACGATTTTGCAGCCATAGAATGTGTAGCAAGAGTATTTGAAGCAAAAGCATCGGGAGAGTGCGAAGGATCGCACTTTTCGAATGCTTCACTCCGTTTGCTTCACCTCATTAATAGTTCAGATAAAAATCAGTGATCAGCGCACAAAATTCTTCACTGTAAACGCCTTCCGCTTTTCGCAGCGCCAGTTCCTCATCTGTCCGTTCAACAGATTGTCTTGATAATGTCAGCAGTAAACGGTTAAGCGGTTTACCCGGCCGATCGCGGACCGCCATTCGCCACGCACTGAACCAACCTTTCTGGTGAGCCAGAGCTTCAAACGCCAGACCGATGTCATAAGGCAGAACAACGCTGAACAGCCCTTCCGGCGCGATCAGCTTTTGCGCACATTCCAGTAATGCCTCATGTGTCAGAGTTTCTGTGTAACGGGCCGCATTACGGGCTTCATCACGGCAGGCAACGGCCGATTCAAAATAAGGCGGATTGCTGACAATCAGATCATACTGAGCAGGATGTTTTTGCGCGTACTCATTAATATCCTGCGCATGGACTGACAATCTTTGCGCCCAGACAGATTCACGGAAGTTTTCAGCTGCCTGTCCGGCAGCCGCTGGTTCCAGTTCTACGGCATCGATAAAAGTATGAGATTCGCTGCGCTGTGCCAGCATCATCGCAATCAGACCGCTGCCACAGCCAATATCAAGGACACGCCGTGCCTGACTGACCGGCGCAGTCGCACCCAACAGAACACCGTCAGTGCCGACTTTCATCGCGCAACGGTCGTGCGCGACAAAAAACTGTTTAAAGGTAAATCCATTACGCCGTAAAGGCTGTGCGGAACTGACTTCTTTTGTCACTCATTTCACCGTAATAACGCCAGCCAGCAGGGCCGGGAACGAAAACTGTCGTAGCATAGGGCAAAGAGAAGCAGAGTAAAAGCCACGTAATCCGCTTAAATAGGTGAAGATCGCGTCTAACACGTCTATAATCGGCGCCCCAAGTAGAGGTAGACCATGACTGTAACCACTTTTTCCGAACTCGAACTCGATGAACGCCTGATTGAAGCCCTTGGCGACAAAGGCTATAGCCGTCCTACTGTCATTCAGGCAGAGGCCATTCCGCCAGCAATGGACGGACGCGATGTGTTGGGTTCGGCTCCTACCGGCACCGGCAAAACAGCGGCATTCCTGCTGCCTGCATTGCAGCATTTGCTGGATTTCCCGCGTAAGAAATCTGGTCCGCCACGAATTCTGATCCTCACGCCAACCCGTGAACTTGCCATGCAGGTTGCTGAACAGGCGCGTGAGTTAGCCAAACATACCGAACTGGATATCGCGACTATCACCGGCGGTGTGGCGTATATGAACCATGCCGAAGTGTTCAGCGAAAACCAGGATATTGTTGTCGCGACAACGGGTCGTTTGCTGCAATACATTAAAGAAGAAAACTTCGACTGCCGCGCAATCGAAACGTTGATCCTCGACGAAGCCGACCGCATGCTGGATATGGGTTTTGCTCAGGACATCGAAACAATTTCTGCCGAAGCACGCTGGCGCAAACAGACGTTGTTGTTCTCCGCAACGCTGGAAGGGGAAGCCATCCGTGAATTTGCAGAGCGCATTCTGACTGAGCCGGTAGAAATCGAAGCCGACCCATCACGCCGCGAACGCAAAAAAATCCTGCAATGGTATTACCGTGCCGATGACCTGGCGCATAAGACCCAGATGCTGATCCATTTGCTGAAGCAGGAAGACGTCACTAAATCGGTGATCTTCGTGCGTAAGCGCGAGCGTGTACATGAGCTGGTAGCCTGGTTGCGCGAGGCAGGAATTAATTCCTGCTATCTCGAAGGCGAAATGGTGCAGGTTAAGCGTACCGAAGCGGTTAAACGTATGGTCGAAGATCGCGTTAACGTGCTGGTTGCCACCGACATCGCCGCGCGCGGTCTGGATATCAACGACATCAGCCACGTCTTCAACTTTGACCTGCCACTGACCGCTGATATCTATCTGCACCGCATCGGCCGTACCGGTCGTGCTGGCCGCAAAGGTACCGCGATTTCCTTCGTGGAAGCACATGACCATCTGCTGCTCGGTAAAATTGGTCGTTATCTCAATGAACCGCTGAAACCGCGCGTGCTGGACGAATTCCGTCCGAAAACCAAAGCACCAAGCGAGAAAGTGACCGGTAAGCCATCGAAGAAAGTACTGGCGAAACGTAAAGAGAAGCAGAAAGCTGCGCAGGAAAAATCGAAGGTGAAAGTGAAAGTTCGCCATCGTGACAGCAAAAACGTCGGCAAACGCCGCGTTAAACCTGACGCGGCAAAAGACGCTTCTTAAGAAGCCACTGGCTAATTTGATGCAAAGAAAAACCGCCCCGAAAGGCGGTTTTTTTATATCCGTAAATCAGCGGAGCCTGAAAGGCCTGGCAGCGATTACAGACTTTCAGTGAAAGTACGGGTAATCACATCACGCTGCTGTTCAGCAGTCAGTGAATTGAAACGTACCGCATAGCCAGACACACGAATAGTCAGCTGTGGGTATTTTTCAGGATGTTTAACCGCATCTTCCAGCGTTTCGCGACGCAGTACGTTAACGTTCAGGTGCTGACCACCTTCCACGCGCACAGTAGGCTGAACTTCCATTGGCACTTCACGATATTCAAACTTGCCAAGATCGCTTACAGCTACAATCTGGTCTTCCGCAAAACCCGCTTTTGCACACACACAGCGAGCTTCTGCTTTTTCATCGTCGAGCAGCCAGAAAGAGTTTTTCAGCGCTTCGTTGTCGGTTTTAGTAATTTGGATCCCGGTGATCATATGTTGCCTCCAAGTTGGCTACGATACTGTTAATCGATTGATGTCAGGTCGAACTACAACCTGATTTCCTGTTGTCAGATATAACAGCAGAGCACCCTGCATTCTTTGATAAATATCAATCTTTTCCATGTGGGTATTTCTGACCTACGGCATATTTATGTTTTATATCAATTTTTCCAAGGCACCTGATTAAATTATTTTTGTAAATTATCAACAAATTTTGCATAGAACGTTAAGTTGCAGATATGCCTCAGCAAAAGCTCACGCGGGTTTCACTCAACAGGATGAGCAGGTAAGCTACTGCCAGTTTAAAATTACCTTCAAAAGGAGAGCGTCAATGTCCACTACTCTCACCTGGCATGACGTGATTGGTCAGGAAAAAGAACAACCCTACTTCGTTGATACATTGAAGTTTGTCGCGGCAGAACGCGCGGCCGGTAAAACTATTTATCCTCCGCAGCATGATGTGTTTAATGCCTTCCGCTCCACCGAGCTGGCAGACGTCAAAGTGGTGATCCTCGGGCAGGATCCTTACCATGGCCCCAATCAGGCTCACGGATTATCCTTTTCTGTACGCCCGGGGATCCCTGCCCCACCATCTTTAGTGAACATGTATAAAGAACTGGCTACTGATATTCCAGGCTTCGAAAGACCTGCTCACGGCTATTTGCAGAGCTGGGCTGATCAGGGCGTGCTGTTGCTGAATACCGTTTTGACCGTCGAAGGCGGTCAGGCGCATTCACATGCCAAACTGGGCTGGGAAACCTTTACCGACAAAGTCATTGCCGCGCTGAACGAAAATCGTGAAGGGATTGTCTTTTTGCTGTGGGGCTCTCACGCGCAAAAGAAAGGTAATATTATCGACCGCCACCGCCATCATGTTTTGACAGCGCCGCACCCTTCTCCGCTTTCAGCACATCGCGGTTTCCTCGGATGTAAACACTTCTCGCAGGCGAATGCCTTACTGGAACAACAGGGATTGGCACCCATTGACTGGGTGCCTGTATTACCCGAACAGGCATAAAAAAGAGGCACCCGCGAAGGTGCCTCTTTTGTTTTATCAGTCTGCTAAAAACAGAATTAGGCTTTGGCTTTGGAAACCGCAACCATTGCCGGGCGTAACAGACGGCCATTCAGCGTATAACCTTTCTGCATCACCATCATCACGTGATTAGGTTCCAGCTCTTCGGATTCCATCATCGTCATCGCCTGGTGCAGTTCCGGATTGAAAGGCACGTGGATGTCGCCCACGACTTCCATACCGAACTTACGCACGGCATCCAGCAGAGATTTCAGGGTCAGCTCGACGCCTTCAATCAAACCTGCCAGTTCTGAATTGGATTTATCAGCCAGATCCAAAGCACGTTCCAGATTATCGATAACAGGCAGCAGCTCACCGGAGAATTTCTCCAGAGCGAATTTATGTGCTTTCTCGATATCCAGTTCGGTACGACGACGGATGTTTTCCACTTCCGCTTTCGCACGCAACAGGCTGTCACGCTCACGCTGCTGGAGTTCTTTCAGCTGTGCTTCCAATTCAGCAATACGTTCATCGCGCGGGTCAACGACATCTGCCGCCTGGGTTTCCGCTTCCGCTTGCAGCTCTTGTTCCTGATTCAGTTCTTCAGAGACTTGCTCGTCAGGTGTCTTATGTTCTTTACTACTCATGAATCTCTCCGCGTTTTAGCATTAATCTTGCTACTTGGCTTATTATGGGGATCAAAACCGGGGTTTCAAGGTTTGGTTTTTAATGAAACCGGTCATAATGCAGGAGTCATCACAACCTGCTGAGGATAACCACAGCGATGAATAAAAAATTTGAGTGCATTGGGATTGTCGGACACCCTCGCCATCCTTCGGCACTTGCCACCCATGAAATGCTTTACCACTGGTTAATCTCAAAAGGTTATCAGGTTATTGTTGAGCGACAGGTGGCGCAAGATTTAGCACTGGAAGATGCCACCACAGGCAGTCTGGCAGAAATCGGCAAACTGGCTGATTTGGCCGTTGTTGTCGGCGGCGACGGTAACATGCTGGGCGCCGCACGCGTTCTGGCACGCTATGACATCAAAGTCATCGGCATCAACCGTGGCAACCTCGGTTTTCTGACCGATCTGGATCCTGATAACGCTTTGCAGCAACTCGATGACGTTCTGCAAGGCGAATACATCAGCGAACAACGTTTCCTGCTGGAGGCGATGGTACGCTGCAAAGACCAGCAATGTCGTGTAAGCACCGCCATCAATGAAGTCGTCCTTCATCCGGGGAAAGTCGCGCACATGATTGAATTTGAAGTCTATATTGACGACAAATTCGCTTTCTCCCAGCGTTCCGACGGTCTGATTATTTCGACACCAACCGGCTCAACCGCGTATTCGTTATCTGGCGGCGGTCCAATCCTGACGCCGACATTAGAAGCTATCGCGCTGGTGCCGATGTTCCCGCACACACTTTCTGCGCGCCCGCTGGTCATTAACAGCAGCAGTACGATTTGTTTGCGGTTCTCACACATGAGTAATGACCTGGAAATCAGCTGTGACAGCCAGATTGCCCTGCCGATCCAGCCGGGTGAAGAAGTGGTTATCCGCCGCAGCGACTTCCATCTGAATCTGATCCATCCGAAAGACTACAGTTATTTCAATACATTAAGCACAAAACTCGGGTGGTCCAAAAAACTGTTCTAATCTGATAAAAATAATTCGCCAGCCCCTTTACTGTATATAAAACCAGTTTATACTGTATGTAATTACAGGTCTGTTGTTATGTACAGGAAGGTGATCATGCTGGCGCAATTAACCATCAGTAACTTTGCCATTGTCCGCGAATTAGAAATCGATTTTCATGCCGGTATGACGGCAATCACCGGTGAAACCGGTGCCGGTAAGTCCATCGCTATCGATGCGCTCGGGCTTTGCCTTGGCAGTCGCGCAGACGGCAGCATGGTGCGTCTGGGGGCCAGTCGTGCAGATATCTGTGCGCGTTTCACGCTGGCTGATACACCTTCCGCAAAACACTGGCTGGCGGAAAACCAGCTTGACGAAGGGCTGGATTGTCTCCTGCGTCGCACTATCAGCAGCGATGGCCGTTCCCGCGGGTTTATCAACGGTACACCCGTTCCGCTTTCACAGCTTCGTGAACTGGGTCAGCACCTGATCCAAATACATGGACAACACGCCCATCAGCTTCTGCTCAAACCTGAGCATCAGAAAGATCTGCTCGATGCTTATTCTGATCAGCCCTTGCTGTTGGCTGAAATGCGTAAAGCTTACCAAAACTGGCATCAGAGCTGCCGGCAGCTGGCGCAATATCAGCAGCAAGTCAGCGAGCGCGAGTCGCGCCGCCAGTTGTTGCAGTATCAGTTGAAAGAACTGAACGAATTCGCTCCTCAGGCAGGTGAGTACGAACAAATCGATGAAGAATACAAACGTCTGGCAAACAGCGGGCAACTGCTTTCACTAAGCCAAAGCGCGCTGTATCTTCTGGCCGATGGCGAAGAGCAAAACATCGTAAGTTTGCTTTATACCGCACGTAATCAGCTGACTGAACTTGCTGAGCTCGACAGCAGAATGAACGATCTGATCGTCATGCTCGACGATGCCTCCATTCAGGTCAGCGAAGCCAGCGATGAACTGCGCCACTACAGTGAACGTCTGGATATGGATCCAAACCGCTTATACGAGCTGGAACAGCGCCTGTCCCGCCAGATGAATCTTGCGCGCAAGCATCATGTCAGCGCAGAAGAGCTGCCAGAATTGCATCGCCAGCTGCTTGAAGAACAACAGGCACTGGATGATCAGGAAACCAATCAGGCAGAACTGAGCGAAGCGGTACAGCGTCATTATCAGCAAGCCGTAACTATTGCTGAACAGCTGCACGAAAAACGTCAGTACTTCGCCGATGAACTCACACACCTGATCACCCAAAGCATGCAGGCACTTTCCATGCCGCACGGTAAATTCAATATTCAGGTGCAGTTCGAACCGGAACATCTGAACATGGAAGGGGCTGATCGTCTTGAATTCCAGGTCACCACCAACCCGGGACAACCGCTTCAGGCACTGGCCAAAGTGGCCTCCGGTGGTGAGCTATCCCGAATTGCGCTGGCAATACAGGTGATTACGGCGCAAAAAATGGAAACTCCGGCGCTTATCTTCGATGAAGTTGACGTCGGCATCAGCGGCCCAACTGCAGCCATTGTTGGCCGGTTGCTGCGCCAGTTGGGTGAATCAACGCAAGTTATGTGCGTTACTCACCTACCTCAGGTTGCAGGTTGCGGACATCAGCATTATTTTGTCAGCAAAGAAACCGACGGCGAAGTGACAGAAACGCAAATGAACCGGCTTGATAAAAAGGCGCGTTTGCAGGAACTGGCGCGTCTGCTGGGCGGAAGTGAAGTCACCCGAAACACGCTGGCCAATGCAAAAGAGCTGCTCGCTGCGTAAAAAGCTCAACTTTTTTACATTTAAGCGGTCATACAGGTGCCCCGCAAAGGTTTCAAACTGATGAAAGGTCTATTATCATCGGCATCTTATGCCCTAAAGGAATGTAATGACTATGCGCTGTAAAACGCTAACTGCCGCCGCTGTAGCTCTTGTAATGCTTACTGCGGGCTGTTCCACTCTGGAAAAGGTGGTTTATCGGCCTGATATCAACCAGGGGAATTACTTATCTCCTGCGGATGTTCAAAAAATTCATACCGGTATGACTAAACAACAAGTTGCTTATGTTCTTGGCACGCCGATGCTGCACGACCCGTTTGGCAGTGATGTTTGGTATTACGTGTTCCGTCAGGAGCCAGGCCACGAAGGTATAACACAGCAAACATTGACGCTGACCTTCAACCAGGCGGGTGAACTGACAAATATCGACAACAAACCGAAGTTGAGCGATCAAAAGTAAATCGCCCCGGTGTGATGGTCTCTGGTGAACACCAAAAATCATCTTTCAGGGTAAAAAAATAAGGCGCCTGAGGCGCCTTATTTTTTAGAACGTTCGGCGCGTATCCGCCGCAACTCTTTCGGGTCAGCAATTAATGGCCGGTAAATCTCGACACGATCTCCGTCATTCACCGTATCGGCAAGTTTCACCGGCCGGCTGTAGATACCCAACTTATTCTGTTTTAAATCGATATCACTGCGTAACTCAAGCAAACCGGAAGCCTTAACTGCCTGCTCCACGCTGCTCCCTTCTTGCAGTTTTACCGTGCGCAGATACTGACGCTCCGGCAGTGCATAAACCACTTCAACGCAGATCTCAGACACTGTAGACCTCTTTTGCGCGCAGCGTGAACGCCTGAACCATACTCCCTGCCAGTTCTTTAAAGATTTTCCCGAATGCTAACTCAATCAGTTTATTGGTAAATTCGAAATCGAGGCTAAGCTGAACTTTGCAAGCTTCCGGGCTGAGTTCGATGAAATCCCAGCCTCCGGTCAGTTTGCGGAAAGGACCATCAACCAGCTGCATATCAATGCGCTTATTGCTGATTAACGTATTTTTGGTTGTAAAAGTCTTACTGATCCCCGCTTTCGAAACATCAACGGCGGCGGTCATGGACGTATCGCTGTTTTCTAAAATGCGGCTGCCGGTACAACCGGGCAGAAACTGCGGATAGGCATCGACATCATTAACCAGGGTGTACATCTGCTCCACGCTGAAGGGTACAAGCGCAGAACGACTTATCTGTGGCATATCATTTTCCAGGTGTCATAAAACGTACAGATAATACCATTTATCCGCGCGGTAATGAAAACTACGAAGCACAGGTCGCCACAAACAGGAAAAACACCCCACTCTGACAGCGTGGGGATTTCAATCGGCATCGCTTACAGTATAATAAGTATCACTATGACAAAGAAAAAAGCACATAAACCCGGTTCCGCGACTATCGCGATGAACAAACGCGCTCGCCATGAATATTTCATTGAAGATGAAATCGAGGCGGGGCTTGCTTTGCAGGGATGGGAAGTCAAATCGATGCGTGCTGGTAAAGCAAACATCTCTGACAGCTATGTCACATTCCGCGACGGTGAAGCCTTTTTATTCGGCGCAACCATTCAACCTCTTAACGTGGCGTCGAGTCATATCGTCTGCGACCCAACCCGTACAAGAAAATTACTGCTGAAGAAGCGGGAGTTAGAAACGCTTTTCGGAAAAGTCAGTCGTGATGGTTACACCGTCGTGGCGCTGTCTTTGTACTGGAAAAATGCCTGGTCAAAAGTGAAGATCGGCCTGGCTAAAGGTAAGAAAGAGCACGACAAGCGCGATGACATTAAAGATCGTGAATGGAAAGTAGACAAAGCACGTATCATGAAGAACTCAAACCGCTAAGTCTCTGGCTTAGCGTGTTCTTTTTCTGGTATACTGCGTAACAGTACTTGGGGCTGATTCTGGATTCGACGGGATTTGCGAAGCCCAAGGAGCATGCCGAGGGGCGGTTTGCCTCGTAAAAAGCCGCAAAAAAATAGTCGCAAACGACGAAAACTACGCCCTAGCAGCTTAATACCCTGCTTAGAGCCCTCTCTCCCTAGCCTCCGCTCTTAGGACGGGGATCAAGAGAGGTCAAACCCAAAAGAGATCGCGTGGACACCTTGCCTGGGGTGAAAGCGTTAAACCCAATCAGGATAGTTTGTTAGTGGCGTGTCCATCCGCAGCTAACCGGCGAATGTAAAGATTGGACTAAGCATGTAGTGCCGACGGTGTAGTAATTTCGGACGGGGGTTCAAATCCCCCCAGCTCCACCAAATAATGATCCGGTTATTACCAGATAAGTCCGGAGAAGTCCTGAAAGCCCGCATCCCTTCTAGGTTTGCGGGCTTTTTTGTGTCTGTAGAAGTCCGAGAAGATCCGCCTGAAACCGGCGTCTATTGGTATACGAATTGGTATACGCTAAGATATATACCAATAAACGTATACCAATTAGGGAAGATCCTTGCATGGCGCGGACTACACGCCCCCTCACCCACACCGAAGTACAAAAAGCCAAAGCCACCGATAAAGACCTCACCTTGCATGACGGTGACGGACTCTTTCTCCTGGTCAAAACTACCGGCAAAAAAATTTGGCGCTTTCGCTACCAGGTTCCTAACACTTCAAAACGCACAATGATCAGCTTTGGCGCTTATCCTGCACTTTCACTGGCTGATGCCAGAGAAGTGCGTGCAGAGAAGCTTGCGATGTTAGTCAAAGGAATAGACCCACAAGCAAGAGCTGGCGAAGAAGCTGAGAAGCTGCAAATCGCTCAGGAAAGCATTTTCGTAAATGTTGCCCGTAAATGGTTCGAGCTGAAGCAAAGTCACGTTAGCGCAGACCACGCTAAAGATATCTGGCGTTCCATTGAGAAAGACATCCTGCCCAGTATTGAAAATGTTCCTGTTCAGGAGCTGAAAGCACGCACTTTGATCCAAGTGTTGGAACCAATCAAAGCACGCGGAGCATTAGAGACGGTCAGGCGGTTGGTTCAGCGCATCAACGAGATAATGATTTATGCGGTGAATGTTGGACTGATTGAGGCAAACCCAGCTTCAGGTATTGGTAATGCTTTCGAGCGCCCGAAGAAGCAACACATGCCCACAATACGCCCCGAAGAACTGCCTAAGCTAATGCGCACGATTTCTATGAGCAATTTATCAATACCAACCCGCTGCCTGCTTGAATGGCAGTTACTGACGCTAATACGCCCTGCAGAAGCATCGGCAACAGCCTGGTCAGAGATTGATATAGAGAATAAGCAATGGTGTATTCCGGCAGAACGCATGAAGGCAAAGCGTGATCATATCGTCCCGCTCTCAGAGCAAGCTTTAGAATTATTAGAGATCATGCGTCTAATTAGTGGTAATCGTCAGTACGTTTTCCCTAGTCGAAATGACCCAAGAAAGCCGATGAATAGTCAAACAGCAAATGCCGCTTTGAAGCGTATTGGATATGGTGGGAAGCTTGTTGCTCATGGCCTGCGTTCTATAGCCAGCACAGCAATGAATGAGGCAGGTTTTAATGCAGATGTGATTGAAGCTGCTTTAGCTCATAGTGATAAAAATGAAGTTAGGAAAGCCTACAACCGTTCAATCTATCTAAAACAAAGAGTTGATTTAATGGATTGGTGGGGAGAGTATGTTTATTCAGATAAAAGGATAGTTAAATGATTGTACTTGAAGATATCATTTTTGGGTCAGAGCCTACATTTGTCAATAACAATAGAAAAATATACTTAGAAGTGCTTGATGTAACCAAAGCAAAAAACACTTTCAACAAAAAAAATATTTTCGTCCTTAAGATATTTATGAGTTTCAACTTCATTGCACAAAGAAATATGACTTATCAAAAAGAGAAAAATAAAAACATTCTCACAATGCTTTTGATCGGTGATGACAATACAGAGTATAAAATATTAGAAATTCTTAGCTCAGGGAATTTCTCTTTGCGGGATTTAAGTTCCAAAATGAACTATGATCATTTAAGTCAAATTAATGATGAAGAATCATACCGCTATATAAATACAAACATGAGTAGCGATACGTCCTTAACTTTCTTATCATTAATAAAAGACATGGGAACTATTTATAATCTAAAAAAATCAACTCGAGTTATAAAAAAATATTCGGACAAGCTCCTCTTTAAACTACTAATGCATAATACCTCAAGCCATTACGCATTTGAACACGGATATAAACAATTAAAACACGACGATGGGGTAATATTTCAAATGCAATCTCCAGAACATTTGACAATATTAAACTCTGAGAATAAAAAATATAAGTTAAATTTTTCAAATCCAGAGGATATAAAAATACCTCTCCACGTGTTTATAGGTAAAAACGGCAGCGGTAAAACATACTTATTACGAAGAATAGTAAAAGATTACTTAACTTTTGGTCATGAAGTATATAGTAGAGATGAGGTATTTAGCAGAATAATAACACTGTCCAATACGATAAATGATGAATGCTATCGCCCACAGAAAATATCAAGGGATAAGTCCAAAACAAATAACTATCATTTTGTATCACTTACTTCTAAAAAATACTTCAATAACTTATTTTCTCGCGGGAAAAAGTTAACCTTACAATCTCTTATGGAAATAATTAAAGATAGAGACTTAACAAAGGAAGGTTTTTTTAAGCAAAGTGAATTATTAGATCGTGTAACTCAAACAATTATCCCAGGCTTCTCAATAGGCATTAAAACCAACCTCGCGGAAATAAAATCATCAAGTTTCTCAAACTTAATTGATCGTTACAAACTTGTAAATCTGAATGGTAATTTAGACTTAATTACTGGATCTGAAATAGAATATATTTTACCTCTTGGAGAGATTGTATTTTATAAAAATAATGATATTTTTGAATTAAGTTCCGGCCAGATAGCATTTATGTCTTGTATGTTTTCATTAATTTCAATTATTGAGTCCAATAGCCTCGTTATTATAGAAGAACCAGAGAATTACTTGCACCCTAGTCTCTTGACTCACTTCATAAATTCAATCATTAATATATTAAGAGATGCAAATTCTGTCGCCATCATTTCTACCCATTCGGCACTAGTTTTGAGAGAAATACCTTCAACGCAAGTGACAATTTTGAATAGAAACGGAAATGTTACTAAATTTAAAAAACCAAATATAGAAACATTTGGAGCAGATACTCATCAAATAATGATTGATATCTTTGGAGACCTTCATTCAAATGCTATTTTCCGAGAAGAGATTTCTAAAATAGCAGAGAATAAGAGTATTAATGAGATACTAAATAATTATTCACACCTACCTTCTGAGTTAATCAACAAAATAATAATGGAGGTTAAATCAAAGTGAGAACTCTTACTAAACCAGCTGAATTAGAAGAAATTGAACAAAGCATAGATTTAATATTAACCATAGATGAAATAACTTCACTAATTGAACCTATTGGGATATCAGCTCTTAGTACAAGAAAACAAGAGTGGTTAGACGAAATTATAAATTACCACAATGAAATGTCACAAAACAAGCGGCTATCTCATAATGGAAGAGTTGACTTTTCTAAATTTAAAGTACAACTCGAGTGGATATACAATAACCCAAGCGTTAGAAGAAAGACAGATTTTATAAAAAAAATAAGAGATTGTTATGTTAATAACGGAATCTTATGTCCTTATTGCGGCGTATCACCCTGTAGAACATTAGACCATTATTATAATAAAGCTCTATTACCTCAATTCTCTTTTTTACCTGCGAACCTTATACCTTGCTGTGGTGATTGCAATAAGGACAAGGGCATTAAAAAATCTTTTGGAAAATGGAAAAGAATCATCAACCCTTATTATGATAATTATGACTCATTATTACCAGATGAACCACCGATAGTAATCATATTTAAAGAAAATCCATTTCCAAATGTTGATATGAGTTTCGTCGTCATTGCTAACAACAAACTGACCAGCATTGTAAGAAAACATATTAATTTCCACTTAAAAAAAATAAGAATAGGATTGTTACATCAAGAAATGATAAGTAATTCATTTTGGAGAAATGCGAAGCAATTGAGATTATATAAAACCCTTCACAACTCTAACCAAATATCTGTTCAAGCTTATGATACTCTCATTGATAATTTAATTACTAAAAACAGCAATATTAATTATGATTGGGAATATATTATACGATTTTCCTTATTTAAAATAAAAATTAATCATTGGATTTACAACAGTACACTGGATAAATTGCAATGAATCAGAATCAAGCCCCGCGCGCGCAATTCTCCCCGCCTGCCCGCTGCTGACTTAGCTCAGTGGTTTTAATGCATTAAGAAATGCCCCTGAAAGCCAGTGTAGCAAGGGTTTTGAGCCATTTTGAGCACTCCCAATTGCATGCAAAACCATGCGCCCTATGCATGCAGAGCTTACAAGGACAGGCTAGCCAGAGAAAAGGCTGTCAGGAGGGATGGTTTTGCACCGCATTCATAAAAAATGCCGCCTTATTCGAAAGCGGCACTTGAGATTATTTTTTGTGGAATTGAAACGTTCTGAAATTTATATCTTCTGTTTTAGATTTTCTCTTTTAACGATTTTACTGACGCTTTCATTTGTTTTAAATGCGCATGAACATTCCAGTCTGGTGCACTGATAATAGGACTCCTTTGTCTGCTCGGTGATATAACGGCTTGTACGAATATGAGAGACAGAGCTGCAAAGCGGGCAGCGCATCATTTGTCATTATTCCTTATTTGAAGCAGTTATTTTTTTGAGTTTCTGTGCAAGAACATGTCTTCTGGCAGGGCTCTGTACCAGTGCCATGTCCACGCCGTTCAACTTTGGAGGATAAATCCCGATTTCCTCAAGAACGGGTTCAATCTTCATATTGAACTGAGCTGAGTGCGCGGCACCAACAAGCGCATTGCCAATTTCTACGCTGACAACTTTATCCGGTTCGCTGTAATAAGCCGATTGCATTTCCTGCACGCTGACGGTGGATAACGCCAGGAGCTTTAATTTCACCGCCCGCACGATGGTGGGACTGAGATTTTTCATCGCAAGTTGCAACTGATTGTCAGCATAGGTATTCAAGGCGATGCGGTGTGCGCTAATCAACGCTTGTCCCGCGCTGGCACAGCCCAACATTGCCGATTGCTTTTCAAGCTCCAGTTCTTCAATCAGATCATCAAACTCTCTGGCAAGCCCTTCCTGAATTAACCGCTGGCTGTGAGCGTTCTTCAGCTCATCAGTCATTGCCCCGCGTGATTTACGAAAACGTGATCGCCAGCTTTCCTCGTTCTCCTTGATTTCTTTCGTCGCATTTTCTTTTTCCTGCAAACAGCGACTGATTGAGCTTTCAACCTCATCAAGAACAATTTTCTTCTGCTCGTACTTAGACTTTTTCTCAGTGAAGAGCTGGATGATATTGCTACCGACGCTTCCTGATGTTTCTTTTTCTCCCTGGCCGGTTTTAACTTCTAATACGTCGTTGATAACCGTGGCGACGGTTTTGGTTGAGTCAGATTTCATGGCATACCTCAGATATGTGTTGTCAATGTGAGGGTATTGTGGGGAGGCTGGCACAACATTTCTATTCGATGGCGTTTGCTCAGGGCTGGTACAACGGGCGGGAAGGTGAAGCAGGAAAGTAAAGAGAGTTTATATTTCTATAAATACTATTCACTACTGTTCACTCTAAAATAAAAAATAGTAAAATCATTAAGTTAAACAGTGAACACCTAACATATAGGTATTCACCCACTGTTCACTAGTGTTCACTTCTACAAAAGCCCTTTTTCTGGCTAGCCAAAAATAAATTAATCTTTTTTCCTATTAATAAGCACATAACCAATCGTTAAAATAGCTTGATTTGTGTTCATTAAACAACCAACCTGGCAACAATGGCATCTATTGGCATTAGTTGGCATTTCGTCTGGTGTCACCTGATGTCACCAGGAAAAAACAAGCACTCTCTTCTAAAAGTTTTAGCGGCAACCGCTTGTTGCTAAACGCAAAAATATTCTCACAATAGGGGGCTCCTTAACGAAACAGCCGGTACTGGTCGCGTCCAGCCGGATACAAATATGAGGTAGCACCATGCTCTCCACCGCTCAAAATACGCCCCCTTCTTCTGCCCTTGTTATGCCACCGGCTTACCCGCGCGATCGCTTTATGCGACTGCCGGAAGTGATCCACACCACTGGCCTTTCCCGCTCCACCCTTTACGACTTAATCAGCCGTCAGCAATTTCCCGCCCAGATTTCTCTCGGCGGCAAGAACGTGGCCTGGCTGGCCTCGGAGATTGAGGGCTGGATGAATGACCGCATCGCCGCACGCACTCAGGAGACCATGCAATGATTTCACTTTCTGTCGGTCATCATAATATTCAGCTCAATACACAAGAGGCGGCCTATCTGGCTGAAGGCCTGATAGCTGCCGCCTGCGGCAGAAAGAACCCTTTGCCTGCGTTTACCAGCAATACCCTGGGCGTGTTATCTGTAGCAGCCGAAGGCGTTAGTTCAGAGGATGATTCACACTTCCGATCAAATCCGCAGCAGTCCGATCAAGTCCTGACCGATTGCTAAGGAGAAACGGCTAATGCTTCAAAAAAGGCTTTTCTCTGGCGAGCCCCTGCTCTATAGTTTTTGTGCTGCCGCAAAATCGGCAGCCGGGCGTGGAAACCCGAGCAACTCAATGGCGACACAACACGCGCCTGGCGTGTTTTTTTATGTCGATGCCTCAGCGCACCTGTTTTTTGCACAGTGGTTTCTTAACCGCTGTGCTTATCAAACAATGGTAGCTCAGGCGGGGCAGCCTTCGGGCTGGCCGGTATTCATTGAGGCCGGTATTTCCACCCCCGTCTGGGCTACCACCCATAAGCGTGGAAACTTCGGTGGTAGCAATAACCATTACTCAATGGAGGCTGCCACCATGGCTACAACCCTCACCACGCCACACCCTAAATTTACGTTCCTGTTCGCCGCCGTTCGCCGTGCTGAACCTAAAGCGCCGGTCTGCATGCTGCGCTCCACCGCCGACAGTGAACATTCTGCCCGTCGCCTGTTTGCCCGCAACTATGTGCTGTGCTTTGCCGGTCGCCTGCCCGCTCAGGAGGCCGCATGAACAAGCTCGCGTCCTTCTATTTCCCCAACACCCATTATCCTATCCCGCATGCTGATTTCCTGCGCCTGCAACACGCGCACAACGTCGGCGTGATGTTCCTCGACATGCTTGATACTCAGGACACGTTCGGGCATGTACCCAGCGGCGATCAGCTGAATTCCATGGCCTCCGTTGTTGCGCTGCTGACTGACCAGCTCGGCAAAGTGGTAGACACCTGCGAGACCGCCATCAAAACGCAAATGGAGGATGTCTACGAATGAATACGACTCAGCAATCCTGCCTGCCGGTTGAAGTGCTCACCGCCCTCTACCGGCGCGCCCTGGCACAGGCTTATCTCGATGCCTGTACCGCCTACGGCGTTGAAACCGGCTACTCGCTTGATGAACTGCAAATGACCATCGCGAAGGAAGTCGAAAGTTACTACGTCCGCCAGCACGGCGCAAAGCTGGGTATGGACATCGCCTGCGCCATGCTCCGCGATATGGTGCAGCCCGATATTCTGGTAGCGAAACCCCGCCTGACACCGCTCGGAGAATCCATGATGGACGAGCTGTTCCGGCCTTGTCTTCACACCACTCCTGAAACCACGCTGCACTAACAGAGGCGCACATGACACAAATGATTGTTCAAAACACCGTGAGCGCCGCGACAGGGCGCTGGCCTCAGCTTCTGCCCGCGCTGGGTATAAACGTTGCCCCTCACGGGCATCATTGCGCCTGCCCTGTTTGCGGGGGCAAAGACCGCTTTCGCTTCGATAATCAGGCAGGAAGAGGCACCTGGATATGTAACCACTGCGGTGCCGGTGATGGATTAAATCTGGTTGCTAAAACACTGGATATCACCACGAAAGAAGCCGCCGTGAAAGTGGCTGAGATTCTGGGAGAGGCTCAGCCTCTTGCAGTTCATCACGACGAGGCCGCTGCACAAAAACAAAAAGACCATGCCCGCCAAAGGGCAGCAGTAAAGGCGAAAGCACTGGTGAACTCCGCCAGCAAAGCGGCAGGCAATGCCTATATGAAGAATAAAGGCTGGCAGGATAAGGAAGTGCTGACGTTACAGGGCAACGGCCTGCGCGTAGGCGGCTTAGATTTCGCGGCGGGTGACCTGATCATTCCGCTTTATGATTTGTCAGGTAACCTGGTCAACGCCCAGCTCATTAACGGATCAGGAGCTAAACGCATGCTTGCGGGTGGACAGGTTACCAGCGCCGCTCATCATTTTGAAGGGAACGACAACACCGTTATCTGGATGGCAGAAGGCTATGCAACCGGTCTGACAATACATGCGCTGACGGGTGAAACCGTGTATGTGGCACTGAGTGCCAATAACTTCCCTCATCTGGCTGAGTGCCTTCGGGAGAAATACCCTGACGCAGTGCTGCTTATGGCGGCAGATAATGATGAGAACGGCACAGGGCAGAAGAAAGCGAAAGAAGCCGCAAATCTGGCAAGCGGAAAGGTTGCGATCCCCTTGGTCGCTGGTGACTGGAACGATGTATTCATGCAGGAAGGTCGTGACAAAGCGCTGGAACAGCTCCGTGCTTTTACTCAGAAATCTCCACAGAGTCCTTTCGATACGGTCAGTGACGCAGACCTTAAATCCATGAGCGCAAGCGAGAAAGCGGAACTATTAATAACCCATTATGAACAACGATTAGCTGTGCCGCAGGTGGGAGAGGATCTCTGCCGCTATGAGAATGGCGCGTGGCAGGTATTGCCCCACGGCATTCTCAGCCGAGAGATCGCCGCTTTATTTCAAAAGATCCGCGCCCCCTTCTCTGCACCTGGTATTAGCGGGATTATTGATACCTTGAAGCTGATGGTGCCTCAAACAGGGAAACCGGCGAGAAGATTGATAGGGTTCCGCAATGGGGTATTTGATACCGTCACAGGACATTTTAATCCTCATAGTCCAAACAACTGGCTGCGAACCGTAAACAGTGTTGATTACACACAACCTAAAGCCGGTGAAAACCTTGCAGAGCATGCCCCTAACTTCTGGCAATGGTTAACACGGGCTGCAAATCAGCAAAGTGAAAAACAAGAGCGCATACTCGCCGCGCTTTTCATGGTTCTGGCAAACCGTTATGACTGGCAACTGTTCCTTGAAGTGACAGGACCAGGGGGCAGCGGTAAAAGCGTAATGGCATCCATTGCCCGCATGCTTGCGGGGGAGGATAATACCACCTCCGCCAGCATCGAGACTTTGGAATCCGCGCGCGAGCGTGCTTCTGTGGTGGGATACTCACTGATTGTGTTACCAGACCAGGAGAAATGGAGCGGCGACGGCGCAGGAATTAAAGCCATCACTGGCGGCGATGCTGTGGCGATTGATCCGAAATATCGTGATGCTTACTCAACACATATTCCGGCGGTGATCCTGGCGGTGAACAACAACCCTATGCAGTTCAGTGACCGCAGCGGCGGCGTATCGCGCCGGCGGGTAATTATCACTTTCCCTGAGGTGATACCCGCCAATGAACGGGATCCGCAGCTAATAGAGAAAATAGGTCAGGAGCTCGCCGTCATTGTCCGCCATCTGATGCAACGTTTTGCCGTTCCCAGTGATGCACGCGAGCTGTTACAGGCACAGCAGAATTCCGATGAAGCACTGGAGATAAAACGCAGTGCAGATCCGTTGGTAGATTTCTGTGGTTACCTGCTTGCAGTAACTTCACCTAACGGCCTCTATATCGGTAATGCGAATATTCATCCGTCGAATCCGCGTAGGTATCTTTATCATGCCTATTTATCATTTATGGAGGCTCGGGGACATCAACGTACAATGAATCTGACTGCCTTTGGTCGGGCTGTACCGCAAACGTTGAAAGAGTATGAAATTGAATTCTTGAAGAAAAAGACCAATCAGGGTGTGCAAACCAATCTGATCTTAAGTGAAGACTGCGAAGTAGATTGGTTGCCAAAGTGCGGAACACCTTAGCAGTTCAACTAAAACCGGCTTCGGCTGGTTTTTTTATGAGCAAAATAGCAACTGGTCACTTTCAAGTGATGAGTTATGGATAGTTTAGGACAACCCATCACCACCTAATCAATTGAAATTTAATATAAAAACACCGAAAGTGAACAGTGTGACCAGTTTTGTCCATAAATCTTTTATTAGTGGAGGAGATCCAATTTGTAAAATAGCGTATGTGCCAGGAACTTTCTATTTAGTTAGAGTTCTTTATCAGCACTAGTCATTCAGTTGTTTTGATATTCTTGTGAGCTATTATCTATGAATTCATTTTGGTTTTTTAGGAGCAGAGATGGCCGGATACCTTGATAAGATTACGCAGCCTTGGACACGCCAACACATTCAAGCAGCGATAATGTCTGATTTTAGGACAGTACAAAAATCGATTGATCAGACAGAAGGCGGACTGTTATGGAGTGGTATCAAAGAACTTGACGACGCTATTTGGGTATTCACTAAAAGCACTGCTGAACTGTTAGATGAAATAAGCATCTTTAGTGAAAAAAGTAAGGATATAGAATTTTGGCACAAAACAAATGAAAAAAACTCTGAGGAATATGTGCGTGAAGTCAAACGTAAACTTTACTATTGCACATCTTCTTTGATGACGATTGTTGACATATCTCGTGCATTCAATAAAAAATGGCCTCTCGAAGATTTCCTTGATCAACGTAATAAATTTTTCTCAACACCAGGTTTGCACGATTTTTTACAAAAAATGCGAAATTTCAGCTCTCATTGGCGCATAGCTCAAGCAAATTGGATAATTAAAGCTGATTTTAGAAACGGCACGAGAATCGCAAAATTTGTAGTTAGTAAGGAAGACTTACTGGAGTGGGGAGATTGGGGAAGTAATGGCAAGAAATATATCGAAGAAACTGATGGTGATATTGATATTTATGAGGTTATCACACAGTATAAAAAACAGATCCAGCAATTTTACAGTTGGCATAAAGGAGCATTGATTGACACATACTCTTCAATTCTGCAACCTTTCTTTGAATACAAAAAAATACATAATGGACTACAAAACAAGCTGATGTGGAATATGATTTTTTCACACTTCAACCCTGATATGAACCCTTATAAATACTTGACAAAATACCTTTCCCATAATCAGATAGAATTAATTTTGTCATATGAGAACCGCAGTGAGAAACAAGTAGATGCATTAATAAAGATGTTAGATATGGAGGATTTTTGTGACGCTCAGCTTAGGGCTAAAGTCATGAAAGCTTTCAGAGTGTCGACCACCACAAATTAATTCTCAGGGTGTTATACATCTCATATATTCTGTTTTTCACTTGGACGTAGTCTACCGCCCATTTTGGACTAATTACTGTTTGGTAAACTTGCAACAGCAGGCTTGCTGTAACGTCAGATAATAGTTAATGCGTGATCGGGAGCCGTGTAAAACGCAGGGAGTAGGTCACTGCATTGATGGTTAAAAACAAAAAAGTCGTTAAATTGAGATTTATGAGCCTCTCTTTCTTAGTATATACATTCGTACAATAAATACTCGACTTTCGATGGGGTAAATATTAAGAGTTTAGCGAAGCTTGTCATAGTGAAACCTGCATTGGTATACGCTTAGGTATACACCGCAATCATTTAATTATAAATACACAATAAAAACAACAAGATATAACTTAAATTCAACCTCCCCCAGCCCACCAAATTCTTGGTTGATGGTTACCAGAGCCATTCAACGAAGTCCTAGAAGCCCGCATGGCGTAAGCCCTGCGGGCTTTTTTGTGTCTGTATTTTGTTCTGCGAAGTCTGAAGTCACCTGATTAAATCCTTTAAGGTTGACAAGAGCGGAGATTAATCATGACAGGATAAACCAAACCGTTGACCGATAATTTCAAATGCATTGCCGAACATTGTTTGAATGTGAAAAAAACCAGCGAAACGCAAATTATGCTGAAGATATCTGGTAAACATTGGAAAGAGATGTTTTTTCTGTGATTGGGGAAATATGCATTACCGACATTAAACCATATCCGCCTATCAAAGCTTATAGCCTGTTTAAGCCAGGTGAATGCCAGAAACAGTCAGACGTTTATTACAGCAGGTTAATACCGCTAGGGTGTTTACCTAAAATACCCTGCCCATTGACGCTGTTCCGTGCGTTAATATCGATAGAGCTTTTGAAAACCTCATAAATAAGAAGATGCCGGTTAACCGCCCCGACCAATTGCCCCAACAATGCAGACAGAAAACATCGGGCTTTCAACTTAATACAACAATACTGCCTGTTATTTCACTGGAATATTTAACGCGACCTTCGCAATACCACCTTTGATAGCACCTGTAATTTACAACAGTCAGGCAATTCCATTTTCATAGTTTGGTTGAATGTCAGATCAGTTCCTATCCCTAATCCCAACAATTACATTTATGTATAATTAACCCCACCATAATTTATTTAAATGATGTGTTTTTTTATTGTTTAAATACATATGGGTAAGTTTAATACACTTATGCTTAATTATATATTAAATACTATATAAACAACAAAAATGATATAAAGGTGCGCATTTAATGTATCCCTCGAAAACAAACGAGTTTATGGACAAATTTGGAAGCTACTTATGCGCTTAAATAAATTAACTGCAGCAATCCTGTTTTCTGCTATTGGATTCCCAATAATTTCGTCTGCAGCCACTGTAACGGCAAACGACCAGACAAATACCTTCTCCGGCCTCGATTACTCGATGATGATCACCAAAGATGGTGGTCACACCTGGACTGCGTATACCAACGCATCGCAAAACAACTTCCCGGGCACTGTTTTAGCAGAGGTCGCGCCGAAACAAGAACTGGCGATTATCTCCGAAGACTACGATCCGAACCGCACCTATAAAGGCGGCGATACTGTTCGCTTCCTGGGATACTACTGGACTGCGCAATGGTGGGTTGAGCAGGGCACCAGCCCGGGCACCAATCCGGTTTGGAAATCCGGCGATGCGATTAATATCACACCTTATGCAACTTTCCAGTTCACGCCATATACCGGCCAGGATGCTATCGACCTGCAGAACCGTGAAAAGGCTCGCGTAGCTGCTGAGCGTAAAGTGATTGGCTACTTCCCGGAATGGGGTGTGTATGAAGCACATAACTTCTTTACCCCAGATAAAGTTGACTACTCTGGCCTGACCCACCTGAACTACGGTTTTGCGGTGGTCAAAGACGGTGTGGTGACTATGCATGACACCGACCAAGCTCCGGGCCTGATCAAAGACCTGAATAAGCGGACTGAAGCGGCCAACGTGGTGCATATGATTTCAGTAGGCGGGTGGAATAACTCTCAGGAAGGCGTCTTCGAAGCGGCAACTGCGACCGATGCAGGCATTGAGAAACTTGCCAACAGCATGGTCAGCTATATGGTGCAGTGGAATTTCGACGGCCTCGACATTGACTGGGAATACCCGGATACCGATGCTGAGAAAGCCCAGTTCACCAAGCTTATCCAGTCCCTGCGTAGCAAGTTGGATGCACAGGGCCTGAAAGATGATAAGTACTATCAACTTTCTGCGGCAGTCACCACTAATCATAATAACATTCAGTACATCAACCCCTCTGTTACCGCGCCGTTGCTGGATAGCGTCAATGTGATGGCGTATGACATCCATGGTGCTTTTGATCCATTAACCGGTCATAACGCTCCGCTGTATGAAAATAGCCATGATGAAGATAAAGACCTGAACGTGGCCGACACAATGAGTGCCTACGTTGACACCTGGAAAGTGCCAAAAGCTAAGCTGATGATGGGGATCCCATACTACGGTCGTGGTTGGGGACATGTTCCGGGAACCGAGCTGATTCCTGGTTTGCCGGGAATGTTTAACACCGGTTCAGCGTCGGTTAAAGGTGCATGGGACGATGCGGATCAGTATACCGGCACCAACCCGTGGTATGTGCTGAAGCAGAAACTGGCTAGCGGTGAATATACGCGCTACTGGGACTCAGAGTCACACGTTCCGTATCTCTACAGCGAAACTACGCGAGAATTCCTGACCTATGACGATCCAGAGTCTGTTCAGGACAAAGTTGACTATATCAACGAGCAAGGCTTTGGTGGTGCGATTATTTGGGACATCAGTGGCGATACACCTGACTATCAACTGGGCCATATCGTCGATGATATTCTGACAACCTCAATTCCAGAGCCAGATCCACAGCCTGAGCCAGATCCGCAACCAGAGCCCGATCCGCAACCAGAGCCCGATCCGACACCTGTTTCCTCTGCTAATGTAACGCTGTTCCAGAACAATTCTCTGGGTGGCGATAGTCTGGAAGTCAACGAGGACATCAATTGCTTAGTCGGTAAGAAGATGAAAAACGGCAAGGACGCCAATGATGAAACGTCTTCCATATCACTGGGAAAAGGTTCTTTGGGGGCAAATTTATACAAGGACTGTCATTTTAGCGGAGATAAGGTGACTTATACTTCGAATGCAATGTCACTTGTCAGCGGCTTCAACGATAAAGTTTCCTCTGTTGAGCTGATTAAAGCGGTTGCTTATAAAGATACCGGCTATCGCAATTCCTTCTTAAACATTGTCGGTGATATGGAATGGCTCGGCGATGACCTTGATTTCAATGATGTAATGTCATCGATAAAGGTTGCTCAAGGCTATACCGTACGACTTTATGTTGGAAGAAACTTTGGAGGGGATTATGTTGATGTGACGTCAGGTCAAAATATTACCGATCTTAATTCACTGACATTTGATAACAAAGTCTCTTCATTAAAATTTATCGCCAATGTTGAGCCAGACCCGCAACCGGAACCAAAGCCTGTGACCGGTCTTAAAGCTACGCTGTTCCAGAACCCGGGTAAAAGTGGTGATAGCCTGGAAATTGCCAGGGACATCGATTGCTTAGACGGCGTGAAGATGAAAAATGGTACTGACGCCAATGATCAAATGTCGTCCTTAAGGCTGGCAAAAGGTTCGTTGGGGTTAAGTCTATACACAGACTGTCAGTTCAAAGGAACTTGGCACCGATTCGGAATCATGTCTAATGGTGATCAATATGATTTAAGCAGCGACATGGACAATACAGTCTCCTCTGTTCAGGTTATTAAAGCGATTGCATGGGACGCCTCCGCTTATCGTGGCCAGTCCGTAATAGTTATGGCGGATGTTCCATCGCTCAGAGGGGATATTAAATGGCTCGAATATAAAACGTCTTTCGATAATCTCATGTCCTCAATACAGGTTGCTGAAGGCTATACCGTCCGCCTGTATTCTGAAAATAACTATAAAGGGTCTTATATTGATGTGAAGTCAGGTCAAAAAATTACCGACCTTAGAAAATTGTCATTTGATAACAAGGCCTCTTCATTAAAAATCTTAATCGATAATGACGAATAATCTTCCGTGAACGGCCATTGACCCTGTCATGTTAGGCCATCTGTAAACGTTAAATCGCCTTTATCCCTGCGGGTAAAGGCGATTTTTTTGGCTGTTAGCTTCAGCAGATTTATCCTGTTGTTTTTAAAATGTTATTCAGAACTTACCCTGCAATCCCCACCCTAATCCCCTCACTTATTCTGCCCAAAAACCAATCCCCCCTATGTCACACTATTGCCCGTTTTGAACATAAGTTTGCCGCTTGACCACAATAAGTCCAGTCGTCATATTCAAAATATATCCCCCTCCTTTACCCTCGCCACAGCCAGGCGGGGGATTGTTTTTATTGAGCATCACCGGAGAAAACTTGTGAAAAAAATCACCCTTCTTATCATCGCGACATTATCGGCCACCAGCGGCCTGGCACAGGCAGAAACTACGTTGCGCTTTGGCGTCGATCCCTCTTTCCCACCTTTTGAATCCAAAGCACCAGATGGTCAGTTGGTCGGTTTTGATATCGACTTAGGCAATGCCATTTGCGCGCAGGCACAAGTGAAATGTGAATGGGTCGAAACCGCCTATGACGGCATTATCCCGGCGCTGAACGCTAAAAAGTTTGATGCGGTACTCTCTGCAATGTCCATGACGCCAAAACGTAAAACGCAGGTCAATTTCTCAGACATGCTTTATCACGTACCCAGTGTGTTAATTGCAAAGAAAGGCAGCGGTTTGCAACCCACAGCGGATTCATTGAAAGGAAAAACCGTCGGTGTGGCACAGGGCACCACGCAGGAAGCCTACGCGCAGGGTGAGTGGCAGAAGAAAGGTGTAGATGTCATCTCATATCAGAATCAGGATTTTGTTAATCAGGATCTTGCGTCTGGACGCATTGATGTCACCCTGACTAATGCAGCTGCAGCAGAAACGGGCTTTCTAAAAACGCCTGAAGGCGCGGGGTATGCTTTTGCCGGTGAGCCATTGACGGACACCCATTACCTGGGTGAAGGCACGGCAATAGGCCTGCGCAAGGACGATATGGCGCATCTCACACTGATTAATCATGCGCTGGCAGAAATCCACAAAAACGGCACTTATCAGACGCTGGAAAAGAAATACTTCACTTTTGAAGTTTATAACAAAAAATCCTGATTGCCTTCCCGTCACCGCAGAGATCTTACTCTGCGGCCTTCTTTATTAATACCGCTTCCACTTATCAATAGCTGTTACTGAAACAGTTAAAATTTTTCTCGCGCGTCTGCGCAACCCTCAGTTGTGCCAGTATCTTTTTATCATCAGCGGCCATAAAGTCAGCACGGGTTGAAGTCAGAAACCGGATAAGATTAAACAACAAAAATCTCTGTCGACGTTTGCTGAAGCGCCTGCAGCACATCATTGCCGATACCTGCGTCAGTAATGATGGTGTCAATTTTTTCCATAGGCAGCACGAGGTTATAACCGCGTCGTCCAAATTTGGTGGAATCGGTAACAACCACGACATGCTGAGCGGCCTCGGCCATAATTCCGCTGATGCTGTAACCTTCATTAAAGGTAGTAATCCCGGTCGCCGCATCAAGGCCGTCAGCGCCGACAAACATCAGGTTAGCGACGATACCCTGCAACGCATATTCCGTGATATTGCCATGTAAGGATCGGGTTTTATGGCGAAGCGTACCCCCGCAGACCACCAGCGTGATGTCGGGGTTTTCAGAGAGAACAAAAGCAGCAGGAAGATTATTGGTGATAACCGTGATGTCCCCTGATTTTACTAACTCCTCAGCCAGTAGCATCGTTGTGCTCCCACTGTCGAGGATCACGGTATCGCCGGGCTTAACCATGCCAGCTGCCGCCTGTGCGATACGTTTTTTCGGGTCGCTGGCCTGAAGGTAGCGTTCTTCCAGTACCAACTCTCCCGGCTGTTTTTCGTGACCGGAAGCTTCCTTCGCAGTCCATTTTGCCGCACCACCATGAAAACGGCTAAGTGCGCCCTTTTGCTCCAGCAAACTCAAATCCGAACGAATGGTCACCTCTGAAACTTCGAAAGCACTCGAAAGGTCAGCCACCAGGACACTGCCATTTTCATTCACTAAATCAATGATTTTATTGCGACGTTCATAAGTATTCATCATGAGTAATCCGAAAGGTCATCTTCCTCACAGTGTAAACAAAAGGCACCTTAATGAGGAGTAAAAATTCCCTGCGCTGTGAATCATAGCAACTCCCGATGTGCCTGGGCTGCATTCTCAAACTTTATCTTATCATTTCCCGAGACGCCTCCTGAAACGAAAGAAAACGAATGCAATAAACTTACGAAACATTTCGATCGCCATCACATAATGCAGAAAACGCTATTGTTTGGCTTTTGTAAAGGTACGATCCTCTTCGGAAACAAACGGAGGCACAAAATGAAAGACATTATTGCTAAACACAAGACAAGCGAAAGAATGGGTATCTGCTCAGTGTGCTCTGCGCATCCTCTTGTGATTGAAGCGGCATTACGTGAAGACCTGCATACAGAGCGCAAAGTGCTGATCGAAGCGACCTCAAATCAGGTCAATCAGTTTGGCGGTTACACCGGGATGCTGCCGATGGATTTTCGAGATTTCGTTCTCGCGATTGCTGAAAATATGGGGTTCCCGATGCATCGTCTGATTTTAGGTGGGGATCATCTGGGGCCAAACTGCTGGCAGAACGAAACCGCTGAAAGTGCAATGGCAAAAGCCGAGGTGCTGATTGCCCGCTATGTCGAAGCGGGGTTCAGCAAAATTCATCTGGATGCGTCCATGTCCTGCCTGGACGATCCTGTCCCTCTGGATCCACTTGTTGTGGCTCAACGCGCTGCGCGTTTATGTCAGGTCGCAGAAAGGGTAGCTACTCCAGAACAGAAAAAGCTGCTGACCTATGTCATTGGTACAGAAGTTCCTGTGCCCGGCGGTGAATCCTCCTCCATCGAGCATGTTCATGTCACAAAAGCCGCAGACGCCAAAGCCACACTCGATATGCACCATCAGGCATTTGCTGAACTCGGGCTGAATGATGCAATAAACAGGATTATCGCCGTCGTAGTCCAGCCTGGGGTGGAATTCGATCATAGCCGTGTAATCCACTACCAGCCCGAACTCGCCCGGGATCTGTCTGCGTACATTGCGACTACCCCGCTAATTTACGAAGCACATTCTACTGATTACCAGACCCGTGATTCCTACCGCAGCCTGGTGAATGACCACTTTGCCATCCTGAAAGTGGGTCCAGCTTTGACTTTTGCCTTACGGGAAGCCGTCTTCGCACTGGCAAACATTGAACAGGTACTGATCGCAGCTGAGTCCCGCAGCCAGATCCTGACGGTTATAGATAGCGTTATGCTGGATGAGCCAGGTTACTGGAAAAAATATTACCATTCGACATTTAGCCTTTCGCTCATCGACCTGCATTTCAGCCTGTCAGATCGCATACGCTACTACTGGCCTCACGCCCGCATTAACCGTGCGATGGAAGTCTTAATCGCCAACCTGCAATCAGTGGAAATCCCTCTGGGATTACTGAGCCAGTACCTCCCCGCTCAGTTTGAAAGGGTAATGACCGGGGAACTCGCCAGCGATCCGCACGAACTTATTCTCGATAAAATTCAGGATGTTTTACGCGCTTACCATTTCGGCTGCACGCCTGCGCAAACCCTTCAGGAAGGAGCCTGCCATGCGTAACTGCGAGGTTTTCGTTAAAACCGGCATCAGTTTTGCGGATTATCACGAGGCGCTCACGCATATCGGTGAACGTATGGTGCAGGAAGACGTAGTGGAAACAACGTATCCGCTAGCGCTGCTAAACCGCGAAGCTGAATTTCCAACAGGGATCCAGCTGGAACATCATGCAGTCGCCATTCCCCACTGTGAAGCGACACATGCCCGCAGTCCGGCCATTTATCTCATCAGGCCCGATACAGCAGTGGAATTTTTTCAGGCAGATGATGACGGAACCATTCCTGCGTCACTGATTATTGCCCTGATAGTCACCCATCCGGCCGAACAGCTGAAGTTATTACGCCAGTTATTCAGCCAGTTGCAAGACTCCGCTTTTTGCGAAAGTTTGCTGACGGTGCCTGAAGAACAGCTTTCCACGCTGTTTAAAAAACACATTTTTATCTCATCACCGGAGAAGCAATCCGCCGCTTGCACCTGATTGCATTCTCAGCATTGAACCCGACGTCTTACCTAAAAAAATAATATCAAAAACAACCTATTAAGGAGCCTTAACGTGAAGCGAAAAATTATTGTCGCCTGTGGCGGAGCCGTTGCCACATCTACGCTGGCAGCGGAAGAAATCAAAGAACTGTGTGAGGCACACGGCATACAAGTGGATCTCGTACAGTGTCGCGTAACGGAGATCGAAACCTACATGGACGGTGCTCATCTGATTTGTACCACTGCCAGAGTCGACCGTACATTCGGCACCATTCCGGTGGTTCATGGGATGCCGTTCATCTCGGGTGTGGGCATGGATACATTGCGCCAGCAAATACTGACCCTGTTACAGGAGTAAGCCATGTTTACTGAAATAATGCGCTACATCCTCGATCTGGGTCCAACAGTCATGTTGCCCGGCGTGATTATTGTTTTCTCTCTGATATTAGGAATGAAACTGGGGGATTCATTTAAATCGGCAATTCATATCGGTATAGGTTTTGTCGGGATTGGATTAGTCATCGGCCTGATGCTCGACTCCATCGGGCCTGCGGCAAAAGCCATGGCAGAGCACTTCGAAATCAACCTGCAGGTGGTTGATATTGGCTGGCCAGGTTCGTCTCCAATGACCTGGGCTTCACAAATTGCACTGGTTGCCATTCCGATTGCCATAGGTGTGAATATTGTGATGTTGCTGACCCGCATGACGCGTGTAGTCAATGTGGATATCTGGAACATCTGGCACATGACGTTCACTGGCGCCATGCTGCATCTGGCCACCGGCTCTTACTGGCTGGGGATTATGGGTGTCGTTGTACATGCAGCGTTTATCTACAAACTGGGTGACTGGTTTGCGAAAGATACCCGGGATTTCTTTAACCTCGAAGGCATTGCGATTCCGCATGGTTCTTCAGCCTATCTCGGCCCGATTGCCGTACTGGTTGATACCATCATTGAGAAAATCCCGGGGCTGAACAAAATCCACTTCAGCGCTGACGATGTTCAAAAACGTTTCGGTCCCTTTGGGGAACCGGTCACCGTCGGCTTTGTGATGGGGCTGATTATTGGTTTCCTCGCCGGTTACGATGTTAAGGGCGTACTGCAGCTGGCTGTGAAAACAGCGGCAGTGATGCTCCTGATGCCACGAGTGATCAAACCCATCATGGACGGCTTAACCCCAATTGCCCGCCATGCCCGTACTCGATTGCAAGCACGCTTTGGCGGACAGGAATTCCTGATTGGTTTGGATCCCGCACTGCTGCTCGGCCACACTGCAGTGGTATCTGCCAGCCTGATCTTCATTCCGTTGACCATCCTGATTGCAGTGTTGGTACCAGGCAATCAGGTTCTGCCGTTCGGGGATCTCGCCACTATCGGTTTCTTCGTTGCCATCGCCGTAGCCGTGCATCAGGGTAACTTGTTCCGCACGCTTATCTCCGGCTGCATCATCATGAGCATCACATTGTGGATTGCTACTCAGACGATTGAACTGCATACGCAACTGGCTGCCAATGCTGGCGCGCTTACCGCAGGCGGAAGAGTAGCCTCTATGGATCAGGGCGGTTCACCTGTCACCTATCTGCTGATTCAGCTCTGCACACTGAAGAACATCGCTGGACTGAGCGTGATCGGCGTCTTCTATGCCATCGGGGTCTTCCTGACATGGCGTCGTGCCCGCCAGTTTACTCAGGCTAAAAAACAGGCAGTTATTGCACAGGCCAATTCTTAACTTCATCTCAGCGGGGGGATCCCCCCCGCTTAAGGAAACCGACTATGAAATCTGTTGTGGTACACACCGGCGGGAAGATGACAGTTGAAGAGCGCCCGATTCCGGAACTCAACAGCTCAGATGATGTGCTGGTTCGCATCGCCTATTCAGGACTTTGCGGGTCAGATATCCCACGTATCTTCGCAAACAGCTCGCATTTTTATCCCATTACCCTCGGACATGAATTTAGCGGTCATGTCGTCAGTATCGGGGAAGATATTTACGACCTACAGGAAGGTGATGCCGTGGCCTGCGTTCCTTTACTCCCATGCTTTGAATGTGACGAGTGCAAGAAAGCCGCTTATGCGCAGTGCAAACACTATAACTTTGTTGGCTCCCGCCGCGAGGGAGGACACGCTGAATATGCGGTGGTTTCCCGCAAAAACTTACTCAAATTGCCAGAGAATGCCTCCCTTTTGCAGGGCGCATTCCTTGAGCCCATTACGGTAGGTTTACATGCCCTCAAACTGGCTGGTGGCTGTCAGGACAAAGAGGTCATTGTGATTGGCGCAGGTACCATCGGACAACTCATCATTCAGGCGGCCAGCGCACTGGGCGCAAAATCGGTGACGGCTATTGATATTAATCCTCAGCGTCTGGCTCTTGCGCTGGAAACCGGTGCCAGTCATGCCTTTAACAGCGCAACGCTGAGTGCAGACGACATCCGGCAGAAAACACAAGAAAGACGTTTTAACCAGTTGATCATAGAAACAGCGGGCACACCGCAAACTGTTGCGCTTTCCCTCGATATCGCCGGCCCTAAAGCGCAGGTTGCGCTGGTCGGGACGTTACACAAGGACCTAACCCTGAACGTTTCTACCTTCAGCCATATCCTGCGTAAAGAACTGACATTGCTGGGCAGTTGGATGAATTATTCAAACCCATGGCCCGGCAGCGAATGGCAGCAGGCGACACAACTTTTTGCAGAGAAAAAGATAAATCTTGAAACGCTGATCGCAAGCATTGGAGCACCGGAACAATTTGTCAGGGAAGTTACGGCACTCGCAGGTAAGCCGATGACAGGGAAAATTTTACTGGATATGACAGGGAGCTGAAACAATGTATCTGATTTCAAACAGGGAAATGCTGCTTGCCGCTCAGCGCGACGGTTATGCCGTGCCTGCGTTCAACGTCCACAATCTGGAAACGGTGCAGGTGGTAGCCGAAACCGCAGCGGCCATGAGTTCTCCGGTGATCCTTGCAGGAACACCAGGCACATTCAGTTATGCAGGAACAGATTATCTGATCTCGATATGTCAGGAAGCGGCACGAAAATACCGCATTCCACTGGCACTGCATCTGGATCATCATGAAGATCATGGTGACATTGAAAGCAAAGTCCGGGCAGGGATCCGCTCTGTCATGATAGACGCCTCGCACTTCCCGCTGGCAGACAATATCAAACAGGTGTGCGAAGCTGTCAGGCTGTGTCATGTCTTTGATGCCAGTGTCGAAGCGGAATTAGGTCGTCTGGGCGGTCAGGAAGACGACCTTGTAGTGGAGGAAGGCGACAGCTTCTTTACTGATCCGATAGTGGCGAAACACTTTGTTGAAGCGACTCGTATTGATTCGCTGGCCGTCGCTATTGGTTCTGCTCACGGCTTGTATCAGGGAGAACCTCAACTGGATTTCATCCGTCTTGGACAAATCCGCCAGCAGGTTGATATTCCGCTGGTTCTGCATGGCGCATCGGGTATTCCGGAGGAGATGATCCACCAGGCAATCGGTTTAGGGATCTGCAAAGTCAATGTCGCGACCGAACTGAAAATTGCCTTTGCCGATGCTGTGAAAGGATATTTTGCAGAACATCCGGACGCTAACGATCCGCGAAAATATATCGTGCCGGGGAAACTCGCGATGCAAAAAGTCGTGGAAGAAAAAATCAGGATTTGTGGCAGTGGCGGGCGCTTATAGTGCGCCAGTCTTAACGAAGCGGGCCGCCGCCCGCTTTCCGGATTTTTATTGAAGTGCAGGTTGCAGCTGTCATTCCATTCTGATTTTATGGAAGTTCATTAATAGTAAAATGGGAACTGCTATGACCACCCTGAACCACTTTGGCCAACCCATCGGTGACGCCCTTCCCGACTGGCAGCCCCGCGAGCGCCCTGCACATGTACAGCTCGATGGCCTCTGGTGTCATCTTGAGCCTCTGACTTGCGAACGCCACAGTAAGGATTTATTTAACGCCTGGCATAGCATTGATGACAATCGGGACTGGACCTATCTCGCCGTCGACCGCCCTGCCACTCAGTCAGATTGCGATCTGTTTATTTCCCAGCAGGAAAAAAGTGAAGACCCGCTGTTTTTCGCAGTGGTGGATAACGAAACACAGCGCGCCGTGGGCAGCGTTTCTCTGATGCGTATTGATGCCGTGAATGGTGTTGCCGAAATTGGCTGGGTGAACTGGTCACCGCTGATGAAACGCACACGTTTTGGCACTGAAGCCATTTACCTGCTGCAACGTTATCTGTTCGATACCTTGAAATATCGCCGCTGCGAATGGAAATGCCACAGCCTGAATGAGCCGTCGAAACTGGCAGCAAAACGCTTCGGGTTTGAGTATGAAGGTATGTTCCGTCAGGCGATCATCAATAAAAGCCACAATCGCGATACCTGCTGGTATTCGGTTCTTGACCACGAATGGCCGGCTTCTAAGGCAGCGTTTGATCGCTGGTTAAGTGCAGATAATTTCAATGCGCAAGGTCAGCAGAAGCAGCGTCTGGAAGAGCTGCGCTGACAGGCATTGCCTGCGTTGTTTACTGACGCAGGCAGAACTGTTTATTCAGATAAAACAACTCAGGAATTCAGCGCAGACAGTACCCTGACATCAGGCCACGCATAGATAATATTAGGCGAACGCCACAGCGGACCGGCATCGGTATAGCGCCCGGATTCCCGCCCCCCTAAAGCGCGATAGAACTCAATTGCAGGCTCGTTGCCTTCTACCACCCCCAGCCCTGCACTTTTGAAACCTTCATCAGCCAGATGTGTTGCGGCTTTGGCAATCAGCAACCTGCCGATCCCCTGACGCTTAAATTCCGGTGAAACGTACAGGAATTTAATTTCGGCCATATCGTCAAATTCAGGGTTTGAGGAAGCTGAAGCCAGACTGAATCCGGCTAATTCGCCCTCAACCTCGGCGATAAAAATGCCCTGGCCGGCAGCAGGATGATCGAATTTATCCTGCCAGAAGGATTTACGGCGCGGCACATCAAGCGCCGTAAACGCTTCCGGTGGAGCCAGTTCACGATAAGTATCCCGCCAGATAGCAACGTGTAATCGGGCAAGTGAGTCGATATCTTTCGGTTCAGCAATCCGTAAAATGCAGGCTGGCACGGCATTCCTCGTTAGTAAAAGTTTCGGAAATCATGAAGTCAGCTGAGTATAGTCAGCCTTTCTCTTCCCGCGCCAGCAAACTGCGTTTTCGTTCCACGCCCCAGCGGTAACCGGAAATATTACCGCCCGTTTTAACCACCCGATGACAGGGAATGGCGACCGCCAGCAGGTTTGCGGCGCAGGCTCCGGCCACTGCGCGGACTGATTTAGGCGAACCAATTTTAGTGGCAATCTCGGCATAACTGGCGGTGTTTCCCGGCGGAATATCACGTAATGCCTGCCACACGCGCTGCTGGAACGCCGTCCCGCGAATATCCAGCGGCAAATCAAGCCCAATCTGGGGTGCTTCAACAAAGCCAACAACCAAAGTAATTCGCTGTTCGAAATCCGCATCGCCGCCCAGTAATTCCGCTTGTGGAAAACTGTTTTGTAGCTCATTGATCAGCTGTTCAGGGTCGTCCCCCAGTAAAATAGCGCAGATCCCCCGCTGACTTTCGGCAACCAGAATATCGCCAAGTGAAGATTTTCCGACAGCAAACCAGACGCGCACATCGCGGCCGCCGGAACGGAAATTTTGCGGCGTCATGCCCAGCGTGGCTGCGGACGTTTCGTAAAACCGGCCATCAGAAGGATATCCTGCCGCGTGGATCGCTTCGGTTATCGTTGCAGAATCAGTCAGTTTTTCACGTACGCGCCGGGCGCGCTGCGCCTGCTGATATTCTTTAGGCGTCACGCCGGTTTGCGCCTTAAACAGGCGATGAAAGTGATAAGCACTGATGCCTACTTCGGCGGCCAGCTGATTGAGCGTCAGCATGTCGGCAGATCTCTCCAGCAAGCGGCAGGCCTGAGCTACCCGCTGAGCGTGAAACTGGGCGAGTGAAATCAGTCCCTGACGGCAGCGTTTGCACGGACGAAATCCTGCCTGTTCTGCGGCTTCGGCATCATCAAAATAGAGAATATTTTCCGGATTTGGCTGCCGCGACGGGCATGAAGGAGCGCAGTAAATTCCGGTGGTTTTTACCGCATAAACAAATTTGCCATCCGCATTTGCATCACAGCTGACAACCGCCTGCCAGCGCGGATCCTGCAAATGCGCAGAGGCTGAGTTTTCCGCTACCGTATTGTTGATGACTCGTGTTTTACCTGACATATTTGCCTCGCGTTTCCCGACTGGATAACTGTCAGCATAAGCCGCCATTATCCCTTGCACCCTCCGGCTCTTGCTTTCTCATTCTGTGCCGGATTTTTAGCCTGCCACCGGTTTTAAGGGCGTGTCGAGGATCATCTGATAAAAGGCCAGATCCAGCCAGCGGTCAAATTTAAATGCCGCCTGTTTAATGGTCCCGGTATGACTGAATCCGTTTTTTTCATGCAGAGCAATACTGCCGCTGTTGGCCGCATCAATCGCGCCAATCAGCGTATGTACGCCATGTTCACGGGCGGCATCCACCAGCGCATTAAGCAGGACTTTGCCCAGCCCTTTACCGCGGTGATCTTTATGAATATAAATGGAATGTTCGACCGAATATTTATATGCAGGCCAGGCCCGAAACGTGCCGTAACTGGCAAAACCCAGCAGCGCGCCCTGCTGATCTTCCAGTCCGATCACCGGAAAGTTATTGGTGAGTTTAGTGGCAAACCAGGATGTCATGGTATCGATATGACGCGGTTTATAGTCATACAGCGCGGTGGATGTCAGGATCGCATCATTAAAAATATCCAGAATAGCGACAGCGTGCTGGCGTTCGGTGCAGGTGATCAGTTTCATCAGTTTTCCCCGGTGGCTTCCGTTTGAGGTTTAATTCCACTATAGTAGAATTAATTCTACAAAAGTAAACAACGGAACAGATCCCATGTCAATCGACCAACTGATCGCCACGCGTTTGCAGTCTTTGCGTAAAACACAGGGTTTGAGCCTGGAACAACTGGCCAGCAGTTCGGGTGTCAGTAAAGCGATGATCTCCAAAATTGAGCGGCAGGACAGCAGCCCGAGCGCCAGCCTTTTAGGCCGTCTGGCCGCCAGTCTGGGCGTTTCGCTGGCGCAATTGCTGTCAGAGGATAACGAACAGCCCGCGCCATTACGACCGCTGGCACAGCAGGAGGTCTGGCAGGATCCGGATATCGGATATCTGCGGCGTCAGGTGACGTCGCATGAGGAAAACGGTGGGCCGGAACTGGTGGAAATCACGCTGCCGGCTGGCGCGCGCGTCAGTTATCCGGGCTGGAGCCATCAGGCTTATAAACAGCGTTTATGGATGGTGGAAGGGTCGCTGACGATCGATTACGGTGCGGAAAAATATGCGTTATCGGCAGGCGATGTGCTGACTTTTGGCGTCGACCTGCCTGTCACATTCAGTAATCCCGGCACTGAGCCGTGCCGGTATTTACTCGTCATGAGCGACAAATAGTCTCGATACGTTCCGGCAGCGACCGTGCGCGATCACGCGGATCAGAGATCTAACGTGCCGTCGATCAGCGTACATGTATCGCCACCGATCCAGGGTTCGCCATCGACAAACGTTACCGTCACGCGGCCATCGCGCTGGAGTTTAGTCCCCTGCCGCACGCGATAAGTTTGTGCCATATGTTCTCCGTCGGGAAAATTAGCTGCTTTGAGCACGCGCGCCAGACAGGCATTGGCGCTGCCGGTGACCGGATCTTCTTTCAACACGCCGTCTTCGTCGATCAGTGCGCGCACTTCATAATCCGCCGGGCCGTTTTTATCGTGCAGGCCGTAGACCGCGATCCCGTTAATCCCAAGTTGCGTTTGCAGCTGGCTGACTGCCGCCGCATCAGCGGTAATATTCAGGCAGTCCTGCGCGCTTTCCATCCGTACTACCAGCCAGATAATCCCCATATCGACTTTGACCGGCGCAACATCCGCCTGAATCTTTCCGCCACGTAATGCCGTGGACAGCAGTTCCAGATGCTGAACATCTAGCGGTGTCTGCGCCGCAGAGGGGGCGGAAAATGCCTGTCCGCCTTCTGACAGCTGTTTCACCTGCACCAGCCCGACTCCGCATTCCTGCACCAGATATCCCGGATTTTTCGGCTTCAGTCCGCTTTGCAACAGCGCGTACGCTGTGCCAAGCGTCGGATGTCCGGCGAACGGCAGTTCTTTATCGGTAGTAAAAATCCGCACGCGATAATCGGCTTCCGGTGAGGCGGGTTTGAGCACAAACGCCGTTTCCGCCAGATTTGTCCAGCGGGCCATCGCAAACATTTCGGCGTCGGTCAGTCCTTCAGCATCAAGTATCACGGCCAGTGCGTTGCCCTTTAGCGGCTGGGCGGTGAACACATCAACTTGTTTAAAACGGCGCAGGCGGGTCATAGCAAATCCTTTTTAATCATTGAGTAAGGAACGGCGAAGTCTCTGAGTTTAGGAATATTTCGATAAGTTATCGAGAACAATGTCAGTCACGGGAGGCTGATCTATGCTTAACAGAGTTTCCAAAATATCCTAAAAACACAAGGAACAGAAAGATGCCCGCGAAGGATTTGATAGGTGTTGGTATTGGCCCCTTTAATTTAAGCCTCGCCGCCATGGCAAAAGATACCGGAAAACTCGACGCCGCTTTCTTTGACGCCAGTCCGGAATTCAGCTGGCACCCCGGCATGTTACTGCCGACAGCCACCATGCAAACCTATGTATTGCAGGATCTGGTGACCACCGTTGCCCCGCGCAGCGAGTTTTCTTTCATCAATTATCTGGTGGAACAAAAGAAAATTTACCGCTTTCTGGCAACGGAACAGCTGATCATCAGCCGCGACGAGTTTTCCGATTATCTGCGCTGGGCGTGCGACCGCATTCCTGACCTGCATTTTTCCGAGCCGGTTGAGCGCATTAATTTCGATGACAAGCGGCAGGAATTTGTCGTGCAGAGTAAAAAAGGCGAGCACCGTGCGCGCAATATTTGCCTCGGTACCGGCCATGCGCCGTGGATCCCCAAACCGGCGCGTTCGGCGCTGGGAGAAAATTGTTTTCATGCGGCTGAGGTTGAACTGCGCGAACCGGATTTCACCGGGAAACGCGTGGCGGTGGTCGGTGGCGGACAAAGCGGCGCGGACATTATTCTCAACGCATTAAGCGGCCACTGGGGCGAATTTGCAGAACTGAGCTGGATATCACGACGTCCGAATTTTCAGCCGCTGGATGAATCTATTTTCACCAATGAATATTTCACGCCGGAGTATGTGAATTACTTTTATACGCTGCCGGAAGATGTACGTGAGCAGGAAATCGCCACGCAAAAACTACCTTCCGATGGCATCAGTTATCACACGCTGGAAGATATTTATAAGCAGCTTTACCACCGTTTCGATGTGCTGCATCAGCCGCGTAACGTGCGTTTACTGCCACACCGCGCGCTCGATCATATCGTACGTAACGCTGCGGGCGATTTCAGTTTGCAGGCAAAACACGGACTGGAAAAATGCGAGGAGCATTTCAGTGCCGATATCGTGATTCTGGCGACCGGCTATCGCCCCGGTTTACCGGATTATCTCGAGCCGTTGCTTGACCGCATTCCTTACGATCGCGAACAACATCTGCCACTTCAGCCTAATTTCAACCTGCGCTGGGACGGCCCTGAGCAGAACCGCATTTACGCGGTGAATGCCGGTATTCACAGCCACGGCAGCGCCGAAGGGCAACTGACGCTGACCGCGTGGCGCTCAGCGAAAATCCTCAACCATCTGCTGGGCGAAGCGCATTACGACTTGCGGCCTGTGCCTTCGCTGGTGCAATGGTGGTCAGACAATACGGGCAAATAGCAGGCACAAAAAAGCGGAGCATCAGGCTCCGCTTTTCTTTTTCTGACTTTCACTGAACAAATCAGACGTAAAAATAGATGGCTAAAAAGTGGCAGGCGCTGCCGCCGAGTACAAACCCGTGCCAGATGGCATGACCGAAGCGAAAGCGTTTCGAAGCGTAGAAAATAACGCCCAGCGTGTAAACCACGCCGCCCAGCGCCAGTAATGCCACGCCACCCAGCGAAAGTTTAGTCGCCAGCTGGTAGATGACAATTAACGACAGCCAGCCCATGGTCAGATAGGTGACCAGCGAAAGCACCTCAAACCGGTGCGCAAACGCCAGTTTAAAAATCACGCCGAACAGCGCCAGCCCCCAGATCACTGCCATTAATCCTTTTGCCAGCGGGGAGTTAAGCCCGACCAGCAGAAACGGCGTGTAGGTCCCGGCGATCAGCAAATAAATCGCGCAGTGGTCAAATTTTTTCAGCCAGTATTTGGCTTTCTGATGCGGTATCGCGTGATATAGCGTGGAAGCCAGATACAGCAAAATCATGCTGCCGCCGTACAAACTGTAACTGGTGATCGCCATGGCGCTGGCGTTATCGCCAACTGCCTGAACCAGCAACAGCACCAGCGCGACAATTCCAAAAACCAGACCAACGCCGTGACTCAGACTGTTGGCAATTTCTTCAGCCCACGGATATCCCTGTGGTGATGGAGACGACTTACCCATACGTTGAGGATCCTCAAGACAAAAAAGTAAAAATCATTGTTTATAAAACGTTCCGACGGAATTAGCTTAACTGAGAACAATTCCAGTGTACATCTGTAAGCTTAAAATGAGTATTATCTGATGTAACAGTCTCTTAGCCGGATCATCATTTCACGCATCCGCGACTGTGAACCTCTTCAATTCATTCGCTTTGTTTATAATTTACCAATGTTACATTCAGACTGCAGCGGGATTTTCCGCACCCAAAAACATGATTTTTTTATATCAAGCGACTAAGGTGTAGCGGAAAAATGAAAATAACGCCGTTTACCATGCCGTCAATATGACTAAGGTTTTAGTATGTCTGCAGCAACTACCCCGCTGAATTTTGGGGCAATGACCGAAGTTTTTCAGTTTCTGATGGAAATCGACAAGCTGAAAAGCGTGCAACGTCGCACCAAAGTGTTAGGCACTGAGCGTCAGGAAAACTCTGCGGAACACAGCTGGCATTTCGCCGTGGCGGCAATGTCTCTGGCTCCTTTTGCGCCGGAAGGCGTTGATATTAATAAAGTCATCCGTATGGCACTGATCCACGACATCGTCGAAATCGATGCCGGTGATGTGCTGGTTTACGATCTCGCTGCCCGCGCGGCGGTTCACGATCAGGAAATCATTGCAGCAAAACGCCTGTTTGGCCTGCTGCCTGCCCCGCTAAGCACACAATTCCTGGATTTGTGGAATGAATACGAAACGGGCGAAACCCCGGAAGCGCGCTTTGCGCTGGTGATCGACCGCGTGATGCCGATGGTCATGAACCTGAATAATCAGGGTCAGAGCTGGGTGGAAAACAATATCCGTCTGGAGCAGGTTCTGGCACGTAATGCCTTTATCGCCGATATCCATCCTGAACTGTGGCTGCACATCCGCAGTCATCTGGATAACGCGCATCAGCAGGGCTGGCTGAAGTAATTTTTTTGCTCCTTCCTGTGAAAAGGAAGAAAACCGGCTGGTTGTAGCGTCTCCCCCTGCGAAGGGGAGGCGCTACAAAACACCTACTTCGGAACAGTCAGTGCCGTTGATTCCACATAAGGTTTCAGAAGGGTGTCAGCGTCTTTCTGTGCCTGTGCCGCCGCCGCTTCCGGCGTGACCTTTTCATCATTGACCAGCGCTGCCAGCTGGTTTTCCATCGCCTGACGTACGGCCACGGTTTCATACGTCGCATACCACGGATAGGCGTATTTCAGCTGTTCCAGCGCAATTGCCGCTCGCGGATCTTTCTCCAGATACTCTTTCATTTCCGGTGTGTCATAAGACGCCATACGCGGTGAGAAATAACCGGTAAAGCGGCTCCATGCGCCGTTCACTTTCGGGCTGACCAGATATTGCAGGAAGGTATAAGCCGCTTTTTTCTGCTCGTCGGAAATGCCTTTGAAGCTCACCAGACTCGCCCCGCCGATGGTTACTGCGTTACGCATTTTGGCGGGCATCATCGCCACGCCCAGCTCGAAATCTTTGGTGTTTTCACGCATAAAGCCCAGCGCGCCGGTGCTGAGCATCGCCATGCCGAGTTTACCGGAGAAAAACGCGGCGCTGATCTGTTTGGAGTTCAGCACACCCGGCGGCATTACTTTGTCGCGGTACACCAGATTTTGCCAGAAGTGCAGCGCGCCCAGGGTGGAAGGTTTGTCGTAATACACTTCTCCCGGATAATCGGCGTTGTAATACTGACCGCCGTTAGCGCGCACCAGCGCTGATAAAATCCAGCCGCCGTAGTCATCGTTAGTTGATGGCAACATGATGCCCCACTGCCCTTTTGCCGAATCTGTCAGCTTTTTCGAATCTTCCAGCAATTCATCCCAGTCTTTCGGCGGCGCGGTAATGCCCGCTTTGGCGAACATCGTCTTGTTGTAATACAGAATTGGCGTCGAGTTATGGAATGGAATGGCGTACGTCACACCATTCACCTGCGCGTTCTGGCGCATGGCAGGCCAGAAGTTTTGCGTCAGGAATGGCGTGGCTTTCTGGTCGCCAAATTTGAACAGTTCATCCATCGGCAGAATTTCATTTTTGATCGCCAGATCCGCCGTGAAGTTAGCTGACATAATCACCAGCGCCGGTGGCTGACCAGATTTCGCCGCCGCTTCGGCTTTGACTTTGGTGGTGTCGTAGCTGCCGGTAAAAATGCCGCGCACTTCGACATCATTTTGTGACTGGTTAAACTCTTTGATAACGCGGGTCATTTCCATGGTCAGCTTGCCGTCAACCGGCGCAGGGAACATAAAATCAATATTTTCTTTGGCGGACGCTGTGCCTGCGGCCATGAAGCCGATGGCGAGCGCCAGCGCATGAACTTTACGCATGATGGTGATTCTCCCGGTGCAGATTCTGCTGGTTTTGGCCTGAAAAAAGATGAAGGTCGTGCAAAGAGAAATACAACGTGATGCGGTCGCCGGGTTGTGGAATGTCCCCGCTGTTTTCCCGCAGCTGGTTTTTACGAACGTAACGAATTTTCCCGAGCGGGGTGTCGGCATGGCAAAGATATTCCGCGCCGAGCAACTCGCGACAGGTCAGCGTCGCCTGCAATTGCAGGCTCTCGCCCTCCACCGGCCGGTCGCTGATGTGCTCGGGTCTGATGCCCAGATACACCTCATTCTGCGCCTGCGCATGTTCAGTCTGGGGCAGGCGCACTGGCTGGTTTTCGACTGTTAGTACGCCAGCGGTGCACGGCAGCAGAAAAAGATTCATCGACGGTGTGCCGATAAACCCGGCAACAAACAGGTTTGCCGGATGCGCGTAAAGCGTTTCCGGTGCGCCGATTTGTTGCAGATGGCCTTTATCGAGTACCGCGATCCTGTCGGCCATCGTCATGGCTTCCATCTGATCGTGGGTGACGTAAACGGTGCTGGTTTTCAGCTGCTGATGCAGTTGCATGATGCCGTCACGCACTTCCGTGCGCAGCCGTGCATCGAGATTCGACAGCGGTTCATCCATCAGAAACAGCCTCGGATCCCGCACAATCGCACGCGCCATCGCCACACGCTGACGCTGCCCGCCGGATAAGTTGCCCGGTTTGCGTTTGAGCAAGTGTTCCAGCTGCAATAATCCGGCCACGCGATCTACGCGCGCCTTGTGCTGATCTTTCGGTTCATTGCGCATGCGCATACCGAATGTAATGTTTTGCTCGACGGTCATGTGCGGGAACAGCGCGTAGTTCTGGAAGATCATCGAGAAATTACGTTCACGCGGCGACAATCCGGAAATGTCATTGCCGTCGAGCATAATGCGACCGTCACTGACTTCTTCCAGCCCGGCCAGTAAACGCAGCAAGGTACTTTTGCCGCAACCCGACGGCCCGACCAGCACCAAAAACTCACCGTCGGCGATATCCAGCGACAGCTGATTCACCGCCGTGCTGCCTTCAAACTGTTTGGTAATATTTTCCAGACGAATGCCAGACATCATTGCTCATCCACCGGGCAACTGATTTGCGCGTCATACAGATACGGCCCCGGATACTGCGATAGCGGATGCAGATAGCTGACCAGTCCGGTGTTATCCACCAGACGGTGCATGACGCAGGCCGCCGGTTCGAGGTTATAAAATGGCGCAGGATTATGATGGTAATACGGCACCTGATGCACCGTGCCGGGGATGGTGGTGATGATCGCCTGTTTGTACTGGGTGAAAATCAGGCGGTGCGTGTGACCGCAGAACACGCGAACCAGCGACGGGAATCGGTCGATCAGCGCCAGCAACTGGTCGCCGTTTTCGCAGGAAATCGCGTCCATCTGCGCCGAACCGACTTTCACTGGCGGATGGTGCATAAACACCGCCGTCGGTTTATCGCCGCCCTGCTCCAGCTGACCTTCGAGCCACGCCAGCGTTTCCAGCGTCAGGAACCCTTTCGACTCACCGGCCAGGCTTGAATCGACAAACAGCAAACGCATCGGGAAATCGTCTATGGCGTAACGCATATTTTGCGGGTCGGTACCAAGCTGCGGACAAAGCGGATGCAGCGCTTCCAGAAACTGCGCTTTGTCGTCGTGGTTGCCGGGAATGATAAACAGCGGATAGCGCAGGTTGCCCAGCGTGCGGCGCGCCACGTCGTATTCCTGCGGCAGACCGCAGTTGACGATATCACCGGTGATCACCACCGCATCCGGTTGTTCTTCCAGCGCATTCAGCTGGCTGACGACTTCGGCGTTACAGCCGTTCACATCGATAAAGTCATACAGTTTGCGGCCGTGGCTGCGAAAGTGCATGTCAGAAATCTGAGCTAAAAACATAGATGATCCCTTTATTTAATGCCCGAGAAGCCGAAGCTTTTCAGGAACTGTTTCTGAAAAATAATGAACGCCAGCATCAGCGGCAGGCACACCATCAGCGTGCCAGCAGTAATTAAGCCCCACTGTCCACCCGATTCCGCGCCCATCGCGAAGGACACCAGCCCGACGGTCAGCACCTGTTTGTCCGGATCATTGAGCACCATCAGCGGCCACAGATATTCATTCCAGTGATAGGTAATGCTGACGGTGGCAAAGGCAAGAATGGCGGGCCACGACATCGGGATCAGCACGCGGAACACCACCTGCCACCAGCGGCAACCTTCCATCAGCGCGGCTTCTTCGATTTCACGGGGAATACTGAGGAATGCCTGGCGCATCAGGAACACGCCAAATGCTGAGGCGAAATACGGCATCATCACGCCGGTCAATGTATTGAGCAGCCCGAACTGTTTGAGGATCATCATGTTCGGCACCATCATAATCACCGGCATGATCATCAGCTGGATCAGCAGCAGGTAGAACAGCGTCTGTTTGCCGCGAAATTCGTGATAAGCGAACACGTAACCGGCAGTGGTGATCGTCACCAGCTGAACCATAAAGGTGCCGAAGGAGAAGAAGAGCGTGTTGGCATATAGCCGCAGCCAGTCGGCGCTGTCCCACGCATCACGAAAGTTTTGCAACGTCAGCGGAAAACGCGGTAACAGCGAGGCCATATCCGGAGAAAAACTGCTTTCACTGAACGCAGACGACAGCATCCACAGAAAAGGCGCCATCCACAAAAACGCTGCGCACAGCAGTAAAACCGGCAGTGTCGAATGGCGCGCACCACGCAACAGCATTGAGGGCGAACGCAGGCCCGCCCGCATTTTTTTACCGGTCATCACCGGCGTTTCAGACGTTTCAACGCTCATAGTGAGCCCCTCTTTCCAGCACGCGTAAATTCAGTATCGAAAAACCAAACAGCAGTACCAGCGTCAGGAAGGTCGCCGCCGACGCCTTGCCTAAATCGTGAGTGTCATTCGCCAGACTCTGGATGTAATACAGCAACACGGTGGTGGCATTATTCGGCCCGCCCTGCGTCATCACAGCGACGTGGTCGATCTGGGTAATCGAATAAATCAGCGCAATAGTGACCACAAAACTGATGGTCGGGCGCAGCAGCGGCAACGTGATATAGAAGAAAACCTGCGGGCGCGATGCCCCTTCCATCAGCGCCGCTTCTCGTGCCGAGGCGGGGATCGACTGCAATCCGGCGAGGAAAAACAGCATGTAATAACCGGCGAATTTCCACACACCGATCACGCTCAGCGCGATCAGCGCGCTGTTGCTCATGCCGAGGTAATTGTTATTCATCGGTCCGAACACTTTCGCGAGGTAGTAATCCAGCAGCCCCATACCGGGCATGAAAATGAACAACCACAAGGTGGCAGCACTGACCAGCGGGATAATCATCGGGAAGAAAAACGCGGTACGCAGCCAGCGGTTCAGCGAGGTGTTTTCCCACAGCGCCACCGCCAGCAACAGCGCCAGCACAATGCCAGGCACCACGGTCATCAGGATGTACGCCAGATTATTGAGCAGTGCGCGCCAGAAAACCGAATCCTGGATCAGGCGCAGATAGTTTTGCAGACCAACAAACGGCGGCGCATCCGACGACAGACGACTGTCAAACAGGCTATCAGACGCTGACTGAAATAAGGGGTAATAGGTGAATAAAAGCAGAAAAATCAGCGTCGGCAGCAAAATCAGATAAGGGAACAACGTGCGGCGCATTACAGGGTACCGGTCAGCGAAATAAGGTGCCTATCCTGTCCTGCATTTATGTCAGCCACATGGCGGGAATGTGATGGTTATTTGAATGAAATATGAGCAATGTTACTGAACAAAATAAAGGTCGGGTGTCAGATTGAACGGTAACATGCGGATACAACCCCACTAAAATGGGGTTGAGTTGAGGTATAAAGACAGAATCAGATTGGTTGGTAAAACTATAAATAGTTCCTTTAACTGTAAAATAGAGATATCTGCCCTTCAATTGCATTTGGACATTTGAATCTGAAGTAAAAAGAACAGAAGGATAATCTCTGACATCCGCCAGAAACTCTTTCTCCGTTTTTACAGATGGATAAAGATAATATTTATACGTATTTTTGGTCGTTGCTCCCGCACTACCTTCAGTCACATACAGGGTATTAAAATCGCCTATACTTTCCTTTCGTATAATCGTTTTTTCATAAGGTGAAAAATCTAATACCACCTTAATTAAATATCCCAGGAAAGCTACAACCAACACGATGAAAATATATATTTTCCTAAAAACCCGTTCTTTTGGCATAATCAATCCCTGATCTTGTCCATGTCTGATCTTTAGGATCATCCCAATGGGAGTTTGGTCCCTCATTACCACATATTAAAATAAAAACCACGCAAACATTAATCATTTTTACATTAAAATGAATCTTATAAATACAAACGAATTAGCTTCAATCATACAAAAAACATATAAAAACACGTGGAGTATATTTTATATTTATTTTAAAGTTTGCACTAAACCAACACCCGGCCTCCCAGCCTTCCCCTCGTGAGAGGGGAAGGAGCAAAAGACAAATCCGCAGCCTTCGCAGGGCAAGGTGCAAAAGATTAAACCCGTATTTTCGCTCTCACCAGTGCAATCCCCGCCTTCTCTGACAATTCAAACAGCGCCGGAAGCAGATGCGCGGAGGCTTTCAGATAGGCACTCACCTGCGAAATACCTTCCGGCGGCAACAGTTCGCTATTTTCCAGCCCTTCACTCAGGCACAGCAAACCCTGGCAAAGCCCTTCGGCGGATTCAGACGCGACAGCACCCAGATCGTAAAGCTGGGGATCGGTGAAATGGCTCAGTTCCAAATCGGCAATCAGGGCGCGGAAAACGGTGAGGGAATTTTCAGAATGAGTGGTTTCGGTAATTGAATCGGTCATTTTAAAGTCTCGAGTAAAGTAAGTTTTGCCCCACACGAGACGCTAACCTCGGGTGGTGGCTCAGACAGAGTTAGCGTTACCGGACTCGAAAACCGGCGCTTCTGAGAAGCCCCTGCCTGAACCACCATAATTTACAGGTGACTCAAAACCTGCGGCATTATGCCACAGTGCAATCGAGTAAATCTGATCCAGAACGCTAATTCTGACTACGGTTCTTCCGCAGCGAAGCGACTATATTCCTGCCATTTTTCGAATGAAATGGGCTGTATGGATTTACAGGGAGTTACTTTGGAATCTGGAAGATGTCTCGCAGGAATAACGCCGGTCGGCCCCCTCCCAACCTCCCCCTTCGCAAGGGGGAGGAGTAAAGAAAACCCGCAGCTTTTGCAGGAGCAAAAGGCAAACCCGCTTCAGACCACCACAACTCCCATTCTTTCCCGCGCTTCTTCATACGTCGGCATGGATGCCGCTGCGCCTGCGCGTTCCACACATACAGAAGCATAAGCGGATGCGAATTGTGCGGCTTCGGGAAGTGTGGCACCGGCGGCGAGTTGGGAGGCCAGCGCGCCATTGAAGGCATCACCTGCGCCGGTGGTGTCGACAGGAGTGGCCGGACAGGCCTGGATAATCTGCGTTTCGCCGTTCACTGAAAGCAGCGCGCCCTGCGTGCCTAACGTGATGATCAGCGCCTGTATTCCTTTGGCGTGCAGCGCGTGGGCAGCGCGTCCGGCAGAGGGAATATCGCGAACTTCAATGCCGGTCAGCAGCGTGCATTCTGTGGCGTTCGGCGTCAGTAAATCCACCTGCGCCAGCAGATGATCGGACACCGGCTGGAACGGCGCGGGGTTGAGGATGATATAGGTGCCGTTGTCCTTCGCGATGCCGATCAATTTTTCAATCGCTGGCAGATTGTTTTCCAGCTGCGTCAGCAGGATATCAGCGGCAGCGACGGCCGGACGGCACTGTTCGACTTCTTCGTCGGTGACCGTCAGGTTTGCGCCCGGATCAACGGCGATCATGTTTTCGGCATCGGCTCCGGCGACATAAATCAGCGCGTTGCCGGTCGGGCATTCGCTGGTGGAAAACAGGGTGACGGCATCGAAACCGGCGCTGTCGAGATGGCGGCGGGCAAACATGCCGAAATCATCGCGGCCAACTTTACCGATGTAATGAACCCGTGCACCGGCTCGCAGCGCGGCGACCGCCTGGTTGGCGCCCTTACCGCCCGCGCCCATCATGCTGTTGCGGGCAATCAGGGATTCTCCCGGTTTGGGAAAACGCGCCATGCCCGCGACGATATCGAGGTTGAAAGAACCAAATACGCATACCTTGCCTTTGTTCATGCCTCTCTCCTGAAGGAAAATGTTCCGGCGGCCAGGGCTGGCTGCGACGGAAAAACGCGCTGTGCGGCTAAACATGCGCCACGGCAACCGGTCTCATCGGTGACGGCGCTGAAATGAATCGTCAGTCCGTTCGCCGGATAAGGGCTGCGCAGATGGCTGCGTAGCTGCTGTTCCAGTTCGGCCAGCGGGAAGTTTTCCATCGCCAGCACGCCACCGCCCAGCACTAAATATCCGGGATCCAGAATGTTCATTTCGCTGGCGACAGTTCGCGCCAGTCGTGCCACAAATTCGGTTAAATCCACATGTCCGGCATGACGCACAAACAGTTCGGCGAACGGCGTATGCGGCGCGTGCTGCCGCGCCCAGCCGGTCAGCCAGTTACCGGAAGTCAGCGTCTCGACGCAGCCAGTTTTGCCGCACGGACAGAGCAGCGGATTGCCTGCCAGCGGAATGTGACCGAGTTCCCCCGCACCGCCGTGCGCGCCGTGATAAAAATCACCGTTGATCCATAAACTGTTGCCCAGCCCGGTGCCGAGATACAGCCCGACGGCAACATCCGGCTGCGCGCCGTGCTGCATTAAATCCCACCACATCAGATGGTTAACGTCTTTATCCATCGCCACCGGCAGGTGTAAACGTTGCGAAAGCAGCGTCGCCACCGGCTGATTATCCAGCGCGGGAATGAACGGCAGCGATAACACGGTTTGCCGGTCGCGGGACAGTACGCCCGGCAGCCCGAGCATCACCTGCGCCACCTGATGATGCGGATCCTGTTCCTGCAAATACGCCATGATCAGGTTTTCCAGCCCCTGTAACGGGTCAGTCTGCCCCGCCCAGCTTTGGGTCGGGGTTTTGTGGTAGCCGCGAAAATTTTGCTGGCTGTCCATCAGCATTAAACGGGTATTGGTGCCCCCGACATCCACTCCAAGAAAGTGCGGCATACGGCTCTCCTGCCCTCAGGCTGCGTGACGCGCCTGACGCATCTGATCGAGCATTTTGTCCCAGGCAACATCCAGATCGTTGTCCAGCGTGAACAGGCCGGAACTGCCGACGATCAGCACTTCCGCGCCCGCGCCCATCAGATCCTGATAAGTCCGCAGGTTGCAGGAACCGTCGATTTCGATCAGGTAGCGGTAACCCTTTTGCTGTTTGAGATCGCGCAGCTGGGCGATTTTCTCCAGCATTTCAGGGATGAACGGCTGTCCGGCATAGCCCGGATCCACAGTCATCACGGTGATTTTATCCAGCAGATGAATGTAATGCTGGATGTACTCCACCGGCGTCGCAGGGTTGAGCACCACACCGACTTTTTTACCCAGCGAGCGGATCTGACTGATGATGCGGAACGCGTCGCGGTTGATGGTTTCGGCATGCGGGCAGATAAAATCGGCACCGGCAAGGGCTATCGGCTCGATAAAGTCAGCCGGGTTTTCCACCATCATATGCACGTCCAGAACCAGGGGCGTATGCGGTCGGATCTGCTCGATAAAGAACGGTGACAGCGTGATGTTTTTAACGTAATGGCCGTCCATGATGTCGATGTGCAGCATGTCGGCGCGGCGGTTCAGCACCTCGAGTTGCTGTTTAATGTCGATCAGGCTCATGCACATCAGCGACGGAGAAATTTTGTAATCCATGATGTTTTCCTAAGTCAGAGGCAATGTTAAAAAGAGTGTTTAAGGTTGAGCCGCCCGCGCTTTGGCAGCACTCATTCGCCCCGCCCTTTTTTGCAGATAACGGCTGCGGAAGAATTTCAGCGCCAGCACCACAATCAGTACCGCGCCCCACATCGCCAGGCTGAAATGCGGGCTGACGTTCATCAGATTCAGGCCGGTGGAAATCACCTGCAGAACAATCAGCGAGAGCACGACGCCTGCAACTTTGCCGAAGCCACCGTTGGGATCGGTGCCGCCGAGAATGATGGCCAGCACCGTCAGCAGCAGATACGAGTCGCCGTAGCCCATGCGCGCCGAATTAAAACGCGCCATCATGATGAGTCCGGCTATCACGCATAACATGCTGGAAATCACGTAGATGGCGATCAGCACGCGGTGGGTATTCACGCCGCTGAAATGGGTGGCGTTGATATTGCTGCCGCTCATGTAGATGTATTTACCGAGGCGGGTGCGTTCTAAAAACACCGCGATTAAGGCGGCGGTCAGCAGAAAGATGATTAAGGGAACCGGCACGCCGAGCAGGGTTTCCGCGCCGATAAAGCGCACGATATCGGGCATACCGCTGATCGCCGCTCCACGTGAAAGGTAGATGCCGACGCCGTTCACCATGGTCATGGTCGCCAGCGTCACCAGAATCGGATGCGCGCCGACGTACGCCACCAGCGCGCCGGTCAGCATGCCAATCACCAGCGCCAGAATCATTGCGCCGACCAGCGCCAGCGTCAGCCACACCGCCTGCATCGCCATGCTGGCATCCGGCGGCAACCAGGTGAGAAACACCCACGCCATCAGTAAACTGGTCAGGTTAGCGGTGGCGATAATGCACAGGTTCAGGCCGCCGCTGAGGATTGGGATAAACATCGCCAGCGTCAGTAAACCCAGCTCCGGCAGCTGGAAGGCGACGCTCATAAAGGTGGCGTCACTGAAGAAGCGCCCCGGCATCGCCAGGCTGAAGCCGATGATCACCACCAGCAATAACAGCGATAATCCGAGTGTCGTGTTGTCTATCTTCAGGGAAGCGATCTTCAGGTTGCCGATTTTCAGGCGAGGCCCCGCATCGGGCTTCGCTTTAAGACTCACATTTCTGCTTTTTGCGAACATAGCGGTTTTCCTCAGGCGAAGCCGACTTCGGTTTCTTTGCGTTTCTTATAATGGGTGACGGTGATGGCCGCGACGATCACCACGCCGATGACGATGTTCATGAAGTAGCTGGATACGCCGATCAGATTGAGGCCGTTTTTCAGCACGCCAATCAGGAACACGCCCATCAGTGTGCCGACCACGCTGCCTTTACCGCCGTTGAGGCTGGCACCGCCGAGTACCGCTGCCGCCAGCACATCCAGCTCGCCGCCGACCAGCGCATTCGGTACCACTTCACCCACGCGATACACCTGCACCAGTCCGCCAATCGCCGCCATCGCACCGAGATAACCGTAAGCAAAGAGATGCAGTAAACCGACGCGGATCCCGATACGACGCGCAGATTCCTGATCGCCGCCGACGGCGAACAACTGGCGTCCGAGATGGGTTTTGTTGAGCAGGATCCAGCTCAGTCCGGCGACTGCCAGCATCACCACCACCGGCAAACCAATCTGATAATGCTGTTCGCCGACGCTGAACGGCAGCACGCGGATCGGCGTCGTCAGCCAGTCCGGCAGGTCGTACAGACTGGTGCCGTTGGTCAGCCACATCAGCATTCCAAACAGCAGTGACTGCATACTGATGGTGACGATGATCGACACAATACGCAGGCAGTAGATCAGAAGGGCATTGATCATCCCGAGCACGGTACCGATGGCGACCGCCAGTATAATGCTGCCGGCCGGACTGCTCAGACCGTAGTGGATCGCCAGTGTCGCGATGATGTACTGCACGACAGAAGCCACGGCAGCGAACGAAATATCGATTCCGCCGGTGACCAGCACCACGAACAGGCCGAGGGCAAAGATGCCGCTGACGGCATAGCTTTCGGTCAGATCCAGCAGGTTCTGTAAAGTCAGAAACTGGTTGGTGAGCAAGGAAAAGGTGACGATCACCACCAGCAATACCCAGGCTAAATAGCCTTCGTTACTGGACGGGCGTAACCGGCTGAGCTTAAGCATTGACCGCCTCCGCAAGTTGTTGCTGGGTGATCGCGCCCGGCAGATATTCGCCAACCACCGTGCCTTCACTGAAATGCAGCACGCGGTCGCAGTTGAAATAGACTTCAGGCACTTCGTCGGAAATCAGCAGGATGGAAATCCCCTCTTCCGCCAGCTGGTGGATCAACTGATAAATGCTGGCTTTCGCGCCAACATCGACGCCAACCGTGGGGGAATCGAGGATCAGGATTTTCGGCTGCGTCAGTACCCATTTCGCGAGGACGATCTTTTGCTGATTGCCGCCGGAAAGTGTGGAGATCGCCTGATCAGGACTGGCGACTTTGACGCCGAGTTTTTCGATCCACTGCTGGATTATCTTGTTTTTGCGATATTCATCGATCAGGTGAAAACGGCTGCGAAGCTGATCCATGATTGCCAGCACGGTATTGTCGCCAACCGACTGCTGCTGGATCAGCCCGAGCGTCAGGCGATCTTCCGAGACATAACCGACGCCGGATTTGATCGCGTCTTCGTGGCTGCGAAAACGCACCGGTTTGCTGTCGAGATAAATTTTGCCGCTGTCAGGTTTGGTCATGCCGAACAGGCTGAGTGCCAGTTCGGTACGGCCACTGCCGAGCAGACCGCATAAACCGAGCACCTCTCCGGCATGCAGTTTGAAACTGACGTCGTGATACTGGCCAGCGCGGCTGAGTTTGTCGGTTTCCAGCATGATGCGTTGGTCATTCATGTTGGCGGCTTTCAGGCGGTAATCGAGTTTAAGGCCGGTCATCAGTTCGGTCAGACGTTCGCTGCTGACTTCAGAGGCCGGAAAGGTACCCACTTTTTTACCGTCGCGGATCACCGTGACGCTGTCGGAAATCTCCAGCACTTCATCGAGGCGATGACTGACGAACACCACGCTGATGCCTTTACTTTTCAGGTAATGCACGGTGCGCAGCAACTGATTCACTTCGGTGCGGGTCAGTGAGGCGGTCGGTTCATCCATAATTACCAAACGCGCATCGGCCACCAGCGCCCGACAAATCGCCACCTGCTGGCGCTGGGCAATCGGCAGCGCCGAGACTTTGCTGTCGAGATCCAGCGTGTAATTCAGTTCAGTCAGAATGCGCTGCGCGGTTTCCCGCAGGCGCGACGGACGATACCAGCCCATCAGCCCCTGTAAGTTGTGGTCGAAGGCGATGTTCTCGAACACGCTGAGGTTCGGGAACAGCGATAAGTCCTGATAAATCACCTGTACGCCAAACTGCCGCGCCTGATCCGGTGACAGTTTGCTGAAGGTCTGGCTGCCCTGCGACGGCGAGCTGAGCGTGATCTGGCAACCGTTGTCCGGCTGATAAACCCCCGAGATCACTTTGATCAACGTACTTTTTCCGCAGCCGTTGGTGCCCGCCAGGCAGTGAACTTCGCCCTGCATCAGCCGCAGGGAAATGTCGTTGAGCGCACGCTGCCCGCCAAACGTCACTGACAGGTTTTGCACATCAATCAGCGGCGCGTTATCTGTTTGAATGATCTCGGAGATTGCCATGATTACAGTCCCATTTTGACCAGTTTCGGCAGGTTCGCTTTATCCAGGCTTTCAGTTTCGTTGCCCAAAATGGTGCGCGTTGCCTCGTCGACTTTCACTTTGCCCATGCCTTCAATGGTCATGCCGTCAGTGATTTTTTCGCCTTTTTCCAGCTTCTCGGCGATGCGCACAAAGACTTCACCGGCAACCATCGGGTTCCAGATAAAGCCGCCTTTGATGGCGCCGGCTTTCACCAGACTGGCGCCCTGACCCGGACTGAACGGCCCGAACACGCAGATGTCGTCAGTTTTGCCACGGTTAAGCACCGCGCGGCCTGCACCTATCGGACCTTGTGAACCGATCGCCAGAATGCCTTTCAGGTTGCCGTCTTTGGACATCAGGTCGTTAGTGGTACGGATGCTGTCATCCAGCGATTCGCCGACACCGAATTTGTCGCCGACCAGATGCATATCCGGATAGTGTTCTTTCTGATAATTGATGGCGGCATCGGCCCATTTCTGATGCAACGGGACGGTCAGACTGCCGACGTACACCGCGTAATCCCCCTTTTCCTTCATGCACTGCGCCAGCGCGATCATGTGATTAATGCCGTGCTGCGTGGCATCGACCATTTCGAAATCCCAGTCGGCATATTTCTGATCCGGCGATTCATGCACGATGACTTTGATCCCGGCGTCGTGAGCGCGTTTCAGCACCGGCTCCAGCACGCGGGCATCGTTCGGCACCACGCCGATCACATCCACTTTCTGGGCGATCAGATCTTCAATCGCACGCACCTGCAACGCCGGATCCGCACTGGTCGGCCCGACCTGCCACGCGTCGATCCCGCGTTTGGCCGCTTCGCTTTTGATCCCGGCTTCCATCGCGTTGAACCAGGCGTTACCGCCCACTTTCACCACCACGCCCATGCGAATTTTGTCAGCGGCATGCGCAGACAGGGACAACATGGCTGTGGCGAACAGGCAGGCAAGAACGGATTTCTTGATCATGTTTACTCTCCTGGGAGGTCAGTTATGTGCCGCAGCTAACGGGCCGTTGCGGCTGTTTTTAGTTTTTTTCTGTAGGGGTGACGGAGAAACTTCAATCACGTTAACGTTGCTCCAGGCCAGTTCCTGGCGGAATTCTTCATCCTCCAGATGGTCTGTTATCAGTGTGTCGATTTCCCGGTAGTGGCAGATCCGCGCAAAGGAGCGGCGGCCGAATTTGCTGGAGTCAGCCAGCAAAATTTTATGCTCGGAGGAAAGCAGCATTTGCTGTTTCAGCCGCGCATGATGCTCGTTACTCTCACGGATGCCGCCTTCGTGGCTGATGCCGTGACAGGAGAAAAACAGTTTGTTGATGACGAACTCTTTCAGCATCTGCTCGGCCAGCACGCCGACGAAATCTTCGTATTTCGCCGAGTATTCGCCGCCCAGTCCGATCACCCGCACGTTAGCTTTCACCGCCAGCGTCTGGATGATGTGTACGGAGTTAGTCAGCACCACCAGCTGAATATCGGGCAACTGACGCGCCAGAAACCAGCTGCTGGAACTGCTGTCGAGCAGCAGGCAATCACCGGGATTAATCAGCTGCAATGCCCGTTTGGCGATGCGCGTTTTGCTGTCCGGCGACTGATTACTGCGGTCACGAAAGGACTCACCCTGTTCAATCTGCGAAGGCACATAGGTTTTTTCGCCCGCCGAATGCTCCAGAAACACCGCGCCGCCATGGCTGCGTAACAGCACGCCGCGCTTTTCCAGCAGCGCCAGATCCCTCCGCGCCGTTTCCAGCGAGATACGGCATAACTGCGCCACTTCCTGTACCAGAATGCGTCCGCGCTGGCTGAGAATTTCGGTGATATAACGATGTCGCTCTACTGGCAGCATGTGGTGATTCCTCTTTCCCGATGTCAAATAGGATACGCAGCCGGATGTTCATGGAATGCGCAGTGCCTCAAAGGCGACTGTGCGCATTTTTTGCCACAATCGTCCTGTGATAGTTGTCACGAAAAGGTGAGAAAAGTTGAAATGTTAAAGTTTGGATCTGTGGCGGGAGCGGCATTAAATCGTTATTTGCGTTGCAACAAGACAGCAACAGATTTGCAAACGGTCACAATTCCTCGTGCAATTTAATGACCGTTAGTGACCGGTTGTGTGGATTTGACCGTTTGGGGGAGTGAACGGGGAGCGTTCCCCGTTATTAATGATTTACTCTGATTACCTGCCGCCAGCCAGTTCGAGAAAACTGCCGGTGGTGTAAGAGGCGGAATTCGACAGCAGCCAGGAGATTGCCTGTGCCACTTCTTCCGGCTGACCGCCGCGCTGCATCGGCAGATTAGCTTTCACGCGATCGACACGCCCCGGCTCACCACCGCTGGCATGCATTTCGGTATAGATCAGGCCGGGACGCACACAGTTTACGCGGATACCGTACGGGGCCACTTCCAGCGCCAGACCGGTAGTCAGGGTATCCACCGCACCTTTCGATGCCGCGTAATCCACATACTCACCCGGCGCGCCCAGACGGGACGCCGCCGAGGACACATTCACAATCGCCCCGCCCTTTCCGCCATGACGATGCGACATGATTTTCACCGCCTCGCGGCAGCACAGGAAATATCCGGTCACGTTGGTAGACAGCACTTTATTGATGCGTTCAGCGGAGATATTTTCAATGGTGGTCTGCTGGAACAAAATCCCGGCATTATTCACCAGCGCGGTGATCGGGCCGAGTTCGGCGCTCAGCTGTTTGAACATCGCGACAACCTGCGCTTCATCAGCGATATCAGCTTTGAGTGCAATAGCTTTGCCTCCGGCCTGATGGATTTCATCGATGACGGAGTGCGCTGCGGTTTCATTATTCACATAATTCACACCGACGGCGTACCCCTGCTGCGCAAGAAGAAGAGCCGTTGCACGGCCGATGCCACGGCTGGCGCCGGTGACGAGAGCGATTTTCATTGAATACTCCAGTGGGGGAAAGTGAGGAAAGTGTAGAAGAGGAATATTCAACTGCAAGGTCAAGTTCGTGGGTTGCCACCCACACTGGCCCAAAGGACGCGTAAACGCGCGCCCTCTGGACTCCCCCGTTTTTTCACTGCGCGCTGCCGCTAGACACTATGTTTCAGAAATCATGGTGACAGGCTGGAAATCTTGCCGCTGCGCGGTCCCTTCCTTTCGGGATTGCAGCCTGGGGTCTGCAACCTCTCAGTCAGCAAGCTTTCTGAATCGCCCGCGGGATCTTAAATTCAAAAACACAAGGGGTTTATCTTTTAGAGAAGGTAATTGGCGTGCTCAAAATTCAGCTGAACGGAGCGGCTTCAAGACCTATGGCTTGGGTCGAGCTCTGCAAGACAACGTCACGAAGTGACGGCCCGAAGGGCGAGGCCCTAGGCCGAGTAACACCGAGAGAAGGCAGTGCGAAGCACCTGAATTTACGCCACTCACTATTTTAGCGGTGCATGTCCATCGTGAATGCGACAGCGCGGAGTGAAAAAACGCAGGATTGTTAAGGGGCGCGTTTACGCCCCTTAACCCGGTGTGGGCCGGCGCCCACGACCTTGATTTTGACGTTAGCAAAAAGCCGCCACTAGCTGCGGCTTCAGCTAAAAAGAGTCTTACTCGTAATCTGACATCGGCACACATGAACAGAACAAATTCCTGTCCCCGTACACGTCATCCAGACGTTTCACGGTCGGCCAGTATTTGTTGTCGTAACCGGCCGGGAATACCGCGACTTCACGGGTATACGGGTGGTTCCAGTCGCTGACCAGCTCGTTCTGCACGTGCGGTGCATTCACCAGCGGGTTATCTTCCAGCGGCCATTCGCCTTTTTCCACGCGGTCGATTTCACTGCGGATGGCCAGCAGCGCATCGATAAAGCGATCCAGTTCCACTTTGCTTTCGGATTCGGTTGGCTCAACCATCAGCGTACCGGCAACCGGGAAGGACATGGTCGGGGCGTGGAATCCATAGTCGATCAGACGTTTGGCGATATCCATTTCGCTGATACCGGTGGTGTCTTTCAGCGGACGAATATCCAGAATACATTCGTGCGCAACACGACCATCACGGCCGGTATAGAGCACCGGATAGGCGTCTTTCAGACGGGTGGCGATGTAGTTGGCATTCAGGATAGCGACCTGGCTGGCTTGTTTCAGGCCTTCCGCGCCCATCATGCGGATGTACATCCAGCTGATTGGCAGAATGGAAGCACTGCCAAACGGAGCCGCAGAAACCGCGCCGTTTTGCGTCAGTACGCCGTCAATCTGTACCACACTGTGACCCGGAACGAACGGAGCCAGATGTGATTTCACGCCAATCGGCCCCATGCCAGGACCGCCGCCGCCGTGCGGAATACAGAAGGTTTTATGCAGGTTAAGGTGCGAGACGTCCGCGCCGATGTAACCCGGCGTCGTAATGCCGACCTGTGCGTTCATGTTCGCGCCGTCGAGGTAAACCTGACCGCCGTACTGATGCACAATCTGGCACACCTCACGGATGGTTTCTTCGTAAACACCGTGCGTTGACGGATACGTCACCATGATACAAGACAGCTCATCACCCGCTTTCGCTGCTTTCTCACGCAGGTCACTCAGATCGATGTTGCCCTGTTTGTCACACGCCACCACTACCACGGTCATGCTCGCCATTTGCGCGGAAGCCGGGTTAGTACCGTGCGCTGAACTTGGGATCAGGCAGATATGACGACCGCTCTCGTTACGGCTTTCATGGTAACGACGGATGGCCAGCAGACCCGCATATTCACCCTGCGCGCCGGAGTTCGGCTGCATACAAACTGCGTCGTAACCGGTGAGCTGAACCAGCCATTGTGACAGCTGACCAATCATTTGCTGATAACCGCCAGCCTGTTCTGTCGGGCAGAACGGATGAAGTTCAGCGAATTCCGGCCAGGTAATCGGGATCATTTCTGCCGCAGCATTCAGTTTCATGGTGCAGGAACCCAGCGGGATCATCGCCTGATTCAGCGCCAGATCCTTTTTCTCCAGACGGTGCATGTAACGCATCATCTCGGTTTCGCTGTGGTACTGGTTAAATACCGGATGGGTCAGGATCGGATCCACACGCAGCATCGCCGCAGGAATGGAGTTGCTGTCGGTCGATGCGGCTTTGTCCAGTTTGTCGATATCCAGACCGTTATCGTCACCCAGCAGGGCTGCAAACAGAATCTGAACGTCTTCGCGGGACGTAGCTTCATCAAGGGTGATACCGACTGCGCCGTGAATGTCAGTACGCAGGTTCAGGCCGAAGCTCAGCGCGCGTTCCAGCACGGCGGCTTTGTCTTTGACTTCAACAGTCAGTGTATCGAACCAGGTGTTATGACGCAGCGTCAGACCGCCCTGTTTCAGGCCAGCGGCCAGAATATCGGTAAGACGATGAATACGTGACGCAATGCGTTTCAGGCCTTCAGGGCCGTGGAATACCGCATACAGGCTGGCAATATTCGCCAGTAAAACCTGCGAGGTACAAATATTGGAGTTGGCTTTTTCGCGGCGGATATGTTGCTCGCGTGTCTGCATCGCCATACGCAGTGCAGTTTTGCCTGCGGCATCCCGGGAAACCCCGATGATACGGCCGGGCATGGAACGTTTGAATTCATCTACGCAGGCGAAAAATGCCGCGTGCGGACCGCCGTAGCCCATCGGCACACCAAAGCGTTGTGCAGAACCGAAGACTACGTCTGCGCCCTGCTTGCCCGGTGCGGCCAGCAACACCAGCGCCATGATATCAGCGGCTACGCTGGTAATAATTTTGCGGGATTTCAGTTCGCCCAGCAGTGCGGTGTAATCGTGAACTTCACCGGTGGTGCCAACCTGCTGCAACAGCACGCCGAACACGCCTTCCAGCTCGAGCACTTTCTCGGCTTTATCAACGATGATGTCAAAACCGAAAGTTTCCGCACGGGTGCGAACCACGTCCAGCGTTTGCGGGTGCACATCATCAGCCACGAAGAAACGGTTAGCGTCTTTCAGTTTACTGGCGCGTTTTGCCAGCGCCATCGCTTCGGCGGCGGCAGTCGCTTCGTCGAGCAAAGAAGCAGAAGCCAGATCCAGACCGGTCAGATCTAACGTCAGTTGCTGGAAGTTCAGCAATGCTTCAAGACGACCTTGTGAGACTTCCGGCTGATACGGTGTATACGCGGTGTACCAGCCCGGATTTTCCAGCATATTGCGCAGGATAACCGGCGGCGTCAGCACCGCGCTGTAACCCATACCGATGTAGGATTTATAGCGCTGGTTCTGGCTGGCAATGGCTTTCAGCTCAGCCAGCGCCTGATGTTCAGTCACGGCATCGCCGACAGCCGGTGGCCCCGGCAACTGGATATCGACCGGAACGATCTGCTGGATCAGCGCGTTTAAGGAGTCCGCACCGACCGTTTCCAGCATTTGCTGCTGCTGCTGAGAAGACGGACCGATATGGCGGCCAATAAAGGCTTCGCTGTGTTCGAGTTGGCTGAGAGTCTGAGTCATTTGCTACGCATTCCTGAAATCTGCTGGAGGTGTCTTGGGATACTGACAAAAGCTACGGGTCGGGATCTGCCCCGCAAACGGGTTGCGGGGCGGGTCAAGCTATGTGTAATTATTCGTCGATGGAAGCTGAATAGGCTTCTGCATCAAGCAGCTTAGCCAGTTCGCTTTCGTCTGACGCTTTAATCTGGAACAGGAAACCGGTGCCGTAGGGCTCGCTGTTGACCAGCTCCGGAGAACCTTCCAGTTCGCCGTTAACTGCAACGATTTCGCCGCTGATAGGAGAATAAATATCTGACGCCGCTTTGACGGATTCAGCCACGGCGCAGTCTTCACCGGCAGCCACTTCGCGGCCAACTTCTGGCAGATCAACGAAGACCATGTCGCCCAGTAATTCCTGCGCGTGTTCGGTGATGCCTACGGTGTAAACGCCGTTGCCTTCTGAACGTACCCACTCGTGGGAAGAGGCGTATTTCAAATCTGCTGGAACATTGCTCATGTTACTTTCTCCAAAAAAGTGCTTAATTCAGCGTTAACTGGATAATTTTTATTACGAATTCTTTACTGCACCAGCGGTTTGCCATTACGGACAAAACCTGGCTTAGTGACTTTTACCGGCATTTCGCGGTTTCGGATTTGCACAATAGCGTTTTCGCCAATGCCCGCCGGAACGCGTGCCAGAGCAATACTGTAGCCCAGCGTCGGAGAGAATGAGCCGCTGGTGATCACGCCTTCCAGCGTGTTGCCCGCGCTGTCGGTGAATCGCACCGGCAGTTCGTTACGCAATACGCCTTTCTCAGTCATCACCAGGCCGACCAGCTGTTCGGTGCCCTGCTCGCGCTGTCTTTCCAGTGCGTCACGGCCAATAAAGTTACGGTCTTCCGGTAGCCAGGCGATGGTCCAGCCCATGTTGGCCGCCAGCGGTGAAACGCCCTCGTCCATTTCCTGACCGTAGAGATTCATGCCTGCTTCCAGACGCAGCGTGTCGCGCGCGCCCAGACCGGCAGGTTTCACGCCTGCGGCCAGCAATTTCTGCCAGAAATCCGCGACCTGCTCTTGCGGCAGCGCAATTTCATAACCCGCTTCGCCGGTGTAGCCGGTTGTCGCGATAAACAGGTCACCCGCCTGAACACCGAAGAACGGCTTCATGCCCGCGACCGCTTGTTTTTGTTCATCGGTGAACAGGGTTTGTGCTTTTTCTTTCGCCTGCGGGCCCTGCACAGCAACCAGCGCCAGATCATCACGCACCGTCAGTTCAACAGCGTAGGGTTCTGCATGCTGCGAAATCCATGCCAGATCTTTCTCGCGGGTTGCGGAGTTAACCACCAGACGGAAATAATTTTCGTTGAGGAAGTAAACAATCAGGTCGTCGATCACGCCGCCTGAAGCATTGAGCATGCCGGTGTACAACGCTTTGCCGGGAACGGTGAGTTTGGCGACATCGTTCGCCAGAAGGTAACGGAGGAATTCACGGGTACGTGCACCGTGCAGATCGACAATGGTCATGTGAGAGACGTCAAACATACCGGCATCCTGACGCACGATGTGGTGTTCATCCAGCTGGGAGCCGTAATGCAAAGGCATCATCCAGCCGTGGAAATCGACCATACGCGCGCCGCACGCAACATGTTGTTCATAAAGCTGAGTCTGCTTAACCATCTTATTCCTCATTTAATTAAGTGCATAAACAGCACACCGCGCAAACGATACCCTCGCTCGAACTTACCACTGAATCTCCCTGCTAACCATAAGTTAAAATATGCAGAGCGGGATAAATGTCAGTGATTTCACAAGGGCATTGTGCAGAGTTTTTGACTGGTAAACTGGGGTTTGTGACGCAAAATCTACAAATAAACATCAAAAGTATCGATGTTATATAACGACAAGGCCGGATTTCTCACCATTTGCAGAATGAGAAATCCGGCCCCGGATTAGAAAATGTAATGGAAAAACTGAGCTGAAATTAGATTATTTCAATCGAAGTGAATCGTCCTGTAACCACGCCGGTAAATCATTCAGCCCCATTGCCTGACGCACCAGTTTAGGTTTCACGCCCGGCAGAGAATCCGCCAGCGTAAGACCAATATCGCGCAACAGTTTTTTGGCAGGATTGTCACCGGCAAACAGTTCGCGGAAGCCCTGCATACCCGCCAGCATCAGCGCGGCGCTGTGTTTGCGACGGCGCTCGTAACGACGCAGATACATATGCTGACCGAAATCTTTGCCTTCTTTTTGCAACCGCCTGATTTCAGATGCCAGTTCAGCGGCATCCATGAAGCCTAAGTTGACGCCCTGACCGGCCAGCGGATGCACGGTGTGCGCCGCATCGCCCACCAGCGCCAGACGTTGTCCGGCAAAGCTGCGGGCATAACGGCCGGTCAGCGGGAAGGTCAGGCGCTCGCTTTCAACGGTACAAATACCCAGGCGCAGGTCAAAGGTGCTGGCGAGGATTTTGTTGAACTCCTCAGGCTCCAGCGCGCTCAGGCGCTGTGCTTCATCCGGCGAAACTGACCAGACAATAGAAGATAAATGAGCATCGGCCAGCGGCAGAAATGCCAGAATGCCTTCGCCGTGGAATACCTGGCGTGCAACAGACTGGTGCGGCTCTTCAGTGCGGATGGTCGCCACCAGTGCATGGTGCCGATAATCCCAGAATGTCAGCGGAATGTCGGCATGCTGACGCAGCCACGACTGTGCGCCGTCCGCACCGACCACTAACCGTGCGGTGAGCTGGCGATCATCGTTGAGGGTGATAAACGCCTCGTTTTCGCCCCACGCCACATTTTTCAATGTTGCCGGCGCGAGCAAAGTGATGTCGGAGGATTTTTCCGCACGCTGCCACAATGCGCGGTGGATCACCTGATTTTCAATGATGTGACCGAGATGGCTGAAACCGTATTCTTCGCCACGGAACGCGATTTTACCGAAGCTGTCGCGATCCCAGACTTCCATCCCCTGATAGGCATTGGCGCGCTGAGCAATGATGTTGTCCCAGACGCCGATATATTTCAGCAGACGTTCACTGGCAGCATTAATTGCAGAAACCCGCAAACCCGGCTGTTCCGGTAACGGTGAATCGAGATCCGGCTGCTGGTTTTCCAGCACCGCCACGCGCAGGCCGCTGCCTTGTAAACCACATGCCAGCGCCAGACCGACCATTCCGCCACCGGCGATAACCACATCAAAAGATTGCATAATTTTTCCTGTAGGGATTAACGATCGACCCAGCCCAGCGTTCTGCGAGTAAAAGCATCGCGTAATGGCGTAATGCCTTCCATCGCCAGTAAACCGAGATTACGTCCGACCATTAGCGGCAGCCAGCGGTTGGCAAAAAGGTGGATCAGGCCATCGGTCACGCCGACGGTGGCCTGCTGATCGGGCTGACGACGCTGCTGATATTCACTCAGTACAGGGTAACTGCCGACATCGCTGCCTTTCGCAGCCGCGTTAGCCAGCGTCTCAGCCAGCGTCATGACGTCACGTAGCCCGAGGTTAAAACCTTGTCCGGCAATCGGATGCAGCGTTTGCGCCGCGTTACCGACCAGCGCCAGACGATGGCTGATATGGCTGTTGGCTTGCTGTAGTTGCAGCGGATAACTGAACCGTTTACCCGCCTGCTGGATGGTGCCCAGTCGCCAGCCGAAAGCTTTTTGCAGCTCGCTGAGGAACTGCGCCTCAGTCCAGTGATCAATCTCTTCTTTCGCTTCGCGCGGATGACACCAGACCAGCGAACTGCGGCCATCGGACATGGGCAGCAGTGCCAGCGGACCGTGTTTTGTGAAGCGCTCAAAAGCGCGATTGTTGTGCGGCTCGCTGGTTGCCACGTTGGCAATGACGGCGATCTGAGCATAGTCTTCACGCTGCCAGCCAATGTTGCAGGCTTTCGCCAGCGAAGAATGTGAACCGTCAGCGGCGACAAGCAGCTGAGCGGTCAGTGTTTCACCGGTATCGAGCGTGACGCAGGCAGAATCCTGCGAACGCGTGACATCCGTGACTTTAGCCGGGCAATGCAGCGTGACGCCGGGGGCATTTTTCAGCATGGCAAACAACCGCTTGCCAACTTCATGCAATTCAACCACCTGCCCGAGCGCTTCAACGCCGTAATGTGCGGCATTGAGATTCACAAAAGCCGCATGACCGCGATCACTGACGTGGATATCACGAATTGGCGTGGCGATAGCTTTCAGGGCCGGCCAGATGCCGACGCGGGCTAACTGCTGGCAGGTTCCCTGCGCCAGCGCAATCGAGCGGGCATCAAAACCCGGATGTCCGTGATGTTCCGGCGCAGAGGCTTCCACCAGATGCACCGGCAAACTGCCCTGCGTCAGCGAGGAAATCGCCAGCGCCAGCGAGGCACCGGTCATTCCGCCACCAACAATAACTATGCTCATATTATCTCTGTGCCGCCGCCATTAAGGCTTCAATATCATCAGCTTCTTTCACCACATCCCCGGTCAGAATTTCAATGCCGGTGGCGGTGATCAGAATGTCGTCTTCGATACGGATACCGATGCCGCGGTAAGCTTCGGGAACGTCCGCGTCAGGCGCGATATACAGGCCTGGTTCAACGGTCAGTACCATGCCCGGTTCCAGCGTACGGCTGCGATCTGCCGAGCCATAATGGCCAACGTCATGAACGTCCAGCCCCAGCCAGTGCGATAAACCGTGCATGAAGAACTGTTTGTACGCTTGTTCAGCGTAAAGGGTTTCAACGTCGCCCTTCATCACGCCCAGTCTGACCAGACCTTCAACCATCACGCGGACTGCGGCTTCGGTCGCGACCTGAATGCTGCTGCCCGGCCCGAAGACTTCCAGCGCTTTGTATTCTGACGCCAGCACAATGTCGTAGATTTCGCGCTGTGCTTTGCTGAATTTGCCGTTCACCGGGAACGTACGGGTAATATCACCGGCATAACCCTGATATTCGCAACCGGCGTCGATCAGCACTAAATCGCCGTTACGCAGTTCACATTCGTTTTCGGTGTAATGCAGGATGCAGCCGTTTTCGCCGCCGCCCACAATGGTGTTATAGGACGGATAACGCGCGCCATGACGATTAAATTCGTGATGAATTTCGCCTTCAAGCTGGTATTCAAACATGCCCGGACGGCATTTTTCCATCGCACGGGTATGAGCCAGCGCGGTAATTTGGCCGGCGCGGCGCATGATGGCGATTTCTTCAGCCGATTTGAACAGGCGCATGTCATGAACCCAGGGACGCCAGTCAATGACCGTCGCCGGCGCAGAGAAATTCTGGCGGAAGCCTTTGCGCAGTTTTTCCATAGCACGGTTAACGATTTCATCGGCATAGGCGTAATCGCCTTGCGCGTGATACAACACATCCAGGCCGTTGAGCAGCAAATGAAGCTGGTCGTTGATGTCATCAAAAGGCAGCGCTTTGGTCACGCCAAGTTTGGCAGGCGCGGCATCCTGACCTAAACGACGGCCAAACCAGATTTCAGCGGTGAGATCACGCACACGGTTGAACAGTACGCTGTGGTTATGATTTTCATCACTTTTTACCAGGATCAGCACCGCTTCAGGTTCATTGAAACCCGTGAAGTACCAGAAATCACTGCTCTGACGATACGGATATTCACTGTCGGCACTGCGTGTTGCTTCCGGCGCAGAAAAAATTATCGCAGCGCTTCCCGGTGCCATCTTCGCTAACAGCGCCTGACGACGATTCTCGTACTCTTGCTGAGTCATCACCTTCTCCTGAAATCGTTTTAATGTGTGCAATGTTCGGTTAATGCAACGTACGGTGGTTTTCCGCTGCCGTCGGGCGGCTGTGACCAAATTCACCAAAGCAAAGAATCGCCGCAACGCGAACGTATTCGACGACTTCTTCTAAAGATTGCGCCAGTTGTTCCTGATCTTCATCTTCGTCGTAACCAAGTTGCGCGATGCTACGCAAATCATCGATAGCTTCGCCCACTTCGCCTTTCACTTTAGCCAGTTTTGGCTGCATCATGCCCAGACCGAGCAGGAAATGGTTAACCCATCCGGCCAGCGCATCGGCACGTTCAAACACGTGTTTGTCATCGTCAGGCATCAGCATTTTGAATTCAAAGCTGTCATCTTCGAGGGTGTCTGACGTCACTTTGCGCAGTTGTTGCAGCAAATCTGCCAGCGTATGCGGGAAGGCCATGCCTTCGTTAGTCAGATCATGCACCATCGTCAGCCAGCTGCCGTCGCGATTACCACCGCACAGCAAGCCACTGATCAAACCGTGCATTTCTGCTGCGGTCAAAGCAACCGATTGTTGTTTCAGGTTTTGATCCAACGAATCGTAAGTAGGGTAAGTATTCTCAATAGACATGCGCATTCGCCATCGTTGGCAGGTTAAGTTCGTGTTATGCTACCACCAAGGTCTGTCGTAGTACCAGATTAGCAGCCCGCGATCGGTTGGTATAAGGCATGAATGGCACGCCCTGAACAATCGGGCAGCAATCAGCCGGTCATGGGGTTGTAACCTGGTATTGAGATAGTTATAGTGGCGCCCGCTTCCAACATCCTGCGCCAGGTCGTAGTGGTCACGTTGGGGCGGACGAATAAATCAGCAGGAAGGTGGCATGTCTGCACAACCGGTAGATATTCAAATTTTTGGTCGCTCATTACGAGTGAATTGTCCGCCAGAACAACAGGAAGCACTGAATCTGGCAGCTGATGATCTTAATCAGCGGTTGCAAGATCTGAAAGTTCGCACTAGAGTCACCAATACAGAGCAACTGGTTTTCATCGCGGCATTAAACGTATGTCACGAACTTGCTCAGGAAAGGTTGAAAACGCGCGACTATGCATCCAATATGGAACAACGCATTCGGATGCTACAACAAACCATCGAGCAAGCTTTGCTCGAACAAGGCCGGATCTCTGAACGTGAAGGGGCGCCTTTCGAATAACACACGTTGCTGACTGACTGGTCACAGGTCGTCAGAAACGGTAAAAAATTTCTCTGAGATGTTCGCCAGCGGGCCAGTCCCCTGAGCCGATAATTAGTACCAACAGAATGTGATGATCCGCAATCGGTGCGCATGCTCGGTCCGTCCGAGAAGCCTAAAGATTGCGACAGCACGTTCACCTTGAACCATGGGTTCAAGGGTTACAGCCTGCGACGGCATCTCGGAGATTCCCCTTTCTTTTCGGTACATCCCTTTCTGGTGTTTGTATCTATGTCCTATACACCTCTGTACGCTTCAGCACGTAACACCCTCCGCACCGAAATACGTCTACGCAGGAATAATCTGACCACTGAGCAGCAAAAACATTTTGCCCTTCAGGCCGCAGAACGCGTCGCAACCCATTCCAGAATCCAATCTTCAAAAACCATTTCCGTCTTTCTCTCATTTGACGGTGAGCTGAATACGGCCCCCCTGATCGACCGTTTGTGGCGCGAAGGCAAACAACTTTGCCTGCCGGTGCTTCACCCTTTCTCAGCAGGTAATCTGCTTTTTCTGCGTTACACGCCCGAGACTGCGCTGATCCGCAATCGCCTGAAAATTCTTGAGCCACAACTGGACGTCACGCAGGTGATTCCTTTATCACAACTGGATATCATCCTGACGCCGCTGGTCGCCTTCGACAGCACCGGGCAACGTTTAGGGATGGGCGGCGGCTTTTATGACCGTACCCTGAAACACTGGCAGGAAGGCGTGCCGTATCCGATAGGTCTGGCGCACGATTGCCAGCACGTTGATGCTTTGCCGGCAGAACACTGGGATGTGCCGTTACCGGAAGTGATTACCCCCGGCACAGTATGGACATGGTAATGCCAGACAGTAATACATCGCTAAAACGTGCAGATACGCCAGTAGCAGTAAAGAAACCATAAGTATGTTGTAACTAAGACACTTAATTTAACGCAGCACCGCAAGTCGATATAAACCTAACCTGCTGAAATTAAACGCATCCCTTCTTTTATACATACCGTTACACGCCGATACCAATCACTCACGGACAGCGCGGTTTGTCACGCCTATTATTCTCTCACCGGCCCCGCAGTGGGGTGGACACATAAACCAAAAATTCTAAAGGAATTACACATGAAAAAAGTATTAGCTCTGGTTGTAGCCGCTGCAATGGGCCTGTCTTCAGTGGCTTTCGCTGCTGAAACTACTGCAACTCCGGCACCGTCTGCAACAGCAACTACCGCTGCTCCGGCTCATGCAACTAAGCATAAAGCACATAAAAAACCTGTGCAGAAAGCTCAGGCTGCCAAGAAACACAAAAAAGCAGCTAAAAAAGCACCAGTAGCTCAGAAAGCTCAGGCTGCTAAAAAACACGTGAAACATGCCAAGAAAGCTGCTCCGGTAGCTCAGAAAGCCCAGGCTGCTAAAAAACACGTAAAACACGCTAAGAAAGCCGCTCCGGTTGCTCAGAAAGCCCAGGCTGCTAAAAAACACGTGAAACACGCTAAGAAAGCCGCTCCGGTTGCTCAGAAAGCCCAGGCTGCTAAAAAACACGTAAAACATGCTAAGAAAGCTGCTCCGGCTGCAAAAGCAACGCCAGCAGCATAAGACGTAACGAAGAAGTCTTTGTGAGCATCACTGCCCACTCTTATCAAGACTGTTAAGTTAACACCCGGTTCGCCGGGTGTTTTTTTCTCCGGTTTTTATCCTGAGGTACTGACAGATGATACTGCGCCGCTACCAGTTTGAAATCACCCTGTCATCGTTGATCCTTTGTGGTCTGGTCGCCCTCTCCTTTTACTTCTGAATGCTTTTTATTTCTGAATGCCTGAGTCATCCCGGTGATATCCCCTCCCGACATTCTTTATTTACCTGACATCCCTTCTTTATTTCTCTGAAACCATAAAATCTCTCTGAAACCAGAAAGCAAAAAACCGCCTTTCGGCGGCTTTGTTATTTACGACTGATTTGATCAGTAAAGCAGGCGTGCGCGGATGGTGCCCGGAATGGCTTTCATCAGTTGCAGCGCAGTCGTCAGCGTATTGATATCCGTTTCTGCATCAATCACCACATAACCAATTTCAGGGCTGGTTTGCAGGTACTGTGCAGCAATATTGATACCTTGTTCCGCGAAAATCTGGTTGATGCTGGTCAGCACGCCAGGACGATTTTCGTGGATATGCAGCAGACGGCTGGCTTTTTCGGTATGTGCCGGCAGAGAGGCTTCAGGGAAATTAACCGCTGACAGCGTTGAACCGTTGTCAGAGTACTTCGCCAGTTTGCCTGCGACTTCCAGACCGATACCTTCCTGCGCTTCCATCGTCGAACCGCCGATGTGTGGCGTCAGCAGTACGTTGTCGAATTCACACAGCGGAGAATTGAACGGGTCGCTATTCGTCGCCGGTTCTTCCGGGAAGACGTCAATAGCCGCACCGGAGAGATGTTTGTTGCGCAGCGCGTTGCACAGCGCTGGAATGTCGATCACCGTTCCGCGTGAGGCATTGATCAGCAGTGCGCCCGGCTTCATCTGCGCCAGCTGCACTTCAGAAATCATGTCTTTGGTACCGGCTGTTTCCGGTACATGCAGCGTGACGACGTCGCTGGTATTAAGCAATTCTTCCAGTGAGGCAATCGGCTGCGCATTGCCCAGAGGCAGTTTGCTTTCGATGTCATAATAGAAAACGCGCATCCCCAGGCTTTCCGCCAGAATCCCCAGTTGTGTACCAATGTGGCCATAACCGATGATACCCAGACGTTTACCGCGCGCTTCGAACGAACCGACAGCCAGTTTGTTCCAGATGCCGCGGTGCGCTTTGGCATTGGCTTCAGGAATACCACGCATCATCAGCAGCATTTCGCCCAGCACCATTTCGGCAACCGAGCGGGTATTCGAGAACGGTGCGTTGAAGACCGGAATACCACGACGGGTCGCCGCTTTCAGGTCAACCTGATTGGTCCCGATACAGAAACACCCAACAGCCACCAGTTTTTCGGCTGCCTGGAACACTTCTTCAGTCAGCTGAGTACGCGATCGGAGTCCAACAAAGTGCGCATCACGGATCGATTCTTTCAGCGACTCCGTATCTAAAGCACCTTTGTGAAATTCAATATTGGTGTAACCCGCGGCACGGAGTGTATCAACCGCACTTTGGTGGACGCCTTCCACTAACAAAAATTTAATCTTGTCTTTCTCAAGTGATACTTTTGCCATTTCCCGACCCTATATTTTTCTGGCTGAAATCGAACTGCTAGGTGACTGCTCACAGTCAACATAACAAAAAATCCGCCATCATCAATACAAACGATTGCCTGACAGGCAGCAGAAGGCTCACCTCGTCAGAGGGTTTTCAGCATTTCATGCTGGTTAGATTTTACGGAGCCAGACGTTCAGGAGGAGAATGTGAGGAATGTGACATAAGTCACCAAATTAAGGCTTTTGAAGAAAAGATGATTCAGCCAGAAAATTATCATCTTCATAACATTGCGTTATGACAGGAGTGTGTCTGGCTGCTTTTCTCTGAGCAGCCAGATCTTCTGCTTATCGCTGGCTTATTTCAGCTTAACAGTTTTAACGCCTTCAGAAGTACCGACCAGCGCCACGTCAGCGCCACGGTTAGCAAACAGGCCTACGGTCACAACACCGGCGATCCCGTTGATCTTATTTTCCAGCGCGATGGCATCCAGAATGCTCAGGTTATGCACGTCCAGGATCACGTTGCCGTTGTCGGTCAGGACATTCTGACGGTATTCCGGCAGACCGCCGAGCTTCACCAGTTCGCGCGCAACATAAGAGCGGGCCATGGGGATCACTTCCACCGGCAGCGGGAATTTACCCAGCACATCAACCTGCTTGGAAGCATCCACAATACAGATGAATTTTTTGGCAATCGCCGCAATGATTTTTTCGCGGGTCAGCGCTGCGCCGCCACCTTTGATCATCTGCATTGCGCCATTGATTTCATCAGCACCATCAACATACACATCCAGAGAGTCCACTTCATTGCTGTCGAAAACGTGGATGCCTAAGCTTTTTAATTTTGCGGTGGAGGCGTCGGAGCTGGAAACAGCGCCTTCAATCTGGCCTTTGATGGAACCCAGTGCGTCAATGAAATGTGCGGCGGTGGATCCGGTGCCGACACCGACAATGGTGCCCGGCGTAACGTAATCCAGTGCGGCCCAGCCAACTGCTTTTTTCAATTCTTCCTGCGTCATAATGGCTTCTCTGTCTGATAACACGAAAGTGGCGTGAATGCTTCGATGGAACGAATAGTGCCGGTGATTATAAAGCATGTGCCGACAATTTGGATAAACATCGCCGCAGCCAGATCACACTTATTAAGTGCAATTACGCTTTAAACACAACGATTTTCCTCACCACAAATCCTGACAATCTGTGGCATAGTGTTCGGATAAAATTAAATCTAAGGGACAGAATTCCGATGAAACGCCCGGACTATAGAACGCTGCAGGCACTGGACGCGGTGATCCGCGAGCGCGGTTTTGAGCGCGCCGCACAGAAGCTTTGCATCACTCAATCGGCGGTCTCTCAGCGCATTAAACAACTGGAAAATTTGTTCGGCCAGCCTTTGCTGGTGCGTACCGTGCCGCCCCGTCCGACCGAGCAAGGCCAGAAATTACTGGCTTTACTGCATCAGGTGGAATTGCTGGAAGAAGAGTGGCTGGGAAGTGACAGCAACAATGAAAGCAATGATACGCCGCTGCTGCTGTCTCTGGCGGTCAACGCCGACAGTCTGGCAACCTGGCTGTTACCGGCGCTGAAATCGGTGCTGGTCGATTCGCCTATCCGTCTTAATTTACAGGTCGAAGATGAAACCCGTACTCAGGAACGTCTGCGTCGCGGTGAAGTGGTCGGTGCGGTGAGTATTCAGCCACAGCCGCTGCCGAGCTGTCTGGTGGATCAGCTGGGTGCGCTGGACTATCTGTTCGTCGGATCCAAACCGTTTGCTGACCGTTATTTCCCGAACGGCGTCACCCGCTCCGCTTTGCTGAAAGCGCCTGCAGTGGCTTTCGACCATCTGGACGATATGCATCAGGCCTTCCTTCAACAGAACTTCGACTTGTCGCCGGGCAGCGTGCCGTGCCACATCGTTAACTCGTCGGAAGCCTTTGTGCAACTGGCCCGTCAGGGCACCACCTGCTGTATGATCCCGCATCTGCAAATCGAAAAAGAACTGGAAAGCGGCGAGCTGATCGACCTGACACCGGGTCTGTTCCAGCGCCGTATGCTTTACTGGCACCGTTTTGCGCCGGAAAGCCGCATGATGCGTAAAGTCACTGACGCGCTGATCGCCCACGGTCATCAGGTGTTGCGTCAGGATTAAACTCCCTGATATGAAAAAAAACCCGCCGGAGCGGGTTTTTTCATTATGGGGATAATATTAATAACTACCTAAATATTCCCACTGATCATTTGACGTGCCATTAGTCGGGAAGTACCAATAAGTTGGCGTTTTCAGCATGAAGTAATCCTGAGTTCCCTTATTCGGGTTTTTATATAAATCGCCGACCGTATTATTGGTGGCATTACTTTGCCATTTTTTGAATTGGGTCTTGCCATACCATGATAATAACTGCTGTTCCAGACCCGCTTGCGAGAGCTGCTGCATTGCTACGAGCGTTTTTTCGTCACCAATATAATACCAGTCCTCATTGGATTGCTTATCGGTTGGGAAATAATGCCCTGAATTATGGGTACGCTGAAGGAAATACTCCTTATCTTTATTATAAGGATTCTGATAGACGAAAATCTCCCGATCCTTCGTGGTGCTATTCCTCTGAGACCAGCTCAAAATAGCTGAGCGAGAGAAATATTTCTTCAGCAAATCCTCTGTTGAAAGTTTTTTATTGGTATGTGCAAATAACGGCGAAACGTCATTATGAACGTATTGCGTCGCTGAACCAATATATCCCCAAACTTCGGTAGACTGCTGGTTAGTCGGGAAATACCAGTAATTATTTTGCTTGAGAACAAAGTAGTCGCGGGTTTTCGTATGCGGGTTTTCATAGAGATATAAATCTCCCGGCACACCACTGTCTTTACCTTTTGAGCTCCAGATTTTAATGTCGCTTTTGCCGTAAGAGGTGCGAACATCCTTTTCGAAGGCTTCAACGGTGGCATAGCTGTGAGGTTTCAGTTGAGCATTGTTTTCAAACAACAACGTCTGTTCCAACACCTGAGTGAAGCCATCTGCTTTCCCGATGACGACAGCGGGTGCAGGCTCAATAGTCGCAGGTTCGATAGTACGCTGATCCAGTAATTCGCCCCCCATACTGTCATAACTTTTAGCGCCAGTTTGCGCCATGAAAAGCTCTTTCAATGTCTTTTCATTGGTCAGGTATTGCCAGTCACCATTACTTTGAGTGCCGGAAGGATAATACCAGTAACCAGCATGTTTCAGTTTAAAGTAACGACCATCGACGTCGCGGTAAACATCTCCTGCAACGCCATTTTTATCTGCACTCCAGTTCTTAATTTTAGTCACACCGAAGTATTCATTTCTCCAGGGTTCATAGAGCGCATTGATATCTTCTTGCGGACAGTTAACTGAAACGGATACCGGGTTGCTGGCGGTTTCAACATTGAAATGGAATTTATTCATCCGCGAGGCGTTATGTCTTGAACCTGCCAGCGGGTAACGTTGTTTGTGGCTATCAGCAAATGTCACTTCCGCCCAGCACTGGCCGCCTTTAACATCCTGAGGTTGATAAACATAACCATAGCTGCCGGTCATTGGAGGATAAATATAACCTTTTACGTCTTTTGCCGGGTCATAATAGCCAACCAACGTGGTCACAGGCACGCCAAATTTCACCGGCTTACTGCGGGAAGAATCATTGCGTTCAACCATTTCTTTCTTACCTTCATTCCAGATTAGATAACCTGATGATGAAGCCTCAGAAATGATACCAGTCTTTTCCATTCCTGACTGAATACGTTTTTGAGAATATCCGGTGTACAGGGTATAAGCAGAATACGGTGAACTGGCTACCCCACCCGCCATCGCATCATTGTTGAAGCGATAGATACCTGCAAATGGCGGTGTGGTATACCCTTGAGAAACCACATTCCCATTTTTATTCCAGAAAAAGTTGGCGATAAAACGGTTGTTAAAGCTGTCCCAGCCCCAGCCAGAATTTTGGTTATGTGTCGACCACATGCCACCGCCAGGATAATGACCTAAACCGTAAGCATGCCCCAGTTCATGGCTTAATTCATTGCCCGTTGTCTGGGTCAATGTGGCCATACCGTTACCGCCGCTCATCCCATGCTGAACTACGCCATTCTTGTAAAAACCACAGGCATTATGAACAGCATAAATATTAAACCACGCAGGCTGCCATTGTGTTGAACCCGCAGAGTCATTAATGCCAAAGTTAGCATTATCAATACCCATAGAAATCAGGTTCTTGGCAATGTCCTCACGCATATCTCCGCTATACACATCTCCGGTAGTATCGCTTTGATAGTCATAAACCTTACCGCTTGACAGCACTACCTTGGTCAGATGAAGCGGAGAGTAATTACCAACAATCATGCGTGACACGGGGATTTTCTGGAAATAATCTGCTGCTAATTTGCTGTTGCCTTCCAGTTCATTGAGCTTCGCCGGTTCAGTCAACATTCCCAGACGAATATTCTGGATCATCACTTCATTTTCTGCGCCCACATCAATCTCAGTGAGCTGACCGTTCAGACCATTTTCATCCGAAATTGAAATAATCATACCGGGTTCGATCAAATCCCACGGAAGCTTCACACTGTATGCATTATCAGAATACACAACATCGGGATGAGTGCTATCAGCGGAATTTGCCTTATCGCTGGCAGGCAATGCTGAAGGAGGAGAAAGGGTAAACGGACCATGGCTGACGCCGTTCTTATCCGTAAGCTGTATCGTGTATTTCGTTCCCTTATTGTCTGAATGTGGGATAAACATAAATAACGTATCACGCAAACTGACCAGGCGAGGCATTTCCTTCACACTGTTATTGGAAGGATCAATGGTATGGGTTTGAGCAAACTTCACCTGTCCTTTGAGTGCTCCGGACAAGCTATTGATAGAATCGTCTTGCTGATGAAAAACTAACGGTGCAACGCTGGCACAAACAGAAAAACTGGCCATGCTTATAGCGATAGCCAGAAGAGTTTTATTAAATTTCATATTCAGTCCATTGGGGAAAAAGAATGTAGATTTAATATCATTATTAAATCCGCATTATTCTCCCCTGACAGACCAACTTTCCATACTAAATATTAATTTAAGAAAACTAACATAACTGTGAAGGCCATTATTAAACAATTCATTTTAAAAACAGATGAATTGCTTAATAACAAGGCTGCATACTCATTTTTAAATAATAAAAAACCCGCCGGAGCGGGTTTTTTCAGGATTACGGCATCAGGCTTACTGAGCGGGTGCCTGTGGCTGCAATTCGAACACCACATCGACCTGATCGTCGAAGTGAATGCTTTGCTGCTCATAGGTTTGCGCAACATCGCTCTGCCCTGCGGCTTCGGCGGTTTTATACATACGCGCCACCGGCATCGGCTGATAATTAGCCACATGATAACGAATGCTGTATACCGGCCCCAGTTTGGTATGGAAGCCTTCGGCCAGTGATTTAGCCTGTTGCGTGGCGTTTTCGATGGCTTTCTGACGCGCTTCATCACGGAACTTATCCGGATTAGCCACACCCAGTTCAACCGCACGCACTTCATTCAAACCTGATTTCAGTGCGCCATCCAGCAATTCGTTCAGTTTATCCAGCTGACGTAACGTCACCTGCACCTGACGCACCGCACGGTAGCCTTTCAGCTGCGAGGTGCCGTCTTTCAGGTAGTTGTATTCCGGCTGAGTACGCAAGTTCGCCGCATTGATATCTTTTTTCTCAATGCCGTTTTTTTGCAGGAACGCATAATATGCCGCTACACGTTCATCAGCTTGTTTCTTGGCGCTGGCTGAATCATTCGCCGACACGCTGACTTCAATCGCCAGCGTCGCGATATCCGGCGTTGCATCAACGCTCGCCGTGCCTGACGTCACCACATGCGGCCCGGCTGGTAATTCCGCCGCCTGCAACGCCAAAGGTAATGTCCCTAATCCCAACATCGCCGCTACAGCTAATGCTTTCAGTTTCACAGTGCCTCCATTAATCATCAAAGATCTGGCAATAGATAGGTCAAAACAATCTGCGAAACCGTAGCATAATCCATTACAACTGGAACTAAGATTAGTGACAAAATTTAAAATACTCCGCTCTGACGTGCCAGTTGTACGGCAATGCCCCACATAATCACACCGACGATAAAGTTGATGACCCGCTGCACTTTGCCGGTATTGAGCCACGGCGCAAGCATCGCGGCGAGAATGGCCAGTCCGAAGAACCATATCACCGATGCACTGACCGCGCCGAGCGCAAACCACGAACGCTCATCAGGATTCAGGCTGCCGCCCAGACTGCCGAGTACCACGAAAGTATCCAGATAAACATGCGGATTCAGCCAGGTGACCGCCAGCATGCTGACGACAATTTTCCAGCGGCTTTGCTTCGCCACTTCGGCCTTCGCCAGTTCAGGATCCTTGCTGAATGCCGTGCGAAACGCGCCCCAGCCATACCAAAGTAAAAACGCCACTCCGCCCCAGCTCACCAGCATCAGTAATGTCGGAGATTGACTCAGCAGCGCGCTGCCGCCAAAGATGCCGCCGCAAATCAGCGCGATGTCGCTCAGCGCGCACAATCCGGCGATCATCAGGTGATACTGTCGGCGAATACCCTGATTCATCACAAACGCATTCTGCGGGCCAATCGGTAAAATCATTGCGGCGCTCATCGCCAGTCCTTGCAGGAAAATAGCCAGCACGGGAACTCCTTCAGAGAGTTGATAACAAAGGGTTGATAACAAAGATTGCGCGCAGTGTAAGGGCTTTGCTGGCATAAGAGGAAATGGATATTTCTAATCGGTCATTAGACTATCTTATAGAAGCAGACCGTTGATCTGAGGCACAAAAAAGGCGCCCGGAGGCGCCTGCGAAAATCTGAATCCGGGAAGAATTTATTATTCGAACGAGCGACGTTCTTCCTGCTGACCCGCTGCCGCATTCGCGACCTGATAAAGGTGAACATCCATCTGCGGATAAGCAATATTGATGTTGTTTTTATCCAGTGCACGTTTGAACGACTCCAGCAGATCCCATTTCACGTTCTGCGCATCGCCGTTGCTGGTCCATGCGTACACGATGAAATTCAGGGTAGACGCTGCCATTTCGTTCAGTCGCACCACGACGTCTTTATCTTTCAAAACGCGCGGGTCGGCGGTGACGATCTCGGTCAGAAGTTGCTTGACCAGATCGATGTCGGAGTCATAACCCACGCCAATGGTCAGATCGATACGGCTGGTCGGTTCGCGGGAGTTGTTGATGATGTTACCGGCGATGATTTTACCGTTCGGCACCACAATGATTTTGTTGTCCGGCGTACGCAGGGTGGTAGAGAAAATCTGTACCTGTGTGACAGTACCCGCCACACCACCGAGGTCAACATATTCACCGGCGCGGAACGGACGGAAGATCACCAGCAAAACGCCTGCCGCAAAGTTAGACAGTGACCCCTGCAATGCCAGACCGACGGCCAGACCGGCGGCACCGATAACCGCAATCACAGAGGTGGTTTGCACGCCGATTCGTCCCAGTACCGCAATCAGCGTGAACGCAATAATCGCGTAACGCACCATAGCTGAAAGGAAATCGGAAACCGTGATATCAATGCCACGAACTTTTAAGACCCGGCTGACCGCACCGGAAACGACACGGGCGATAATCATACCGACAATCAGAATGAAAATAGCGGCCACTATATTCACAGCGTAATGAAGCAGTAACGCCTGGTTTCTTACCAACCAGTTGCCAGCATTATTAATGCTGCCTACAACGTTCAAATCATCCATTTAAAGTACCCCAAAATTACACCCTGACGGGCTGCAAGAAACCAAAGCTGCCCGACGATGCGGGCAGCAAGTGTGCATTAAGGTTAACTAACAATGCGATGAAGTGCCAATCCTGCGGGAAAGACTTCAGATAAATTAGGAATTTGCATGGCTGTTTTTCAGCGGTTCCGGCGTTTTGAAGGCCTGCAATGGCCCGCGACCACTCAGCGTGAAGACTGAGATTATCGTGAAGGTCAGCGCCACTAAGCCCAGGATCAGATACGTTCCGTGGAAACCGATGCGGTCATACATGTTACCGGCAAAAACAGACATAAACATGATCGCCACCTGCTTGAAGAAGCAGAATGTCACCAGATAAATCGTCGCTGAAAAACGCACTTCAAACACCGACGTGATGTATTTGAAACAGCCCACAATCAGGAAAGGGATTTCAAACATATGCAGCGTTTTCAGTACCACCACTTCCAGCGGTGAAGAAGCAAATGAGGAGCCGATGATACGCACCGACATAATCATCCCGGCCAGCAGCAGTGCATTTTTGCCACCGATGCGGTTCACAATCAGCGGTGCGAAGAACATGATGCAGGCGTTAAGCAGTTCGCCCATGGTGGTCACGTAACCAAAGACCCGCGTACCTTCCGAAGATGACGAGAAGAACGAGGTAAAGAAGTTAGCAAACTGCTGGTCGAACACGTCGTACGTGCAGGAAACACCAATCACGTAAAGCGCCAGGAACCACAGTTTTTTGTCTTTCAGCAGTTCGAGCGCCAGCCTGAGATTGAACGGCTTAGTGTTCGCGCCCAGTTCGTTGGCCACGCGTGCGCTGGAGGTGACTTCCGGTTTGGCGATCAGCAACAGAATCGCGAGGATCACTGCACAGCCGGAACCCAGCCAGAATACGAATTCATTGTTGATGGTAAACATGATGCCGACGACTGACGCGCACAGCGCCCAGCCGACACAACCGAACATACGCGCACGGCCAAATTCAAAGCTGCTGCGGCGGCTGACTTTCTCAATGTAGGCTTCAATGGCAGGCGCACCGGCGTTGTAAATCAGGCCGAGATAAATCCCGCCGACCACGGATCCGAGATAAATGTTTATCTTCAGCAACGGACCAAAAACATAAATAAAGAACGGTGCGAACAGGACCAGCATGCCGGTGATGATCCACAGCAGATGTTTTTTAAGCCCCAGTTTATCGGCCAGTAAACCAAAAACCGGCTGGAACATCAGCGAGAATAACGAGATGCTGGCAAAGATAATGCCGGTGTCGCTTTTACTGATGTGATTGATGTCATGCAACCAGATCGGGAAGAACGGGAAGTAGGCGCCCATGATGAAGAAGTAGAAAAAGAAGAACAGCCCGAACATCCAAAAGTTAGTATTTTTCAGGTAATACATAAGCAGTTTCCTTATGTCTGAATGTCGCGCCGCCGGATAAACCCGGCGGCGCAGGCTGTCAGGCACGTTTCCAGGTGAACGAATAATGGTACTGACCGGCAGTCAGCAGGAAGTCCGGACTGACGCTCGGGCTCCACGAATCATCGCCGCCGACGCCCATATGGAACCCGTCGATGTTCAGCCAGGTACCCTGTTCTTCGCGCAATAAGTGACGATGACTGGTGTCCATCAGCTGTTGCAGGCTAAAGCGGCTCAGGCCAAAGTGGAAATTACCGCGCAACGTCCATCCGGCGTAATCCAGCTCACGGGTCTCACCGCGCAGGCCGTTTTCGGTCGGGAAAACGTACGGCGTATAGAGATCAGCCAGCGGCAACGTCCATCGCCCGTGTTGCGCGGCCAGACGGCGATCCGGGTAATTTTCGTGTGGCCCCAGCCCCAGCCAGCTCACTTTTTCTGCTGTGTCTGCCAGCTGACAGGTCAGGCCAATGCGTCCCGGTGAAGGCACGTTTGATGCCACACACACATCGGCACTGATATGCAACTCGCCCTGATTATCAATGCGGAAAATCTTGCGGCTCAGCAGACGGGTTTCCTCACCCGCCATAAACGCGTGCGTGGTAATAATCACCACGCCGTCCTGCAACTGATCGGCGGAGATAGTCAGCAGGCGCGATTCCAGCTGATACATGCCGGCCGCTTTCCAGCGCTCCACCCAGGCATTCGGATCGATACGCGTGACTTCACTGACCCCGATATCGTTATCCACCGGCGCACGGACAAACTGATCGCGCAGCGGACTAAGCAGGCGCGGCGTTTTGCCATCGAACCACTGTTCCAGCTGTCCGGTTTGCTGACTGAACTGCCAGCGTTGCGCACCATGCACCACAGAAATAAGGTCACCCTGCTGATCCAGAACCGGCGCAGCAGCGGAGATTTTCTCCGGCACCGGCAGGCTCAGCGGCTGCGGCAGTTGCCATTGATCCCAGGCGCTGCGATGTCCCGCCTGGGACCACGCGGTTGCCTGCGGCTGGTGTATCGCGACGTTCAGCCACAAATCGCCTTCTGCCTGCGGGATATCGCCCAGCGCCAACGTTTGTTTGCCGTTCGGCGCGATATTCAGCACTGCTTCGCCCTGCGAAATGACTTCACCGTCACGTTCGATACGCCAGACTAATTGCTCGTTATCGCTGTGACGGAACAGGTATTCACTGTGAATTTCCAGCGTCAGCGGCGAGGTGCCGGTGAGCGAGAACTGGAAAAATTGCTGGGCGCGCTGCGCTTCGAACAAGGACGGATGCGGCGTGCGGTCGGCAAATACCAGACCATTCATGCAGAACTGGCGATCGTTTGGTGTATCACCAAAATCGCCGCCATACGCCATATAACGCTCGCCGTTTTCGCCGGTGCGCAGCAGGCTTTGATCGACCCAGTCCCAGACGAAACCGCCCTGCAGACGCGGGAACTGGCGGAAGGCTTTCCAGTATTTATCGAAACCACCGAAGCTGTTACCCATTGCATGGGCGTATTCGCAGAGGATCAGCGGTCGGGTTTCATCCGGCATGCTGATCCATTTTTTAATCGACCATTTTGGTACCGCCGGGAACGGCTGGTCCTGCTCAACGCGGGAATACATCGGGCAGATGATGTCGGTTGCTGCGCTGTTGGCACCGCCGCCTTCGTACTGCACCGGACGGGTCGGATCGACAGATTTTATCCAGCGGTATAGTGCGTCGTGGTTTGCGCCATGCCCGGACTCGTTACCCAGTGACCAGATGATGATGCACGGATGATTACGGTCGCGCTGAACCATGCGTGTCACGCGTTCGCTGAAGGCGTTGAACCACACCGGATCGTCCGACAGACGGTTCATCGGCTGCATGCCGTGGGTTTCGATATTGGCTTCGTCCACGACGTACAGACCGTATTCGTCACACAGCTTGTACCACAGCGGATGGTTCGGATAATGCGAGCAGCGCACGGCGTTAAAGTTGTGCTGTTTCATCAGCACAATGTCACGGCGCATAGTGGCTTCATCCATCACCTGACCATTTTCAGGATGATGTTCGTGGCGGTTGGTGCCGCGGATCAGCACCGGCTGACCGTTCACTTTCAGCAACCCGTTGCTGATTTCCACCTGACGGAAACCGACGTCACAGGCTTCGGCTTCGATAAGCTGACCTTCCGGAGAAATCAGGGAAACTACGGCACGATACAGCGCCGGTTGTTCCGCACTCCATAACGCAGGCTGACTGACCGGCAGACGCAACGTGGTGCGATCATATGCCGTTCCGCGTTCGTCGATAATTTCGCTGCCCAGCGGTTGCTGATGTTCTGTGACCGGTTTATCGCCCTGCCACAACTCGACGCGCACCTGATAATCAGCGGCATTTTCCTGCGGTACGGCGGCGCTGACTTGTACTTCCAGTTCGGCCTGCGTGAAGCCGTGGAACAGATGCGTACGCACCTGGAAGTCGGTGATTTGTTCCGCCGGTTTATGCAGCAACGTGACATCGCGGAAAATCCCGCTCATGCGCCACATATCCTGATCTTCGAGATAACTGCCATCGCTCCAGCGCAGCACCATCACCGCCAGACGGTTTTCCCCCGCGTGCAGCACCTGACTGAGATCGAATTCCGCCGGTAAACGGCTGTCCTGCGAATAGCCGATCCACTGGCCGTTACACCACAAATAGAACGCTGAATTGACGCCGTTAAACACGATGCGCGTCTGTCCGTTGCTCAGCCAGTCTTTATCCACAGAAACTGTGAGCGAGTAACAACCGGTAGGATTTTCTTCGGGTACAAACGGCGGATTGACAGGGATCGGATACTGTACGTTGGTATAAATCGGCGCATCATAACCTGCCAGCTGCCAGTTGGATGGCACCTGTACGGGATCTGCATCGGCCAGATCCTGCTGCAGCCATTGCTCCGGCACCGCCTCAGGACGGGTAAAATAGCTGAACGCCCACTGGCCGTTCAGGCTGCGTACTTTTTCTGATGGCTGATTTTCTCTGGCTTCCTGAGCATTACGCCAGCTGCTGAACGGCGGATGCGCAGGTAATCTGTTGCACTGCGTCGAGGCAGGTTTTTCCCAGTCACGGCGGGCCAGAACAGTGGCCAGCGACGATAACTTATCTTCCGCTGATGGATTCATAATATCTCCCCGGTAAATTGTTATGCGCTCACAATAATATAAACATGCGTAACCGGAGAGAGTAAGTAAAGCGCAAGGATGCGGGAAAGGGACGCGGATCACAAAATCCGCGTCATGGGCATTTAATAGAGTTGCGAATTAAAAGAAGATTACAGCGCGCTAAGCTGACGGGCGATACGGATCAGTTCCTGCGACAACGCTTCCTGTGAGACGTTTTCTGCGCCAGGCCTGGCGGTGGTGTGACGCTCGACCAGAGAAGTCGGCAGCAACAGCGAGTCGCTGTGGTGATCACCATTTTTGTGCAGATGATCCACCAGCCGGTTCACACTCTCGTGACCAAGCAGCCGGAAATCCTGTTTGATGGTAGTCAGCGGCGGGAAGAAAAAGGCGCTATCTTCGGTATCGTCATAGCCAATTACCGAGATTTGTTCCGGCACCCGCAGTCCAAACTCATGCACGGCGCGCAAAACACCGAGCGCCATCTGGTCATTGGCGACCAGAATCGCCGTCGGGCGCACCGGCTGATTGAGCAGTAATAACGCCTGCTGATAACCCGACGCCGCGCTCCAGTCGCCGTGCTGAACCACACAGGGCGAAATATCCCGCGTCGCGAGCGTATTCAGCCAGCCTTCATAACGTAAGCGCGCAGAGATAGATTCCAGCGGGCCGGTGAGCACCGCGATTTGCTGATGTCCAAGCGCCAGCAAATGCTCCACGCCCTGCTCCGCGCCGCAGTGCGGATCGAACAGAATTTTGAAGACGTCAGCTTCTGGATCCACATCCAGAAACAACGCCGGTAGATTGCCACAAAGCCGGGCGATCGCAGCCGCATCGTCATTCGACAGTGGCACGTTGATCAGCACGCCGTCTACCCGCTGCGACATCAGTTCGTTCACCGCCGTGCGGCAGGCAGCCAGACTCAGGTTATCAGTCATCGAAATCACGACGTTAAAGCCTAACTGGTTAGCCCGGGTTTTCATCGCCGATGCGATTTGAGACGGGGCATGCAGCGCCAGTTCGGTGGTCGCCAGTCCGAGGGTAAAGCTTTGTTTGCCCGCCAGTTGCTGGGCAACACGGTTCGGGACGTAATTCAGCGCAGCCATCGCCTGTTCGACTTTATTACGCGTTCTTACCGACACGTGCGCAGCCTGATTGAGTACACGCGAAACGGTCTGATAGGACACACCCGCGTGGCGCGCGACATCATCAAGGGTCACAGATTTTGGCTTCATGGCTTTCTACCTTCAGACTTCATGTTATGGACAGCTTAAATCGCCTTCTTCGCAGTGCAGAATGTCATTAATTTCTTTGGTACGCTGCTCGGTTTTCTGTTGCAGACAGCCGGAATAGATCATCGGCTGAACAGAGCCCCCGTCAACGCCGGAAGACATAAACGCGCAGTCGTTATCACGAAATGCAATCCAGCTGCGCTGGGCTGCTTTGAATTTGGTTTGCTGCTCCGGCGAAAGCTGCGCCATTTTTTGTTTGTAAGCCTGATTTAACAACGCATCGCTGCGTTTGAAATCCTGTCCGGCACAAATGTTCATATCCATCTGGGTCGTGGCATTTTTACAATCAATTTCAGCAGCTTGAACAAAGGACGTCAGGGCAAATAACGCGAACAATGCGATACGCATAATTTTCTCCGCCAGTGGCATTTGCGTTAACAGGAGTGACATTGTGAAGATAAAACGGGCAATAAATAAGGGGCCGAAGCCCCTTTGACGATTATCCTCACATTCCGGTGGTCAAGCACCGGAAGCGTAAGAATTACAGTACGTCGATTGCGTTCAGTTCTTTGAATGCCAGTTCCAGGCGAGTCACCATGGAAGACTGAGCAGCACGCAGCCATACACGCGGGTCATAGAATTTCTTGTTAGGTTTGTCCGCGCCTTCCGGGTTACCCAACTGACCTTGCAGGTAAGCTTCGTTTTTCTTGTAGAACTGCAGGATACCGTCCCAGTTAGCCCACTGGGTATCGGTGTCGATGTTCATTTTGATAACACCGTAACCTACAGATTCTTTGATTTCTGCTGCAGTAGAACCGGAACCGCCGTGGAATACGAAGTTCAGGCTGTTGTGTGGCAGGTTGTGTTTCTTGCACACGTATTCCTGAGAATCACGCAGGATCGTTGGAGTCAGTTTAACGTTACCTGGTTTGTAAACACCGTGTACGTTACCGAATGACGCAGCGATAGTGAAACGCGGGCTGATAGCATTCAGTTTTTCGTATGCGTAATCAACGTCTTGTGGCTGAGTGTACAGTGCAGATGCGTCCATATGGCTGTTGTCCACGCCATCTTCTTCACCGCCGGTGCAACCCAGTTCGATTTCCAGAGTCATGTCGATTTTTGCCATGCGAGCTAAGTACTTGCTGCAAATTTCGATGTTTTCTTCCAGTGATTCTTCAGACAGGTCGATCATGTGTGAAGAGAACAGTGGTTTACCGGTTTTCGCGTAGTGAGCTTCACCCGCGTCCAGCAGACCGTCGATCCATGGCAGCAGTTTTTTCGCGCAATGGTCGGTGTGCAGAATCACTGGCACGCCGTAATGTTCTGCCATCTGGTGTACGTGGTGTGCGCCAGAGATTGCACCCAGGATTGCCGCGCCTTGTGGCACGTCAGTTTTCAGGCCTTTACCTGCGATGAACGCAGCGCCGCCGTTAGAGAACTGAACGATAACCGGTGAACGGACTTTAGCAGCAGCTTCGAGAACGGCGTTGATAGAGTCGGTGCCTACACAGTTTACCGCTGGCAGAGCAAATTTGTTTTCTTTAGCAATAGCGAAAACTTTCTGTACATCATCACCAGTGATAACGCCTGGTTTTACGAAATCAAAAATTTTAGACATAGTTCTTTGTCCTGTATTCGTCGGCCGTAGATGGATTGAATCGGTTTGCTATGTCGCGCGAGTTCCACTGTGCAGCCCCTCGCGCGGCAAAGAAGAACAGGAAGCCGCTGGCTCCCTGTTCAGGGTTCATTACTTCTTAGCACGCTCTTCCAGCATCACAACCGCTGGCAGTGCTTTCCCTTCAACGAATTCCAGGAATGCGCCACCGCCAGTGGAGATATAGGAAATTTTGTCAGCGATACCGAACAGGTCGATAGCTGCCAGAGTGTCGCCGCCGCCTGCGATAGAGAATGCTTCGCTGTCAGCAATAGCCTGCGCCACAATCTCGGTCCCTTTACGGAAGTTAGGGAACTCGAACACGCCTACAGGACCATTCCACAGAATGGTTTTAGCGTTTTTAATGATCTCAGCCAGGCGATTTGCAGACTCGTCGCCCATGTCGAGAATTTGTTCGTCATCTTTGATGTCTTTAACAGACTTCACAGTGGCGGTCGCTGTTTCGGAGAACTCAGTCGCCACGCGAACATCTGTAGGAACAGGAATGTCGCAGGTTTCCAGCAATTTGCTTGCGGTACCGACCAGATCTGCTTCGTACAGGGATTTACCGACGTTGTTGCCTTGAGCAGCGACGAAGGTGTTCGCGATACCACCACCAACGATCAGCTGGTCAGCGATTTTGGACAGGGAATCCAGAACGGTCAGTTTGGTAGAAACTTTAGAACCGCCAACGATAGCTACCATCGGACGCGCCGGGTTACCCAGCGCTTTACCCAGTGCTTCCAGTTCTGCAGACAGCAGAGGACCTGCACAGGCGATTGGCGCAAATTTGCCCACGCCGTGAGTAGAAGCTTGCGCGCGGTGCGCAGTACCGAATGCGTCCATCACATAGATGTCACACAGAGCAGCATATTTTTTGGACAGTGCTTCGTCGTCTTTCTTTTCGCCTTTGTTGAAGCGAACGTTTTCCAGAACAACCAGCTCACCTTCTGCAACTTCAACGCCATCAAGGTAATCTTTCGCCAGACGTACCGGGGATTTCAGATGTTCTTTCAGGTAGTTCACAACCGGCAGCAGAGAAAACTCTTCGTTATATTCGCCTTCAGTCGGACGACCCAGATGCGAGGTAACCATCACGCGTGCGCCTTGTTTCAGGGCAATTTCGATGGTTGGCAAAGAAGCGCGGATACGTGCATCTGAAGTTACTTTGCCATCTTTAACTGGCACGTTCAGATCGGCACGGATCAGTACGCGTTTACCCGCTAAATCCAGATCGCTCATCTTAATAACAGACATGGTGAATCCTCTCGTTGATTCTCTTTAAAGTTGCTTGAAGGCAATTTCGGCCAGAAGGCCGGAACAGCCGTACTAGAAACCGCTAGCGGACATTGCCAATGTTGTATCCAACATTCGGTTGGCAAAACCCCACTCGTTATCGCACCAGACAAGTGTCTTAATCAGGTGCTGTCCACTTACCCGCGTCTGCGTTCCATCTACGATGGCGCTGTGGGGATCATGGTTAAAATCTGTCGAGACTAATGGTAGTTCGGTATAGTCAACTATACCACGAAAAGCACCTGTTGCGGCCTTTTGCAGCAGCTGGTTCACCTCGTCTACCGTCACAGAACCCTCGACAAATACGCTCAGATCAATGGCTGTGACATTGATTGTCGGCACACGCACCGAGATCGCTTCAAAGCGATCGCAGAATTTAGGCATGATGCGCGTGATCCCTGCGGCCAATTTGGTATCGACCGGAATGATAGACTGGCTGGCAGCGCGCGTACGGCGTAAATCCGCGTGGTACGCGTCGATGACCGGCTGGTCATTCATCGAAGAATGGATGGTCGTTACCGTGCCCGACTCAATGCCGAACGCATCATCGAGCAGCTTGATCACAGGGATAATACAGTTGGTGGTACAGGACGCATTGGACACAATGCGGTGCTGGCGTTCGAGCAAATCGTGGTTTACACCGTAAACCACCGTGGCGTCGAGATCATGACCACCGGGATGCGCGAACAGAATTTTTTTGGCGCCGGCCGCAAGCTGGGCTTCTCCGTCTTCACGACTGCCGTAAACACCGGTGCAATCGAGTACGACGTCGATACTCAGTTCGCCCCAGGGCAACTGGCTGGCATCAGGCTGGTGAAGTAAACGGATGGAGTCATCGCCGACGTAAAGGTTTTCACCTTCCTGGCGAACATCCCAGGCGAAGCGCCCGTGGCTGGAGTCGTATTTGAGCAGATGTGCCATGCCTTCAGGGCTGGCGATTTCATTGATGGCAATGACAGAGATTTCCGCCCGACGCCCGGATTCGTATAACGCGCGCAATACGCTACGGCCAATGCGACCAAAGCCATTAATTGCAATACGTATTGGCATACATCTCCCTGTTACACGGTTGTTACTCAATTTCAGTAACACCTATAGTAATGCAGCGTGCGTTTACGGTGAATCACCATCGTCATCTGTCAGCACAATGCGTGCGGCAGAAAAATTTCAGTTTCCGGCACGATAACAACCTGGTGACGATGTTAAGCTCAAATAGCCAGACTGAAACGGTTCAGCTGAGAATAAACCAAACAATGAATAAAAGGAATAATTCGTCAGTCGCAGAGGCATTAATCGCGCCGAACGCTTAAAAAAACATCAGCCAATTCCGTGTATTCACAGTGATTTTACTTTTTCATCACCTTTTCGACAGTGATTATTCTCAAAAACCGATGGTTTGAAACAGCATCAGAATGCAGGGAGTTTAGCTGAGTCCGCACCGGAAGGGTTTGACCTGCGTCATTTCGCGCGAAACTGAGAACCTGCGCATAAAATTGCAGGCCAAAAAAAAGCACCCGAAGGTGCTTTTAAGAAGCTTTTAAGAAAGCGGAATTACTTCAGTAACGCCTGTGCCTGAGCAACAACGTTATCAACAGTGAAACCGAATTCTTTGAACAGCAGATCTGCCGGAGCAGATTCGCCGAAGCTATGCATACCGACGATAGCGCCGTTCAGGCCAACATATTTGAACCAGTAATCCGCGATACCCGCTTCAACAGCAACACGGGCAGTCACGGCTTTCGGCAACACAGATTCACGGTAAGCCGCATCCTGTTTGTCGAAGGCATCAGTTGAAGGCATGGAAACCACACGCACTTTGGTGCCCGCAGCCGCCAGTTTATCAGCCGCTTCTACGGTGATACCGACTTCAGAACCGGTCGCAATCAGGATCACTTCTGGTGTGCCGTCACAATCTTTCAGCACATAACCACCGCGCGCCACGTTTGCCAGTTGCTCAGCAGTACGTGGTTGCTGGGTCAGGTTCTGACGGGAGAAGATCAGGGTAACCGGGCCGTCGTTACGCTCAATCGCGTATTTCCATGCCACAGCGGATTCAACCTGATCCGCAGGACGCCAGGTGCTCATGTTTGGCGTAACGCGCAGGCTGGCGATTTGCTCAACCGGCTGGTGCGTCGGGCCGTCTTCACCCAGACCGATGGAGTCATGGGTGTACACGAACACGTTGCGGATTTTCATCAGTGCAGCCATACGCACGGCGTTACGTGCATATTCGACGAACATCAGGAAGGTCGCAGAGTACGGCAGGAAACCACCGTGCAGCGCGATACCGTTGGTGATTGCGGTCATACCGAATTCACGCACACCGTAATGGATATAGTTACCCGCCTGATCGTCACCGACAGACTTAGAACCGGACCACATAGTCAGGTTACTTGGTGCCAGGTCAGCAGAGCCGCCCAGGAATTCAGGCAACACTTTACCGAAAGCTTCCAGCGCATTCTGGGATGCTTTACGGCTGGCGATGTTCGCAGGGTTCGCCTGCAGCTGTTCGATGAATTTCTGTGCTTCGGTTTCCCAGTTCTCTGGCAGCTCGCCGTTCACACGACGTTTGAACTCTTTTGCCAGTTCAGGATGCGCTTTAGCGTAAGCATCAAACTTGTCGTTCCATGCAGCTTCTTTCGCTTTACCGGCTTCTTTAGCATCCCACTGAGCATAGATATCTTGCGGGATTTCAAACGCTGCGTATTTCCAGCCCAGTGCTTCGCGGGTTGCAGCCACTTCAGCAGCACCCAACGCAGCGCCGTGTACATCGTGAGTACCGGCTTTGTTCGGTGAACCGAAACCAATTACGGTTTTGCACATCAGCAGGGATGGCTTGTCAGTCACTTTGTGGGCTTCTTCGATAGCCGCTTTGATGGCGTCAGGATTGTGGCCATCAACACCGCGGACTACGTGCCAGCCGTAAGCTTCGAAACGTTTAGCCGTATCATCGGTGAACCAGCCTTCTACGTGGCCATCGATGGAGATACCGTTGTCATCATAAAACGCGGTCAGTTTGCCGAGTTTCATGGTACCAGCCAGAGAACACACTTCGTGAGAAATGCCTTCCATCATGCAGCCGTCACCCAGGAATGCATAAGTGTGGTGATCGACGATGTCATGGCCTGGTTTGTTGAACTGTGCAGCCAGAGTACGTTCTGCGATAGCAAAACCGACGGCGTTGGCGATACCCTGCCCCAGCGGGCCGGTAGTGGTTTCTACGCCTGGAGTGTAGCCGTATTCCGGGTGACCCGGAGTTTTAGAATGCAGCTGACGGAAGTTTGCCAGTTCGCTCATTGGCAGATCATAACCCGTGAGGTGCAGCAGGCTATAAATCAGCATGGAACCATGACCGTTGGACAGCACGAAGCGGTCGCGGTCAGCCCAGTGCGGGTTTGTCGGGTTATGGTTCAGGTAATCGCGCCACAGCACTTCGGCAATATCTGCCATGCCCATAGGGGCACCAGGGTGGCCGGAATTCGCTTTCTGCACGGCATCCATACTAAGTGCGCGAATAGCGTTCGCAAGCTCTTTACGAGAGGACATGTTCTACTCCAGGTCGGATTAAAAAAGCAGTCAAGAAAGTCATTTTCTCAGACTCGGCATTAAAACGGCAATCTCTAATCACTCTCGTGATTAAGTTCACAAAATCCGCTTTTAAATCAGTGCGTTTTTTCGGACTTACACTATAGATCGGGTGCTGCTAAAAACCTACCTTAACGCTATCCTGACAGTCGGGGTCTTTTTGTGACTGCTTTTCAACCTTTGCTTATCTTCTCTGGGAATCTGAACTGATGAAATTTCGTCCTGTTATGTTGAGTCTTTTTGCCGCGTCGCTGGTCAGTGGCTGTGCAACCGTCAATACCGATACTTTAATGCAGTCCGGCGCGCAGGCTTATCAGGCGTATACGCTGAGCGATGCCGACGTCAAAACACTGAGCGTTCAGTCTTGCGAAGAGATGGACAAAAAAGCCCAGATAGCGCCTGACGACAGTGAATACGCGCAGCGCCTGAAAAAAATCTCGGCGGCGTTGGGCGACAACATCAACGGTACTCCCGCCAACTACAAGGTGTATCTGACCAAAGACGTCAACGCATGGGCGATGGCCAACGGCTGTATCCGCGTTTACAGCGGTCTGATGGATATGATGAACGACAATGAAGTGGAAGGCGTGCTCGGCCACGAAATGGGGCACGTCGCGCTGGGCCATACCCGCAAAGCGATGCAGGTGGCGTACAGCGCTACCGCGGCGCGCTCGGCGATTTCGTCACTCGGCGGTGTCAGCGCCACGCTGTCGCAATCGCAACTGGCGGATCTGGGCGAGAAATATGTGAATGCGCAGTTCTCGCAGAAACAGGAATCAGAAGCGGACGATTACTCGTTTGATTTGCTGAAAAAACGCGGTATCGATCCGACCGGTCTGGCAACCAGTTTTGAAAAACTGGCAAAACTGGATCAGGGAAGCAGCATCGGCTGGTTTGACGATCATCCTTCTTCAGAAGCGCGTGCGAAACATATTCGCGAGCGTATTGCTGCCGGGAAGTAATCCGTCAATTAAGAGATGCATCGAAAGGCGCATCTCTTTTATTTTCAGCTAATGACTTCAGTTAATGATTGAAATCTTGACAGGAATGACGGTGGATATCGCTTGCGCTAATCCACCCGTCTAAACTGGCATTTAAGGAATATTAAACGTTACCGTTGCCATCGCCTTGAAATCACCCGAGCCACTGGGTTTTGTGTCATTAATCATGGTCGGATAGGCGGTTATTTGCGCCGTGGCCTTATTACCAGATACTGTTGTGGGATAGATCACCGCTCCTGTCGCATTAATTGCGTTATTACTATTTTGCGGACTTTTTAGCTGTACGCCAAGATTATTGATGGTATTACCACTCCCCGCAGCGACTGCTTTCAGGATACCATTGCTGGCTTCTGATGAAGTACTTGTTGGTGCCGCATTGATTGACCATTTGACGGAGTCACTGCCGTAAGTGCCTGGGATGTCGTTATCACAACTAAATTCTATATTGGTGGTCTTCGCCGTATAACCGTTTGGCAGTGCGCCTTTTGTCGTAAATTTGCCAGCACTTAACGCGCCTAAAGGAACCTCGACAGCCAGCCCACCATTGGTGCTCACTCTGCATGCGTTGTTAAACGTCAATGACCCCGTCAGCACAATCTGAAGATAGGGTGTCATGGTGCCATCCCCAGGATAACTATATTGATAATCAGGAAGTAAACTATAAGTAATATTCATATCTGCCAGTCGGTAACTATTAAACACCACCGTTTTGGTTGGTTTTTTAGGGAAATAAAAATAGAGTGTACCGTTACTTGGGTTTTCAGCCGGTCTTACGGGTATACTTATACTCATCTCATCATCACCACAATCCCCCCCAGCAACGCTCCTTGAATTATTTACAAGCTTAATTTCACCCTCAGAATTTATAGCGCACACCCATTGTGAATAATCCTGTTCGACGAAAGGGGCTGTATACCACGTATTGGACCTTCTTTTATAATCATAGACCACCTGTTTCCAGGCAACATAAATATCATTATCGGCAACATTCATCATTTTATAATATGTCATCCCGTCATAGGATATACTATTATTTATATTAACGTTCGATGGCCAAAAAGTATTTTTATACCATAAGGGGCCATAAGTTGTTCTGACCGCACCTGGATCAGGGACCTTATTGCTATATATAAAATAGTCTGCCCCCCCCGTCGCCCAGTTCGCATTGACTTCAGCATTAACCACCTTGCTCCCTACCGAAACCGCACTACCGAATGCTGACATATTGACGGTAACCTTATGCATCGCAATAGAGTTGGGTGTTAATGTCGGTGCGGCGATAGCGTGCCCGCAAAATAAAAAAACAAACAGTAAGATTAATTTCATGATTTATTACCATTAATTATAAATTGCTTCTGCAAACAGCAAAACACTGACAGGGCCGGCTGCGACGGTATTATCGGTCTGCATATAACGGATATAAAAGGCTCTTTCCGAGACTAAGTCTGTGTCATCTGTTACCAGGTAACGCACATCTCTTGCATGCCCCTGCGCATCAAGGACATTACTGTTATCACGCGCATCAAAGACTGCAAGGCCAATTCCGGTCGGTGAGTCAGCTAATTGATTGGAAAAACCACCGGGAGCCACCATATCCGTTAATGCCTGAGTTTTAAAACTCAGTAACAATTGCGCCTGCTGAGAATAAGGCAACTGACAATCACGCACAGTTAATGAAATAGGTTTCTGATAAGCGGAAAGATCGCCAATTTTTTTAAAACCAGCCCCTCCCACGCCATCAAGGGTAACAATATCTTCCATAAAATGAACGTTACAGGTTGCTGACTTTAAATTACCGGAAAAATTGACCTCAATACCAGTACTTTCTGTCTTTACGGGTTCAGCCTGAGCCCATAGTATTTCAGAAAAAACAATAACCAACCCCACAAGCACTCTGTAAGTAAAAGAGAGTTTTGTTTTCTTAATAAAGAATACTTCCATTTTAAAACTCTCCCTTGCGATGAGATTTATATATTCGAGAGGAATAATATTTATAAATAAATCATTTATTCATAACTAATATTAATTACACCCGAGGCGGTTAAATCTCCTGTAACCACAGGGTTTGCTGGTTTTGCGAGAACGAGGCGACCAAAAACGTTATATTTGTAATCACTGCCCTCTTTAACCATGCTGGCCAGTGGATATCTTATGGCTGTTGTGGCTGACGACACCGGTATCGCATTATCTTCGCTTGTGTCAGAACTGGATTTGAACAGCACCATTCCCAGCTGACTTGTCGCTGCTCCCTGAGTAAAATACATCGCTTTACCCTGGAATCCGTATCCTGATACCGATTTACCGACAAACTGAATATTGACAGCTGTCACACCGCCGCCACAGGACGTAAATTTGATATATCCCGGAACAGTATCGCCGGGAACAATAGCGCCTTGCTGCAGCGAATTAAACACACTGGCTTTCATCGTCGGGAAATGCAGATCTGTGCCAGTTGATCCGGTAAACGTCGCCGTGCAGGTTGGGTTGGTTAACGTCCCCTTAAACTGAACGTCAATACTGTCGGCAGCCCAGGCGCTATTTGCCAGACCCGCCAAAAATAAAACCAAAGCTAGCTTTTTCATCTGTAATTTCCTTATTACTGATACGCAATATTGATAATAGCGGCAGCGTCCATATTACCGCTGGTCATGGCGCTCAGTGACGATACCGTCGGAACCAGGGTAGTTTTAATACTTATCGGCAGAGCGACACTATTGGTGGTAATACTTATAGCAGTGCCATCTACAGGGAAGGATGCATAAGCTCCGCCGCCGGACTTCAGTTCCGTTTTATAAGCCAGCCCAACCGCTTTACCGGTTCCGCTTGCCGGTATGGTCCATTTTCCGGCATACGCGCCGGTCAGCACCTGACTGGTGGTGGTGGTTAATGATAAATCAATCCCCGACGCACCCGCGCAGTCTTTTACCTGAAAGGTATTCTCCAGCGATGTGGCCGCATTCAGAACCTGGAGCGGCGTGATCGAGGCAAAATTAAATTCCATGCGCATATTATTCAGTGCGGTAAATACACATGATCCTTTTTCAATCGTCACTGAGCCTGAATAATTAAGCTGCTCCGCATGGGCGGAACCACAGAACTGGCCGGCAATAACACCACCCGCAAGCAAAAGTGAAAGTATGCTACGCTTCATTTATAAAGTCCTTCTATTATTGGCATATTAAATTTTCCAGCATTAATGTTTCTTCTCTGATATCCGTATCTGAATAAACCGGCAATGCATAATCTGAAGAACATTGTTCATTCGGGTTATCACCCCAGCGTGCAGTAATACGCCCTTTATCTTCCAGACCTCGTGTAAATGCCCGGCCATTTTGCCCCATCATTCCAACTACTTCCTGTTTTTCATTAAGCACTTCAGTACCAAACGGAATATTGTTACCGTCACGTTTTTTCATGATTAAGAAAATAGAACGGCGATCATCGGTACTAAACGGAACATTAATCACTGCCCCTGCCCGGGGAACAACCCGTATTGAGGTTTCTTTTAATTCGGTATCGCCTGTCATGGTGGAGGGATCCAGTGAAACATCGTTATAACGATAAGGCGAAAGGTTCGAGACAAACGCATAGCCATCGTTATTTAATACAGAGGAGACGTCGTTATTGACCCGAGCACCTGCTGCACCTTTGGCATTCACCAGTGCCGTCCCTGAATCACTGCTAATCGTACGCCCTAAAATCACGCCACCGCCATGAGCAAGTATGCCGCCATTAGATGTTAGTGATAGCTGCCGACTGTTATCGGTATTGGCGGATACACTACTGCCAAATGTGCCATAGCGGGTATTCATCGATATATTCCCACCCACTTCAGTCAGTTCACTCTGACCATAATTGTCTGTTTTACTCAAAGAAGTATTCACGCCGTAATAGATATCTTGCTTATTATTTGTTCCACTGGCGCTGGTACTTAACTGATGATTTTTGCCTTTTCCGCTGTTGGTGTAGGTGGTACTCAGATAATCAAACAATGCTTTATCATGACTTTCTCCACCCAAAGGAATGGATAATGAAAGATAAATTTGGTCGTCCTTTTCGTTTTCCTGTGTGTAATAACGGTTCACCGACACACTGTAATTCACATTCCCCAGGGAGTTGCTGTAACCTATCTGATAGCTTTTATCCTTACGCGCCGATGCCCAATATTCAGTCAGAGAACCCGAGGTATAAAGTGAGCCAAAGCCCTCAGTCAGATCCTGACTGATATTAACCTGCAACTTTGAGCGCATATTATCAACGCGATCAGAACGATCATCATCAAGATAATAAATTGCATCATCAAGACTGTAATAGTTTTCGGTCGAATAACGATAAGCAGCCAGATCAAAATTAGTATTGGTGGCGCTTAATGTACTGCTATAGGTCAGCCCCCAACTTTGCCCTTGTAAAATGTCACCCTCTTCAGTCGTTAATGACGAATGTGTCATATCCAGCGAAATTGAGCCTAAAGACGTATTGAATGACATCCCCCCGAGTACCGCATAATAATCTGAGAAATACTCTGCCCCGGAATAAACCGTCACCAGATTATTAACACCGTACTGATATGTCGCCTGTCCTACAATGGGCGTATCGCCGTCTTGCTGGTCATATTCCCCCACGGAAAGCGTATATAGGCCAACGCCCGGATACAGCAGCCTGGCACCGCTGTTATAGGGAATACTGAAGCTACGGGTTCTGCCATCGGCTTCGTAAATGGTGACGTCCAGATCATCAGATGAGCTGATGGTGCTGTAATCATTAATACTGAATTCACCTGGCGGTACGGTAGTCTCGAGAATGGTATTGCCTTTCTGACTGACAATCAGCCTGGCATTAGTTTCGGCAACTCCCCGGATGACCGGCCGAAAATTGCCTAATGAATCGGGCAACATACGTTCATCACTGCTTAAGGACATCCCTCTCATTGGAAAAGAGTCAAAAAATGATGAACTGCCGTAAATTTCCCCAACGCGTAACTGAGATTTCAGTGCCGTTATATCGTGTTCTGCGAACAGATTACTGCTGTCAAATTCAACGTCTTCGGTATCTGAACTGTAACGGGCGTCACCGCGCATACGCACCCGCCAGCCTGCAATATTCAGTCCGGCATCCACGCCCAGATAGGCAGAATCCGACGTGTCGCTGGAATAAGTAGAACGATAATAGTTAAAGTTATGATTTATGGTCAGGGCATTAACACCTTCGTCCCACAGAGAAACTGGCACTTCGTCTTCCGCGCGCTGAATGATCTTTATCTGTGGCACAGTAATGGAGAAGATCTGTTCATTGACGTCAAGTTTCCACCTGGCCTCAGGCAGCCAGTCCTGCAACAGGTGGCATTCTTTATCATCCTGTTGCTCGTCCACCTTAATCCCGACGGCATCGAAAAACGCCTGGTCTACACAAGGGAGAGCACGCAGTTTATCTGCCGGATTTTCAACGAAATTAATCTCAAACTGACCACGAAGTTTGTCATTGACCATCACCGCCGTCCGATATTTCCCGGTCAGCACAGGGTTACCATAGCTGTACCGTGAGACATCCACCCCGGAGTCCGTGAAAAAAGCACTGTCAAATTCTACTTTTTCTTCTTCATCAGGTATGGATTGTGCAGACTCAGTCGTGGACGGGAGACCGGCTGCTGCATTTTCCTGAACCGGCACTGCCGGGGTTTCAGCATGGAGACCCGTCGGGGGTTTACCCAGTAAAATAAGAGTGATAATAATCCGTTGATATTTTATACGCACAGAAAACAATCCCTGTAAGAAGAGCAAGTAATGACTTATTTTCCGTATAAGGCTGAACTATCCACGTCGGTGCCATAATCATTAATCCAGGAGAACTCCACTTTCCCGCTGCCTGGTTTTGACGCGCTATTCACTGCCGGGAATTCGCCTGAGCTCATCGGTGCAACCATGCCGGCTTTAACAGCCTGACCTGCGACACTGATTTTGCTGAAGCTAAAATAAAAAGGCGTATTATTAGTGACTTTTACTGCCCACCCTTTTGGCGCGTTAATCATTTCCCATTTCAGTGCTTTCGAGGCTTCAGCTACGGACTGATTAGCCAGACTCGCCGGACGCCAGAAGAACTTGATTCGCGTGCGGAATGCCAGTTGCAGACGACTGCTGCTGGCCGCATCGTTATCGGCTTCCGCTGAGATTTTTTCACTGGGTTTCATTTTTGGCGGAACTTCAAGCACATTCAGATAAAATATACTTTCACGATCTTTTGGTAACGCGTTAGCCAATTTAGAAATACGTAATACCTGCCCTTTTTTAGAATCAATACGCGATACCGGCGGATTAATTACAAAAGGAACGTCAATATTTTCTGGTGATTCTTCAGCTATGCCTTTATCAAGCCAGGACTTAACTAATAACGGACGGGTGCCTTCATTGGTCAACCTGACGTTAACTTCTTTCTCTTTTTCATTGTAAATAACGCGGGTGCCGTTGATCACAATATCGGCCCAGGCATGCTGACATGTGAAGATAAGTGCCATAACAGCAATAATTTTTCTGGCGGTATATTGTTTCATTTTCATTCTCAGTAATAATAAAACAGGCAGTGGAACTGCCTGTTTGACAGGAGGATTAACTATTATTCATACACCAGGCTGAATGTTGCTACAGAGTCTAAATCCCCAGCAACAACGTCAGCGGCTGCGTCGGCTGTTCGCACGTAACGGATTTGGTAGTCATAAGCCAGCACGCCACCGGCTTCTGGTGCGGTGAATTCCGATTTTGTTTCGCCCATGACCAGATCACTGGCGCTGGCAGGTGCCGTGAAGCCAATGCCAACCCCACGCGCCGCAGTCGCTACAGTATTAATAGAATCCAGCAACATGTTACGGTAAGTGGAATACGCAGACTGACCGTAACCGGTATTGTCGAAACTGACGCCGACTTTTGTTTTTCCGGAAGGCAATGCACAATCCTGCAATGTAATCTGGATGGTACGCATTACATCAGAACCTTTTAACGTACCGCCAGAGACCGTATTCAGTGTGTTTTTTTCCAAATCTGCCGCTGGAACACCATCAAGAACAATGGTGGAGTTAGCGGTCGGGGTACCATCAACGGCAACGGTACAGGTTTGATTAAGAATATTCCCGTTCAACTGAATTTGGCCATCAGAGGCTTGTGCTGCACCAGTCGCTACTACACTTAAAATAGCCACTGCCAATAAATTACGTTTAATCATTAGTTTAATCCCTTAAGTAAAATAATATGTTAGCTGTACGTTAAATAAAATCCCTATACAGGACTTGTATTATATGAATTTTATTCTGGTCGCACCATATCCATATTAAAATTATGAATTAAGCAAAGCTTAATATGTATAAGCTACGCAGGCCTATGATATTGAAATCATAATAATTATTTCATTATCTGAATGCCAACGCTTATATTAGGAATAACTTCAATTAGTTGATTTGAATAATAGTGTGATCTTAGATACATTTGCTGTCCTGTGGCCAGCGCATAACAGGTGAAAAAGCCCAGTATTAAAGAGCAATTCGTTGATATGGATTTAATCGGTGCAGGCGTTAGGGACAAGGCAAGAGGGTTAGCAGCAACATCATTATTCAAATAATTATATTTGTACGCTCAACGCCATACTATAAATAATTTCACAGCGTGAGATCAACGCGACAGATTATTTTTTATAATTTGCAAATAAAAAATGGCGAAGGTGTGAAACCTTCGCCATTTTTTTACTGAGACAGGCTGATTTATCCTGCTGAATTACTCATCTTCTTCCAGATAGGTATAACCGTATAAACCGGATTCAAATTCTTCAACGAACTGCGCCTGCAATTCTGCATCCAGATCGGTTTCCTTCACCTGATCGCGGAATCGGGCCAGCAATACGTTCGGGTCCAGTTGCACGTATTCCAGCATGTCGGCTACGGTATCGCCTTCGTCAGACTGCTGAACTTCAATGCTGCCATCAGGGAAGACAAACACATCAACTGCCGCCGTATCACCGAACAGGTTATGCATGTTACCGAGGATTTCCTGGTACGCGCCGACCATAAAGAAGCCCAGCACTGGCGGATTCTCAGGGTCGTACGGCGGCATTGGCATGGTGGTCGCCACGCCGTCACCGTCGATATAGTGATCGATGGTGCCGTCAGAGTCACAGGTAATATCCAGCAGCACCGCACGACCTACCGGCGGTTTGTCCAGACCTTCCAGTGGCAGAACCGGGAACAGCTGATCGATACCCCACGCATCCGGCATTGACTGGAACAGGGAGAAGTTGACGTACAGTTTATCCGCCATACGTTCCTGCAATTCGTCGATAATCGGACGGTGCGCACGGTTGCTCGGATCCAGCTGATCCTGAATTTTGTTACAGATATTCAGGTAGATGTCTTCCGCCCAGGCGCGCTGCGTCAGATCCAAAATCCCGTGCGCATATTGCGAATGGACATCGTGCAAATCCATCTGGCTGTCGTGCAACCATTCACGCAGCGAGCGACGGTTTTCCGGATCGTGCATTTCATTCCAGGTATCCCACATGCTGCCCAGAGCACGCGGTGCGTCATTTTCAGGCGCAACCGGCTCTTTGAATTCGTTACGCTCAACGCCAATGACGTTGGACACCAGCACGGTATGGTGCGCGGTCACGGCGCGGCCAGACTCGGTGATCACCGTCGGGTGCGGCAGGCCATGCTCATTACAGGCGTCGCCGATACCCCAGATGACGTTGTTAGCGTATTCGTTCAGACCGTAGTTTACCGAGCAGTCAGACTGCGAGCGGGTCCCTTCGTAATCCACACCCAAACCACCGCCAACGTCGAAGCACTGAATATTGACGCCAAGCTTGTGCAGTTCGACATAGAAGCGCGCAGATTCACGCACGCCGGTCGAGATATCGCGGATATTCGCCAGTTGCGAACCCAGATGGAAGTGCAACAGTTGCAGGCTTTCCAGACGCCCGGCGTCACGCAGCATTTCGACCAGTTGCAGAACCTGAGACGCCGCCAGACCGAATTTAGATTTCTCGCCACCGCTGGACTGCCATTTACCCGAGCCCTGTGAAGACAGACGCGCACGCACGCCCAGACGCGGGATCACGTTCAGACGTTCGGCTTCTTCCAGCACCAGTTTAATCTCAGTCATCTTCTCGATAACCAGATACACCTTGTGACCAAGCTTCTCGCCGATCAGCGCCAGACGAATATATTCGCGGTCTTTATAGCCGTTACACACGATCACCGAACGGGTCATCCCGGCATGCGCCAGAACGGCCATCAGCTCAGCTTTTGAGCCAGCTTCCAGACCCAGCGGTTCACCGGATTCCACCAGCGACTCAATGACGCGGCGATGCTGGTTAACCTTAATCGGATAAACCAGGAAGTAGTCACCCTCGTAGCCGAACGATTCGCGCGCACGTTTGAACGCGGCGTTAATCGAACGCAGACGGTGCTGCAAAATTTGTGGGAAACAGAACAGTGCCGGCAGACGCTGACCGTCCTGCTCTCGCATGTCTTTTACCAGTTGTGCCAGATCAACACGGGCAGAAGGCTCGTCAGGATCCGGGCAGACACTGATGTGGCCCAGTTCGTTGACGTCATAATAATTGTTACCCCAATAGGCAACGTTGTAAGTGCGCAGCATTTTGCTGGCATCACGATCGTTCACGGCAACCTCCTGCATGGAGCGCAAAGAAACAGTATCGCCCGCGTGTGACGGACGGTGGGACTGGATGTCATCAGACATAGGTAAATCCTCTTTCTATACTGACAACATGGCCAGCCACTATCGCAGTAACAACAGGTGAGAACAACCCGCAAGGCTGGCTTTCAGACAGGATAAAACCCTGCGAGCCACAGCCACGGGACTGTTTTCTACTCATATCATTGTAAAACACGTTTTTAGACTCCGTGTAACGAGTCGGGAGAAATCAGGGATGGATGCCCCGGGAGATTGCAGGCTACATCAGTTATATGTCGGGATTGCGATGTTCACGCAGGCCGGAGGTTACTGAGTAGCGTACCGATGTCGGCGACTGACCTGTCTATAGTCAGGCTTTTTGAAACATCGCAAAGAAGACAGACGCTTTTCTGAATGAAAGTCTGAAAGAAGTGCTGCAGAACGCAATGAAGGCTGCAGGGGATGCTGTTGAAATGTTACAAACGGTAAAAAGTGGGTCATTAAACTAACCACCTCCACACGTGCCACGCATCACCCGCGGGCATTCGAGCTGAGAAAACAGTAATTACTGGAATACGCTGCTTCTGCAGGGCCTGCAGAAATGTGCATTGCGCGCGCCGTTTATACCGGCAACCCGCTGTAATTGCAAAATGAAAATGCGGTTTAAATAGTTTCAGACCGTGAATATCACTGCAAACCCGCACAATAACACTCACTCTGTCACAAAAATGACTGGCATTCAGAACGTCTGCTATCCTAAAATAGCCGTCCAGATGTTAATCCGTCCGAACGCATGGGTGGTTTAACGCGCAAACTGCTTCAGGGCTTTGCCTAATGGGGACATGCAGGACGCATTGCGACAATGTCGAGCTCAGCTCCTCATCTGCCCGTCACCCCAGTGCTATGCAGTGATATCTAACCCGTCGTATGTAAGGTAAAGAACATAATGGCTAAACACCTCTTCACGTCCGAATCCGTTTCGGAAGGACATCCAGATAAAATTGCTGACCAGATTTCCGATGCTGTACTGGACGCAATTTTAGAACAAGACCCAAAAGCACGTGTTGCATGTGAAACTTATGTCAAAACCGGCATGGTCCTGGTTGGCGGTGAAATCACCACCAGCGCATGGGTCGACGTTGAAGAAATCACGCGTCAGACTGTTCGCGAAATTGGCTATATCCATTCTGACATGGGTTTCGATGCCAATTCCTGCGCAGTTCTGAGCGCTATCGGCAAGCAATCGCCGGACATCAATCAGGGCGTTGACCGTACTGATCCGCTGGAACAAGGCGCGGGCGACCAGGGTCTGATGTTTGGTTATGCAACTAACGAAACCGACGTACTGATGCCAGCACCGGTTACTTACGCACACCGTCTGGTGCAGCGTCAGGCTGAAGTGCGCAAATCAGGCACCCTGCCATGGTTGCGTCCGGATGCGAAAAGCCAGGTCACTTTCCAGTATGACGAAGGTAAAATCGTCGGTATCGATGCCGTTGTTTTATCTACTCAGCATTCTGAAGACATCGCGCTGAAAGACTTGCAGGAAGCGGTGATGGAAGAAATCATCAAACCTGTCCTGCCTGCAGAATGGCTGAACGCCGGCACTAAATACCACATCAACCCGACTGGCCGCTTCGTTATCGGTGGCCCGATGGGTGACTGCGGTCTGACCGGACGTAAAATCATCGTGGATACTTACGGCGGTATGGCCCGTCACGGTGGCGGTGCTTTCTCTGGTAAAGATCCGTCTAAAGTTGACCGTTCAGCGGCTTATGCTGCACGTTATGTCGCGAAAAACATCGTGGCTGCCGGTCTGGCTGACCGCTGTGAAATTCAGGTGTCTTACGCCATCGGCGTGGCAGAACCGACTTCTATCATGGTGGAAACCTTCGGTACCGGTAAAGTGTCTAACGAACAGCTGACCCTGCTGGTACGCGAGTTCTTCGACCTGCGTCCGTACGGTCTGATTCAGATGATGGACCTGTTACACCCAATCTACAAAGAAACCGCAGCCTACGGTCACTTTGGACGCGAACATTTCCCTTGGGAAAAAACCGACAAAGCCGCTCAGTTGCGCGAAGCCGCGGGTTTATAAGAAACCGACGCGACAAAAATCTTTCAAACCCCGCCGCAAGCGGGGTTTTTTATTGCCCCGGATTTCTCTTTAATTTCCTGTTCCTTTCTGCTGTGCCATTCCGATACCCAAACAGCTTACAACGACAAGTAAAGCAAGAAGTCATATCCCAATGATTTTAATGATTAACTTCAGAATACTGTTTATATTCATTTAACTTAATAGATCATGTAGGTATATGTTGCAGTGAATATATCCACTCTCTTTTGGTTAACATTTGCGATAATAAAACTAAAATCGTGAATAAAACCCCTTCATAATCAGCACGGTAAAATTCACGCTAAATGTTATATTTGTGTTGAATGTATTTTATATCTAAACGAATAACACAAATAGCTAATTTACATGCCATTGACCGGAACATTCATTGAATCTATTATTCACCCCATCAAAAGCACCAAAAAAGATATTCACTCAAAGGGAATTAACGAAATAACCTTCAGGATAGCGACTTATTAAATTATCGAGAAAATGACAATGCCATTAAAAAAATCAAAATCATTGATAATGATTTTAGCGGCCTCCCCATTAATCTTATCAGCATCATCATTTGCAGGAATAAGCGTCTACCCTATTTCGGTCCCTATGCAAAAAAGCGGTGGCGCACAAATTAGCGTAACAACAAATTCCGCCACCACGGAATATGTGAAAACGACAGTAAAAAAAATCAATAATCCGGCAACAGCACAAGAAAGTGAAAGCGTAATAAGCCAGTCATCCGGAAACGGTATTGTCGTTACCCCGGAAAAGTTCGGACTTTCTCCCGGCACCACCCGAATTATACGTTTAATTAATATTCAGCCACCACAAACAGAAGAAGCCTATCGCGTATATTTTGAAGGGGTTCCGGGGCTGAACAGCAATGACAAAAATGAACAAAAAGGCCCGGCTAAACTCGGAATCAGCATGATCTGGGGCGTACTGGTTACTGTCCCCCCTGCCACCCCACGGCTGGACTTCACGCTGGATCCGGCAAGGGGTGTGGTCAGCAACACCGGCAATATTCATCTGAAGATTAACAGTATCGGTTTATGTCCTCAGCAACTCACCGATGAAGGATGCAAATGGAGTAAACCGGTCAAGAACAGTATTTATCCTAATCAGCACGCAACGTTAGATCCCGCTTTATTCAAAGGCAATAATTACCGCGTGGTGAAAGTGAAATATTTCAACTGGACCGATAAAACCGGTGGTGTAAAAGAATTCAGCGCCAGATAAGCCCTGTTATCTTGTGCAGAAAATAAAGTAAACCCTCGTTATAAAATCCGCATAGCAATGTGCACCTCTAAATTAAGGAATTAAATAATGAAATCAGTTATCAAGCCATTGATGGCGACAGTGATCATGGGTATGGCTATTAATGCTTATGCAGTTCAGAAAGATATTACTGTAACTGCAAACATTGATGCGACTTTGGATATGACCACTGATACCGGCGAAGTATTACCTTCTACGATGGAAATGCGTTATATGCCAGGCCTGGGTCTGGAGCCTATTACACAGTCCACCAAAATCTATTCAAATGATGCGGAAAAAGACGTGAATATCAACCTGGCAGGTACTCCGCAATTAATGGATACCGTCGGCGTCAACCCAAAAATCCCACTGACCGTGAAATACGGCGACCTGACCCTGACTGAGACACAGCAGACCATGAGCGCGAACATGCTGTTCCCTAACGGTGATACAGCGAACGGTTCCATCATTCAGCCTCTGATCATCAGCCAGACCACTCAGGCACCTGTTGCTTCCGGTAACTACAGCGGCATTGTCAGCGTTGTACTGACTCAGGCAACTGTAACGCCATAAGTGTTCAGCCCGCCTGAATCACTCCATATCGGCCTGTTAATCAGGCCGATTCTTTTTCACCTCATGGATTTTTGAATAAAGGAAAAATAATGAAACCCAATCTGAAAGTGTCGCTTTGCTTTCTGGCCATTCATTGTGCTTTATTCAGCAATCTTGCTTTAGCAGGCTCAGATGTTCCACCCGGTTTTGAAGAACTGGTCTCTGGTCAGAATGTCTGGCTGAACGTCAACCTGCTCGGCCAGTCAGCCGGTTTATTTGAAGCCAACGTTACGCTGGAAACCGTCCAGTTCAAAGAACCTCAGTCGGTGCTCAACGCCTTAAATCTGCCGCTGAAAGCTGGCACCCCCGATTACCAGCAAATGCTGACGACGTTATCAGCGCCTCTTGCGCGACACGGCAACCTGGTTTGCGGTAGTAACGCTAATGCCACTGGCTGCGGTTATCTGGATACCGATTCCCTGGCACTGATTTATGATGAAAATAACAGCGCGGCTGACGTTTTTGTTAGTAAAAAACTGCTGCCGGAATCTGGTGGCAAAACGCTTTATTACACCCCGTCAACGCAGACTGAAAATGCGTTGATTCATCAGCAAACCCTGAATGTGGCGGCGCAGGATGACTATCAGAGCCTGTCATTACAGGGCTCAGGCGCACTGGGCATCCTGACCAACGGCTATGTCGGTTTTGACTGGTCACTCGATTCTTACAAAAGTGACGACAGCGACAACCAGACGGTGTCCGTCGATGACTTTTATTTCCGTCAAAATATAGGCAAGCGCCACTATGTGCAGGCCGGGCGGATGGACTCACGCGATCTCTCCAGCAATCTCGGTGGCAATATCAGTTTCTCTCAGCTGCCGCTGAATGCGATCGATGGCCTGCGTGCCGGGAGCTCCCTGAGCTACCTGAATCTCGCAGAGGCCAGTAAAGGTTCGCCGCTGGTGGTACTGCTTTCCAGTAAATCCCGTGTGGATGCTTATCGTGGCAATCAGTTGCTCGGGACGTTTTATCTCAACAACGGTTCAAATACGCTCGATACCGGCAACTTCCCAAGCGGCAGTTATGCCGTCACCCTGAGAATTTATGAGAATAATCAGCTCGTGCGCACCGATACTCAGCCGTTTACCAAAACCGGCGGGATCAGCGACGGGCATATGCAGTGGTTTATCCAGGCTGGCGAGACGGCCGATAACAAAGTTGTCAGTTCAAACAATAATGATGATGACAATAACAGCACGTCACGCAAGCCGGTGGTGCAAGCCGGGGCTCGTCTGTCCGTGTTTGCCGAACTGACGGCGACGGCGGGCATTGCCAATACGGATAATGAAAATTACGGCGAAACGGGTCTGCAATGGACGCACGGTTTTAACGGAAAACTGATCGACGGCGTGCTGGATATGCAGGCCAGTGTCTTTGGCGGCACCGAAGGTTCCAGGGGGAACGTTGAGCAAATCAGCTATAACGACGGCTTTTCCCTGAGTGTCTACCGTAATGCTGCATACGGCAAAAGCTGCACCAGTGCCGACGTCGACGAAAATGACTATGCCGATATCGGTTGCTACGAATCCGTTAACGCCACATTTTCGGTGCCGGTCAAAGGTTGGTCGGCTTCGCTGGGCTATACATACAATAAAAACACCAGCCTCTCGCCGGACTCATCGTCATACGATCCTACAAAGCCTTTTGAAGACAACATGATCAATAACACCGAATCACAGAGTACCTCGAACACCTTACAGCTGAGCATGAATAAGAGTTTCAACTGGAAGAAAATGACTATTACCACGCGATTTGGCACATACCGGCGTCAAAGCAGCAGTGACAGTGATAACGACAAAGGGGTCTACGTGGGCTTCTCCCTGTCGCGCAATACACCAAAAGATGCACAGCTTCGCAGCAGCAACACCTCACTCAGCACTGATTACCAGGGCAGCCAGAACGGCGACGGGCAGATGACCTACAACGCCAGCCAGAACTGGGACTGGGGCAGCAATAACGAGCGCGAACTGGGTATTGATATAGGTGGCACTGACACTGATAACGCTAACGCCGCAATTCATGGCCGCCTCAACAGCCAGCATGGCGAGGGTGAACTGACCCTTTCCGACAGTTATAACAACCAGCAAAAAAGTCATGAGAGCGCGGTGACCGGCAGCTACAGTTCTTCCATTGCAGTCTCTAAATCCGGCTTCTTCCTGGGGCCAGGTGGCGCGGGTTCACCGGGTGCGGCCGTGGCGGTGAAAGTGAAAGGCAACGAAGAAGATCCGGATGCAGCAGATGATGCGTTGATAGACGTGTCTGTCCAGGGCGGCGGAGCCACGCAAATGAAACAGAACAGCAAAGCCCTGTTCCCGGTCACTGGTTTTGAAGAAGGAAAAGTGTCCGTCAATGAAAGTCGTGATGCCAGCAACGGCAGCCAGGCCAGCATTACTCAGGGCGCAGGCAGTCAGAATTTATTCCTCCTGCCGGGAAAAATGAAACTGCGTGAAGTGACAATGGAATCGCATTACACCTATGTCGGACAACTGACTACCGCAACAGGTATCCCGCTGGCTAATAGCACGATGCTTAATGCCACTGCTTTCAGCATTTCAGAAGATGGTGGATTTACCGCAGAGATGAATTCTCTGGCGAAAACACTGTATGTCAGCAGCAACCATCAGACCTATCAATGTGCGGTGACCATTAAATCCAGCCGGGACGTAGTACGTTATGTGGGTAAAACATTGTGCAAACCCGCTCAGTTTGCTGACTTACCGGAATATATTCGGGAGATGAAATGAAAAACATCACAATGAAAAAGTCTTACCCGATTATCATAATATGATGAGTTTTATTGTCTGCACGCACGTTCAAGTGCCGAATACAGTACTACAGATGTTCAGCAAAAATTTATTATAAAAATAACAAACAATCAGGACATTTAATTGTGTCATTCACATCGCAGCTTTGAGTTTAACGGGTAATTCTTCGTTTAAATGACTTAAAGCCAGTGGTGAGATTAAAACTAAGCTATTTCTTCCTCATGAACCCTATCAGTCTATATTCAATGGGGGAGAAAAAAACAGCAATATGATCGATAGCGGGATCATTTATCAGAAGTCAGATAAAGACAACCTGTAATGCAGGGTGTCGGGGGAATAAGATGCGGAACGTACTTAGAAGTATTCATTTTTTAATACTATTTCTTTCGATTATATCTGTCAGCGTCAGTTGTTATGCTGAACCGCCCGCCGGACGCAATACATCCATCAACGCCACTGTAGACAAAGCATCCCCCACGGACACTTATATCTGGAAAGATGAATCAGGGGGGAATGGCGAGTACCCACTCCCTTATGCAAGAAATACCTGGGTATGCCTTAGCAGCACGGATTCAACCAATGGTAAATGCCCAACCGAACCTAAGGCAGAAGACTCTGGAAATATTACAGGGACGACCGATATCGTTTTACTCTTTGTGGAAAAAAGGACCGGCGCCGCTGCCAGGTTAACGGTGAAGGCATCACGAATGGTGGGTGGCTATGGCCCCTATCATATCGAGGCCGCCGCAGTGGGTGCCAGTGCCAGCTATACTGCGCTCGCCACTTTTTATATTCCGAAAAGTGAAATAGCCAAATTCCCCACAGGGGGGATCTGGCATGCCAAACTTGATATGGCGCTGACAGAGTGGGAGCCCCGTCAAAAGCTGGCTGACTGGGTGGCGTATATCAACCTCAATGTGACCGATAATAATAATGTACAAATTTATTTCCCGGAGTTTTCCTCAGCCGCGCCGCGGATTGATCTTAATTTACGCCCGCTGCCCGGATCGGGCGGAAACCAGTCACAGATGACGGGTTTGGCAAATATTGATATGTGTCTTTACGACGGCTTTGACTCCTACAGCAGCAGTTTCACGGTCAAATTTACCGACCAGCCTAAAGGCTCTGCATCACGTGGTAATGACGATTTTTCCCTCTATCACGATACGGGGGATACCAGTGTGGAATCAGGACGCATCGATTATCAGGTCGCGATGCATTTGCCCGATGGCAGCACAATGACCGTGGACCGGGGTAAGGATAATGTGATTCCGGATATATCCTCTGCGCCAGTGCGGCCCGTGCTTCTGCCCGGCATACCCGAGCCGGTGACGTGCGTCCCTGTACCGCTGACATTAAGTACAAAACCTATTCAGATCAGCAGCAAACAAGCCGGACATTATACCGGACACTTGATCGTGGACTTTACACCGCAGCTTTAGGCGAAACTCCGGGCAAAGGACTGCACTTCATCACCATATCTAACGTAAGGATTTTTATGCGCAGGTTACAAAAACAATGGCCGGTCTCCGGTCTGCAAATGCTCCCGTTACTGGTGCTGGCCATGCCTGCCCTGTGTTTTGCCAATATCACCGTTTCACCAATGAAAGTGATGCTCAATGAGCAGTATGCAACGACGTTAGTCATCAGTTCAAAAAGTGAAACAACGCAGTATATTCAGGGAAAAATCACTGAGGTTCACAACCCGGGCACCGCTCAGGAAAACGAAACGCCTGCGCAGCAGGGCGCGCAGAATAGTCTGGTGGTTTCGCCGCTGAAATTTGGCTTGCCTGCGGGTAACAGTCAGCCCGTGAGGATCGTCAGCCTGGGCGAAAGCAACCAGGAAAAAATCTACCGCGTCCATTTTCAGTCGATGACACCGGAGGAGTTTAAAAACACCGGAAGTGATAAAAACTTCACCAGCGATCTGAGCCTGACCATTGTCTGGGGCGTGGTGGTGATGGTGCCCCCTGCAAAACAGGTAGCAAAACTCGGGTGGGACGTCTCCGCTCAGAAAATCACCAACACCGGAAACATTCATCTGTTAGTGAAACGTATCGGACTATGTGACAGCGATAAAAACGAGGCCCGCTGCCAGTGGAAAGAGCTGAAGAAAAACGTCTATCCTGGAAAGCCGTACTCTCCGGCGTTAACGTTTTCCGCTTCAGCATCGTCTGAAAAAATCAGAATCGAGTATTTCAACGATTACACTCAAAAGCAGGAAGTGGAGAGTTTTCCGTTTAAGTAATGGTCATAATGAAAACGGTTACAGAACATAACTTGTTATAAATTAATTAGTTATTTGTATATGTAAAAGTTTGAAACACTGTATTGATTGATATAAATCAATTTCTGGGCTATTACTCTCCGGCACATCCCCTTCCTGTTACGCTATCCGTTTGAAACCCTTCAAAAACAAGACACCCAATCACACCTATAAGTGTAAACGATTACAACACTGTGAGCGGGTTCACGTTAAGCTGTGCGCAGGGTAAATAACATAACAGCCTAAGCATTATTACAAACTCAAAACGATTGCATTATTTTGGAGACCGGATGAACAACTCAACTTCGACCAAAGGAAAACGCTCGAATAAAAGCGTCACTTTCTTTGTCTGTTTTCTTGCTGCACTGGCCGGACTGCTGTTCGGCCTTGATATCGGCGTCATCGCTGGTGCCCTGCCCTTTATCAGCCATGACTTCCAGATCACAAACCATCAACAGGAATGGGTTGTCAGTTCCATGATGTTTGGTGCCGCCGTCGGTGCTGTCGGCAGCGGCTGGCTGAACTTCCGCCTGGGACGTAAATACAGCCTGATGATCGGCGCAGTTCTGTTCGTTATCGGCTCCCTGTGTTCTGCCTTTGCGCCAAATGCAGAAATCCTGATTGTTGCCCGCGTTCTGCTGGGTCTGGCGGTCGGTATCGCCTCTTACACCGCGCCAATTTACCTGTCAGAAATCGCACCGGAGAAAATCCGCGGCAGCATGATTTCCATGTATCAGCTGATGATCACCATCGGTATTCTGGCCGCGTATCTGTCTGATACCGCGTTCAGCTACACCGGCGCATGGCGCTGGATGCTGGGTATCATCACTATTCCTGCGTTGCTGCTGCTGATTGGTGTCTTCTTCCTCCCGGACAGCCCGCGCTGGCTGGCAGCACGTGGCGATGACGGTAAGGCGCGCCGCGTACTGGAAAAACTGCGTGATTCCAGCGAGCAGGCAAAACGCGAACTGGATGAAATCCGTGAGAGTCTGAAAGTAAAACAAAGCGGATGGGGTCTGTTTGTTAACAACAAAAACTTCCGTCGTGCGGTTTACCTCGGCATTCTCTTGCAGGTGATGCAGCAGTTCACCGGTATGAACGTCATCATGTACTACGCACCAAAAATCTTCGGCATCGCCGGTTTCGCCAGCACCTCTCAGCAGATGTGGGGCACGGTTATCGTCGGTCTGGTCAACGTTCTGGCGACCTTCATTGCCATCGGTCTGGTTGACCGCTGGGGCCGTAAACCAACGCTGAAACTGGGCTTCCTGGTGATGGCAGTCGGTATGGGCGTACTGGGTACTATGCTGCATATCGGTGTGGAATCCGATGCGGCGAAATACTTCTCTATCGCTATGCTGCTGATGTTTATCGTTGGTTTTGCGATGAGCGCCGGCCCGCTGATCTGGGTTCTGTGTTCTGAAATTCAGCCGCTGAAAGGCCGCGATTTTGGTATCACAGTGTCCACCGCGACCAACTGGATTGCCAACATGATCGTCGGCGCCACCTTCCTGACCATGCTCGACAGCCTGGGCAACGCCAACACCTTCTGGGTGTACGCCGCGCTGAACGTGGTCTTCATCTTCATCACCATTGCGCTGATCCCTGAGACTAAAAACGTCTCTCTGGAACACATCGAACGCAACCTGATGAAAGGCGAAGCCCTGCGCGATATTGGTAAATAAGCCTGTCATAAACAGGCCTGCCATTCCTCCCCTGCAAAGGGGAGGAATTCCATATTGCATCTCTCCCCCGCCAGATTTATCCTTCGCCAGATGAAAACCTCACGTCTCCCCATCGCCCTGCAACAGGCCGTTATGCGCTGTCTTCGGGAAAAGCTCCGGATGGCAAATCAGTTTTTTGGCACCGATTACACTGAGCCGGAAATCACCTACCAGCAACGCGGCACCAGCGCGGGCAGCGCCTATCTGCAACACTGGCAAATCCGGCTCAACCCGGTATTGCTGATGGAAAACCAGCAGCCGTTTATCGATGAAGTTGTGCCTCACGAACTGGCGCACCTGCTGGTATATCGGAGGTTTGGCCGGGCACCTGCACCGCACGGCAAAGAGTGGCGCTGGATGATGGAACATGTGCTGGGTGTTTCTGCCAGCAGAACGCACAAGTTCGAAGTCGCCTCCGTGCAAAGCAAAACCTATCCGTATTTATGCGCCTGCCGTGACCATCAGCTCACCGTCCGTCGCCATAACAAAGTGATGCGCAAAGAGTCAGAATATCGCTGCCGCCATTGTGGCGAACTGTTACGTTTCAACGCTAAAGGCACCACTAATAGCTGATTTTTCAATCACTAATCACGGCAAAGTCTCATTGTCACCGCCCGTTGTATCCGTTACCCTTCCGGCCTTTTAGTCTCAGGTCTTTCAGAAACATGTTTCATAAAACGTTTTTATCTTTTCTGTTTATCGGTGCGCTGGCGCCGCTGAGCGCCTTGAGCCAGTCCGGGCATGCCATCAATAATTTCACTCAGGCCAAGGCCGCAGCGGTTAAAATTAATCAGGGTGCGCCGAGCTTCTATTGCGGCTGTAACATCAGCTGGCAAGGGAAAAAGGGCACGCCGGATCTGCAATCCTGCGGCTACGCGGTACGAAAAAGTGAACAGCGCGCCAGCCGGATTGAGTGGGAACATGTGGTTCCTGCGTGGCAGTTTGGTCATCAGATGCAATGCTGGCAGGATGGCGGACGTAAAAATTGTGCGAAAAACGCTGATTATCGTCAGGTAGAAACTGACCTGCACAACCTGCAGCCCGCGATTGGTGAAGTGAATGGCGACCGTAATAATTTTATGTACAGCCAATGGAATGGCGGGGAAGGCCAGTATGGTCGCTGCGAAATGAAAGTCGACTTCAAGGCTAAGGCCGCTGAGCCGCCAGCCCGTGCCCGTGGTGCCATCGCACGCACCTATTTCTACATGCGCGATCAGTACAAACTGAACCTGTCCCGTCAGCAAACCCAGCTGTTCACCGCCTGGGATCGCCAGTATCCGGTGACTTCATGGGAATGTGAGCGCGATAACCGCATCGCCAGCGTACAGGGTAATCATAACCCTTACGTTCAGCAGGCTTGCGCACAACGAAAAAGCTAACTTAGTATTAACACGTCATCAGAGCACATTAGCTCGCGACAACGCGGGCTAATCACGCCAAAATAGCCCTTCAGAAAAGACTTTAAGGACAGCAGCCACACATGCGCATCCCCCGCATTTATCATCCGGAAACCCTGACCGCTCACAGCGAAATTGCGCTGAGCGAAGATGCCGCCAACCATGTCGGACGCGTTCTGCGGATGCAGCCCGGTCAGGCGATACAGTTATTTGATGGCAGCAATCAGGTTTTCGACGCCAGCATCACGCAGGTTGATAAGAAAAGTGTGCGCGTCAGCCTGAGCGAAGGCGTGCTGTCAGATAACGAATCCCCGCTGAATCTGCATCTCGGCCAGGTGATTTCACGCGGCGAGAAGATGGAATTTACCATCCAGAAATCCATCGAACTGGGCGTGAACACCATTACCCCACTGTTTTCCGAGCGTTGCGGCGTCAAACTTGACGGCGAACGCCTGGAGAAAAAACTGCAGCAATGGCAGAAAATTGCCATCGCAGCCTGCGAACAGTGCGGGCGTAACCGTATCCCCGAAATTCGCCCGGCGATGCAACTTGAAGCCTGGTGTGCCGAACAGGATGACAGCCTGAAGCTGAACCTGCATCCGCGCGCCAGCCACAGTATTAACACCCTGCCGCTACCGGTAAGCCACGTCCGCTTACTGATTGGCCCGGAAGGCGGTTTATCCGCTGACGAAATTGCAATGACCTCCGGCTACGGATTTACTGATATCCTGCTGGGACCCCGTGTTCTGCGTACAGAAACCACAGCACTCACCGCGATAACGGCCTTACAGGTTCGTTTCGGCGATCTGGGTTAAGAGGAGACCAAATGATTAAGCTTGGCATCGTGATGGACCCGATTTCTTCCATCAACATCAAAAAAGACACCAGTTTCGCTATGTTGCTGGAAGCGCAGAGTCGTGGTTACGAGCTGCACTACATGGAAATGAATTCCCTGTATCTGCGCGGCGGCGAAGGCCGTGCCATCACTAAAAAACTCAGCGTGAAGCAGGATTACGACGGCTGGTATGAGTTTGGTACTGAGCAGGATATCGCCCTGCAGGAACTGGATGTCATCCTGATGCGTAAGGATCCTCCGTTCGATACCGAATTCATTTACGCCACTTACATCCTTGAACGCGCCGAAGAAAAAGGCACGCTGATCGTTAACAAACCGCAGAGCCTGCGCGACTGTAACGAAAAGCTGTTCACCGCGTGGTTCCCTGAACTGACGCCTGATACGCTGGTGACCCGCGATGCTGCGCAGTTAAAAGCATTCCATAAAGAGCACACTGACGTGATCCTCAAGCCGCTCGACGGCATGGGTGGCGCTTCTATCTTCCGTCTGAAACCAGAAGACGCGAACGTTTCTGTGGTGATTGAAACGCTGACCGAACACGGCAGTCGTTTCTGTATGGCACAAAATTATCTGCCCGCCATCAAAGACGGTGACAAACGCGTTCTGGTGGTCGACGGCGAGCCGGTGCCTTACTGCCTGGCGCGTATTCCGGCGCAGGGCGAAACCCGTGGTAATCTGGCCGCCGGTGGCCGTGGCGAAGCGCGTCCGCTGAGCGAAAGTGACTGGGCAATCGCCCGCACTGTCGCGCCAATCCTGAAGCAGAAAGGCCTGATTTTTGTCGGTCTGGATATTATCGGCGACCGCCTGACTGAAATTAACGTCACCAGCCCGACCTGTGCGCGTGAAATCGAAGCGGCATTCCCGATTTCCGTCACCGGCATGCTGATGGACGCTATCGAAAAGCGTCTGGCTGCCCGCTAAAATGGCGTGACCGCATAATCTGATGGGTTGTTCAGCAATGCTGGATAACCCACTTTTTTTGATGCGGATGACTTACTACACTGCCCTTTACGCGGTGTTTCAATTTTCTGAGGTTAAACATCCTGCTTACCATGAATCTACAACATCACTTTCTTATTGCGATGCCTGGCCTGGATGAACCCCAGTTCAAACGTTCGGTCGTCTATATCTGCGAACATAATGAAGACGGCGCAATGGGTCTGGTGATTAACAAACTGGTCGAAGATTTCACCGTTGAAAACGTTCTCGACAAACTGGACATCACACCCGAGCCTCGCGACCCGAACATCCGCCTCGACCGCCCGGTGTTTTCCGGTGGTCCGCTGGCTGACGACCGTGGGTTTATTCTGCACACGCCGCGCGAAGGCTTTGGCTCCAGTATCCGTATCTCGGACAGCACCATGATCACCACCTCTAAAGACGTGCTGGAAACGCTGGGCACGCCCGATCAGCCGAAAGATGTGCTGGTGGCGCTCGGGTACGCCGCATGGGAACAGGGCCAGCTTGAAAAAGAGCTGCTGGAAAATTCCTGGCTGACCATTGAAGCCAGCAATGACATTTTATTCCGTACCCCGGTTGCTGACCGCTGGCGTGAAGCCGCGAAAATGATCGGTATCGATGTCGGCCAGCTTGCCACGCATGCAGGACACGCATAATGGCTAACCGCACGGTTTTTGCGTTTGATTTCGGCACTAAGAGCATCGGTCTGGCTATCGGTCAGGAAGTCACCGGCACTGCACGTCCGCTGACCTCGTTCAAAGCACAGGACGGTACGCCGGACTGGCAGAAAATCGAAAAGCTGCTGAAAGAATGGCTGCCGGATCTGGTGGTTGTGGGTCTGCCTCTGAACATGGACGGCACCGAGCAACCGCTGACGGCCCGTGCCCGTAAATTTGCTAACCGCCTGCATGGCCGCTTTGGCGTTCAGGTTGAACTGCATGATGAACGTCTGAGCACCGTGGAAGCCCGCGCTGATTTGTTTGACCGCGGAGGCTTCCGCGCGCTGGACAAAGGTAGTGTGGATGCCGCTTCTGCGGTGATCATTCTGGAAAGCTGGTTTGAGAAGCAATGGAGTCAGTCCTGATCTGCGGCCAGCAGCCCGGCACTTTGCCGCTGCTGAAGACTTTGGGCAAATGTCTGCATTCCGGCCTGCGCGCCGGTTTGCAGGATATCCGCCAGCTGATGTGTTTTTCCCTCGCGGATCATATTGCATACCGCCGGTGTTGACGTCAGCACTTCGAACAGCGCCATTCTTACCGCATTTTCATCATCATTCCCCTGCCCTTCTTTAAGTTTTTGCACCACCAGTTTTTGTGCGACGACAGCCCTGAGACTGCCCGCCAGTTGTGCCCGCACAAAGGCTTTTTCTTCTGCCGGAAAGACATCAATCAGCCGGTCGATGGCCTGCGTCGCGTTGCGCGTATGCAGCGTCGCCAGCACCAGATGACCGGTTTCTGCCGCCGTCAGCGCCAGTCGGATACTTTCGGTGTCGCGCAGTTCCCCCAGCAGTAACACGTCAGGATCCTCACGCAAGGCACCGCGTACCGCTTCACTGAATGAACGGGTATGGAGCCCCAGTTCGCGCTGCTGGATAAGGCAATGTCTGCTGATATGGATAAGCTCAATCGGATCTTCCAGCGTAATAATGTGCCGCGTCATATGGCGGTTGAGATAATCAATCATTGCCGCCAGCGTGGTCGATTTCCCGCTGCCTGTCGCACCGGTCACCAGGATCAGGCCATCTTCACATGTAATGATTTGCTGCAAGATATCCGGTGCCCGTAGTGTCGCCAGCTCAGGACAGCATGCGGGAACCGGCCTCAGCGCCGCCGACAAACCATGCAGTTGCTGAAACACATTGAGGCGCATCCGCACGCCCTGCGCCAGCGTCAGCGCTTTATCGAATTGCCCGGCCAGTTGTAAATTGGCCTGTTCTGCGACATTCAGCCACTGGCTGATGAGCTTTTGCATCTGCGATGCGTCGATCAGCGGCAGGTCCTCACAGCGGCATAATTCCCCTCCGATACGCAGCACGGGCCGATTGCCGGTACAAAGGTGCAGATCGGAGGCATTTTGCTTTACACTACGCCCCACTAATCCATCAATATCCATGTTGAAATCCTCCTGAGTCCCTATGAGCCTTAGTCAGCAAAATGCTATTGAGCAGAACTTACAGAATGTCCGCGAGAAAATCGCAGCCGCTGCAGACCTTTGCGGCAGGTCTCCGGAAGAAATTACATTGCTTGCAGTGAGTAAAACTAAACCTGCGAGCGCTGTCGAAGAAGCGATTGCCGCCGGGCAGTTAGCGTTCGGCGAAAACTACGTGCAGGAAGGCGTGGATAAGATTGCCCACTTTGCCGGGCATCAGCCTGCGCTGACCTGGCATTTCATCGGGCCGTTGCAGTCGAATAAAAGCCGTCTGGTGGCGGAGAACTTCGACTGGTGTCATACCATCGATCGCCTGAAAATCGCCCAGCGCCTGAACGAACAGCGTCCGGCGGATTTACCGCCGTTACAGGTGCTGATTCAGGTGAACATCAGCGATGAAGCCAGTAAATCCGGCATTGCTGTGGGTGAAGTGGGCGAACTGGCGACGCAGATTATGGCCATGTCCAATCTGACGCTGCGCGGTCTGATGGCTATTCCGGCCGTTGAAACCGACTATGCGCGCCAGCTGGAGGTTTTCGGTCAGATGCGTGACGCCCTGAAAGATTTACACAGTATTTGTCCTCAGGCCGATACGTTATCAATGGGTATGACCGATGATATGCCCGCCGCGATTGCCGCCGGAAGCACCCTGGTTCGTATCGGTACCGCTATTTTCGGTGCCCGTGATTACAGCGTAAAACAGTAACCGCTCTCTGCCGGTATACTGCTTTACTATTGATTGGCTCAATTCAGCCCCCATTAAAAGCAAGGAGCATGAATGCAACATCGCAAAATATGTTTTATCGGTGCCGGTAACATGGCAGGTGCCATTATTTCCGGCCTGGTTGAAAGTGGTTATCCGGCCAATATGATCAGCGTTTGTGCGCCTTCCACCACCCATCGCGATGCGCTGGCCGCAAAATATGGCGTACAGAGCAGCAGCGATAATAACGGCTGTGCGAAAGCCGCAGATGTCGTTGTATTGTCTGTAAAACCGCAGATGATGGCGGATGTATGTAAAGCACTGCAAAAAGACGTGGATTTTAGCGACAAGCTGGTACTGTCGATTGCCGCAGGCGTCAGCGTGGCGCGCTTCTGTGAGTTGCTGGGCGATAATCTCAATATCGTGCGCATCATGCCTAACACGCCATCGCTGGTCGGTCAGGGCATGAGCGGGCTGTATGCACCAGAACAGGTTTCGCAGGCAGATCGTGATTACAGCGGTGAACTGATGACTGCTGTGGGCAAAATCTGCTGGGTCGATACCGAAGAAGGTATCAACCACGTGATTGCCGCCGCAGGTAGCGCACCGGCGTATTTCTTCCTGTTTATGGAAGCGATGCAGGCCGAAGCGCAGCGTCTGGGTTTCAGTGCAGAAACCGCGCGGATGCTGGTTGAACAAGCCGCCAGCGGTGCCAGTGCTTTAGTGGCGGCCAGCCCGGACACGCCATTGTCACAACTGCGTGAGAATGTAACATCTAAAGGCGGCACGACCTTTGAAGCACTGAAAGTTTTCACCGACCGACAATTACCGGAGATCGTTTCCGAAGCCATGCAGGCCGCCATTACCCGCGCGCAGGAAATGGAAAAACTGTTCTAATAAGAGCAAATAATAAAATAACACTGCCCAAAATCATTCGTGTTGCGTCAAGGCGGCAACTGAGTCAAATCGCCGGGAGCATACATCAGTATGTGACCGGGGTTTGCGAAGGCAGCCAACGCAGAAGCAGCGCGAAGGATGAAGGGCATAGGAGAATTATGTTAACGCTGACTTTTCTGGTTAAAACCCTCATAGATCTCTACGTGATGGTTCTGCTGCTGCGCATCTGGATGCAATGGGCACGTACAGATTTTTATAACCCGTTTTCACAGTTCGTTGTGAAGATTACTCAGCCAATTATCGGACCACTTCGCCGGATTATTCCGCCGCTGGGCCCGATTGACAGCGCAAGCCTGCTGCTGGCTTTCATTCTTTGCACCATCAAATTCCCGCTGCTGTTGCTTATCCAGAGCGGTGCTATCTTCTTTGGACTGAGCAGTCTGCTGATAGGCCTGATAGGGCTGGTCAAAGCCGCAGGTTATCTGGTGTTCTGGCTGGTCATTATCCGCTCGCTGATGAGCTGGGTGAGTCAGGGCCGCGGGCCGATGGATTATCTGCTGATGCAGCTGACTGAGCCGCTGATGGCGCCAATCCGCCGCATACTCCCTGCAATGGGCGGCATTGATTTCTCAGCGATGGTCGTGATCCTTATCCTGTATATGCTGAATTATCTGGGGATGGATCTGTTGGGTGCGCTGTGGTTCCAGCTTTAAGCCCGGCGGTCTGGCAATATGACGAGCTGGTTTTGCGGCTGGTTATCCAGCCCAAAGCCAGCCGTGACAGCCTGGTGGGTTTGCATGGCGACGAACTAAAAGTCGCCATCACCGCCCCGCCGGTAGACGGACAGGCCAACACACATCTGGTGAAATTTCTCTCAAAACAGTTTAAAGTCGCCAAAAGTCAGATAAGCATCGAAAAGGGCGCGCTGGGCCGCCATAAACAAGTCCGCATTATCCATCCGCAAAATATCCCGACTGAGGTCGCGGTACTGCTCGCAGAATAACGTTTAAGTCAGGACTCTCCCATGCAGAAAGTCGTATTAGCTACCGGCAACGCCGGTAAAGTGCGTGAACTCGCACATCTTCTGGCCGGATTCGGGCTGGACGTGGTGGCACAAACCGAACTCGGCGTTGAATCTGCCGAAGAAACCGGCCTGACGTTCATTGAGAATGCCATCCTGAAAGCCCGCCACGCGGCGGCCATCACCGGTTTACCTGCTGTTGCAGATGACTCTGGTCTGGCGGTTGATTTTCTCGGTGGTGCACCGGGGATTTACTCCGCACGCTACGCCGGCGTTGATGCCAGCGATCAGCAAAACCTTGACAAACTGCTGGTCGCCCTGAAAGACGTCCCGCAGGGCCAGCGTAGAGCGCAGTTCCATTGTGTACTGGTCTATATGCGCCACGCTGAAGATCCGACGCCGCTGGTGTGTCATGGCAGTTGGGCGGGTGAAATCACCTTTGCTGAAGCAGGTGAAGGCGGCTTTGGTTATGACCCGATTTTTTATGTCCCTGAGCTGGGCAAAACTGCAGCAGAACTGAGCCGTGAAGAAAAAAGTGCGGTGTCACACCGGGGGCAGGCATTGAAACTGTTGTTTGCCGCGATGAAAGAGGCTGCACAAAAGAATGCGTAAGTTACCGCCGCTGAGTCTCTACATTCATATTCCGTGGTGCGTGCAAAAATGCCCTTACTGCGATTTCAACTCGCACGCGTTAAAGGGTGAAGTGCCGCATGACGATTATGTCGCGCATCTTCTGGCAGATTTAGATGCGGATTTGCATCTGGTTGGCGAACGCAGCGTTGGGACTATTTTTATCGGCGGCGGAACCCCAAGCCTGCTGAGCAGCGAAGCGATGCAAAAGCTGCTCGATGGCGTGCGTGCGCGTTTGCCGCTCGATACTCACGCTGAAATTACCATGGAAGCTAATCCCGGCACTGTCGAAGCAGACCGCTTCAGCGGTTACCAGCGCGCCGGAGTGAACCGCATTTCCATCGGCGTACAAAGTTTTGATGCACAGAAACTGGAGCGTCTGGGGCGTATTCACGGCCCTGACGAAGCGAAACGCGCGGCGCATCTGGCGACAGACCTGAACCTGCGCAGCTTTAATCTGGATCTGATGCATGGCTTGCCGGATCAGACACTGGAAGAAGCGCTGGATGATTTGCGTCAGGCAATCGCACTCAATCCGCCGCATTTGTCGTGGTATCAGCTGACTATCGAGCCCAATACGATGTATGCTTCGCGCCCGCCAAAACTGCCGGATGATGACGCGCTGTGGGATATTTTCGAGCAAGGCGATCAGTTGCTGACAGCCGCCGGATATCAGCAATACGAAACCTCGGCGTATGCCAAACCAGGCTACCAGTGTCAGCACAACCTGAACTACTGGCGCTTCGGAGATTACCTCGGCATCGGTTGCGGCGCGCATGGTAAACTGACGCAGCCCGACGGGCAAATCCTGCGTACCGTAAAAACCAAGCATCCTCGCGGTTATATGCAGGGGCGTTACATGGATAAACAACATCCGGTGGAAACCGAAGATTTGCCGTTTGAATTCTTCATGAACCGCTTTCGCCTGCTGGAAGCCGCGCCGCGCGAAGAGTTTGGACTGTATACCGGGCTGGATGAATCGGTGATCCGCGCACAGCTCGACGAAGCGATCGCCAAAGAGTATCTGCTGGAAACCCAGACACACTGGCAGATCACCGGCAAAGGAAAATTATTCCTCAACTCACTGCTGGAGCTGTTTTTGGGGGAGTAAACAGACGTAAGTCTACATTGATAAATAACACAGGGATGTTATATGCGCTTCACAAAAGCTATTGAGCTCGCTAAAGCAACACATTGTTCTGATTATTCTTTATTTCAACAATTCACTTATCTGGATTTAGGCAATGCCAGACACCCCTTCCCCTACTGCCGGCGCGGTTATTGGCAAAAAGATGGTGTTCAGGTCAATGGAAAAACTGTCCAGCGTGGCCTAAATGGAGCCTGTCTGGCATTAGTGCTTACCTATGCCAAAAAAAGGGGCAATTTCCATGAATGGAAAAATTATATTCTGGGTGCCGAAGGGGCAAGTGTAATCAGGGGACTCACTAATATGAGGCTGCTATTTTCGGAAATGAATGCCTATAACGATTATAGCCGCCGGGAGATGTGCCGGCCTCTGGGTTTAGATCTTTTTGATGCGGTAAAAAAGGAATCCCCGACATCACAAAATACTGATAATTCCAGCTTCTTTGAAACGGCAGCAAGCGAAATTGTTTACTCGTGTGCGCATGGCAGGGTTGAGTATTTAAGTATAAAAATGAGTCACTCAGCTCATGCGATGGGGTTATTAACATCCGAGGGCAAATATAAAGTATTTGACCCTAATTTAGGCGAATTTATTTTCAAAAAGGAAGGGGATTTGATCGCCTTTCTACAGAGGTTATTCACGACTTTCTATCCTGGCATGAAGCGCTGGTCGCTTTACCATATGGTGAATACTTCGCACTAATGTCGTCTTCATCGCCTCTTTAGGTGTTTTAAAGAGGCGATGAAATGGCCATTATTTCAAATCTGCCAGCAAGGCTTTGTGCTGAGTATCCAGATTGGTCACGCGCTTGCAGACGTCATCACCAAAGGCTTTGAACTCTTTTTCCTGCTTGCTCCACTCTTCCTGAACGGCCTGCTGCAGTCCGCCGAGATTACCCATCATCGCCTGCAGTGGATTTCCACCGCTGGCCGCCTGTTTGAGCCCCATCTCATTGATACTGTCCTGCATCACGCCGCCCATGGTTTGTTCCATCAGCTTCTGACCGTTCTGCTTAACCTGATCCACCGCTTTATGGTGGAAGGTCAGGCCATCGGCACGGTGCTCGATAATCAGGTTCATCTGCTCTTTCAGTTGCTTATCGAGCTTAACCAGACGGTTGCGCACATTGCTGTCAGAGCCCAGTTTCTCGACGATCACACGATCAACCGCCACACGGCCTTTTTCGAGATGTGCCGTCGCACCCTGGTCAATCCACGGCAGGTCACGGCGTAAACCGGCCTGATAGTCGATAGCTTCCTGACGCTGTCTCGCGCTCAGGGTGATGTCTTTACCGTTGAGGGTCACGTTACCATTTGGTGTGATCAGCAGATCACCGCTGTTACCGACCACCTGTACGGTCTGCGGCTTGATGATCACGTCATCTTTAGGCTGGACGGCACACTGATAATCAGCCTGCGCGCTCCACGCGCTCAGCGCCAGCAACGCAGCAAGTCCGGTTTTTACCACTCCACTTTTTACTAACATGTACTCTCCCTTAAGACAGCAAACTCAAAAAATTGAACGGCCAATACGTTGCGCCAGTAATTCTAAGGCAGCAATACCTGCCAAAGAGTTCCCTGCCGCATCAAGTTCCGGTGACCAAACCGCAATGCACATCTCGCCAGGCACCACGGCAATAATGCCGCCGCCGACGCCAGATTTGCCCGGCATCCCGACGCGGTAGGCGAATTCACCCGCGCCGTCATACATACCGCTGGTGACCATCATCGCATTAATCTGCCGCGCCTGACGGGCATCAATGAGCGGTTCTTCACTCCCCAGCGGATGCCCTTTATTGGCAAGATATACAAACGTCCGCGCCAGTTCTTCGCAGCTCATCCGTAATGCACAGTAGTGGAAATAGGTATGCAAAACGGTGATGACGTCGTTGTCGAAATTACCGAAAGACTTCATCAGATAAGCAATGGCCGCATTGCGGTCAGAATGCTCGAACTCTGAACGGGCAACGTGCCGATCGTAGTTGAGATCTGCCGATCCGGCCAGTTGCCGCACCACTTCCAGCATTCTCTGCTTTGGTGCGGAGAGCCGGGTTTGCAGCAGATCGCAGACCACCAGCGCGCCTGGATTGATGAACGGGTTACGCGGTTTTCCCTGCTCAAGTTCAAGCTGTACCAGGGAATTGAAAGGCTGCCCGGAGGGCTCTTTGCCGACACGCTGCCAGATTTCACTTTCCTGATATCGGGTCAGCGCCAGCGTCAGGCTAAGCACTTTTGAGATCGACTGGATCGAGAAACGCATATCGGCATCACCGGCACGAAAGATCTCGCCTTTCGTGGTACACACGGCAATCCCTAAATGATCGGGGCTGACTTCCGCCAGCGCAGGAATGTAATCGGCAACTTTGCCATGGCCAATCAGCGGCCTGACCTGCGCCAGAATATCTTCCAGCAAACTGTTATCGAGTTCGGTACCCAACGTCCTGCCTCCAGATGTAACAAAGGTGCCGGAAAGGCACCTTTCAAAGATTCAGAATTTATCTGACCGGTGGAATTAGTCCCACCAGATATCGAATAACTCAGAAACTTCCACGTCTTCCATTTTCTGGTCTTCTAACCATTTTTTGACCTGCGCGCGCTGTTCATCAGTGCAGTGACCGATGTCCTGACGGCAAACCAGACCTTCCCATTGCAGATAGCCACTGCCGTCGAAGGCCAGTTTGTTTGGCTCGATCACACCGTCAATGAATTTATCCAGTGATTCGTCAATGGTTTCTACCGCGGTACCTTCCGGGAAACGCCATTTTACAGAGAAGCCCAGCTCCTGGAACTCGGCAATGTGTAACTTCTTACGTAAACGACGACTGCGATTTGTAGCCATTATTGCTTCCTCTCAAACATCAGATCCCACACGCCGTGGCCTAAACGCTGGCCACGCATTTCGAACTTGGTCACCGGGCGCGATTCAGGGCGCGGGACATAATGACCTTCCTGCGACAGATTCGCCCAGCTTTCTAAACTTGTCATCACTTCGAGCATGTGCTCCGCATACGGCTCCCAGTCGGTTGCCATGTGGAAGACACCGCCCACTTTCAGTTTCTTGCGCAGCTTCTCAACGAACTCCGGCTGCACGATACGGCGCTTATTATGGCGCGCTTTGTGCCACGGGTCAGGAAAGAATAGCTGCACCATGTCGAGCGAGCCATCCGGAATCATTTTTTCCAGCACTTCAACCGCATCGTGACACATCACGCGCAGGTTGCTGACGCCCTCTTCGTGCGCCGTTGCCAGACACGCGCCGACGCCCGGTGAGTGTACTTCAATCCCGATAAAGTTCTGGTCAGGATTCTGTTTCGCCATGGTGACAAGCGACGTGCCCATACCGAAACCGATTTCCAGCACCACAGGTGCAGAGCGACCAAATAAGGCATCAATATCCAGAGATTCGGCCTGAAACTCCACGCCCATCACCGGCCAGAAGTTGTCCAGCGCGAATTGCTGACCTTTCGTCAGACGGCCCTGACGGCGGACAAAACTACGGATACGGCGCATCGCGCGACCGTTCTCGTCGAACTCCGGTGAAATGACGTCGTTTTTCATGGTGTTTCCACTCCGATTGGCAAGACGCGGTACCCGCGCGCGGATGCCTGTGCTTTGGTCACTAAATATAAGGAAAGGCGCATTATCCAAACTTACTCCCGATTAGCAAGGCTTGCGGGCAGGAAATCCGTCAATACAGTGCGGAAAGTTCCGGTTTACAGCCAGACGGGAACTGTGATGTGATCAGCCCCGTCTTTTAACCCTGCCGGACTGTAATTCACCCATGATGGAAGCCCAACGTTTCTCACCTCTGGTGCTCGACTGGTATCAGCGCTATGGCCGCAAAACGCTGCCGTGGCAAATCGCTAAAACACCTTACAAAGTCTGGCTTTCAGAAGTGATGTTGCAGCAAACGCAGGTAGCGACTGTAATTCCGTATTTTGAACGTTTTATGGAACGCTTCCCGACGGTGTCTGATCTCGCCGCGGCGCCGCTCGATGAAGTGCTGCATCTGTGGACCGGGCTGGGATATTACGCCCGTGCGCGTAACCTGCATAAAGCGGCGCAGACCATCGCCAGCCAGCACGGCGGCATATTTCCGATAACTTTTGATGAAATTCTTGCACTGCCGGGCATTGGCCGTTCCACCGCAGGAGCGGTTTTGTCGCTGGCTCTTAATCAGCACTACCCGATTTTAGACGGGAATGTGAAGCGCGTGCTGGCCCGTTGTTATGCGGTTGAAGGCTGGCCTGGCGAGAAGAAAATCGAAAACAAGCTATGGGCAATAAGCGAAGCGGTCACGCCAGCCGAAGGCGTTGCACAGTTCAATCAGGCGATGATGGATTTGGGCGCGATGGTGTGTACCCGCAGCAAACCCAAGTGCGAGTTGTGCCCGGTAAAATCAGGCTGTGAAGCCTATGCGCATCATAGCTGGGCGAATTATCCCGGTAAAAAACCTAAGAAAACCCTGCCGGAAAAGACCGCGTTTATGCTGATGATCCAGCAGGAAGATAAAGTCTGGCTGGAACAGCGTCCGCCGGTCGGCCTGTGGGGCGGATTGTTCTGCTTCCCGCAATTTACCACCGAAGATGAACTGGCTCTTGGTCTGAAAAAATACGGTGTTACGCAAAATCAGTTGCAGCAGCAGACCGCTTTTCGTCACACTTTCAGCCATTTCCATCTGGATATTGTCCCGATGTGGTTAAATCTGCGTTCCGCTGCGGGTTGCATGGATGAAGGTGCGGGTCTCTGGTATAACTTAGCGCAACCACAATCCGTCGGGCTGGCCGCGCCGGTAGAGCGTCTTTTGACGCAACTGGCTAAAGAACCGACCCAAAAGAACGATCGATAAGGAATTAGCATGAGCAGAACGATTTTTTGTACTTTTCTCAAGCGCGAAGCTGAAGGACAAGACTTCCAGCTGTACCCTGGCGAGATTGGCAAACGTATCTTCAATGAGATTTCGAAAGAAGCCTGGTCTCAGTGGATGGCCAAACAAACCATGCTGATCAACGAGAAGAAACTCAGCATGATGAATCCGGAAGACCGCAAACTGCTGGAACAGGAAATGGTCAATTTCCTGTTCGAAGGTCAGGACGTGCATATCGAAGGCTATACCCCGCCGTCAAAATAATCATTAATAACAATGATTAAAATATTAAGGCAGGTGCTGACAGGCACCGGCTTCTTTCATCAGAAATGGCTTTTAAGATGAAGAAAATTTTAGCTTTGCTGGTTATCGCGCCCATGTTGATCTCCTGCTCCGGCAGTAAGAAAGACCAGTTCAACGAAGCTTATGTAAAAGACACCAACGGATTCGATATTTTAATGGGGCAGTTCGCCCACAACATCGAAAACATCTGGGGTATGAATGAAGTACTGATCGCGGGTCCGAAAGACTACGTAAAATATAGCGATCAGTATTACACCCGCAGCCACATCAACTTTGATGCGGGTACGATCACTATTGAAACCATTTCTGGTACGGATCCGGCGGCCAGCCTGCGTCAGGCCATCATCAGCACATTGCTGGTGGGGGATGATCCGGGCAACGTTGACCTGTATTCCGATGCCAACGATATCCAGATCAGCCGTGAACCGATGCTGTACGGTCAGGTGCTCGACAATACCGGACAGCCAATCCGCTGGATAGGACGAGCCAACAGCTTTGCCGACTATCTGGTGCAGAACAAACTGATGCGCCGTCAGTCCGGTATGCATATCATTTATTCCGTCACGATCCAGATGGTGCCAAACCACCTGAACAAACGTGCGCATAAATATCTGCCGATGATCCGTGAAGCCTCTGCCAAATATGGCGTCGATCAGTCTCTGATTTTGGCGATCATGCAAACAGAGTCCGCCTTTAACCCGTATGCGGTGAGTAATGCCGATGCGCTGGGTCTGATGCAGGTTGTGCAACACACCGCAGGTGTTGATGTGTTTAAATCTGAAGGGAAATGGGGTAAGCCGAGCCGCAGCTATCTGTTTGATCCGCAGAACAATATCAATACCGGCACGGCCTATCTGGCGATGCTGCAAAACGTCTATCTGGGGAATATCGATAATCCGACATCACGTCGCTATGCAGTGATTACAGCGTATAACGGCGGTGCGGGAAGTGTTCTGCGTGTGTTCTCTCAGAATAAAGCGCAGGCGTTTAACATCATCAACAATATGGCGCCGGGCGATGTCTATACCACACTGACGACAAAACATCCGTCGGCAGAATCGCGCCGCTATCTTTATAAAGTGAACAATACTCAGCGCAGCTACCGCCGCCTGGATTAACGTTTGTCATTGCGGCGCCTCAGGCGTGAGGCGCCGCAACGAATGTCTTAACTGTGTGTCGGTAAACTTTCCGTCTGTAAACTCTGTGTCTGGAATTTTCCGGCTCCCAAATCACTGACAATGTGATTCATCCGCTCTTCCGTCAGCTGGTAATAACGGATAGAGAAAGCCGTGATCAGATAGAAAATAGCCGGTAAGACGGTGAATAAAATCAGGACACCGCGTACCGCCTCTGCCGATTGTTGTTCCACACCCGCCTGATAACCAAACCATGCAAGCCCCCAGCCTGTCAGCGCGCCACCGATCGCTACGCCGAGTTTAATCACAAAGATATTCGCCGCGATATTCATGCCGGTAATACGGCGTTGAGTTTTCCATTCACCATAATTATTGGCATCCGTAATCATTGACCATTGCAGCGGAGCATTTATCCCCTGTAATAAGTTAAGGACAATATGAACAATAAAGGCTGGGATCCAGTAATCGGTTGGCAGTACAAAGAAAAGTAATCCTGCGAATGCACTGACTATATTTACCCATATAGATGCGCGGATTTTACACATCCACGATCCCAGTTTTTTCGCAAATAAACTCCCGATAACAGCCGCAACGGTAGTCGCCATCATGAAAATCGAAATAACGCCGCTTCCCTGATGCAGGACATATTGCACGAAATAAACCAGCAGACTGCCGCGAACAACAACCCCGCATAACATGGCAAGGTTATAAACGGAGAGTATCCGCCACTGATCATTTTGCATAAGCACACGAACATCGCGAAGGATATTCATGTTCTCTTCTTTCACCGGTGTAATGCGTTCCCGCGTTGTGAGGAAACAGACAAAGAACATTACGCAGCCAATGACACCAAAGATGCCCATCGCCCACTGCATGCCGGTTGCGCGGTCTCCCGGTGAGATAAAATCGGCTAACGGCAGGATAAGCGCAGTCCCCATCGCACCACCGACGGGTGCAATAGCAAAACGCCACGATTGCAGGGAAAGATTATCCTGCGGATCGGTAGTAATTGCGGCACCTAAAGAACAGTAAGGAATATTAATCGCCGTGTACATTAAGGTCATAAATATATATGCGAAAACCGCATAAACAATTTTACCGGTCTGTTCAAAATCCGGCGTGGAATAAACCAGAACGCAACTGACGGCAAAGGGCACACAAATAATCAGCAACCAGGGCCGAAATCTTCCCCAGCGACTTTTAGTCTGATCGGCGATCGCGCCCATAATAGGATCGGTAATCGCATCAAGTACTCTGACGACCAGAAACAACGTCCCCATTACCGCGGGCGGCAGGCCATAGATATTCGTATAGAAATAGGCAAGAATAGCGACAGAGGAATCAAAAACAATGTGGCTGGCCGCATCACCTAATCCAAAACCCAGTTTTTCCTTCGCACTGATCCTTTCAGTTAATGCTGACATGCAGTCACCTTTATTAAGATGGAATTCTGCATTAGTTATAATTCCGGAAAATCACTCTGAGTATTGTGATTTCTCATTTACGTTTTATGCTTTTAATCAACTGTGACGCAGGTATCTCTATTCTCGCTCAATAAGCGGGATATTTACGAGCTGCATCACATATCCGAAAACGTGTTTATTCCTGGAGAAAATCGATAAAAAACCCATCCGGAGATGGGTTTTTATGAGGCTATTGCGCGAGAACATACCCCATCACGCGCTTCCAGCCGACCGGCTTTTTCTCAATATACACACCCTGTAATTCCGGCGAAAAGCCCGGTAACAGGTTGATGCCTTCTTCCAGCGCCATAAAGTAACGCTGAACTGCCCCGCCCCACAATTCGCCGGGCACCACGCAGAGCACGCCCGGAGGATACGGCAGCGCGCCTTCTGCGGCGATACGTCCTTCCGCATCACCAATCGCCACCAGCTCGATGTTATCGCGGATAAACTCGTTATGTGCGTCCTGTGGGTTCATCACCACTTTCGGGAAGCTTTTCTCGCGGAACATCTCTTTTTGCAGCTCTTTCACATCAAAGCTGACGTACAGATTATGCATTTCCTGACACAGCTGACGGATGGTGTAATTGCGGTAACGGTCTTCGTTTTTACGATACACCGTCGGCAGCACTTCACTGAGCGGCGCATCTTCTTCGATGTATTGCTCAAAACGCACCAGCTCTTCCACCAGCAACTGCATTTTGGCCGGCGTTTCGGCAGGCGTCAGCAGGAACAGGATCGAGTTCAGGTCGCATTTCTCCGGCACAATGCCGTTCTCGCGCAGATAGTTGGCCAGAATGGTCGCCGGAATGCCGAACTCAGTGTATTTACCGCTCGACGCATCAATGCCCGGCGTGGTCAGCAGCAGCTTGCACGGATCAACGAAATACTGCTTTTCGGCATAACCGTCGAATGCATGCCAGCGTTCACCCGGCACAAAATCAAAGAAACGTACGTCGTTGGCCATCTCATTGGTTTCATGATCCTGCCAGCGCTTTCCCCCCACCACAGGCGGAACAAACGGCAAAATCATCGAACATTGATCCAGCAGCATTTTGCGGGTTTCGATGCCAAGCTTCACGCACTCCATCCACATATGTTTACCGCTGCCGCCGGCATGAATACGCGCGTTCACGTCCAGCGCGGCAAACAGCGGATAAAACGGGCTGGTTGAGGCGTGCATCATAAAGGCATTGTTGAGCTTTTTATGGCTGCAATGGCGCTTCTGACCCTTGATGTGATTGTCTTTTTTATGGATCTGCGAAGTCTGCGAGAATCCTGCCTGCTGCTTATGTACCGACTGCGTGACGATAATCCCCGGATCGTTCTCGTTAAGCTCCAGCAGCAACGGCGAGCATTCTTTCATCATCGGTATGAATTGCTCGTAACCCACCCATGCGGAATCAAACAGAATGTAATCGCACAGATGACCGATTTTATCGACCACCTGACGCGCGTTATACACGGTGCCGTCGTAGGTACCGAGCTGGATGATGGCCAGGCGGAACGGCCGTTTCTCGTTAGCGCGATCCGGCGCGACTTCTTTAATTTGTTTACGCAAATAAGTTTCGTCGAAACAGGCCGCATCGATGCCGCCGATAAAACCAAACGGATTGCGTGCTGTTTCGAGATAAACCGGCGTTGCACCCGCCTGTAACAGCGCGCCGTGGTGGTTTGATTTGTGATTGTTACGGTCGAACAGCACCAGATCGTCGCGGGTCAGCAACGCGTTGGTGACGACTTTATTGGCCGCCGACGTGCCGTTAAGGACGAAATAGGTTTTATCGGCGCTGAAGACTTTAGCGGCGTACTTTTGCGCGTCTTTCGCCGAACCTTCGTGGATCAGCAAATCGCCCAGTTTGACGTCCGCATTACACATATCGGAACGGAAAATATTCGGGCCGTAGAAATCATAAAACTGACGCCCTGCCGGATGACGGCGGAAAAACTCTCCGCCCTGATGCCCGGGGCAAGCAAACGTCGCATTTTCCATCTCGACATATTTTTTCAGCGTGTCGAAAAACGGCGGGAACAGGGCTTCTTCATAGGCCTGCGCGGCAGATTCAATTTGTGCGGCATAAAACGCCTGATTGGCATCCGACAACGTGATAACGCCTTTCAACGCCGGTAAAAACTCCGGCGAAACCTGCTCGGTTCCCTGCACTGCAACAAACGCGGGAATACCGAATCCCAGCGTTTCAATCTCCGCCAGCCTGCCGTGGTTCAGGTCACCCACAGAAATAATGATGGCCGCTACGTCGGCGTAATCAGCGCGGCGCAGGTCAACGACCAGACGAGCAGTCTGGAGATAAGGGGCGACGGAAGCGCTTGCTGCAAGTTTTAAATGTTTCATTCAGACTCTCAAACGGTTAAGTAAGAGGGTGTGCCAGATGGCACGGCAATGAGCAGGTTCTCACGTCATAAAGCAATTGCGCGCAGAGTCCGGCCCGGCAAATGACGTTAGCTAAGCGAGATATCGAGTGCGACAGGACAATGCCGGAGCGGCAAAGTGGTGACAAATCGAGTTTCAGGCCCGGCCACGTCTGATAGACAACAGTAAAATCAGAGAAATACCCTGCGGATGACGCTCTGTTTTTAATAATGCCTAACAGCGGACAAACGGTAGCCTTACCGCATGAAAGAGACTGCAAAAGGAGAAAAGCTGAAATCGTGGTGTTTACAGCACCCGGAGATCATCATCAGATTTTTTCTGCACTTATAAAAAGCGCGATGTGATAAACCAGCCATGCCGCAACCCTCTTGAGCTGTCGCGTGAAAACGGGAACAGAGTTGTTTAATAAATCGGCGCAATAATGGCATCTTTTAGACCCCTGTTCAACCCTGTAAATTGCGCGAATTTCTTACAAAATACGATACCGCCCGACAGGGCGTTTTTCACGGGAATTTCAGGTAAACAGCAGATTCCGGCAGTTAAATCGACAAATCGTCGTAAAAAGCATCATTCAGGTGACGAACACCACCGTTGTCAAAAAAAGCCGTTGACGACACATGCCCAATACGGTTTAATGCGCCCCGTTGCCCGGATAGCTCAGTCGGTAGAGCAAGGGATTGAAAATCCCTGTGTCCTTGGTTCGATTCCGAGTCCGGGCACCATATTTAAAGAAACCAGCCTAACGGCTGGTTTTTTGCTTTTGGAGATACGGACTCTCCATCGAACTTCGTTCGATGACTCGCCCTAGCAGGCTCGCCCTGCGGGCCAACGGCAAAGCCGTTGTTCAAACGCCTGCGGCGTTAGTCCGAGTCCGGGCACCCTATTTAAAGAAACCAGCCTAACGGCTGGTTTTTTGCTTTCTGAGCTGCGGACTCTCCATCGAACTTCGTTCGATGACTCGCCTTAGCAGGCTCGCCCTGCGGGCCAACGGCACAGCCGTTGTTCAAACGCCTGCGGCGTTAGTC
>NZ_JAFMOW010000059.1 GCF_019049675.1 Rahnella bonaserana | reverse complement strand
TTTTTGGACTGCATTTACCGGTATCTGAGAGGAAATAATTTTTGTTAAATTGCGCAGGAAGTGAAAAGATTTCGTTAATGGGGTAGTTGTTTCAGGAATCGTCTGATAGATTAAATTTAACGATATAGCGGGGCAAAATAATATCATCACCTTGATGACTGTTAATTAAGGGCTGACTTTTTCATCAGTGCTGTTTTATTCAAGTAATTACAGGGGTTGAAATATATTCAACGGTTGTATAAAACAAAAAAGGGGCGAAGCCCCTTGATGTTAAACGCATTGATATCTGTTTATATTCAGATTCGCAGTCAGTAAATAAACAAATGCAATGACCAAAAATCTTAATTAATGTTAGCGCCAGTAATAATGCGGATGACCACCGCCATGACCGCCACCGTGACCATAAGGCCCAGGGAAGATACAGCCACTAAGGCTTACAACAACCAGAGCAACACCAAAGAAAGCGAGAATACGACGCATAGAAATGTCCTTTATTGGAATAACAATTTTATTATAAATAAAAGGCAGGCGGGTTATCGTCAGGCTTGCGTTAAGATTTGTTAGTATAGTAATAAGAATTGAATAGTTAATAATCGTCATCCTGTTGATGTATTTCAATCAGGATATGTTTGTATTCTTATTGTAAGGCCACAGCAAGTTATCCGAAAATGCGCTGCACTCTTATATTCTCTGTCTTTCCCGCCTGATATAAAAAACGCGTCATAAAAAATAAAGAAGGCGTGACTCTTATGAAAAAATCTCTTTTATTGCTTTGTTGTGCACTGGCATTGCCTGTGATCGCGCAGGCAAATGTTTCTGTTGACGTTAACGTACCCGGCGTATCCGTCCACCTCGGGGATCAGGATCAGCGTGGCTATTACTGGGATGGTTACGACTGGCGTCCGCCGCAGTGGTGGCATGATCATCAGGGGCATCATTACGGTGAGCGCAATGAGCATGGTATGTACTGGCATGGCAACCACTGGGATCCCAAACCGCCACAGCGTGGCCACAACAATCCGCCTCACAAGCAGGGGCATCCTGACAATGGCAATCATCATGATAATGGTGATCGCCACGATAATCGCGATCATCAGGAAGGGCATAACAGCAATCACGGGAAAGGCCAGCCGATCCCGCCAGATGGCCATCAGGGTCACTAATTCTGCCGCTTTCGTAAAGATTTTCCAGGCCGGTGCTTTGTCACCGGCTTTTTTGTTTCCTGTTTTTATCATTATCCGGTTCACTCGCCACAGCTAACTGACTAATATCGGTAGAATAGTCATCCACAGTGAGTCCCAGGAAACTGCCTTTCATGCCAATTCCGCAGACCTATTCTGCTCTTGAACAACAACGGGAACGCCGTGACCGCCGCTGGCTGGTGGTGCTGAGCCTGTTGCTGGTAATCATCTGCGTATTCAGTCTGAGTGCGGGTGAAAACTGGTTATGGCCCGATCAGTGGCTCAGCAACGAGGCGCGACTTTTTGTCTGGCAACTGCGGTTACCCCGCGCTATCGCGGTAATTTTAGTGGGTGCCAGTCTTGCCGTTGCGGGCGCAGTGATGCAGTCATTATTCGAAAATCCGCTCGCAGAACCAGGATTGCTTGGCGTTGCCAATGGTGCCGGTGTTGCGCTGGTATTTTGTGTCATGCTCAGCAACGGTATTTTACCTGTCTGGGTGATGAGTCTGGCGGCAATTGCAGGCGCACTGACTGTCACATTCTTCCTGTTAACGATTTCCCGCAAACGCCTTTTAACTAACGCCCGCATGCTGCTGGTCGGCGTGGCGATTGGTATCGTCTGCAGTGCCTTAATGACCTGGGCCATTTACTTCAGCAGTAATCTCGATTTGCGCCAGCTGATGTACTGGATGATGGGCGGGTTCGGAGGTGTTGACTGGAGCCAGATCTGGCTGGCATTGCTGCTGTTGCCGATATTATTGTGGCTGGTCTTTCAGGGCAACGCCCTCAATCTGCTGTCACTGGGTATCGTACAGGCGCAGCAACTGGGGATATCGCTGACAACCTGGCGATATGTGCTCGTTCTCGCGGTGGGCTGGATTGTCGGGCTGAGCGTCGCGTTGTCCGGCGTGATTGGTTTTATCGGGCTGGTTATCCCGCATATTCTGCGCCTTGCGGGTATCACTGATCAGCGCCGTTTACTGCCAGCCTGTGCGTTGGGTGGCGGCTGCGTGTTACTTCTCGCTGACGTGGTATCAAGAATTGGTCTGTACGCGGCTGAATTGCCAGTCGGTGTTGTTACCGCCACGCTGGGGGCTCCGGTCTTCATCTGGCTTCTGATCAGAGTCGGACAAATCCGCTGATTATTTACGGCGGGTCGTCTATGCTCTCCCTTAACCTAACCTGCAACTATCAGGATAAAAACGATGAGTAATGACATTTTTGACATCTCCCTGAAAACCATTGATGGCGAAACCACAACGCTGGGCGCTTATAAAGGTTCTGTATTGCTGGTTGTGAACGTAGCGTCACAATGTGGCCTGACCAAACAATATGAAAGTCTGGAAAATATTTATCAGGCCTGGCATGACCGGGGATTTGAGGTTCTGGGCTTCCCTTGCAATGAGTTTGGCGCGCAGGAACCGGGCACTGAAGAGGAAATTAAAACCTTCTGTACCACGAACTTTGGCGTGAAATTTCCGATGTTCAGCAAAATCAACGTTAATGGCGAGAACCGTCATCCGTTGTATTCTGCAATGATTTCTGCCCGTCCTGCTGCGGTAAAACCAGAAGACAGTGCTTTCTATGAGCGTCTTGCAAGCAAAGGCCGTCAGCCTTTAAAACCCGATGACATCTTGTGGAACTTTGAGAAATTCCTTATCGGTCGCGATGGCACCGTTGTTCAGCGTTTCGCACCGGACATGACGCCGGAAGATCCTATTCTGATGGAAACGATTAAAGCAGCACTGGCTAAATAACTGAGTCATGGAAGCGCAGATGCTGGAATGTCGCGAAATTGCGGTCGAAGGTCGCCTTCAGGCATTTAGTTCGCACATCGCGGCCGGATGCCGGATACATCTTATCGGGCCAAACGGGGCAGGAAAGAGCACCTTGCTTAACCGGCTGGCAGGGATGTCGGGCGGTAAAGGTGAGGTATGTATCGACGGACAAAGGTTGGCTGAATTGTCGGGCCCGCGTCTGGCTCGTTTGCGCGCCTGGCTTTGCCAGCAACTGACACCGGCATCCCTGATGCCGGTCTTCCAGTATCTGTCACTGCATCAGCCACAACATTCTGATCCTGAGGTCCTGGAGCGCACGATTGCAAGATTGTGTGCTGCGCTGCATCTTGACGATAAACTTGCCCGTCCGGTCACACATCTTTCAGGTGGTGAATGGCAGCGGGTTCGCCTCGCGGCGGTCTTGTTGCAAGTGTGGCCTGACGTGAATCCTGACAGCAGGCTTTTATTTCTCGACGAACCGATGAACAGTCTTGACGTGGCGCAGCAGCAGGCGCTGGATCAGTTGCTTACAGAATTCTGTGCTGCCGGACGTTCAGTGGTGATAAGTGACCATGATCTCAATCATACCTTGCATTATGCGCATGAGGTCTGGCTGATGTCGGCGGGTGAGGTCGTTTCAGCGGGGAAATGTTCTGATGTTATGCAGCCTGAAAAACTTTCTGCAGTTTATAAGGTGGCATTTCAGGGATATGAACTGGCTGGTCGACAGTGGGTAATGGCGGCGATGGCGTAACGCATTACTTAATGAATAGCGGTGTAATTATTTTATTATCAGCTGTTAGGTTTTTAAAAGGGCCAGCCCTGTTCATAAAAAGAACAATGTTTTCAAATTCTAAATAAAGTTCATTTTTCGGCGTGCCATTGAATTGAATTCAATGCCTTGTTTTTAAATAACTTTGAGGCATCAAGGTTATTTCTTTTCTTCTGGTTTAGTTTCTATTTAACTTCACACAACTGGAAAATCCTTAAGGTTAAATTAAGATTAAACCGACATCATAAGATTCATAAATTCATGACAGTGTTTACCTGTTGTTAAATAAATACGGTCTAAAGTTGGTACCAATTAATTACCTTTCGGGATAGCGTAATGGAAAACTTTTTGCCTTTCTCCCGTCCTTCTATGGGCGAAGAAGAGATAGCGGCTGTAGGACAGGTTTTGCGTTCAGGCTGGATAACCACCGGGCCGCAAACAAACCAGCTGGAACAGGATTTTTCTGCCGCTTTCGGTTGTAAACATGCTATCGCAGTGAGTTCCGCAACCGGTGGAATGCATGTCACGTTGATGGCGCTGGGCATCGGTCCCGGCGATGAAGTGATCACTCCTTCCCAAACCTGGGTTTCGACCATCAATATGATTGTGTTGCTGGGTGCAGAACCGGTCATGATTGACGTTGACCCGGACACCCTGATGGTCAGTGCAGAAGCCATTGCTGCCGCCATCACGCCGAAAACCAAAGCAATTATCCCGGTACATTATGCGGGCGCGCCTTTAGACCTGGACCCGATTTACGCTGTCGCCAACGAACACGGTATTGCGGTAGTGGAAGATGCTGCGCACGCGGCAGGTACCCGTTACCGTGACCGCTGGATTGGCGCACAGGGAACGGCAATTTTCTCCTTCCACGCCATCAAAAATATGACCTGTGCTGAAGGTGGCCTGATAGCCACGGACGACGACGAGCTGGCGAATAAAGTCCGCGCGTTGAAATTCCACGGTCTGGCCGTTGATGCATTTGACCGTCAGGTCCTCGGTCGCAAACCGCAGGCTGAAGTTGTCGAGCCTGGTTTTAAATACAATTTGTCCGATATTCACGCTTCTATTGCAGTCGTTCAACTTAAACGTCTGCATGAGATCAATGCGCGCCGTACCGAACTGGCGCAGCGTTATCTGGATAAATTACAGGGGTCACCTTATCTGCCAATGAATGTGCCGGATTACCCGCACCTTCATGCATGGCACTTATTCATGATCCGTGTGGATGAAGAGCGTTGCGGAATCAGCCGTGATGCACTGATGGAACGCCTGAAAGAGCAGGGGATCGGAACCGGTTTGCATTTCCGCGCAGCTCATACCCAAAAATATTACCGCGAACGTTATCCGCATCTGAGCCTGCCAAACAGCGAATGGAATTCGGCACGTTTGTGCAGCTTACCGCTGTTCCCTGATATGCAGGACAGCGATGTGGACCGTGTTGTCGCGGCTCTTTTTTCCCTTCTGGAGGCGCAGTAGTGGCGCAATACGAACCAATTCGTAAAGTCTCGGTGGTTATCCCGGTCTACAACGAAGAAGAAAGCTTACCCGCATTGTTATCTCGTACGCAGGCAGCCTGTAAGCAATTAACCCAACAGTACGAAATCATTCTCGTGGATGATGGCAGTTCTGACAGTTCCGGCGATATGCTCGCCGCCGCTGCAGAACAACCTGACAGCCATGTTATTGCCGTTTTGCTCAACCGAAACTACGGTCAGCATTCCGCCATTATGGCTGGTTTTAGCCATGTGACCGGTGATCTGGTCATTACGCTTGATGCTGACCTGCAAAATCCACCGGAAGAGATCCCGCGCCTGGTCGACACAGCCGATGAGGGCTATGACGTTGTCGGTACCGTGCGCGCAAACCGCCGCGATTCCTGGTTCCGTAAATCGGCCTCGAAAATGATCAACATGATGATCCAGCGTGCTACCGGCAAATCGATGGGCGATTACGGTTGCATGTTGCGTGCCTATCGCCGCCACATTATTGAAGCCATGCTGCATTGCCATGAGCGCAGCACCTTTATCCCGATTCTGGCAAACACCTTCGCGCGCAAAACGATTGAAATCCCTGTTCAGCACTCTGAGCGAGAATTCGGTGATTCCAAATACAGCCTGATGAAACTCATCAACCTGATGTATGACCTGATCACCTGTCTGACGACGACGCCGCTGAGAATGCTGAGCGTCGTTGGCAGCGCAATCGCCATTTTCGGTTTTGTGCTGGCGGTGTTTCTTATTTTAATGCGCCTCATTAACGGTCCCGCCTGGGCAGCGGATGGCGTTTTCACGTTATTTGCATTGTTATTCATGTTTATCGGTGCGCAGTTTGTGGGCATGGGGTTACTCGGTGAATACATCGGGCGTATCTACAATGATGTCCGTGCGCGTCCCCGTTATTTCGTTCAAAAAGTCGTCGGCGTTCGTTCCGAAGATAACAGTCAGGAAGAAGAGTGATGAAAGCGATTGTATTTGCTTACCATGATATTGGTTGTGTTGGTTTACAGGCTCTGGTTGATGCAGGTTATGACGTTCAGGCGGTCTTTACCCATACCGACGCCCCGAATGAAAACAAGTTCTTTTCATCTGTTGCCCGTCAGGGCGCTGAACTGAATCTGCCGGTTTATGCACCGGAAGATGTTAACCATCCATTGTGGGTCGACCGCATCCGTGCTTTACAGCCTGATGTCATTTTCTCTTTCTACTATCGCAACATGCTGAGCGAAGAGATTTTATCTCTTGCGCCACGCGGCGGTTTCAATCTGCATGGTTCATTGCTGCCACGCTACCGTGGCCGCGCACCGGTTAACTGGGCGTTGCTCAATGGCGAAACCGAAACAGGCGTTACGCTGCATAAAATGGTTAAACGCCCTGATGCGGGTGATATCGTGGGTCAGCGTAAAGTGGCTATCGCCGCCGATGACACCGCGCTGAAATTACACGCTAAAGTACGCGATGCTGCTAAAGCGCTTCTGACCGATGTCCTGCCGGAAATGAAGGCCGGCAAGATCACGCTGACTCCGCAAGATGAATCTCAGGCAAGTTACTTCGGTCGTCGTACTGCTGCCGATGGCGAAATTCACTGGCATAAATCTGCTACTGAAATTAACAACCTGATCCGCGCTGTGACCGAACCTTACCCGGGCGCATTCTCTTATCTTGGTCAGCGTAAACTGACTGTATGGCGTGCTCGTCCGCTGGATACTCAGCATGACAAACAGCCGGGCACCGTGCTTTCTTCTGATCCGCTGACTATCGCCTGTGGCGAAGGCGCACTGGAGATCCTTGCAGGGCAGAGTGAAAACGGCCTGTATGTTCAGGGTTCCCGTCTGGCGCTTGAGCTGGGCATCATGCCGGATATGCGCGTTGCGACATTGCCAACGGCCGTCATGAAACGTCGTACCCGCGTGCTGATTCTGGGTGTGAATGGTTTCATCGGTAACCACCTGAGCGAACGCCTGCTGCGTGAAGACCGTTATGAAATTTATGGTCTGGATATCAGCTCTGATGCGGTCAGCCGCTTCATGGATAATCCGCATTTCCACTTCGTTGAAGGCGATATCAGCATCCATTCTGAGTGGATCGAATATCACATTAAAAAATGTGATGTCGTTCTGCCGTTGGTGGCTATCGCTACGCCAATTGAATACACCCGTAACCCGCTGCGTGTGTTCGAACTGGATTTCGAAGAAAACCTGAAAATCGTACGCGACTGTGTGAAATACAAAAAACGTATCATCTTCCCGTCGACGTCTGAAGTTTACGGTATGTGTGATGACAAAGAATTCGATGAAGATCATTCCCGTCTGATCGTCGGCCCGATCAACAAACAGCGCTGGATCTACTCTGTTTCTAAACAGCTGCTGGACCGTGTTATCTGGGCATATGGCGCGAAAGAAGGCCTGAAATTCACACTGTTCCGCCCGTTTAACTGGATGGGGCCACGTCTGGATAACCTGGATGCTGCGCGTATCGGCAGCTCCCGTGCGATCACTCAGCTGATCCTGAATCTGGTCGAAGGTTCACCGATCAAACTGGTCGATGGCGGCGAGCAGAAACGTTGCTTCACCGACATCAACGACGGTATCGAAGCGTTGTTCCGCATCATCGAGAACCGCGACAACCTGTGTGACGGTCAGATTATCAACATCGGTAACCCGACGAACGAAGCAAGCATTCGTCAGCTGGCAGAAATGCTACTGAAAAGCTTTGAAGCTCACCCGCTTCGCGCCCAGTTCCCGCCGTTTGCCGGTTTCAATCTGGTCGAAAGCAGCACTTACTACGGTAAAGGCTACCAGGACGTTGAGCATCGTACGCCGAGCATCAAAAATGCCCGCCGTCTGCTGGACTGGAAACCTGAAATTGGCATGGATAAAACCGTCGCCGACACGCTGGATTTCTTCCTGCGTTCTGTAAACACTGACGCTGACAAAGCCTGATACGGTGCCAGACATGAAGAAAGTGGGTCTGCGCATCGATGTGGATACCTGGAGCGGCACCCGGGAGGGTGTCCCTCAGCTTCTGCAAACCCTTGCAAAACATAAAATTACCGCCAGTTTCTTCTTCAGCGTTGGCCCGGATAACATGGGGCGCCACTTGTGGCGCCTGCTTAAACCGCGCTTTCTGTGGAAAATGCTGCGCTCTAACGCTGCTTCTCTTTACGGCTGGGATATCTTGCTGGCGGGTACCGCCTGGCCGGGTAAACCCATCGCCCGTGATCTCGGTTATCTGATGAAAGAAACCGCGAAGCGGGGCCACGAAGTCGGATTGCACGCCTGGGATCATCAGGGCTGGCAGGCAAAAGTTGGTAAATGGTCAGATAAACAGCTGGAAGAACAGATCCGGCTGGGGCTGGATGCACTGGAAAAAAGCCTGGGTCATGACGTCGAATGTTCGGCGGTGGCGGGCTGGCGTGCTGATGAACGCGTCATAGAAGTGAAAGAACGTTTTCATTTCTTTTACAACAGTGATTGCCGCGGCACCCGTCCTTTCCTGCCGGTACTGAAAAATGGAACTCTGGGAACCGTGCAAATTCCGGTGACGCTACCGACTTACGATGAAGTGGCGGGCGGCGAAATTACGGCGGATAACTTCAACGATTTTATTCTTGAGGCTATCGCCCAAGACGCCGGTGTGCCGGTTTATACCATCCACGCTGAAGTGGAAGGAATGTCGCTGGCCACGCAATTTGACGAGTTACTGACCCGTGCTGCGGCACTGGGTATCCGGTTTTGCGCGCTGGGCGAGTTACTGCCGCAAGATCTCAGTACATTGCCAAAAGGCAAAGTGGTTCGCGCCAGTTTCCCTGGACGGGAAGGTTGGTTAGGCTGTCAGCAAGAAGGTTTCTCCTGATGTCGAAAACTATTAAAGGCGTATGGAGCACCATGATCCTGGTGTTCTTCGCGCTCGTTTATCTTGTTCCACTAAATACCCGCCTGTTATGGCAACCTGATGAAACCCGTTATGCCGAAATCAGCCGCGAAATGCTTCAGCGTGGCGACTGGGTTGTGCCTCATCTTCTCGGATTGCGCTATTTCGAAAAACCGGTGGCAGGTTACTGGTTTAACAATATCAGCCAGATGATTTTTGGTGACAGCAACTTTGCGGTGCGTTTTGGTTCAGTATTCAGCACTATGCTGAGCGCCATTCTGGTGTTCTGGCTGGCAAATCTGATGTGGCGCAATCGCCAGACTGCATACACTGCCGCGTTGATCTACCTTTCCACCCTGCTGGTGTTCAGTATCGGCACCTACAGCGTTCTTGATCCGATGATCACGCTTTGGATGACCGCGGCTATGGTGGCGACCTGGTTCTGCCTGCGGGTTTCGCGTACACCGCAAAAAGCCATGAGCTGGATAGCGCTTGGACTGGCCTGCGGTATGGGCTTTATGACCAAAGGTTTTCTGGCGCTGGCGCTGCCGGTGATTGCGGTTCTGCCGATTGTCTGGCGTGAAAAGCGTTTTAAAACCCTGTTTGGCTGGGGGCCGCTGGCGGTTTTGAGTGCTGTGGTTCTGAGCCTGCCCTGGGTGTTGGCGATTGCGCGGCATGAACCCGATTTTTGGAATTACTTCTTCTGGGTCGAACATATTCAGCGATTTGCAGACGCGGATGCACAACATAAAGCGCCGTTCTGGTTCTATCTGCCCGTGCTCTGTCTGGGCGTTCTGCCGTGGCTCGGCCTGTTGCCGGGTGCGCTGCGTGAGGGCTGGACTAAGCGAGTTATGCGCCCGGAGCTGTTCTTCCTGCTGAGCTGGGCGATTATGCCGCTGATCTTCTTCAGCATCGCCAAAGGTAAACTGCCGACTTACATTCTGCCGTGCTTTGCGCCGATTGCCTTGCTGATGGCCGATTATCTTGAACAGATCCGTCAGTCCGGGAAGTTACGCGCACTGAAAGCGAATGGTGTCATCAACATCATCTTTGGTGTTCTGATGGCGGTTGCCGTACTGGTGATATCCGGCATTCTGCCGTTCCATGTTAAAGCCGTCTTTACCCGTACGGAATTACCCCGCGCTCTGATCGGTATTCTCTGTTTTGCCGTCTGGGCGCTGGCAGGGGCAATGTCTCTGACCGAGGTGAAGACACGCTGGTACTGGGGCGCTGCCTGCCCGCTGGTATTGGCGCTGCTGGTCGGGCAAGCTATTCCTCAAAAGGTGATGGATTCTAAACAGCCGCAAGTGTTTTTAGAGAAAAACATGAGTCTGTTGCAGGACAGCCGTTATGTCCTGACGGATAATGTCGGTGTGGCTACTGCTGTCGCCTGGGCGCTTAAACGCAGTGATATTCTGATGTTTGATGAAAAAGGCGAGCTGCAATACGGATTAAGTTATCCTGATGCTAAAGATAACTTTATTGACGCGGCAGGCTTCCCGGCATGGCTGCAGAAAGCCCGTCAGGAAGGAAATGTTTCTGTGATCCTCAGACTTGATCGAAATGCGCATGTGAAATCGACTATGCCGGCTGCTGATCAGACGATCCTAATCGACCGTCAGGCGCTGCTGTTCTACAAAAAACTGCCATGACCGGATTCCTTCTGGTTCTGGCAGTCAGTGTGATCACCTGTGCCGGCCAGCTTTGTCAGAAGCAGGCTGCGCAGGTGTCCGCTGACGGTATGGCGCGGGTCCTGCGCTGGCTTGGTCTGGCGGTGCTGCTGCTTGGCATCGCCATGTTATTGTGGCTGCGGGTGTTACAACTGCTGCCGCTCAGTCAGGCGTACCCAATGCTCAGTCTCAATTTCGTCCTCATCACATTATGTGCCCGCTGGTTTTTCCATGAATACGTCGACGGACGCCACTGGTGCGGCGTCGTGTTAATCATGTCGGGGATCGCACTGATGAGTGTCAGCTTATGAAAGGCTATCTGTGGGGCGGGGCCAGCGTCGTACTGGTAACAGCAGCGCAGTTGCTGATGAAATGGGGGATGGTGCAGATCCCGTGGTTTGCTCTGTCGGCAGCCGATACCTCGTTTGTTCTTAGCCATTTAACCGCGCTGATTGCCGTATTTTTGGGCTTATGCGGCTATGTATTATCAATGGGCTGCTGGTTCTTTGCCTTAAGGCATTTGCCGCTCAACCGCGCTTATACCCTGCTGAGTCTAAGCTATGCGCTGGTGTATATCGCTGCGGTGACTTTGCCCTGGTTCAATGAAAGCATCAGCTTAACCAAAACGGCGGGCGGTTTGCTTATCTTGTCCGGTGTCTGGTTGATTCACAGCAAACCTGCAAAAAAGCCTGAATAAATTTATTCTGAAACGATAAAAATCATCATTAAAGATTGGATGACGGATAAAATAGCGCTAAATTCTATTAGTTCTTAGATAACGGCGACTTATCCGGCCCGCGTAAACCTTCGTGTTCCGTTGATGCCGTGACGCTATTGAGGAAGGAATGCACTATGCGCTGGTCGTCCGTATCCATGTATTCCCTGCTGGCTGTTGCCGCGTTAATTCTTAACGGTTGCAGCAGCCACGCTCCACCGCCAAGTGGCCGGTTTGCTGATTCTATTACTGTGGTTGCCGAGCTCAATGACCAGCTCAGTCAGTGGCACGGCGCGCCTTATCGCTATGGCGGCTTACAACCCAACGGTGTTGATTGCTCGGGCTTTGTCTTTCGCACTTATCGCGATCGTTTTGGGGTGGTCTTGCCAAGAACAACGGTCGATCAGACTAAAATCGGTACAAAAGTCTCCCGTGATGAACTGCTTCCAGGCGATCTGGTTTTCTTTAAAACCGGCAGTGGAGAGAATGGTTTGCACGTCGGGATTTATGATACCGAAGACCAGTTTATTCACGCCTCTACCAGTCAGGGCGTGACGCGTTCCTCGCTCGATAACGTTTACTGGCGCAAAGTGTACTGGCAGGCTCGCCGTATCTGATACGGCATAAAATCCATTCCCCCTGATTTCACTGCGTATTTCATCCTGTTTTTTGCTGTTATTATCAGAGCAGACTCATTCAGGATGAATATGCGATGAAACCTCTCAGACTATTACTTTCCGACTCTTACGATCCCTGGTTCAACCTTGCCGTAGAAGATTGCATTTTCCGCGAAATGACGACTCAGCGGGTTTTATTCCTCTGGCGTAATGCCGAAACGGTAGTGATCGGGCAGGCACAAAATCCCTGGAAAGAATGTAATACCCGGAGGATGGAAGAAGACGGCATTCGTCTGGCGCGTCGCAGCAGTGGCGGTGGCGCGGTGTTTCATGATCTGGGCAATACCTGCTTCACGTTTATGGCCGGTAAACCGGAATATGACAAAAGTGTCTCGACTAACATAATCCTCAATGCCTTAAAACGTTTGGGGATTGATGCCAGTGCTTCCGGTCGCAACGACCTGGTGGTGCAGACCGCTGAAGGAGAGCGGAAAATCTCGGGGTCAGCTTACCGTGAAACCGCAGACCGCGGTTTTCATCACGGCACATTGCTTCTCAATGCTGACCTGAGCCGTCTGGCAAACTATCTCAATCCTGATGTTAAAAAACTGCAGGCGAAGGGAATTACATCAGTGCGCTCAAGGGTGGCGAATCTCAGTGAGTTCGTGCCGGACATCAACCACGAGCAGATTTGTGAAGCCGTCACTGCCGCTTTCTTCGACTGGTACGGCGCGAGTGTGGAGCCGGAAATTATCTCCCCGGATGTCTTCCCAGACATTCCGGGCTTCCCGGAGCGATTCGCTAAACAAAGCAGTTGGGAATGGAACTTCGGCAAAGCACCGGCGTTCAGCCATCTGCTGAACGAGCGTTTTGTCTGGGGCGGCGTGGATATTCACTTTGACGTTGAAAAAGGCAGCATCAGCCGTGCGCAGATTTTCACTGACAGCCTGAACCCTGCGCCGTTACTGGCTTTAGCCGACGCACTCGTCGGTACACGCTATCATGCGCAGGATATCGGGCAAACGTGCCAGAAAATCATTGAGCAGAATCCCACGATGCGGGCAGAACTGACCGAACTGCAATCCTGGCTGGTGCTTTGTATACAGTAGATTTGAATTCCCGGAGATTGCAGTCTTATGCGTTTTCCGGGAGGTACTCCGCTTTATTGGCTAAAGTTTCTGGGTAATAAGGCTATCTATAATTATTACTATAAATAAATGAAAGCCGGTTTATGAGGTTATGCTCAAAGGAATAAAATAAAAGCAAGTGGTATGTTCATGGTTTAAATAATCGATAGGTATTATTCGTAAGTAATCCAGGTGTCAATTATTAAATAATCAGATATTTTGCACTCTCATTTTAATGTTCAATAATTTAATCAGTTGTATACTCTTTAGAGGTCACATAAAGGGAAAGTGTATGGATACGGTTGAAGAACTAAATGGAACATACTTTTATGCGGGCAAGTCAAATTTAACTGCTGGTCAGATGCTTTTTATGATCTTCTGCGAAAATACAGTAGATCAATTCGGTTTAGGTATCGTAGATTTCGGAGCTATAGTTGCAATCCTTTCTGGCAGGAATGATCTATCAACCAGAGCGAAACCTATGGGTGCTACCAAAGGTACTTCACACGCATCTAAAGCAGCACGAACAGTCTTTAAGAAGTCGAAATTTCCTTTTGGGGTCTCCTTACCAACTTGGTTAGGGGGATATACGCCTTGGACAACAAGGCGAGTGATGGTTCGTAATATAGCCCCATTTGTAGGCCGTAATATTCCCTTACTTGGTATTATTGTACTTGCTGCTGATGTTTCTGAAATCACTTACAAGTCAATTCGTGATTACAACATGATAGCAAGGGATAATGATAAATTATGGTAGACAATATGGAACAACAAATCTATGACTTCATCCGGCCTTATGCCGGTATCTATCTGTTCAATATTAAAAAAGTAATACTAACACCTGATACAGATCTCGATACAGACTTAAGCATTGATGAGTATGAAATTGATGATTTAATGAATGAGTACTTTGCAAAGTTCAATGTTGATAAAGGTAATTATTGTACTGAAACATATTACCCAGATGTATATATTTCTTGGAATCCATTCAAAAAAGTAATACCAGTTCAAGTACCCGATTTTACTATTGGTATGTTGATAGAGTCGGCAAAAGCCGGTAAATGGTTGTACGATTAGCAAGGAGCTATACCCATGGCTGTACCAGTTCACTTATGGCTTAAAGACGATGGCGGAGCAAATATCCGTGGTTCATCTGATGTATGAGATCGTGAAGGAAGCATAGAACTAAGATCCATTCATCATAACCTGAGTATTCCAACTGATAGCAACACAGGGAAACTCACAGGCACTCGACAACATGCTCCGTTCCAGTTCGACAAGGAAATCGACTCATCAAGTCCTTACTTATACAAGGCAGTAGGGACGGGGCAAACTTTGCACTCTGCTGAAATTAAGTGGTATTGCATCAACGATGCAGGGCAAGAGGTCGAGTACTTCAACATTTTGCTTGAAAAAGTAAAGGTTATTTCTGTAACGCCAATGATGCACGATACCCGTGGTTGTCCTGGTACAGGCCATATGGAAAATGTTGCACTTCGTTATGAGAAAATCACCTGGAAGTATGTTGATGGCAATATTCAATATACCGACGCCTGGAATGAACGAACCACAGCATAACTGATAGATGTCACATAAGTCCCTTACGAACGTTTTGGCGGGAGTGGTGTAGAAAATCAACACTGACGTTGAAAATGCTGCATCTTCTGCGCGCAGGTTTTTACTGGCAGCCTGAACCCTGCGCCGTTATTGGTGCAGCCGAGTGAGTTGTCGATAAGCGTTTTCCGGGAAATATTTAGCCACGGCTCAGCTTGTGTTGCAGGCTTCTCTTCACCATCAGCCATTCATGGTCAATGATGGAAAACACCACCGTATCACGATAACTCCCGTCAGCATTTTTGCTGTGATTGCGTAAGACCCCATCCTGTTTAGCGCCCAGACGGATAATCGCTGCGCGTGATTTATGATTATGCCAGTGAGTCCTGAATTCGACGGCAATCGCCTGAAGTTGTTCAAACGCATGCTCCAGCATAAGTGCCTTACATTCGGTATTTACAGAGGTTCGCTGGAAACGTTGCGCATACCAGGTAAAGCCGATTTCCAGCCGCTGATTTTTCACATCGGCGTTAGAAAATCGCGTCGTGCCGATAACTTTCTGTGTTTGGTTATGAACGACAATGAACGGCAGGGCGCGCCCTGCCGCCTGTTCACTCAGTGCATCAGCAATATACTTTCCAACCGTTTCCGGGCGGGGGACGGAGGTAAACCACAGCTGCCATAATTCCCCATCGGCGGCCGCTTCAGCCAGTGCATCTGCATGGTCATGACGTAAAGGATGCAAACTGATCGTACGGCTTTCCAGTACCGTTTCTTTTAACCATAACGAGACTGACATTTTTATAATAACCTCAGATTTATTATTCGTTTAGAGGAGTGAAAACGCTTTGAGTGAATACTTCACTTGCAAGCGGATAACTTGCGCCATATCTCATAAGACACTATAACCATTAACTAAAATATTTGCAGATGGTTCTGCGAAGACAATAGCGCAAATAGTGACCGTTAATTTTTCTGAATATGTCTGGCAGGGCTCACACTGTACGTTGCGTGTTTTCTCTCCTGACGATAAGATTAGTCTGAAACCCCTGTATTGACTGGCATCTCCCTCATACAGAAGGTGAGAAAGGGGGATTACATCTTGCAACGATTAATTTCGCTACTATCAGCACCGTAGTCTTTGTGTACCGACCACCGGACTGGCTCTTTCTTGATATCAATTTCTCTAACGTTTCGGTTACGCCTCGGGGCTCCGGCATTTTTATGATCTGATTGATAGTCAAAAAGGTTATTAATCAATTAGCAGTGCCGTTGATGTTTTGGATAAAAATGAAAATACAATTCGATACGGCCTTTAGCAGTAGCTATCTGTGTCAGCCGGTCTACACCATTGAAGGGAAATTGCTTGCCGTTGAATTAATTTGCCGTTTTTCTAGTGCAGACAGCAAGCTGGTTATGCCCACAGAACTGGTGTTGAATCTTCTCACGCCACAGCAATTACTGCGTTTTCTCAATGAACAGCAAGTCTGGGCGAATCAGCATGCTCAATGGTTTAACGAAAATCAGGTTATTTTGAATATCAGTGTTGAAGAAAAGCAGGTGGCTTTATTACTCGGGGATGAAAGTTTACGCGAGGCATTTAAGGTCCATCCTTTTATTCACCTCAATCTGAGCGAATCATTTCCGCAACTTTCTCTGGGCAGAAACAACGCCCAACTGGTCGCACTTAAGCAAGATTTCACCTTGTGGCTGGAGAACTTTGGCTCCGGGAATATTACGATGGCGCCGGTTTTCGACCATATTTTCCAGTGGGTGAAACTGGATAAAAACCTCTTCTGGCAACTTTATGAGGGTGAGCATTTTACCATCGTGATGCCGTCATTAATCCGCAATGTTAACCGGTTTTGCCGCAATATTGTGGTGGACGGGCTGGACAGTCAGGAGTATTTCGATGCATTGCATAAAAAGGACATACAGGGCGTAAAAGGCCTGTTGTGGCCAGGCGTTGACTCCGCTGAGCTCGACAGCCTGCTTAACCAGCCTGCTCAATTTCACTCATCGTCACTGCCGTCTTGATACTGGAGATCCCGGTCAGCACCTGCTGTTACGGGATTTTTTATCCCGCGCGTCAGTAATCTCCCTGCATTTACTCCGTGTTAATCGCGACGGAGCAGACCTACACTAAAGAAAAGGGGGATTTATGCCACAATTCGAACACCATTACGCAGACCAGTTGCCCGGTTTTTACACCGCGCTGCAACCGACACCCCTCAAAGGTGCGCGTCTGCTTTACCACAGCGAGTCGCTGGCGCAGGAACTGGGGTTAGATGAATCCCTTTTTGGCGCCGATCACCGTGAATACTGGTGCGGTGAGAAATTCTTTCCGGGCATGTTGCCTTTGGCGCAGGTCTACAGCGGGCATCAGTTTGGTGTGTGGGCGGGGCAACTGGGTGACGGGCGCGGCATTTTGCTCGGAGAACAGGTTTTACCTGGCGGCAAACGTGTTGACTGGCACCTGAAGGGCGCCGGGCTGACGCCGTATTCGCGCATGGGTGATGGGCGCGCAGTATTACGGTCTGTTGTTCGTGAGTTTCTCGCCTCAGAAGCGCTGCATCATTTATCCATTCCCACCACCCGCGCATTGACGATTGCTACAAGCGATGAGCCTGTATTTCGCGAACAGCCGGAGCGAGGTGCGATGCTGATCCGCGTGGCTGAAAGCCATATTCGTTTCGGGCATTTCGAGCATTTCTATTACCGTAAACAGCCAGAACAGGTGAAGCAACTGGCCGATTATGTGATTGCTCACCATTGGCCGGAATTGCTGGAAAGTGAACCGGTTGAATCTTTGCGTTATCAGCGCTGGTTTACAGAAGTGGTGCAACGCACCGCCAGTTTGATGGCGCAATGGCAAAGCGTCGGATTTGCTCATGGCGTGATGAATACTGACAATATGTCTATTCTCGGGCTGACCATCGACTTCGGTCCGTTCGGTTTTCTGGATGATTATCAGCCGGGTTACATCTGTAATCATTCAGACCATCAGGGACGTTACAGCTACGATAATCAGCCTGCCGTGGCCTACTGGAATTTGCATCGACTGGCGCAGACGTTGTCCGGTCTGATGACTACAGAACAGTTACAGGCGGCGCTCGGTGAATATGAGCCGGCGCTGATGAAGGCGTACGGTACGCTGATGCGCGGTAAGCTGGGCTTCTTTACCGAGAATAAACAGGACAACGACCTGCTGACCGGTTTACTGAGTCTGATGGCGAAAGAGGGCCGGGATTTCACCCAAACCTTCCGGATGTTAAGTCACACCGAACAGCAACAGGCCAGCTCCCCCCTGCGGGATGAGTTTATTGATCGTGCTGCTTTCGACAGCTGGTATCAGGCTTACCGGCAGCGTCTGCAAACGGAAGACATTGCTGACGCGACCCGTCAGGATGCGATGAAACAATGTAATCCGAGGATGGTATTAAGGAATTACCTGGCGCAGCAGGCCATTGAACGTGCCGAAAAAGATGATATCAGTGCGCTGACTCAGCTGCATCAGGCACTGCGTGATCCATACAGTGACGCGGCGCAATATGACCCGATGGCGGCACTGCCGCCGGACTGGGGAAAGCACCTGGAGATCTCCTGCTCGAGCTGACAAAAAAAGCCACAAAGCAAAATGCCTTGTGGCTTTTTCATTTTCTGCAACGCACTTACTGGCGCAGAAAAACCTGAGGCAATGCGGTGTCAGGATGTGGACAGACGTTTAAGTCGGCCTGATACCAGCGGCTCAGCGTTTCTTCGCTCAGCACCTGAGCCGGTGTCCCGCTGGCGACCACTTTGCCGCTATGCAGTAAAATAATCCGGTCGGCATACAATGCGGCAAGATTCAGATCATGCAGGACACAACATACGGCCAGCGGTGTCTGTTGCGTCAGATGACGTAACAGGCGCAGCGCATGTTGCTGATGATATAAATCGAGCGCTGAAGTCGGTTCATCGAGAAATAACCAGCGCGGGGCAGGTTCAGGTTGCCACAGCTGGATCAACACCCGTGCCAGCTGAACGCGCTGCTGTTCACCGCCGGATAGCTGGCGATAGTCACGCTCAGCCAGATTCAGACAGCCGGTCTGCGCCATCACCTCTGCCATCGCGCGCTGCATATTTTGCTGGCCGTGGGGCGAACGCCCGAGTGTCAGCACTTCGCGGACACTAAATCCAAAAGCCAGCGTACTGTTCTGGCGCATTACTGCACGAGTGCGAGCCAGTTCTTGTGGTTGCCAGTCGCTCAGCGGTTTGCCCATCATCGAACATTGTCCCGACTGAGGTGACAGATAACCGGTCAACATCCGCATCAGCGTCGATTTACCGGCACCGTTTGGCCCGATCAGAGCCACCATTTCACCACTTTCCAGACTCATCGAAACGTCATCAATCAAACAACGGCCGTTGACAGAATACGTCAGGTTTTCAGCCATCATGGATAAGGTCATATCAGACATTACGTGGTACTCCCGGCCGCAGGATCAGCCAGAGAAAATACGGGCCGCCGATCAAACTGGTCAGCAGGCCCACCGGCATTTCTGCAGGAGCGACCAGCGTGCGGGCCAGCGTGTCCGCCAGTAACAACAGGCAGGCACCGGCCATGGCTGAACCCGGCAACAGCCAGCGGTGATCGGCACCAATGCGCATACGCAAAAGGTGCGGTATCACCAGCCCGATAAAGCCGATAACGCCTGAAACCGCTACCGCAGCACCCACCAGCAACGCGCTGAGCAGTAATAACTGCAACTGGGTACGGCGGACATTCACGCCCAGGTAATGCGCATCTTCTTCACCCAGTTGCAGAATATTCAGACGACGCGCCATGAAAAACGCTGCAATGCACGCTGGCAGGATCAGCGAAGAGGCAACGGCCAGCGTCGGCCATTGTGCCTGTCCCAGACTGCCCATGCTCCAGAGCGAGAACTGACGCAACTGCTGATCGTCGCTGACATAAGTCAGCACGCCTACGGCGGCACCGCATAGTGCATTGATGGCGATCCCCGCCAGTAATAAACGCGATAATCCGCCATGCCCGAAGCGGCTCAGGGTGAAGACAATGGTTGAAATCGCCAGACTGCCGAAGAAGGCGCTGATCATATGGCTGTAAAGAGCCAGAAGGGGAGGCAGGGCCAGCGGCATGACAATCGTTAGTGCAACGGCCAGCGCCGCACCGCTGCTGATCCCAAGCAGGCCGGGATCCGCGAGAGGATTGCGAAAAAGCCCCTGCATTACCGCACCTGAGCTGGCAAGCGCACAGCCGACCACCACAGCCAGTAACACACGTGGCAAGCGTATGCTCAGCCAGACCTGCCAAAGGTCATCGTCAAAAGGACGCGAAATTAACGTCCTGAGCGACAATGCCATCGCGCCGGTATTGGCTGCCAGAATAGCAAGAACCAGCAGAGCGCCGCCGAGTGCAATCAGCGCCCAAACCGGCGAGCGCCGTCGTGATGGCATTGGAGGGCTCATGCTGCTCATTTCACTTGTTCCGCGGCCTGACGAAGTTGCGCCATTACGACCGGAGTTTGCAGACCAAAGCCCAGCAGCGACATATCATCCAGCACTAAAACGCGTTTGTTCTTGCCCGCAGGGGTCATCGCCACGCCCGGTAATTTCCACACCTGATCCAGCCCGCCGAGCGTTTTTACACCGTCTGCAGTCAGCAAAAGAATATCCGGGGCACTGGCAATCACGCCTTCCTGAGAAAGCGGGCGGTAGCGGCTGAATCCCTGCATGGCATTTTTTGCGCCAACGGAAGTGATCATCGCATCCGCCGCTGTATTTTGACCAGCCGCCATAGAAGACATGCCACCGTGGCTCATTACAAACAGCATTTTCACCGGCAGCGCGTCATGACGAATGGTCGAAAGCTGTGAACGATAAGTGGCAATCAGTTTTTCGCCTTCAGCCTGACGGTTCAGGGCACCGGCTATCACTTCGATTTTTTCAGGAACGGTAGTAATTGAAGGCGTACCTGGTACGCGGACAACCTTTACGCCATTTTGCGATAACTGCTGCAATACCAGCGAAGGTTCTGCCAGCTCGCTGCTTAGTACCATTGAAGGATGCAGAGATAAAATGCCTTCGGTATTCAGCTGGCGCATATAACCGACATCCGGCAGTGCCAGTACCGCCTTCGGACGCAGACTGGTGCTGTCGCGTGCCACCAGTTCATTGCCCGCCCCAAGGGCGTAAACAATTTCAGTGACATCTCCGCCTATACTGACCAGCTTTTCAGCCGCATGCAGCAAAGGTGTCGCCAGCAAAGTGCTGGCAGCGAGCAGAGCTTTCAGGGAGAGTTTCATGCCGCAACGCCTTCGCCGCTGAGCTGAGCCAGTTGCTCGCGCCACTGAGTCTGTTCCGGCGTGCCTTCGGTACGCTGTCCGTAAAGCTGCGCAATCTGAGTGCCATCGGCGGCAAACAACTCAAGGCTGGTGACGAAACCGTCTTTGGTTGGCTTACGGGTGATCCAGCTTTGCGCGATGGCGCTTTCCACCAGATGCAGTGTGAAGCGTTCATTAAATACGTTGATCCACTCACCGTGCGGCAGCACTTTTTCAATCTGGCCGGTGAAGATTTGCACACAGCCACGGTTCCCCACGAAAATCATAATTTCGTTTTGGTCTTCTTTGGCGATATTCAGTAAACGGGTCAGGGAGCCGTTTTCAACGCGCCATGCAAGGTCATCACCTGCTGCTTCAAAGGCTTGCTGACGGGTGATGCCATGGCGTTTCAGCAACTGGAAGAATTGATGAACATCAGTCATAGCACGCCATTCTGCATCGATAGCATGGGCATCGGCCACTTTCAGGGCCGGAGCCGATGGAGCTGCTTCAATTTGCAATGGCGGATTGACGTCGCTTTTGTACTGAGCAATCAGTGCGTCCCATGCTGCCATATCGGTTTCATCGGTGTTATAGACTTTATGCACTGCATCGCCGTGAGCATCAAAAAACTGGATACTGTGACGAACGCCACGGGCCGTGGTTTCAGACATACTGAAAATATGCTGCCAGTGTTGCAGGAACAGGCGCAAATCCAGTGCGCGCGGGTTCAGAATCAGTCCTGCGTGACCATTCAGATGCTGATTTTCATAACGACCTTGCTGTTCATGAACGGCAAAATCGTTACGGGTAATCGATTTTGTTCCACCGACATTTTCCAGAGCAGCCAGCAATGTGCGGGCGTCCACATCAAGTCGTGCGGTATCATGGGAAACGCGTAATGCGGTTAATTCCGCCTCACTGATGCCCAAAATCGCCGCCAGATCGCGGGCGTATTTACCTGGGTTAGCGTCTTTAGCCTGTAAATAATCCTGATAGTGAACTGAATGCATTGCTGTCTCCTCGTTAGCCTAAGTCACCTGCCCGTTGGCAGGTAAAAACTCGCGATGTTATGTGAATGATTTGTAAAAACATTCGGGTCAGTAGCCCGAAAATTCGCATATGGTAATAGTAATTAATATCAATTTGATAATCATTATCAAATCATTGCAAGTACACATCAAGAAAATTTTTGTTGATGGAATGTAATTTCTGCAAGGTAACCCTTTAATTTCAGGGGAATAGCGGGGGGATCTTAAGAAAATGCAGATAATCAGACAGACGCGGAGAACGGCAGGTATAAAAAAGGGCAACAGCGTTGCCCTTTAAAGGTTATCAGAAAGTGATCAGAACCGGCTGTCAGTGGCCTCAGCCAGCATCGACAATAGCGTTTCAGTATCTTCCCAGCTTAGGCAAGGGTCAGTCACAGATTTGCCATAAACCAGCGGTTTACCAGGATGAATCGCCTGAGTGCCTTCTATCAGGAAACTTTCTGCCATAATACCGGCAATCGCTGAAGAACCATTGCGGATCTGCTGGCAAATATCTTCTGCCACATCCAGCTGACGGCGGTGCTGCTTCTGACAGTTGCCGTGACTGAAATCGACCACCAGACGCTGCGGCAAATCAAACTCAGCCAGATTCTGGCAAGCCTGTTCCAGATCCTCTGCATGATAGTTAGGCTTTTTACCGCCACGCATGATCACGTGGCCATAAGGGTTGCCTGCGGTGCGATAAATAGTCATCTGACCGCTTTTATCCGGTGACAGGAACATGTGGCTGGTGCGTGAAGAACGAATGGCATCAATGGCGATACGCGTATTGCCGTCAGTGCCATTCTTGAAACCAACCGGGCATGATAACGCTGAGGCCATTTCACGATGGATCTGGCTTTCTGTGGTACGTGCACCAATCGCGCCCCAGCTGATGAGGTCAGCGATATACTGGCCGATCACCATATCCAGGAATTCAGTGGCAGTGGGAATTCCCAGCTCATTGACGGCCAGCAGGACTTTGCGCGCCAGCTCAATACCGTCATTCACACGGCACGAACCGTTCAGCTCAGGATCAGAAATCAATCCTTTCCAGCCGACGACGGTACGCGGTTTCTCAAAGTACGTGCGCATCACGATTTCAAGGCGATCCTGATACTTATCACGTAATACGCGCAGTTTTCCCGCGTAATCAATTGCTGCTTCAATATCGTGGATAGAGCAGGGACCGACGACAACCAGCAAACGCTGATCTTCGCCGCTGACAATTTTTTCAATCCGTTTACGTGATTCCATCACGTGTTGTGCGACCGACGGGGAAATTGGCAATTTGTCTGCCAGTGCCTGAGGCGTAATCAGGCTGTCGATGCGCGTCGTACGCAGTTCATCTGTTTGTGACATGGTGCTCTCAAAAATTTGTTTCTTCTCTGCGGCAGGAATACCGGGAAGTGATGGCGATCACAATAACCCAAAAACAGATGAATTCAACCACTGTCGCCAGGATATGCCACCCAAATCAGGAAATGGATTCAGAACATACGACGACTCATGCCGAAGCTGTCCATAATCTTTGCTGATATCTCCTCAACGGAATAATTCGTACTGTTGAGATAGCGTATTTTGTTCTTGCGAAACAGCGCTTCGACTTCCGAAACTTCCATCCTGCATTGGCGTAAAGAGGCATAACGGCTGTTTTCAACGCGCTCCTGTCGGATTGCGGTTAGCCGTTCCGGATCAATCGTCAGGCCAAACAGTTTATGCATATGTGGTTTCAGTGCCGCTGGTAACTGGATGTTATCCATATCGTCGGCAGTAAAAGGGTAGTTAGCGGCACGGATCCCAAACTGAAGGGCCAGATACAGGCTGGTCGGGGTTTTACCGCAGCGCGACACGCCCAGTAAAATCACCTGTGCCTGATCGAGATTACGCAGTGAAATGCCATCGTCGTGTGCCAGCGTGTAATCTATGGCGGCAATACGCGCATCGTACTTGGTGATGTTGCTGGCCGTCAGTCCGTGCGTTCTGTTGGCAATGGGCGTGGGGTCGACACCCAGCTCATTTTGCAGAGGCGCCACCAGCGACTGAACAATATCCTGACAGAATCCTTCGCTGCCCTGAATGATGTCACGGATGTTGGGGGAAATAATCGAGTAAAACACCAGCGGACGGGCTCCGGTTTTCTCAAAAATTTCATTGATCTGTTTGCAGACAGCTCTCGCACGCTCCTCACTTTCTACAAAAGGTAACGAGTAAGTGGTCGCATTGACCGGGAATTGAGAAAGCACCGCATGGCCCAAAACCTCAGCTGTAATGGCAGTACCATCGGAAATGTAAAACACACATCTGTCCACAAATGTCTCCTGAATTAAATCACTTCATTTTATTTATTCGCGCCGATCTCTTGGTGCTTATTAAGTAATAACCAGAATTGAAGGAAATAAAAAGAGTAATTCCTCCGCATTTCCATCTTATCTTCATTGCTGCGAGATACTGCGCAAAATGGCTGTAATAAATGAAATGCCATTTTAAATTTTCCGCGATTCCTCGCAGGTTTTTGATTTGCTTCAGCACAGCTTCAGCAGCTCTGTTAGCATGAATCACAGACCGGAGAGAGAGATAACTTCTTCATGATTCATAAGGAATAATGCTCATTCCACGTCAGTAACTAAAGTACGAACTCTGGATTTTTCCTAAACAAAAATAGTTTGATTTGCTGGATCGATTCACCTTTCCATCTTCTATGGATCATTATGCTAGTCTCAAAAAGACAGCGTTGTTTAATGACACAAAAAGTGTTTCAGGCAACCGTTGAATAACCGGTTTTACACTCCTGTTGACTATTACTGTAAATAAATAAGAAAGGATTGTTTCATGGCTCATCTCGATCCCGATTTACGCAATGTTATCTGGTACAACCAACTGGGTATGAACGACGTTGATAAAGTCGGGGGCAAGAACGCATCCCTCGGGGAAATGATCACCAATTTGTCTGATTTGGGTGTTTCCGTTCCGAATGGTTTTGCAACGACGTCTCAGGCATTTAATGATTTTCTCGATCAGAGCGGCGTAAACCACCGTATCCATGAATTGCTGGATAAAACGGATGTGGACGACATCGCGCAACTGACCAAAGCGGGCACGCAAATCCGTCAGTGGATCATTGAGACGCCATTCCAGCCAGAACTCGAGCAGGCTATCCGCGAGGCTTATCAGCAGCTTTCTGAAGGCGAGCCGGATGCTTCTTTCGCTGTGCGTTCATCGGCGACAGCCGAAGATATGCCCGATGCCTCTTTTGCCGGGCAGCAGGAAACTTTCCTGAACGTTCAGGGCTTTGATGCGGTGATGACTGCCGTGAAACATGTTTATGCCTCCCTCTTTAACGATCGCGCGATTTCTTATCGCGTGCATCAGGGTTACGACCACCGCGGTGTGGCGTTATCTGCCGGTGTCCAGCGTATGGTGCGTTCAGATCTCGCCTCGGCTGGCGTAATGTTTACCATTGATACGGAATCGGGTTTTGATCAGGTGGTCTTTATCACTTCTGCCTATGGTCTGGGTGAAATGGTCGTGCAGGGGGCGGTGAATCCAGACGAATTCTATGTACACAAGCCAACGCTCGAAAAGAAAAAACCTTCGATTGTTCGTCGCACCATGGGCTCAAAGAAGATCCGCATGGTTTATGCACCAAGCCAGGAGCACGGCAAGCAAGTCCAGATTGAAGATGTGCCGGCCGAACTGAGCACACGATTCTCCCTGACGGATGAAGAAGTGCAGGCGCTGGCACGTCAGGCACTGTTGATCGAAAAACATTATGGCCGCCCGATGGATATCGAATGGGCTAAAGATGGTCATAACGGCAAACTCTATATTGTGCAGGCGCGTCCTGAGACCGTACGTTCAAACGGTCAGGTGATGGAACGTTACCAGCTCAATGGCAGCAGCAAAGTACTGGTGGAAGGACGTGCTATCGGTCACCGTATCGGTGCGGGACCGGTTAAAATCATCCACGATATCAGTGAAATGCATCACGTTAAGGCAGGCGATATTCTGGTAACTGATATGACGGATCCCGACTGGGAGCCGATCATGAAAAAAGCATCAGCCATTGTGACTAATCGCGGTGGCCGTACATGTCATGCTGCAATTATTGCCCGTGAATTGGGTATTCCTGCTGTTGTCGGTTGTGGGGATGCCACCGAGAAACTCACCGAAAATCAGAAAGTCACGGTTTCCTGCTCAGAAGGAGATACAGGATACGTGTACCAGGATGAACTGGATTTCAGTGTGCAAAGTTCTGAAATCGATGAGCTGCCAAAATTACCGCTGAAAATTATGATGAATATCGGTAATCCGGATCGTGCTTTTGATTTCGCCTGCTTACCGAATGAAGGTGTCGGGCTGGCGCGCCTGGAATTTATTATCAACCGCATGATTGGCGTCCATCCTAAAGCCTTGCTGGAGTTTGACCAGCAGCCTGCAGAATTGCAGGAAACCATCAATAAGATGATCCAGGGCTATGACAGCCCGCGTGAATATTATGTGGCACGCCTGACGGAAGGGATCGCGACGCTCGGCGCGGCTTTCTGGCCAAAACGCGTCATTGTTCGTTTGTCTGATTTCAAATCAAACGAGTATGCCAATCTGGTAGGCGGCGAGAAGTATGAACCCCATGAGGAAAACCCGATGCTCGGCTTCCGTGGTGCCGGCCGTTACGTCTCAGACAACTTCCGTGATTGTTTTGCACTGGAATGCGAGGCAATGAAACGCGTGCGTAATGATATGGATCTCACTAATGTTGAGGTGATGATTCCCTTTGTGCGCACTGTGGCTCAGGCGGAAGCCGTGGTAGCCGAACTGGCAAATCAGGGACTGAAGCGCGGTGAAAATGGGCTGAAAGTGATTATGATGTGTGAAATTCCGTCGAATGCGTTACTGGCGGATCAGTTCCTCGAACACTTTGATGGCTTCTCGATTGGTTCAAATGATATGACTCAGCTGGCTCTGGGTCTGGATCGTGATTCCGGGGTGGTTTCTGAACTCTTTGATGAGCGAAATGACGCCGTTAAAGCGCTGCTGTCGATGGCAATCAGAGCCGCGAAAAAGCAGGGCAAGTATGTCGGTATCTGCGGGCAGGGACCTTCAGACCATCAGGACTTTGCGCAATGGCTTATGGATGAGGGAATCGACAGTCTGTCGCTGAATCCGGATACCGTTGTACAAACGTGGCTGGCATTAGCGGAAAAGTAATTCGATTCATAAAGTAATTCCTAAAACAATAAAGTAAAGGCTGTCACTTACAAGTGATGGCCTTCTCTTTTTTGCTGAAAATTAACGGGTGAATATTTATACCGGGAGGAGTGACAGAAAAATCGGGATTTTTGTCTGGCCATTTAACCATGAAATAATTAAAAATTACCGCACAATAAATAAAAAAAAGGCCCGTCATAGGAGACAGGCAAAGACTACACACAGCAATTTGGGGTATACCGGCTCAGGGGAAAGCCTGTATATAAATCAGTGAGTTGAAATCCTAACTGTTAATAATACTAAGTTTCTCAAGGTATTTAGTCTGTAAGAATTTTCCTAATAGAGTTTATTCTCATACTATTTAGTGAGGGCAGGTAATGAAGGCGGTAGCGAGGGTTGTAGAATGCAGGGATATGAGAAGGAAATTAAAAGTGGCGCTGCCATATTCATTTTGGCAACGCCGCAGTGAGTTACTTAATTAAGCTATTATTCATCCAGTGCTTTCAATGCTTCTTCCGGATCCATCTCTGGTTCAGGGGCTTCATGTACCCAGAGGGAAATCAGGCGATAGGATACGGCCAGCACGACCGGTCCGATGAACAGCCCGATCATACCGAAGGCAAATAAGCCCCCGATAACGCCAGAGAGAATCAGTAACATAGGTAAATCTGCACCCATGCGGATCAGAACCGGGCGCAGTACGTTATCGAGTGACCCGACCACGCAACTCCAGATCAAAAGCACGGTGCCCCAGGTGTTGTCGCCGGACCAGTAAAGCCAGATGATTGCCGGTATTAATATCAGCAGCGGGCCAATTTGCGCAACGCAGCAAACGAACATCACCACCGTCAGCACGGTAGCATAAGGGATGCCTGCGATCGCCAACCCGATACCGCCAAGAATTGACTGCACAATTGCCGTTACGACTACGCCTAATGCCACAGCGCGGATGGCCTGACCTGCGAGGATGACGGCAGCGTCACCGCGTTCTGCGGCCAGGCGAATGGCAAAGTGGCGGATCCCTAAAGCAACCTGTTCGCCGCGGCTGTACAGCAAGGCACTGAATAATAGCATCAGCGAACAGTGAACAATAAATCGTCCCAGATGACCGGCCTGAGTGACAAACCACGCAGCTGTTTGTCCGACATAGGGCTGAACTTTAGTCACCAGCGCATTGCCGCCGCCGTTGATCAGTGCATGCCAGCCGGTGTAAAGCTTATGGCCGACCAGCGGAATGGAATTGAGCCAGTGGAAATCGGGCATATGCAATGAGGAAGGATGGCTGGCAATTTCTACCAGAGGCGCTCCATTTTCAATTGCGCTACTGACCAGCATCGCAATAGGTAAAACAAAGAGTAAAATCAACAACAAAGTCATGATGATGACGGCAAGGAACCGGCGTCCCCAAAGCAGGCGCTGGAGCTTTATCATCAGCGGCCATGTCGCGATAACCACCATGCCAGCCCAGACAAACCCAAGAATAAAGGGCTGAACGATCCAGATACTGGCGATGGTCATCAGTGCAATAAACAACACCCCAAACATAATCTGAGGTAAATCGTAACGTTTAATTGGGAGATTCATTCATGTTTCTCAATGTGATAAACGAAGTAAGGCACGAACCCTGTGCCTCCATACTTTGTATTTCAAACCCGGGATATTCAAGCTCCATACTGTCTGAAATAAGCATGGAACATCCGGTTGCTTTTGGATAGCTCGCCGCAAGATTAGTTGCAACGCGTTTTGCTGATACGCGCTTTTTGCGATTCATCATGAAAGTAATGCAACAAAGGGCAACCAGACGGAGCGCGGAAAAACGAAGTATGTTAGTTTTTATTCTGGGTAAATAACAGGTGGATCTGCAAGTCAGATCCGGCAGGTCGCCTCGGGCCCGCCAGGCATACAACAAAGACAGAGTCATAATTCAATGATCCCACAGATTTCTCAGGCGCCGGGTGTTATCCAGCTGGTGCTCGATTTTTTGGAAGCGTTAAAAAAGAATGGTTTTACGGGTGATGTCACAACAACTTATGCAGACCGGCTGACGATGGCGACAGATAACAGCGTCTATCAGTTGTTGCCGGATGCTGTCCTATTCCCGATTGCCACGTCAGACGTGGCACTGATTGCCCGTCTTGCGGGGCAGGAACGTTTTAAAACGCTGGTATTCACTCCGCGCGGTGGCGGTACCGGTACCAACGGTCAGTCTTTGAACCGCGGGATTGTGGTTGATATGTCCCGTCATATGAACCGCATTCTCGATATCAATACAGAGCAGGGCTGGGTAAAAGTTGAAGCCGGGGTTATTAAAGATCAGCTCAACGATTATCTGCGCCCGTTTGGCTATTTCTTCTCGCCGGAACTCTCGACCAGTAACCGCGCCACGCTCGGCGGGATGATTAATACCGATGCATCCGGGCAGGGCTCGCTGGTGTATGGCAAAACCTCAGATCACGTGCTTGGAGTCCGGGCCATTGTGCTTGGGGGCGATATGCTGGATACCACGGCGATCCCGACAGAGCTTGCAGATAAACTGGGTGAAGAGGATTCGGTCATCGGGCGGATTTACCGCACGGTTCTCGACAGCTGCCGCGACAACCGTGCGCTGGTGATAGAGAAATTCCCGAAACTTAACCGTTTCCTGACCGGATACGATTTGCGTCACGTGCTGAGTGATGATCTGCAAACCTTCAATCTGACCCGTATTTTGACCGGCTCAGAAGGCTCGCTGGCGTTTATAACTGAAGCCCGTCTGAACATCACGCCAATCCCAAAAGTGCGTCGTCTGGTCAATATCAAATATGACTCTTTCAATTCGGCCCTGCGCAACGCACCATTTATGGTGGAAGCGAAAGCCCTTTCAGTGGAAACCGTCGACTCAAAAGTGCTGAATCTGGCGCGTGAAGATATTGTCTGGCACAGCGTGCGTGACTACATCACGGATGTTGAAGGCAAAGATATGCAGGGGCTGAACATTGTCGAGTTCGCCGGCGATGATGCTGACCTCATCGAAAACCAGGTGAGCGCATTGTGCGAGCGCCTGGACGGGCTGATGAGTGATAAAGAAGGCGGTGTGATTGGCTATCAGATTTGCGCCGACCTGCCTGGTATAGAGCGCATCTACAACATGCGCAAAAAAGCCGTCGGGCTGCTGGGCAATGCGAAAGGGCAGGCAAAACCATTGCCGTTTGCCGAAGACACCTGTGTTCCGCCTCAGCACCTTGCCGATTACATCGTTGAATTTCGGGCGTTGCTCGACAGCCATAATCTGAGCTACGGAATGTTCGGTCACGTAGATGCGGGCGTATTACACGTACGTCCGGCACTGGATATGTGCGATCCGCAGCAGGAAATGTTGCTCAAGCAAATTTCCGATGAAGTCGTCGCGCTGACGGCAAAATATGGCGGGCTGTTGTGGGGCGAACATGGAAAGGGTTTCCGTGCTGAATACAGCCCGGCGTTCTTTGGTGAAGAGTTGTTCCATGAGTTACGCCGGATCAAAACCGTGTTCGACCCGGACAACCGCCTCAATCCCGGTAAGATCTGTGCGCCGCTGGATTGCGATGAACCGATGATGAAAGTGGATGCGGCGAAACGCGGCACACTGGATCGCCGTATTCCGCTGGAAGTACGTCAGTCTTTCCGCGGTGCGATGGAATGTAACGGCAACGGGTTATGTTTCAATTTCGATGCCAAAAGCCCGATGTGCCCGTCTATGAAAATCACCGGCAGCCGTATTCATTCGCCAAAAGGTCGCGCAGGTCTGGTGCGCGAATGGCTGCGCCTGCTGTCAGAACAGGGCGTTGATCCGCTGGCGCTGGAAAATGCCCTGCCTGAAAAAGGGCTTAGTTTGCGCACCCTGATTGACCGCACGCGTAACACCTGGCACGCCAATAAAGGCGAGTATGATTTTTCGCATGAAGTGAAAGAGGCGATGTCCGGCTGTCTGGCCTGTAAAGCCTGTTCCACGCAGTGCCCGATTAAAATTGATGTTCCCGGATTCCGATCGCGTTTCCTGCAGCTTTATCACACACGTTATCTGCGTCCTGCCCGTGATCATTTTGTGGCCGGTGTGGAAAGCTACGCACCGCTGATGGCGAAAGCGCCGAAGTTGTTTAATTTCTTCCTTAAACAACCGTGGTTGCGTGAAATGAGCCGGAAAAGTATTGGCATGGTGGATCTGCCCTTACTCTCTTCTCCGACTTTGCGTGAGCAACTGCTTGGGCATCGCGCCAGTACCATGACGCTGGAACAACTTGAGGCCATTCCTCCCGTGCAGCGCGGCGAATATGTGCTGGTGGTACAGGATCCGTTCACCAGTTTCTATGACGCGCAGGTGGTGGCAGATTTTGTCCGGTTGATCGAAAAGCTAGGTCTAAAACCTGTTCTGTTGCCATTCTCGCCTAACGGTAAAGCCCAGCACATTAAAGGCTTCCTCACCCGTTTTGCGAAAACGGCTAAGAAAACGTCGCTGTTCCTCAACCGTGTTTCGCAATTAGGTATGCCGATGGTCGGCGTCGATCCTGCGCTGGTGCTGTGCTATCGCGATGAATACAAGGAAATTCTGGGCGAGTCACGTGGCTCATTCCAGGTACAACTGGTCCATGAATGGCTGGATGCGTGGCTGGCTGAACGTCCGGCACAGCAGCAAAGCGGCGAATCCTGGTATCTGTTTGGTCACTGTACGGAAAGTACGGCCTTGCCAAACAGCGGCAAGCAATGGGGGGATATTTTTGCCCGCTATGGCGCGAAGCTGGAAAACGTAAGTGTAGGTTGCTGCGGAATGGCCGGAACGTACGGCCATGAAACTAAAAATCTTGAGAACTCGTTAGGGATTTACGAGCTTTCCTGGCATACCTCTTTGCAGCGATTACCTCGCCAGCGTTGTCTGGCGACGGGTTATTCATGCCGCAGTCAGGTTAAACGTATTGAGGGTAACGGTGTCCGCCATCCGTTGCAGGCATTGCTTGAAATCATTCCCTGACCATTAAGGAAGCATTATGTCACTCTGGAAACGCAGTACCACGCTGGATGCCCTGAATCAGCGCAGTCAGGGATGTATGGTCGGGCATGTGGGAATCGAATTCACTCAGCTTGGTGAGGATTTTCTGGAAGCAACCATGCCGGTGGATAACCGCACGACGCAACCTTTTGGTCTGCTTCATGGCGGGGCGTCGGTTGTTCTGGCGGAAACCATGGGATCGATGGCGGGCTATTTGTGTTCTGAAGGCAGTCAGACGGTGGTCGGTGTGGAGATTAACGCCAGCCATATGCACTCAGCGCGCGACGGACATGTGCGCGGTGTTTGCCGTGCATTGCGCGCCGGGCGTCGCAGTCAGGTCTGGCAAATTGAGATTTTTGATGACAAAGGAAATCTTTGCTGCGTGTCGAGGCTGACTACTATGGTGATTGATAACTCAAACCGGTAATTCATCAGCTTGACTGCGCCGTGTTAAAGGGAAGGGCGGATACATCAAAAATGTGTCCGCCTTTTTTATTTGGTTTAGGGAGCGACGTAACACATTGATCTGCAATCAAAGCTGGAAAGGAACTCGTTTTGCAAAGTCAGTTTGAAATGCCGTTGCTTTTTCCCAGATGCCCATCATGGCATAATACTGACAAATGAGTTTTAACGTATGCCGCGCAAAATGATAACTCTGAACACGAAAGAGCTCACAGCGGACAACACTGTTGATTTCCAGAATCAGGCGGTTATGCAATTTGCAGAGCGCATGCAGATAGCTGTGATCATCGCCGTTTTGCAGGCACAGGTTCGCCATTTCCAGACAAATGTTGTTGAAACGTTTGAGCTGACACAAGTGTGCATCAGGGCGTCGTAAGGCCGCATCAGCCATGTAGAAATCCACGGTGGCATCGCGGACATTCGATTTGTATTCGTCGATCTTGCCTTGCAACCACGCATTTACCGATTGAGCCATTCTCAGTATTCCGGGTTATCTGAATGATAATCATTATCAAAGAATGACCATCATATTGGCAAAAAATAACCTGATCAACGTTTTCATCGGGTTTTTTTTATTGAGTCGTGCGAAAGCAGATAAGCAATAAGAGCTTTAATTTTTTCGTTTGTGGCGAATTCATAAATAGGCATTTCCGATGAATGTTTTATAATAGACACAATGAAAGCTATTAACCCGCAATGTTTATAAGGTTAATTTTAATTTTTAACAAAAAATTGACAATTTATTCAATCAGTTGATGGTTGCGGTGTTCAAGACCCGCCAGCGGCCAGGTGTTAACCCGATGCACATTGAGCGACTTTCCTCATGGGCAATCGCTATACCCTCTTAAAACAAGAGGTTGAAGTGGTACCTGTTATCACTAGAATAGAGACAATAGGTCTTGTCTATGACCGTAAAATTATGAGGTAAGACAGATGCAAACTGAAACTGTCGGCTCTTTCTCTTTAGACGACAACGTATGGCAAGGTGTGAGCCTGACTGATTCTGCCGCGCAACAGATTAATACTCTGACGGCGCAGGATCCTGACGTCAAAGGTCTCCAGCTCTCGGTGAAACAATCGGGCTGTGCCGGCTTTGGCTACGTTCTGGATTTAACCAAACAACCAGCCAGCGACGACCTGGTGTTTGAACATGACGGCGCTTTGCTGTTTGTTCCGCTGAAGGCCATGCCTTTCATCGACGGAACTGAGGTAGATTTTGTCCGTGAAGGACTGAATCAGATATTTAAATTCAATAATCCTAAAGCTCAGCATGCCTGCGGGTGTGGCGAAAGTTTCGGTCTCTAAGAAAACGGCTTTCAGTTTTTAAGATTATTGTAAACAAAGCGATGTAACCAACATGTCACGAAGCAACGTAGAAATTCCAGATGATGTGCAGTCTTGGGTCGGCGAGGGAACGAACTATAAAGAAGGGTTCTTTACCCAGCTGGCAACCGATGAATTAGCATCAGGCATCAATGAAGATGTGGTGCGTGCCATTTCCGCGAAGCGTAATGAGCCTGAGTGGATGCTGGAGTTCCGTCTGCAGGCTTATCATGCCTGGTTGAAAATGGAAGAACCGCACTGGCTCAAAGCGTATTACACGCCTCTTGATTACCAGGATTACAGCTATTATTCCGCGCCATCATGTGGCAGCTGCGATGATACCTGCGGTTCTCAGCCTGGCGCCACGCAGCAACCTCCGGCTGATTCTCACAGCATTCCTGCACTCGATGGTAAGAATTACCTGACAAGTGAAGTGGAAAAAGCGTTTGAGCAATTGGGCGTTCCGGTTCGTGAAGGCAAAGAAGTGGCGGTCGATGCAATCTTTGACTCCGTTTCAGTCTCCACCACTTACCGTGAAAAGCTGGCGGAATCTGGCGTTATTTTCTGCTCATTCGGCGAAGCCATTCACGAATATCCTGATCTGGTGCGCAAATACCTCGGTACTGTGGTGCCTGCGCAGGATAACTTCTTTGCCGCACTGAATGCTGCCGTTGCTTCTGATGGGACCTTTGTCTACGTGCCAAAAGGCGTGCGTTGCCCGATGGAACTGTCGACCTATTTCCGCATCAACGCCGCGAAAACTGGCCAGTTTGAACGTACTATCCTGATTGCCGACGAAGGCAGTTACGTCAGCTACATCGAAGGGTGTTCGGCGCCGGTTCGAGATACCTACCAGCTGCATGCAGCGGTGGTTGAAGTCATTCTGCACAAGGACGCGGAAGTGAAATATTCCACCGTGCAGAACTGGTTCTCCGGCAGCAAAGACAGCAGCGGCGGCATTCTGAACTTCGTGACCAAACGCGCATTGTGCGAAGGTGCAGGCTCGAAAATGTCCTGGACGCAGTCTGAAACCGGCTCAGCGATCACCTGGAAATACCCAAGCGTTATCCTGAAAGGCGATAACTCAATCGGTGAGTTCTTCTCGGTGGCACTGACCAGTGGCAAACAGCAGGCGGATACTGGTACCAAAATGATCCACATTGGTAAAAATACCAAGTCGACCATTATCTCTAAAGGTATCTCTGCGGGTCACAGTCAGAACAGCTATCGCGGCCTGGTGAAGATCCTGCCAAGTGCAGAAAACGCGCGTAACTTTACGCAGTGTGACTCGATGCTGATCGGCGCAGACAGCGCAGCACATACTTTCCCGTATGTCGAAGTGCGTAACAATACCGCGCAGCTGGAACATGAAGCCACAACGTCAAAAATCGGCGATGACCAGCTGTTCTACTGTCTGCAACGTGGTATCAGCGAAGATGACGCGATTTCCATGATTGTTAATGGTTTCTGTAAGGATGTCTTTTCCGAGCTGCCGCTGGAGTTCGCTGTCGAAGCACAGAAACTGCTGGCCATCAGTCTTGAACATAGCGTCGGTTAATTCGCCGACGTTTTCCTCCCGGTGTAGCGTGGTGTGACGTCTGCGCCGGGCAGGTTTTAGTTCAGCAAAGTCAAAGCATAAACAGAATTATGAGCGCGCAGGCGCAAACTCAAGGATACGTATGTTAAGCATTAAGAATTTGAAGGTCCGTGTCGAAGAAAAGGAAATTCTGAAAGGCCTTGATCTGGAGATCAAACCGGGTGAAGTACACGCCATCATGGGCCCGAACGGCTCAGGTAAAAGTACGCTCTCCGCGACACTGGCTGGCCGTGAAGATTACGAAGTCACCGATGGCTCCGTAATCTTCAACGGTAAAGATTTGCTGGAACTTGCTCCGGAAGACCGTGCTGGTGAAGGCGTCTTTATGGCTTTCCAGTATCCGGTAGAAATTCCCGGTGTGACTAACCATTTCTTCCTGCAAACTGCGGTGAATGCCGTACGCAAATACCGCGGACAGGAACCGATGGATCGTTTTGACTTCGCTGATTTCATCGAAGAAAAAATCGAAATGCTGAAAATGCCTGCCGATTTGCTGACCCGTTCAGTGAACGTTGGCTTCTCCGGCGGTGAGAAAAAGCGTAACGACATTCTGCAAATGGCAGCCCTTGAGCCAAACCTGTGCATTCTTGATGAAACCGACTCCGGTCTTGACATCGATGCCCTGAAAATCGTTTCTGACGGTGTTAACACACTGCGTGACGGCAAACGTTCCTTCGTTATCGTGACTCACTACCAGCGTATCCTCGACTACATCAAGCCTGACTACGTGCACGTTCTGTATCAGGGCCGCATTGTTAAATCCGGCGATTTCACCTTGGTTAAACAGTTAGAGGAGCAGGGTTATGGCTGGCTTACCGACGAAGAGTAATGCACCTGCGGCGGGCAGTTCGCACGCCATGCAGCAGCTTTACCGTCTTTTTGAAAGCCGTGGCGGTGAACAATCCACCCACGCTCATGCACACTGGCAACAGGTGCTGCGTCTGGGTTTCCCGCACGCAAAACTGGAAGACTGGAAATACACCCCGGTTTCTTCACTGCTGGGTAATCAGTTCTTTGCTCCGCAACAACAGGCTTTGACTGTTGAACAGATTAAATCGCTGGCGCTGCCACTCGATTGCTACCGTCTGGTGTTCATTGATGGTCGTTTCGATGCGGATCTCAGTGATTCAGACACCGGGGCTTTTGAAATTGAAAAACTGAGCCCGGCAGCACAGCAGACCTTGCCGGATCCGATTCAGTCAGAAGTGTTTTTGCATCTGACGGAGAGCCTGGCACAAGATTCTCTTTCTGTACGCTTGCCTGCGGGCAAACAGGCAGAAAAACCGCTGTATCTTTTACATCTGAGCAGTGGCCGTGACCAGTCACGCGAAATGAATACCGTGCATCATCGCTATCATCTGTCGATTGAAGGTGGTGCGAATGCAGAAGTTATCGAACATTATCTCAGCCTGAACGATCACGGCCATTTCACCGGAGCACGCATGACGGTGAATGTGGGTGATAATGCCGATTTCACGCATTACAAACTGGCCTTTGAAAGCCAGGCTAGTTTCCACTTCTCGCATAACGATCTGGTCATCGGTCGCGATGCGCGTGTTGCCAGCCATAGCTTCCTGCTGGGTGCGGGTCTGACCCGTAACAATACCAGTGCGCAGCTGAACGGTGAAAACAGCAACCTCAACATTAACAGCCTGGTTCTGCCGGTTGATTCTGAGATTGCTGATACCCGTACTTATCTGGAACACAACAAAGGTTATTGCAACAGCAATCAGTTGCATAAAGTGATCGTGAACGATCGTGCTAAAGCGATTTTCAACGGCATGATCAAAGTGGCGCAGCACGCACTGAAAACCGACGGCAAAATGACCAACAACAACTTGTTGCTGGGCAAACACACTGAGGTTGATACCAAACCGCAGCTGGAAATTTATGCCGATGATGTGAAGTGCAGTCACGGTGCTACTGTGGGTCGTATCGACGACGAACAGCTTTTCTATCTGCGTACCCGTGGGATCAGCGGGCAGGATGCTCAGCAAATGATCATCTTTGCTTTTGCCGCTGAACTGACGGAAGCCATTGAGAATGAAACCCTGCGTGAAGTCGTGATTGCCCGTATTGCAGGCCGGCTTAATCGAGGTAAGTAATGAGTTTTCCACTGGAAAGAGTACGTAGCGATTTCCCTGTGCTGGGCCGTGAAGTGAACGGCCAGCCGCTGGCCTATCTCGACAGCGCGGCCAGCGCACAGAAACCGCGCCAGGTCATTCAACGTGAAATGTCTTTCTTCGAGCAAGGTTATGCTGCGGTTCACCGCGGCATTCACACCATGAGCGCGGAAGCGACCGAGCAGATGGAAAACGTCCGCACGCAGGCCGCACAATTCATGAATGCTGCGTCGGCAGAAGAAATTGTCTTCGTGAAAGGTTCCACGGAAGCCATCAACCTGGTCGCCAATACCTGGGGGCGTGAGTTTTTACAGCCCGGCGACCACATCATTCTGACCGAAATGGAACACCACGCGAACATCGTGCCATGGCAGATGCTGGCGAAAGAACGCGGTCTGCATATCGATGTCTGGCATCTGACGCCGCAAGGCGAGCTGGATTTATCACAGCTTGAGTCCCTGATCACACCACGCACTAAATTACTGACCCTGACGCATGTTTCTAACGTGCTGGGCACGGTTAACCCGATCGAAAAGATCATTCCTCAGGCGAAAGCCGCAGGACTGACCGTTCTGGTAGATGGCGCGCAAGCGGTCATGCATCATGCGGTTGACGTTCAGGCATTGGGCTGTGATTTCTATGTCTGGTCCGGGCACAAACTTTACGGGCCTACCGGTATCGGCATTCTGTACGGTCGCAAAGCGTTGCTGGATCAGATGCCACCCTGGGAAGGCGGCGGCTCAATGATTAAGCATGTCAGCCTGACCGAAGGAACGACTTTTGCAGCGGCTCCGTGGCGCTTTGAAGCGGGTACCCCGAATACCGGTGGTATCATGGGGCTGGGCGCAGCCATCGAGTATGTGACTGAACTGGGTCTGGAGAATATCCACGCTTATGAACAGGAACTGATGGCCTACGCGCTTAAAGCGATGGAGCAGGTGCCGGATATTCAAATCTATGGCCCGGCGACGCGTGCCGGGGTGATTGCGTTTAATCTGGGTAAACATCACGCCTATGATGTCGGCAGCTTCCTTGATCAATACGGTATTGCCATTCGTACCGGTCATCACTGTGCGATGCCGTTAATGTCCTTCTACGGTGTACCGGCTATGTGCCGTGCGTCGCTTGCGATGTACAATACCCGTGAAGAAGTCGACCGTCTGGTCGCAGGACTGCAACGTATTCACCGGCTGCTGGGTTAATCCCGCCAGCCTAGATCAGGATGTTGTTATGGCTTTGCCAGATAAAAATAAGTTAGTCAGAAACTTTTCCCGGTGCCCGAACTGGGAAGAGAAGTATCTGTATGTGATTGAACTGGGTGGCCAGTTACCGGCTTTGGCGGAAGAACATCGTCAGGATAAAAACCTGATTTCCGGTTGCCAGAGCCAGGTGTGGATTGTGATGCGTACCGATGAAAACGGTGCGTTGACCTTTGAGGGTGACAGTGATGCTGCCATCGTAAAAGGTCTGGTTGCTATCGTGTTCAGTCTGTATCAGGGATTAACACCGCGTGATGTGGTGGACTTTGATGTGCGTCCGTTCTTTACTGAACTGGAGCTGAGCCAGCATCTGACGCCTTCACGCTCGCAAGGGCTGGAAGCGATGATCCGCTCGATTCGTGCTAAGGCTGCTGAGCTGGCTTAAATAAGCTTCCCGCCTTGCTGCTTTGCTCATTAGGAATTGTCTGCTAATGAGCAAAGCAAATTCCCCGCACTGCCTTTTGTATTTCCTTTTTTAGTCTGATTTTTCAATTCACTATCTTTGCCATTTTCGCCAGACTCCCTTCAGGTAACTTTCTGATTTTCTGTGGTTTGATTGCCACCAGATTCTGCGCTGCTAGTATTACCAGACGAGATAATTGTCCTGCCTCAGATTGTCTGAGTGCAGGCCGAAAAAGGACTGAGTATGAGACGCGCATTACCCCTTCTGGCAATGTTAGTTGGCACATTTGTGGCAGCACATTCCATGACCGCCAGTGCAGCAGAATACCCTTTGCCGCCGGATAACAGCCGCCTGATTGGTGAAAACACGACTTATGTGGTGCCAAATGACGGCAAACCGCTGGAAGACGTGGCTGCTAAATATCAGATTGGCCTGATCGCTATGCTGGAAGCCAATCCCGGCACGGATCCTTATCTGCCAAAAGCGGGAACCGTACTGACTATCCCTTCACAGATGCTGTTACCTGACACGAAGCGCGAAGGCATTGTGGTGAATCTGGCGGAGCTGCGTCTGTACTATTATCCGAAAGGCGAGGACAAAGTCATCGTCTATCCGATTGGTATTGGTCAGCTGGGACGTAATACGCCGGAAATGGTTACCTCTGTCAGCCAGAAAATCCCTAACCCAACCTGGACCCCGACGGCTAACATCCGCAAAGCGTATCTGAAAGACGGCATTACCTTGCCGGGAATGGTGCCAGCTGGCCCGGATAATCCGATGGGGCTGTTTGCAATGCGTCTGTCGGCCGGAACAGGGCAGTATCTTATCCACGGAACCAATGCCAACTTTGGTATCGGTATGCGCGTGAGTTCAGGCTGTATCCGCCTGCGTCCTGACGATATCGAAGCGTTGTTTAACTCGGTACCAAAAGGTACACGCGTGCAGATAGTGAATCAGCCAATCAAATATGACGTGGAGCCGGACGGTAAGCGTTATATCGAAGTGCATCAGCCTTTGTCGCACACCGAAAAGGATGATCCGCAGACCAAGCCGATCCCGCTGACCGCAGCAATGAAGAAATTCATTAAAAACGATGAGACTAACGCTGCAATGGTGAAGGAGGCAATTACTCGCCGCTCTGGCATGCCTGTGGTGGTGAGTGTGGGTGATAAGGCAACAGATACGCCACCGCCTGTTAATGAGCCGCAGACGGCTGCTTCAGCAAAGACATCTGACGTGACAACCGCAATTGCGCAGTAAACGTTACAGAAACGATTAAGAAGCGATTTTCTCTGAAGGAGCTATCATGGCTCCTTTTTTTATATCAGGTGCTCAGGCATGGCATAGAGTGAGTTTAAAGAAGATCTAACGACGAAGGTAGGGTCAGATGAAATCCGGCAGGAGCGGGGGAATTGCAGGCAAAAAAAATGGCGCACTGAGTGCGCCATTGAACTAGAGAAGTAAATATTACTTCTTGTAAGCGTGAGCTTGGTTATCCAGACGTTGGTTAGCGCGAGCTGCATCGTCTTTAGCTGCTTGAACGTCAGAACGCATTGCGTTCACGTCGTTGCTCAGTTGGTCAACTTTAGAGTTCAGAGTAGAAACGTCTGAAGACAGTTGGTCGATTTTAGCATTGCTTGAACAACCAGCCAGCATAGTTGAAGCCAGGATTACAGCGCCCAGTACCAGTTTAGTGCGATTCATTATAAAACCCTCTAGATTAAGTTAATCTCCATGTAGCGTTACAAGTATTACACAAACTATTTTCTAATGAGAATAATTTTTTGCCGGTAAACGCTATATTTTGATCGTTCGCTCAAAGAAGCACCTTTTTTTTCGAAAAAGTTAAAAATTGCAGCGAAAACAGCTGTATTCCATGGGACTTATCCCAATTTTGCCGCTACCGCTTTTCGCACTTTTTATGAAACAAGATACTTTTTGAATAAATGAACGCCACTTTTCGCGGCGTTCATTAATGCTTCTGGTCACGTTTTTAATTAAACAACATGCACCGATGAAGTATTTGTTGTGCCGCTCTGAACCAGTGCGCCAGAAACCATCACTACGATGTCGCCTTTCTGAGCCAGACCACTTTCGATGGCGGCTTCTTTACCGATACGGTAGAAATCATCAGTAGAGGCAATTTCTTTCACCAACTGAGTGACAACACCTTTGGTCAGGATCAGCTGACGTGCTGTGATTTCATTGGTGGTCAGAGCCAGGATAGTGGCATGCGGGAAGTATTTACGCACAGCTTTAGCAGATTTACCACCGCTGGTTGCAACAACGATAAGTGGCGCATCCAGTTTTTCAGCAGTTTCTACCGCGCCGCGGCAAACGGCTTCAGTGATACGCAGTTTGCGGTTGTCGTTCTGACCATCGATACGGCTTTGCATTACGCGGTCAGTACGGTCACAAATGGTGGCCATGATGGTCACAGCTTCCAGCGGGTATTTACCTTTCGCACTTTCACCAGACAGCATCACTGCGTCGGTGCCGTCGATGATGGCGTTAGCTACGTCGCCTGCTTCAGCGCGGGTAGGGCGTGGGTTTTTGATCATGGAATCGAGCATTTGCGTAGCAGTGATAACCACTTTGCGTGCACGGTTACATTTCTCAATCATCATCTTCTGAGCGAAGATAACTTCTTCAACCGGGATTTCAACGCCCAGGTCGCCACGAGCAACCATGATGCCGTCAGAAGCTTCGAGAATTTCGTCGAAGTTGTTCAGGCCTTCCTGGTTTTCAATTTTGGAGATGATCTGGATGTGCTCGCCACCGTGTGCTTTCAGGTGTTCGCGGATTTCCAGAACGTCAGAACGTTTACGGATGAAGGAAGCCGCGACGAAGTCAACGCCTTGCTCGCAGCCGAAGATCAGGTCACGTTTATCTTTCTCAGCCAGCGCTGGCAGTGCGATAGAAACGCCTGGCAGGTTAACGCCTTTGTTCTCGCCCAGGTCGCCGTTGTTCAGCACTTTACAGGTAACTTCGGTTTCAGTGACGTTGGTCACTTCCATACCGATCAGGCCGTCATCGACCAGAATGGTGTTGCCGATTTTCAGGTCAGCTGCGAAGCCCTGATAGGTAACGGCTACACGCTGGGTGTTACCGATAACGCTTTGATCAGTGGTGAAGGTATAAGTCTGACCCGCAACCAGTGAAGCGTCTTTGCCGCCTTCCAGTTTCATAGTGCGGATTTCAGGACCTTTAGTGTCCAGCAGAATTGCCGCTTTGTGACCGGTCTTCGCCATCACGTTGCGGATATTTTGAATGCGCTGACCGTGCTCTTCATAATCACCGTGGGAGAAGTTCAGACGCATAACGTTCATGCCTGCATCAAGCAGTTTGGTCAGCATTTCTTCGGATTCGGTTTTCGGGCCGATGGTACAAACAATTTTGGTCTTTTTCATGACGATTTTATCTACAAGTTGTGATGGATTGGAAAAGTGTTTGCCTGACAGCATGGCTGCCCGCGCGGAATTGAGGTGGTGCCTGGTTGAATCAAATCATTACTAAGCGTAGAAGACTGTGAAAGGAATGGTGTAGTAAGTTCAGCCAAAGCATAGCGATTTGTGCGATTTATCATCGCTACTGGAGTAGTCACGCTTTTATAAGGGCGATATCGACAGATCAAGGGGCTGAAACCATTCAATCGAAGAGACGATGCGTATTATAGAGGGGAACGGGTTGGGAAACCAAATAAAAAACGTGATGTTGCGCAAGCTTAGGGCAGATATCGGAACGTTGTTTTGAATTCATCCAATGCGGGCAGCGGATAAATCAGCTAATCACAACATTTTTTTCACCCGACGATCAAAAATGACACGACTGACAAAGAATCTCAAAAAATACAGACGGATGATGTTGAAAGCAATGAGCTAAACCAGAAGGTTTGTTCAGGTATTGTCGTACAGGGAGTTGAATCAGGTTTAAATCAGAGAGGAAGGAGAGAAGGTTGCTTTGGTGCGTCCGAGTGGACTCGAACCACCGACCCCCACCATGTCAAGGTGGTGCTCTAACCAACTGAGCTACGGACGCACATCATGCAACAGTACTGCGAGAAAATTGGTGCGTCCGAGTGGACTCGAACCACCGACCCCCACCATGTCAAGGTGGTGCTCTAACCAACTGAGCTACGGACGCATCGTTTTTCTTTTTGTCAGCCAGTGTTGGCGACGGGGACGAATATTAACGACCTCTCTGAATACTGGCAAGGGAAAAAAGACATTTTCCTGTCATATTGTGTGTGACTGTCGAGCTAATGTGCATTGCGTTGTTTTTTTAGGCATAACAGCCACTGTGAAGACTAAAAATCCCACGCGCCGTAAGAGAACGTTCAGCGCATGGGAGAGAACAGAGGATCAGCGCCCGGCTTTTTGCAAAATCGTGTAGGAGGGTTGCTTCTGTAACCAGCGCATACGCAACGTCATCATCAGCGCTGCAAAGGTCAGTCCCAGAATAAATCCGCACCAGAAACCACTTGGCCCCATTCTCGGTACCAGCAAATCGGTAAGACCCAGCATGTATCCGACCGGCAGTCCCAGCACCCAATAAGCGATAAACGTGATGTAAAAGATAGAACGGGTATCTTTATAGCCACGCAGAATGCCACTGCCAATAACCTGGATTGCGTCTGAAATCTGGAACAACGCGGCAAAAATCAAAAGATGCGAGGCCAGCATCACGACTTCAGGGCTGTCGTTGTACAACGCGGCAATGTGTTCGCGGAACAAAATCGCCGTCGTCGCGGTACAGCAGGCCATGAGAATACCGGTCAAAATACTGGTATAAGCGGCAACTTTCGCGCCTTCTACAGAAGATTCACCAAGCTTTGAACCTACCCGAATCGTTGCCGCCACACCCAGTGAAAGTGGCACGACAAACATCAGTGAACCGACGTTAAGTGCTATCTGATGGCTGGCTACGGCCACAATCCCCAGCGGAGAAACCAGCAGAGCCACGATGGCGAACAGTGTGACTTCAAAGAATAATGCCAGCGCAATAGGCAGGCCGAGCTGAGACAGACGGCGTAATGTTGCCCAGTCGGGTTTAGCAAAGCGCGAAACAGGCTGAGTATCACGCAGGGCACGGTTATGACGGACATAAAATCGCATCATAAAGAACATTACCCAGTAGACGGTTCCCGTGGCGACGCCGCAGCCGACACCGCCGAGGGCAGGCGCGCCGAATTTACCGTAGATGAAGATATAGTTAACGGGAATATTCACCAGCAAACCGATAAAACCAAATACCATCCCCGGCTTGGTTTTTGACAGGCCTTCGCACTGGTCGCGCAGCACCTGGAAGAACAAATATCCCGGTGCGCCCCACATGATGGCGTGCAAATAACCGACAGCCTTTTCTTTCAGCTCCGGATCAATGTTGTGCATCAGACTGAGGATATGGTCGCATTGATATAATACGGCGATGACCAGAACGGACACACCGGAGGCCAGCCAGAATCCCTGCTGAACCTGATGCCCGATTTTATCGCGACGACCGGCACCGTTTAAGTGCGCGATGGTTGGCGTCAGGGACAGTAACAAACCATGTCCGAATAAGATCGCGGGCAGCCAGATGGAGGTACCGACTGCGACGGCGGCCATGTCCGTGGCACTGACTGAGCCGGCCATTATAGTGTCGACAACGCCCATGGAAGTCTGAGCGATTTGCGCAAGGATGACCGGAATGGCAAGCGCTAATAAAACCCGCGCCTCTGCAAGGTACTTCTGCACAGATACACCTTTTTTTGTTGATTATATTGAATAAAAGTCGCCACAAAAGGTGGCCATAAAGACTGGGAAATAGTCCGAAGATTGTACATTGTCGGTATTTTTAAGCAAACAAAGGTGTTAACGAGTGGTTAATTAATGAAATGAAAGCAGACGGTGCTATTTCTTCCCGCGAGGATTTGGCTTTCCATTAAATCTGCGGCAAACTGACGGCAGTGTCGTTTTTAATACAACAGACTTATGAATTGAGGAAAGGGCTATGTTTACCGGAATTGTTCAGGGAACGGGAACGGTCGTATCGATCGACGAAAAACCTAATTTCAGAACCCATGTTGTTCGCTTGCCGGAGGATATGCTCGACAATCTGCAACTGGGCGCTTCGGTTTCACATAATGGCTGCTGCCTGACGGTGACAGAGGTTAATGGCGACCTGGTCAGCTTTGATCTCATGAAAGAAACTCTTCGCCTGACCAATCTGGGCGATCTTAATGTCGGCGACCAGGTGAATCTGGAACGTGCCGCGCGTTTCAATGATGAAATCGGCGGCCATCTGATGTCGGGACATATTATTTGTACCGCGGAAGTGGCGAAGATTTTGACGTCAGAAAATAATCGTCAGATCTGGTTCCGTATGCCCCATGAAGATCTGATGAAATATGTATTACATAAAGGTTATATCGGCATTGACGGTATTAGCCTGACCATCGGGGAAGTCACCCGTACCCGTTTCTGCGTACATTTAATTCCGGAAACGTTGCAGCGCACTACGCTTGGGACTAAACGTCTTGGCGATAAAATCAATATCGAAATCGACCCGCAGACTCAGGCCATTGTCGATACAGTCGAACGCGTTCTGGCCAGCCGTGAAGCTGCAATTGCTACTGCGCAAGCCATGATCGAGAAGTCTGAATAACGTCATTTTCAGCCAGATTTTTTCCACAGGCTGCAAAAAGAAAAACCGGACTTTCAGGTCCGGTTTTTTTATGTGGCTCAGTGGCTGTCAAAGGGGATTAACGTGGAACGCGCATTCCGCCGTCAACGCCTTCAGGACTGAATACCACTTGCCAGAGCTGAATATCACGAGCCCTGAATGCCCCTGCGCAGGCATTGAGATAATAAGTGAACATGCGGTGGAAACGATCGCCATATTTTTCTGCCAGTTCAGGCCAGTGTTTCTGGAAACGTTCATGCCACGCCATCAGGGTACGGTCATAATCCGCGCCGATATTGTGCCAGTCTTCCATTACAAACAAAGATTCGCTGGTTTGCGCAATTTGCTGAATTGAAGGCAGGCAGCCGTTCGGGAAGATATATTTATCAATCCACGGGTCGACGTTAAGATCTGTTTTGTTAGAACCAATAGTGTGCAGCAGGAAAATGCCGTCAGGTTTGATATTACGTTTGGCGACATTAAAGTAAGTCTGGTAATTCTTCGGACCAACATGTTCGAACATCCCGACCGAGACAATCCGGTCGAACTGATCGTTGAGGTCACGATAATCCTGTAAAAGGATCGTGACATCCAGTCCTTGACATCTTTTTTGCGCGAGCTTTTGTTGTTCTGCAGAAATAGTGACACCCACAACACTGACACCATAATTGCGTGCCGCAAACTCTGATAATCCACCCCAGCCGCAACCAATATCGAGCAAACGCTGCCCCGGTTGTAATTGCAGTTTGTCGCAGATCATTTTGAGTTTAGCTTCCTGCGCTTCTTCCAGCGTTGTCGCTTCTTTCCAGTAGCCACAGGAATATTGCATATACGGGTCGAGCATCAGAGTGAATAAATCGTTGCCCAGATCATAGTGCTCTTTGCCGACAATCCACGCACGTTTACGCGATTGCAAATTGGTCAGGCGTGCCGCGGCGACCCGAAGCGTGTCTTTAAAATGGTGGGGGAGTTTATTTTCCAAACCTGCACGCAGAACACGCTGGAAAAAAATATCAAGTCGGTCGCATTCCCACCAACCATCCATATAACTTTCACCCAGTCCCAGAGAACCTTCCTGTAAAACACGCTTGAAAAAGTCAGTGTTTTTTACTTTAAGGTCGAAAGGGCGATTACCATTAACCTGGATGCCCGCCATAGCCAGCATTTCACTGGCTATCCGATACCACTGATTGTCCTGAATGCTTAGATCTTCTATACACGATGAACTCATAGCTTCTCCATCACTTTCTCTTCTGACTTATTAACCTGCCGGGAAAAGCAAAGGCTATTTTTGCAGGTCTTTATGAGAACAGACGACTAGCGCCTCGTCCGATATCCGACACCAACAGAGGAAATTTAGAAGAACGCCTGCGGTCAAAAGTCACGCAGGAAAATCATCCCTGAACAACGTACTAGAAAAAATAGTGTGACGCATTCCGCGCGTCCGGCTTAAGTATGTAATAAAAGTATTGTAAAAATGCTATTTTATTGGGTTTTGTTGAGTATAGGCTCGCCAGCGGGCATTCTCAATAGTTAATCGTTATGAATGGAAATGTCCGTTAAGTGATTGTTACTTAAGGTCATTATAACGATTAACTTTCGAGGCTCGCTTAGACTTGCTGCTCTGACTTTTGCCCGTTATATTGCGGGTTTTCATGCCGCATGGACATCCACCGACCCAAAACTACCAACAATAGTGTAGACAGCATGGTGGTGACTGTCGCTATTAATGGTTGCACAATAAATGCGGAAACCAGGAGACTGGCGAGGAAGCATAACCCTAATTGCAGGGTATTCTGCAACGCGGCGGCTTTCCCTGTATTAGCAGGAAATGGCATTAATGCATTTGCCACAACAATTGGATAGATTGCGCCATTCACCAGAGCCATGAAACAGAACGGGATCAACAAGCTCACTAACCCGGCATCAGTGAACATAGCGACACAGAACAGACCCGCAACACTCAGGCCATACCCTGTCAGCAGCCAGGGTAAAATTTTATTCCCATCCAACTTGCTGATCAGCAACCGGCAGCCGAAACCACCCAGCAGGAAAGCAATGGTCTGCGGAACATAACTCAGACCAATCACGCCCGGCGAATAGCCCATATCGCTCAAAATAAACGGTGAACCTGTCAGCCAGGCAAAGAAACCGGCAGAGCAGGCGGCGTAAATCATGACGTTACCGCTGTAAACGCGCGATTTCAGCAAGGTGCCAAAACCTGCTTTGTCAGCCGGTTTTTGTTCTGCCGGCTTGTTTTCCCGCAGCGTGAAGGTGGCGATAAGCAACAGGGCGGCGACCGCCGTCAGCAGGGCAAAGATCGCTTCCCAGTCAAAATGATTGAGCACCCATGCGCCCAGCAAAGGAGCCAGCGCCGGAGAAAGCGCTACCAGCGGCATGATACTGGCGAAAGTTTTTTTAGCGACATCCGCTGAAAAACGGTCAACCACGATCGCCTGCCAGGTTACTGCAGCTGCACAGACGCCCATGGCCTGTAAGAAACGAAGAGCCAGAAGGGCGCGCACGTTTTCGACCCAAATCACGCCCAGACAACCGACAGCAAACAGGGTCAGACCCAGCAGTAAAACCGGTTTACGGCCAATGCGATCTGACAGCGGTCCCCAAAGCAATTGTCCGATAGCGAATCCGCCGAGAAAAATACTCAGACTGGCGCTGATCATTCCCGGACTGGTCATCAGGCTGGTTTGCATTGCGCTGAACGCAGGAAGGTACATATCTGTGGCTAAAAAGCCGAGCATGCTCAGGCCAGCCAGATAGAGCATAAATCCAAAGGAGGGTTTCATTATTATCTCGTTAATGTGTTTATTGCAGATGATTTGAGGCAGAAATCAGTTCGGGGACGGATTTTAACGCTTTGATAACAGCGTTGTGAAACGCTAATATTTGCACTCTGCTATCAAAAATATTGAAGGCTAAATTATGTGGTCAGAATATGCTCTGGAAGTCGTTGATGCTGTGGCAAGAACTGGCAGCTTCAGTGCCGCGGCACAGGATCTACATCGCGTGCCTTCTGCCATCAGCTATACCGTTCGTCAGCTGGAACAATGGCTGGCGGTGCCCTTGTTTGAACGTCGTCATCGTGACGTGATTTTAACGCCTGCGGGCAAAGTTTTCGTGGATGAAGCACGGGTTCTGATAAAAAAAATGATAGCTACACGACGCCAGTGTCAGCAGGTTGCCAACGGCTGGCGGGGCGAGTTACGTATTGCTGTCGACAGAATCGTTAAACCGGCAAGAACCCGGCGGCTGGTGCTGGATTTCTATCGCCATTTTCCGGATACCGAACTGATCATTCATTCCGAAGTGTTTAATGGCGTGTGGGACGCACTGGTTGACGGACGTGCTGATGTGGCAATCGGTGCGACGCGGGCGATACCGGCGGGTGGCCGTTTCAGTTTTCGCGATATGGGGTTTATGGACTGGCACTGCGTGGTCAGTCCGCAGCATCCTCTGGCGCAGTTACCGGGCGCCCTCAGTGATGACCAGCTCAGGCCTTATCCCGCATTGTGTCTTGAAGATACCTCGCGGACGTTGCCTAAGCGTGATACCTGGACGCTCGATAATCAGCGACGTCTGGTTGTCCCGGACTGGACCTGCGCACTTGAATGTCTGAGTGAAGGTTTGTGCGTAGGCATGATGCCGGTACATCGCGTAAGCCATCGGATTGAACAGCAGCAATTACAGGTTCTGGCGCTGGAGAATACGTTTCCTGACAGCCCGTGTTGTCTGACGTGGGATCAAAGTAATCCGTCACCTTCACTGGCCTGGTTGCTGGAATATATGGGTGATACTGAAACGATGAACCGTGAATGGCTGCGGGATTAAGAAATAAAACGCCTGCAAAAGCAGGCGCTATTAATCATTAAAGACAGACATTAACGGCGGTAGTCACGGTACGGGCCATCGGCCACAGAACGGCGCTCAACCAGTTTCGGATGCACCTCAATGGTCTGTGATTCTTCGCGTTTGCTGACGATGCGGTCAAGCAGCATCGTAAAGGCCATCTCACCGAGTCGTTCTTTCGGCTGATGTACGGTCGTCAATGCCGGAGAGAAGTACCGCGCATTACGCACGTTATCGTAACCAATCACTGAAATATCCTGCGGAACACGCAATCCGAGCTCATCCGCAGCACAAATTGCGCCCATCGCCATGACATCACCGCCGCAGAATACGGCGGTCGGACGTTGTTTCTGCATCAGAATCTTATGCATCGCCTGATAACCTGACTCCGGCTCGAAATCGCCCTGAACCACCCATTCTTCGCGAAGCGGGATATTAGCTTCCGTCAGCGCTTTGACGAATCCCTGAAAGCGGCCGCCACCGGTGTTGCGCGCCAGCTGACCCGGGATCACGCCAATATCGCGATGCCCGCGTTCAATCAGATAGCGTCCAGCCATGTAACCGCCTTCGAAAGCGTTGTCGATAATGCTGTCGGTGAAGTTTTTACGCGCTTCGCCCCAGTCCATTACAACCATAGGAATCGAACGATATTCCTCAAGCATATTGAGTAATTCGTCAGGATATTCCGCGCACATGACCAGCAGACCGTCGACGCGTTTTTGCGCCAGCATTTGCAGATAGGCCTGCTGTTTTTCCAGGTTATTGTGCGAGTTACACAAAATAAGCGTATAGCCTTTGGAGAAGCAGCTATTTTCAACGGCCTCAATCACCTCGGCGAAATAGGGCGCTTCGCTGGAGGTCGCCAGCAGACCAATCGTTTTAGTGTTATTCACCTTAAGACTACGTGCTACAGCGCTTGGTGAGTAATGTAACTCTTTGATGGCAAGGAGAACCGCATCTTTGGTTTCTTCGGCGACGAAACGTGTTTTATTGATGACGTGCGACACGGTTGTAGTGGAAACGCCAGCGCGCTTTGCGACATCTTTAATCGTTGCCATGTAAAGAATGACTCCTGAACTTCCGTGCTTCAGCACGTTAGCATTATGTTAATCGTTTGCCTGCGCTGATTACACTGCGGACATCTTAAAGGGCAGTGAAATCATTGGGTGGATCCTTCAGAATGAGGCGTGAAATGCTCTCGGGTGAAATCGACCGGCACACAAGCGTGTTAACCGACAATTTTCTCTTATAATGCATGAAAGTGGAAGTAAAATTGTCATGTTCGCATTGTCATTCAGCAGAAGATTTTAGAAGTGAATTATGCGAAAATGCGTTGGCACACATTTAGTGTGGCTAAAAGAAACGCCACAACTTGATCCGAAAGGGGGTTTGATGGACAGCAACCTGAAATTATCGTTGATCACCACGGTATGCGCTTTGCTCATGATTATCGCTTTCAGCTTCACGGCAGTGATGAACTAATTCGGCAGTAAGCCAGTAGTGAGACGCAACAAAAAAGGGCGATACCTTTCACAGGAATCGCCCTTTTCAATATTACGCAGTGACCGTTACCGCCGATACTCTTCCCTGCAGAAACTCTTCGTTAAATGCTATTCATAGGCTGATTAGCGAAACTTCAGACTTAACGAATTGTTTATTATCGGATTGTTTTAGGGGTCATTACCCGACGTGCGCCAACATAGTGATCTTGCCAGTAATCATCGCCCAGTGAGGTGATTTTTATATCTTCACCGGTTCTTGGCGACTGAATGAATTTGCCGTTGCCGACATAAACACCCACGTGGTCCGCCGCGCCGCGGTTGTTGATCCTGAAGAACACCAGATCACCGCTTTCAAGTTCGCCTCGTTTGACCGGCGCCGCATCGCGCAGGTGGTACATCTCGTTTGCCGTGCGCGGCATTTTAATGCGGATCAAATCTTTGTAAGCGTAATAGACCAGACCACTGCAATCAAAACCGGTATTCGGAGAGGTTCCTCCCCAGCGATAAGGTTTGCCGACCTGGTGCATCAACTTGGTCATGGCCGTTTGTTGTGCATGCTGATAGCGTTTTTTGTGTGTCGCACTCAGCGTAATAGGTTTGGTGTCTTCTTCGCGTAGTTTTTTGCCTTTACGGTGTCGGCCATACACTTCTTTTTTACTGACCTTTTCACTGCTGTTTTTGGCAAGCGTCCGTGATTGACTGGCTTTCTCTTTTTTACTCTCGGCTCGCGTAGTCCTGAGTGTTTTTTCTTTTTTACTTTCGGCCCGGGTCGTTTTAACGCTTTTCTCAGAAGTTGTCTTTCGCTTGACCAGTTCGGTGCTGCTGACCTTCTTCGATTTTGATATTTTTTCCTGAGTCTTTTTCTCTGTCACCGGTGCGACTTTTGTTTTTTTACTGGTTTTCGCAGCCGCTGTTTTTCGCTTTCGCCGTTCTTCCGGCGCCACGGAATTAACATGACTCTTTCGCTGATCCGCAGCGACGCGTGTCTGTGGCGACGCATGAGCCATATTAAGAAACAGCTGGGTAAAGAGCAGCACAAAAAGCGTGAACAGTAAGCGCATAGCTTCGTTACCATGAGTGGTTGGGTTAAACATCAGGGATGTCAGAGTATTGCCTAAAAGAACCCGACAAAAAAGCACGAATTGACTCGATTCTAGATCATATTGTGAGAAAAAGTTAATAGCTTTTTTTATGTCGAAATAACCGCCATTTTCAGTCAAAAAAATAACCATTTTTCATCAGGTTAATATTTGAGATAAATAATGCGATTTTGCAAATCTGACATTATCGTCGTACGGCAAAAATGTTATTCTCGATGAATCTTTAAATATGTGATGCCCGGCGCAGCCGCCAAAAATTGTTTAATAAAATACCAGTATTGAGAAAGACCCCACAAAAAATGGCGTTTTTATCTGAGGGCTGGCGTCGTTACAATAGAAAGTATTGTGTTTGCGCACCGTCTTTGGGTGCCGCGCGTAATGAGTAATGAGTAATGACCGTGACAGCCTGTACCGGCTTGAGGAAGCAAGAAATGACCACTCCAACTATTGAAAAAATTCAGAAACAAGTTTCTGAAAACCCGATCCTGCTTTACATGAAAGGTTCTCCAAAGCTGCCAAGCTGCGGTTTTTCCGCTCAGGCTGTTCAGGCACTTTCAGCCTGTGGCGAACGTTTCGCTTACGTTGATATTTTGCAGAACCCGGATATTCGCGCTGAAATGCCAAAGTTTGCTAACTGGCCAACTTTCCCGCAGCTGTGGGTTGATGGTGAACTGGTCGGCGGTTGTGACATCGTGGTTGAGATGTTCCAGCGCGGCGAACTGCAGCAGCTGATTAAAGAAACTGCTGAAAAATACAAATCTTCTGAAGAGTAATTCGAAGAAAGCTGCCATCCCTTGAGTATGGCGGAAACAAAAAGAGCGACATTGCGTCGCTCTTTTTTTATGTCTGAATTGCGTCAGTCACGGATTTAATGCTGATTTTCCTGCTGTGCGGCTTCGCCTTCTGCTTCTTCTGCAGTCAGCGGCAACGGCCAGCCACCAAGACGCTTCCAGCGATTCACCAGCTCACAGAACAGCTCAGCAGTGCGTTCGGTGTCATACAAGGCAGAGTGAGCCTGACTGCTGTCAAACACCATTCCCGCGCTGATACAGGCTTTAGCCAGCACTGTTTGCCCGAGCACCAGCCCGCTTAACGCCGCAGTATCAAATGTGGCGAAAGGGTGGAACGGGTTACGTTTCAGCCCGGCGCGCTCGGCTGCCGCCATCAGAAAACTGTGATCGAAATTCGCGTTATGCGCCACGATGATTGCGCGGTTACAGTTTTGCTCTTTCATCCCTTTGCGGATGACTTTAAAAATCTCGTGCAGGGCTTCATATTCACTGACCGCGCCGCGCAACGGATTGGTCGGGTCGATACCGTTAAACGCCAGCGCTTCCGGCACCAGTACCGAACCTTCAAAAGGTTCTACGTGGAAATGCACGGTCTCATCGCTTTGCAGCCAGCCGTCCTCATCCATCTTCAGTGTGATTGCTGCAATTTCCAGCAGCGCATCGGTTTTGGCATTAAATCCGGCAGTTTCAACATCAATTACTACCGGATAAAAACCACGAAAACGGCCTCTCAGGGCGTTAATGTCACTATTCTCGGCCATTAGTTTCTTATCTTCATCGAATTCAGCGCGCATTATGACAAATTTTGCCGTCCGTTGCAGGACTGCGGCAAAAATTGGGCAATAAAAAAGGGCGCATTTGCGCCCCTTTCAGTATTCAGGGGGATCAGTTGCCCAGACCCTGGCCCGCATGTTTGGATTCGATCAGCTCGATTTTGTAACCGTCCGGATCTTCAACAAACGCGATAATGGTGGAGCCGCCTTTAACCGGACCGGCTTCACGGGTCACTTTGCCGCCCGCATTGCGGATGTCATCACAGGTTTGTGCCACGTTATCGACGCCCAGAGCGATGTGCCCGTAAGCGGTGCCGATGTCGTAGCTGTCAACGCCCCAGTTGTAGGTCAGTTCAATGACTGCGCCTTCGCTTTCATCGGTGTACCCAACGAATGCCAGAGAGTATTTGTATTCAGTGTTTTCACTGGTGCGCAGCAGGCGCATGCCTAACACATCGGTATAGAAGCTGATCGCGCGTTGCAGATCGCCAACACGAAGCATGGTATGGAGTAAACGCATAGGTTCCTCTTTATTTGCAGGATGAGAATTATCGGTTCAAGCCTAACTGATAGAGGCCATTTTGTCTGTAACATGACGCTCAGTTGCTGAAGGCCTGACCAAAAAAAGCAGCAGAAGGAGGGCGTCTTCTGCTGCAAGAATGGGATCACTCTTTTAAATCATTACAGCGTCGGGTAGTCGGTATAACCCTGAGCACCACCGCCGTAGAAGGTATCTGGTTTTGGCTCGTTAAGCGGAGCATGAGATTTCAGACGTTCAACCAGGTCCGGGTTAGCGATATAGCTGCGACCGAAAGCGACGGCATCGATGTAACCTTTTTCGATAAGTTCTTCGCCTTTCTCAGCGGTATAAGCGCCGGCACCGACAATCACGCCCTGATAATGAGCGCGGATCACAGCGCGGAATTCCGCTGAGTAAGGTTTGCCGCCAGCCCAGTCGGGTTCAGAAATATGCAGGTAGGCAAGTTTACGTTTGTTCAGTTCATCCAGCAGATAGATAGCAGCCTGCTCCTGATCTTCACCGTTATCCAGCCCGTTAAACGGCCCCATTGGTGAAATACGAATACCTACACGGTCTGCGCCGATAGCGCCGATAGCGGCATCGACCACTTCCAGCGTCAGGCGGGTGCGGTTTTCAATGCTGCCGCCGTATTCGTCTTCACGCAGGTTAGACGCCGGGGACATGAACTGGTGCAACAGGTAACCGTGTGCCGCATGCAGCTCAATGTAATCAAAACCCGCCTCGGCAGAACATTCTGCAGCGTGACGGAAATCGTTGATGATCCCCGGGATTTCGCTCAGTTCAAGCGCACGCGGCGTCGGGCAATCGACGCGAACGGCGTGGCCTTGCTCATCGCGCAGGCTGGTGCGGGTTTCAGGATTCACAGCAGAAGGCGCGACGGGAGTCTGATTATCCGGCTGAACGCTGTTATGAGAAATTCGGCCTGTGTGCCAAAGCTGAACCGCGATGTGACCATTTTTCTGATGCACGCCGGCGACGATTTTTTTCCACGCAGCCACCTGTTCTGGTGTATGCAGACCCGGTGCACCGGCATAACCTTTCGCCTGGAAGGACACCTGAGTGGCTTCGGTGATGATCAGGCCGGAGCTGTGGCGTTGTGCGTAATATTCGCCCATCAGTGGGGTAGGAATGTCACCCGGTTCGATACTGCGCAGGCGGGTTAGCGGTGCCATAAAGACACGGTTAGGCAGGGTATTTTTGCCGACAACAATCGGGGTAAAAAGCTTGGTCATTTTCAAAAACTCCGGATTTAATAGACTGATCGGTATGGCATTTAGGAACATAATTCCTGCCATGCGACCGTTTGCAATGCCTCTTTCTATCGCATCCGGCCTCTGCCTGACTACGCGCCCTGTGCCTTTTTGCAGATCCTCTTGCAGGATGAGCAGAAAACGTCTTGAATAAAAGTTCACCGTTATTTGCGGAGGGCGCGTGGCCCAGCAACTTGAATTTTTCGAAATCCCCAGTCCGTGCCGTGGCATATGTCAGGCCGATGAGCGCGGTTATTGTCGCGGTTGCCTGCGCAGCCGTGAGGAACGTTTCGGCTGGATGAAAATGACGGATACGGAAAAACGTCATGTCCTGCGTTTATGCCAGCAGAGACTTTTGCGTCAGCAGCGGGCCGGGAAACAGCCCGACGAACCTTTGCCGGAACAACCGGAATTGTTCTGATTTTTCATACCAGCAGCCAGTGCCGTGACGGTCGTCTGCTTCTTTGTAATTCTTACGCACCGCATCAATACAGCGCCGCAGGCGTTGTGTATTCTGTTGGGCGAAAATCAAAAACTTAAGGGATTCAAAATGGAAGCGCGTACCCCGATTTCTCCTCAAGGTCCGGTATTCTCAAAACTGATTTGCGGTTACTGGCGTCTGATGGAATGGAACATGACGCCGCAACAGATTCTGGCCTTCATGGAACAGCACATCGAACTGGGCATCACCACGGCTGATCATGCGGATATTTACGGAGATTATCAGTGTGAAGCCGCATTCGGCGAGGCTCTGCGACTCAAGCCTGCTTTACGCGAAAAAATGCAGCTGGTCAGTAAATGTGGCATTGCGACGCGGGCAAATCCTGATAACAAAATCGGTCACTACATCACTGACACAAAATACATTGTGGAACGTGCTGAGAAATCGCTCAGTAATCTGCATACAGATTATCTGGATTTGCTGCTGATCCATCGTCCGGATCCGCTGATGGATGCCGATGAAGTCGCTGAGGCATTCACGCAGTTGCATAAAAGCGGCAAAGTAAAACATTTCGGTGTTTCAAACTTCACTCCGGCTCAGTTCAGCCTGTTGCAATCACGTCTGCCGTTCCAGCTTGCCACGAATCAGGTGGAAATTTCCCCGGTTCATCAGCCGGCGATTCTGGACGGCACGCTGGATCTCTGCCAGCAATTGCGCATCAGGCCGATGGCGTGGTCCTGCCTGGGGGGCGGTCGTTTGTTCAGCGATGAACAATTCCAGCCGTTGCGCGATGAACTTCAGGCTGTGGCAAACGAAATGGGTGCCGATACGATCGAACAGGTCGTTTACGCCTGGGTGATGCGTCTTCCGTCGCAGCCTTTGCCGATTATCGGTTCGGGTAAAATTGAACGTGTGAAATCAGCCTGGAAATCATTGTCACTGGAAATGACCCGTCAGCAATGGTTCCGCATCCGTAAAGCCGCCCTGGGCTACGACGTTCCTTAATCGCGTCTGCTTCAGGTTGCGCATCCGCAGCCTGAAGCGTTAAATGCTGAAAGGTCAGGCAGGTTTGGTGGCTGTGACCACCGGCGCGGCCGGGCCCTCATCCGTTGAAATGGCCTGCTGCAATTGCGACAGTGAGCAGTAGAGACGCCAGATAACCCCAGCCAGTTCGCGTGCCGCCGCTTCAGGGTGATGCGCCAGGGAATTGCTCATTCGCAGTAACTCTGCCAGCGTGGCATCCAGATTCTCGTGGCTGACGCCGCGCTCTGTCATGACGCCTTTCAGACAATGAATACACACGTCACGCACCGCGGAAAGCGGATCAGACCGGGTTTCCCATTCACGTAGCTGCCAGACAATATGACTGCAATTGAGCAGCACCACGCCCCAGCGCAGCAGCCAGGTGCGGGAAATCTGATCCTTACTTTGACTGAGCTGATTCATCCGGTGGTAAATCAGCGATTCGAAATGAAAATGGCTTAGCGAAGGTTTGCGGCTGAGCTGATCCATAAAATCACGACGCAGGGCGCGGATAATACGGCGGCTCTTACGCTTATCAGAACTTGGCCGTAAGACCTGAAACGCAATGCCCGCCAGCATCACACCGGCAATCTTGGCCACGCCATCGTTCATTAACGACTGATAGTCGAAATCCGGCGGGTTAGTCACCGCTAAAAAAGACCCCATGAAGACAATCATTTGTCCCCACAAACCGGCGTAACGTTTGTACTGCAATTTCATCATCTGCATCGTGACCAGCATCGGCAGGAAGAAAGCGCAGAATACCCAAAAGTTGTCGATCTGGACCATCAGCCCGAACTTGAGCAGAAAACAGCCGACAAACAGTAAGCCCAGCGATTTAATTAACAGGGTGACGCTGCTGATAGGGGAGGCCGTCGAGGAATAAAGCACGCAACTGACCGCAGTCAGTGCCACAGCACCGGCGCCGGAATCCCACTGTGTGCTCATCCAGAACGCGCAGCCAATCAGGATACATAAAAAAGTTCGCAGTCCGTTATATGCGGCTTCCAGCGTATCAGTGTGCTGTGCAAGATGGCTGATTTTGGGAGGCTGGAGTGTTTCAGCTTCCGCCACATTGGCGTTTTCCACACGGCGAAGCCAGCGTTCACTGCGCAGATACAGCCAGCAAAAGTCACGTAACCGCTGCCAGAATGCCTGATGACGAAAATCAGAGGTGTCGTGAGGTTTAATGTGTTGAAGAATTTTCGACAGTTTGTATTTATCGGTATCGGGTTTACGCAGTTCATCGAGTAAAACACTGAGCACCTCAGTCAGGTTTTCTGGCGGCGTCGGCCAGTTAAGTAACATGCGGCGCAAGCTGGAAATATAACTGGTCATGCGCAACTGCTGATGAAGCAGATAATTGAGCACATTATTCTGACGGCGCAGACGGTAATGGCTCCAGACGGCCTGAATGCGCAACAGATTCATAGTCAGGATTTGCCCGATCAAACCTTCGTGCGAGGTGCGTATCTGGTCGGAGATTTCGCTGCGCCACAGCAACTGCGCATGCTCCAGCAGCTGGGTATGCATTTTACGCAGCGAGGTGAGCAGGGCATCGCCGTCCGAGGTGCTGGGCAGCACCATCATCATAAAACCGCCGCACAAAATACCGGTGACGACTTCTCCGACACGGGCCTGAGCGATATCAAAAATCTGAGTCGGATCGGCGACATCTACCGTTGAAAACGCAATGATGGCGGCTGTATACCCCGCAAGAGCAAACGCGTAAGAAACGTTGTTCTGATAATGATTGGAGACATAAGTACAAATCCCCAGCCACGCCGCAATGGCAAAAGTGAATAGCCACGGCTCGTTCAGACAATGCCCGGCAATAAATACCGCGCCTGTGGCCCCCAGCAAACTGCCTATAATCCTGCCGATGCTTTTACTGATGACGCCACCCACGGTCGGAAAACTGACCACGGCTGCGGATGTCAGCGCCCAGTAAGGTTCGTCCATCTGGAATTCAAAAGCGATATAGAGCGCGAGTATCATCGCAATGGAATTGCGTAAAGCATACCGCCATTGGCCGCCCGTGGCCTTTCCCCACGGGGTATTTTTCCAGTCGAGCCAGGAAAGATTCACGACGAAACCTTAATTACGCACGGAAATCGTACAGGTGGTTCCGGCCACCAGAACAACATGCTCTGGCACATTTTCAAGCTTAATTCTTACCGGGACTCGCTGCGCAAGTCGCACCCACGGTACATTCGGTTTTACGTTCATTAGTAAATCTTCCTGTGAATCGAGACTCTGGTCGTAAATAGCACGGCCAATACTTTCGACCCGCCCCTGCAACGGAATATTGCCGTTAAAGAGGGTGATATCCGCCATATTTCCTTCGCGAATATTTTTAAGTTTGGTTTCTTCGAAATATCCCAGCACATAGAAAGAATGGATATCCACCAGCCCGACCAGCGGCGTACCAGCGGTGGCATAGTTTCCTCTGCGGGTTTGCAGATTGGTGATATAACCGTCAGTCGGCGCGACAATTCGGGTCTTACTCAGATTCCACTTCGCCTGTTCTAATGACGCCTGCGCAGCCTGATATTGTGCCTGCATCGCTTTGGCGCTGATATTGGATTCATCTAAGGATTCAGCGGATATAACGTTCGTGCCGAGCCCGCGACGTCGCCGGGCTTCATGATTGGCTTTGGCTAAATCAGCTGCCGCTTTCGCGACTTCAGCTTCGGCATTATCGACGGCGATTTTAAAGGGCACAGGATCGAGACTGAAAAGGGGATCTCCACTTTTAACAAACTGGTTGTCATGGATATTTATTTCAGTGATCCGTCCGGAGACTTCCGGTGTGATATCCACAATTTCGGCGCGAACTTTGCCATCCCGCGTCCAGGGCGACTGCATATAATAATTCCACATCCACCATCCGGCGCAAATTGCGACGGCGAAAACCAGCACTGTCGAGAAATATTTGAGGGTCTTAAATTTCATTTCAGAGGTTCACCATAAGTATCAGTGCGGCGCAAATAGAGATAACAAAAAGAGATAAATCCATCAGGGTGGGATGCCAGACTTCGCCGGAATAAATCCAGTCGCGCACTAGCCGGTGTATCAGAAGCCAGAATACCAGCCCCAGTAAAAGCGCTTTGAACATCGGGGGGAAATAAAGTGAGGCACCCAGGACCAGATCCGGTAGCGGGAAGCCTGAGTGAAACATTTGCGCATTCACAATATTAATCTCTGCCGGTGATTGTGTTATAAACAAGTTCAGATCTGAAAGCGGGGATACCGCTGCCGGATGCATTAGTACCTATCATTATATATAGAATTGTAATTTCTCGAATAAAGTTCCAAAAACTAAGCTAAACTCTGGGGAGTTATCTTAGCATGCTAATTATAAGGAGGGGATAATTGGAATCGAATCTGGGGTCAGATCTAGCACGATTAGTTCGTGCCTGGCGTGCGTTGATTGACGATCGGTTAAAACCGTTGGAACTCACGCAAACGCACTGGGTAACACTGCACAATATCAACATGTTGCCTCCGGAGCAGTCTCAAATTCAGCTGGCGAAAGCCATCGGGATTGAGCAGCCGTCTTTGGTTCGTACATTGGATCAACTGGAAGAAAAGAAACTGATTACCCGTCAGACTTGTGCGAGCGATCGCCGTGCTAAGCGCATCAAGCTGACTGAAGAAGCCGCGCCAATCATCAATGAAATGGAATCCGTTATTGATTCCACGCGTAAAGAAATTTTGTCTGGCATGTCTTCGGTAGAAATTGAACAACTGGGCGGGATGTTATCCCGGCTGGAAAAAAATATTGCTTCACTGCAAAGCAAATCATAAGAACCGATTTTTTATCTATTTTTGTCACACAGCGTCATATTTGCTCTACCCATAAAAAAACCGAAGCCATTGGCTTCGGTTTTTTGTTTGCGCTGCAGAACAAATCAGGCGCTTGGGGAAACGGTAATGGTGCTGCCGCTGCTCGCCATGCTGACACGCTGACCTACGCTGAATTTCGTTGCGCCGGCTTTCTGGACAACCTGAATGGTTGTGCCGTCATCACGACGAATTTGCAGTTCTACACCGTTTGAACGGTTAAGAGAACTCTGTACGCCCTGACCTGCGACGCCACCGGCAACTGCGCCTGCAGCCGTTGCCAGGCTGCGACCCGTACCGCCGCCAACCGTGTTACCGAGGAAACCACCCAGTACCGCACCACCCAAAGCACCCACGATGTTTGAATCATCGCCGCCCTGGATTTGTACCGCACGTGTAGAAACGATAGTCCCGTAGGTCACCTGTTGAATTTGCTTCGCCTGAGACGAGGAGTAAACGTCGCCAGACAGTGAGTTATCGCTGACGCAGCCAGCAAGAGAAATGCCGGCAAGGGCGACGACGAGTAAACGCTTAATCATAAATAGCTCCTTTTTTATGCTGCTGTACGGCGTTCAGACTAGCCACAACAACAGAGAAAAAACAGTACACAGTTCAACATCAGTGTCGAGGGTGGTCGTATACCATATTTACTTCACTTTCTCCAAGTATACAGGAGGCGTGTTCAACTAATAATAAACGCAGGTTTAAGTTTTAGACAGCAGTGAGTGCAATCAAATATGTTTGCCCTTAATGTTGTTATTGGCTGATTTATCGCCATCCTGTTTTCAAAAATTAAAATTCGTAACAAGAAAAACACGAAGCCATCACAGGGTGTAATAAAAACTGAGTAACTCATGGCGCAATGCTTCCTATACCGATTACTCTGTCACTATTACTTTTTGTCGGATGTTTTCCGGGAGTTGAGGATGTTATCTATGAAGTCAGGTCGTTATATCGGCGTGATGTCCGGCACCAGTCTTGATGGCGTGGATGTGGTACTGGCTGCAATCGACGAGCGGCTGGTCGCGCAACAGGCCAGCTACTCGCATCCTATCCCTATTGCATTGAAGAATGCCATTCTCGGTATGTGCCAGGGACAGAAGGTGACGCTGGAAGAGGTCGGTAAGCTCGATACTCAGCTGGGGATATTATTTGGTGAGGCCATTTTAGGGCTGCTGAAAAGCGCCGATATCTCACCGGAAGAAGTGACCGCGATTGGCTGCCACGGGCAGACGGTCTGGCATCAGCCTAAAGGCGATACCACGTTTTCGATGCAACTGGGCGATAACAACCGTATTGCCGCCATGACCGGCATTACGACTGTCGGGGATTTCCGTCGTCGCGATATGGCATGGGGCGGACAGGGTGCGCCGCTGGTTCCGGCGTTCCATCAGGCTCTGCTGTCCGATCCGGCTGAGCGCAGAATGATCCTTAATATCGGCGGCATTGCGAACCTGTCCATGTTACTGCCGGGACAACCGGTGCGCGGCTACGACACCGGCCCTGGCAATATGCTGATGGATGCGTGGATCTGGCGTCATAAAGCGCAACCTTATGATAAAGGCGCGGAGTGGGCGAATGAGGGGCGGGTGAATTTGCGTCTGCTGCAGCAGATGTTGTCCGACCCATACTTTGCAGAACCAGCGCCAAAAAGCACCGGCCGTGAATACTTCAATATGGCGTGGCTGGAAAAGCAGCTGGCGCGCGCAGCGGAAATTTCTCCTGCCGACGTACAGGCCACGCTGGCTGAACTCACGGCAGTCAGTATCGCCGAGCAGGTTCAGCTGGCAGGCGGATGTGATCGTCTGATGGTCTGCGGCGGTGGTGCGCGTAATCCTCTGCTGATGACGCGCCTTTCCGCAATGCTGCCGGGCACTGAAGTGTGTACCACGGATGCCTGCGGGATCAGCGGTGATGATATGGAAGCGCTGGCGTTTGCCTGGCTGGCGTTCAGAACCTTATCGGGTCAGTCAGGTAATTTGCCTTCCGTCACAGGTGCCAGCCGCGAAACCTTACTCGGGGCGATTTATCCGGTAGTTTCAACCCGCGCCTGACGCGTTCTCGGTTTTATCTCAATGTGTTGTGCAACGCGGCATGGTACATAACAGATAAACCGAGAACACTCAGGGAGTTCAGAATGAAAAAGGCGATCATCGCTTCTCTTGCAGGATTAACGCTGGCCGGATGTAGCCAGTTCAGTCATCAGACCGAAAGCCCGACGCAGGAACTGCACTACCAGTGTGGAACATTGCCGCTGACCGTCACGCTGGATAAACCGGCACAGCAGGTCAATATGTTGATGGACGGCGAGCAGCTGAAACTGAAACAAGTTGAGTCCGCTTCTGGTACCAAATACAGCGATGGCCGTTACACATTCTGGTCGAAAGGCGATCAGGCTTTCGTCCAGCGTGGTGAGAACGTCATCATCGATGATTGCATTCAAAAATAAACCTACCCGTCATACTTCGAACTGCAAACGCGTTGGCTGCGTTTGCTCACCCCGGTCATAGAGTTATCTATGTTCCCGGGGATTCCCTCACTTGCCGCCTTTTTGCATCTCGAATTATTTTGGGTAGCTTCATTTTTCATAATTTCTCTTTCTAAACCCCGTGTCAGGAACGTTGAGATCCTGATGCGGCGGGTGCACAATGCGTTTACCTTCCTTTGATACGCATTCGACCCATATGGCTGATAATAAAGAATTTGATATTGCGGACTCGCGCCGTGAATACACCCGTGGCGGATTACGTCGTGCTGATTTAACGCCGGAACCGCTGCCTTTGTTTGAACACTGGCTTAAACAGGCGTGTGATGCCCGTCTTGCCGATCCGACGGCAATGGTGGTGGCGACGGTGGATGAAAACGGTCAACCCTTCCAGCGTATCGTGCTGCTCAAACATTATGATGAAAAGGGGCTGGTGTTTTACACCAATCTCGGCAGCCGTAAGGCACAGCAACTGGCGGGCAACTCCCGTATCAGCCTGTTGTTCCCGTGGCATATGCTTGACCGGCAGGTGACCGTTCTCGGTCAGGCCGAACGTTTATCGACGCTGGAAGTCATGAAATACTTCACCAGCCGTCCGAAAGACAGTCAGATCGGCGCGTGGGTGTCTCAGCAGTCCAGCCGTATTTCGGCGCGCGGTGTGCTGGAAAGTAAATTCCTCGAACTGAAACAGAAATTCAGCCAGGGCGAAGTGCCGCTGCCAAGTTTCTGGGGCGGTTTTCGCGTCAAAGTTGATTCAATGGAATTCTGGCAGGGCGGCGAACATCGTCTGCACGACCGGTTCATTTATCAGCGTGATGAAGCCGGGACGGAAACTGGCTGGAAAATAGACCGCCTCGCACCTTAACCGCGAAAAAACGCGCGATTTCCTAGCGCTCGGGCGACGAGCGCTTTATTCTATGTCGTTCCCCGTAAAGGTGAGATAAAAGGCACATGCGCGGCATGATGTCAGACATGAATCTGCACACATTCAGTACATTTTTCTAAGTACAAACAAACGGAGTCTTTGATGGCGAGCAGCAACCTGATTAAACAACTGCAAGAGCGGGGCCTCATTGCCCAGGTAACGGATGAAGAAGCGTTAGCAGAGCGACTGGCGCAAGGGCCAATTGCACTCTATTGCGGTTTCGATCCTACCGCAGACAGCTTGCATTTGGGACATCTGGTGCCTTTGCTTTGCCTGAAACGCTTCCAGTTGAACGGCCACAAGCCTGTGGCGCTGGTCGGTGGCGCAACCGGCCTTATCGGTGACCCAAGCTTTAAAGCGACCGAGCGTAAGCTGAACACCAATGAAACCGTGAACGAGTGGGTTGAGAAAATCCGCCAGCAGGTTTCTCCGTTCCTGGATTTCAGCTGCGGCGAAAACAGCGCGATCACCGCCAACAACTACGACTGGTTCGGTGGCATGAACGTGCTGACCTTCCTGCGTGATATCGGTAAACACTTCTCCGTTAACCAGATGATCAACAAAGAAGCGGTGAAACAGCGTCTGAACCGCGATGACAGCGGCATCTCCTTCACCGAATTCTCTTACAACCTGTTGCAGGGTTACGATTTTGCGTCCCTTTACGATCTGCATAAAGTTGAGCTGCAAATCGGTGGTTCAGACCAGTGGGGCAATATCACGTCAGGTATCGATCTGACCCGTCGTCTGCATCAGAAACAAGTGTTCGGCCTGACCGTTCCGCTGATCACCAAATCTGACGGTACCAAATTCGGTAAGACCGAAGGCGGCGCAGTCTGGCTGGATCCGAAAAAAACCAGCCCGTACAAATTCTACCAGTTCTGGATCAACACCGCGGATGCCGATGTTTACCGCTTCCTGAAGTTCTTCACCTTCATGAGCATTGAGGACATCAATGCGCTGGAAGAAGAAGATAAAACCAGCGGCAAAGCGCCTCGCGCGCAGTACGTTCTGGCGGAAGAAGTGACTGGTATGGTTCACGGCGCAGAAGGTCTGGCGGCAGCGAAACGTATCACGCAGAGCCTGTTCTCCGGTTCCCTGAGTGAAATGACAGAAGTCGATTTCGGTCAGCTGGCGCAGGATGGTCTGGAGCTGTTTGAAGTGCCACGCGACACTGACCTGCAACAGGCACTGGTGATTGCGGGGATGGCACCGTCGAAAGGTCAGGCGCGTACCATGATTTCTTCAAACGCAGTTTCCGTAAACGGAGAAAAACAGACTGACACTGAATACAGCTTCACTGACAGCGATCGTCTGTTTGGTCGTTATACCTTGCTGCGTCGCGGTAAAAAGAACTACACCCTGTTGCTCTGGGCATAAGTTTTAAGCCAGCAAAACGGGGGGCTGAATGGCCTCCCGTTTTTGTTCACTGATATCAGTTATTCCGCCATCTCCCGATGACGTTGCAATCGGAAATTCCTCATGAAAAGCATTCTTTCTATCCAGTCACACACGGTTTTTGGTCACGCGGGTAACAGCGCGGCGGAATTCCCTATGCGTCGTATGGGCGCAAACGTTTGGCCACTGAATACCGTTCAGTTCTCCAATCATACTCAGTATGGCCACTGGACTGGCTGCGTGATGCCTGCTGCGCATCTGACTGAAATCGCGCAGGGGATTGCGGACATTGACCGTCTGAAGGATTGTGACGCGGTGCTGAGTGGCTATATCGGCTCGCCGGAGCAGGGGCAGAGCATTCTGGAGATTGTCCGACTGGTGAAAGCGGCCAATCCGGATGCCTGGTATTTTTGCGACCCGGTCATGGGGCATCCAGAAAAGGGCTGTATCGTGGCACCGGGCGTGGCTGAGTTCCATTGCAATCAGGCGCTGGTTAACTGCGATATTATCGCCCCGAACCTGCTGGAGCTGGAATTACTCAGCGGCCATGCGGTAGCAAGTGTTGAAGAAGCGGTCACAACGGCTCGTGAGCTCATCAGCAAAGGCCCGAAAATTGTGCTGGTGAAACATTTAAGCCGCGCCGGTTATCACAGCGATCGCTTTGAAATGCTGCTGGTAACGGCAGATGAAGCCTGGCATATCGACCGTCCGCTGGTGGATTTTGGTGTGCGTCAGCCGGTCGGTGTCGGTGACCTGACCAGCGGCTTGCTGCTGGTTAATCTGCTCAAAGGCGAAGCGCTGGATAAAGCGCTGGAACACGTCACGGCGGCGGTTTACGAAGTGATGCTGACTACCCACGCGATGGGTGAGTATGAACTCCAAATCGTGGCGGCGCAGGACAAGATGGTCAAACCTGAGCACCATTTCCCGGCGGTTAAACTCTGATATTAACCTGCATAAAAAACGCCCCGTGCTGATGCAGCCGGGGCGTTTTTGTTTGTACTCATTTTTTCAGTCAACAGACTCAATAATTACTTCAGGCCTTCTGCCGTCAGTGCCGCGTCAACGGCAGGGCGTGCAGCCACGCGATCCAGATACGCATTCAGTTCGGTCAGTGCGCTCAGGTCAAACTTCAGTGCTTTTGCCCAGCCCATCACGGTGAACAGATAGGCATCAGCCACGCTGAAACGGGCACCCAGCAGGAACTGATTGTCTTTCAGTGACTCATTGACGTAAGCAAATTTTTTGCTCAGGGCTTCACGGGTCACAGCTTTGAAATCATCCGGCGTTTTTGGATTGAACAGCGGAGAGAAGCCTTTATGCAGCTCAGTCGCAATATAGTTCAGCCATTCGAGCGCATGATAGCGAGCCGGCGTACCTTGTTCCGGCATCAGCTGACGATCAGGTTTCTGATCGGCCAGATACTGCACGATAGCCACGCCTTCGGTCAGAATGCTGCCATCATTGAGCAACAGTGTCGGGATTTGCCCTTTCGGGTTCACTGCGAGGAAGTCATCACCGGTTTCGGTTTTCTTGGTCGCCAGATCAACTTTCTCAATGCTGAAGTCCAGACCTGCTTCACGCAGGACGATATGCGGGGAAAGAGAACAGGCACCGGATTTATAATACAGTTTCATAAACACTCCATTTGATGAGCAACCCGTCTGATCCCGTAAAACACAAAGGTTTCACGGGACAGCGATTCGGCTATATAAAAACTGCTTCTATCCTAGAACTGGCGGGAGCAAAAGTCAGTGTTTTAATTGTGACAATGAGCCTGACTCCTCATATTCTGCTTAACCTCAGGCTGTTAGCGGGAATGCTGATTCAGGTAATCACGGACTGCCACTTCAACATTTTGCGGGGCAGGGAGCATCGGTGAACGCAGCTCATTTTTCATCAGGCCGTCTAGCGATAAGGCATATTTAATCGCCGCCGGATTAGGGGCAGAGAACATCAGTCGGATCATCGGCAGCAGGCTGAAAAATGTTTTACGTGCCGCCACAATATCCTGCTCTTTGAACTGACGGATAAGCTGAACAAACTCTTCCGGGAAAATATGCGAAGAAGCGGCAATGGCACCGGCGCCGCCCAGACTCAGTGTCGAGAAAATCTGTACGTCTTCACCGCAAAGCACATCCAGTTCCCCGTCAGCGAGCAGTGAAAGCGTCAGATCAATACTTCCGCCACAATCTTTGACTGCGCTGATCTGCGGATGTTTAGCCAGCTGGCGGAATGTGTCCAGCTCCATCTGCACGCCGGTACGGTAAGGAATATTGTAAAGCACCACCGGCACCGTTGAATGGTCGGCAATTTCACTAAACCAGGCAACCAGCGCGGCCTGAGAAGGGCGGATGTAATAAGGTGCGGGGATCAGCAGGCCTGCGACAGGGCGCTGAAGTATCGCATCCTGCATTTCGCGGATAACCGGCATATGGGTACCGGAAAGCCCCATGATCACCTGATGGCCGGGTACGATTTCCAGCACGGCATCCAGAACCTGAAGTTGTTCTTCTTTGGTGAGCATCGGTGCTTCACCGGTGGTTCCGCAAACGACAACGCCATCAACGCCCCGTTTGAGCAGCCGGGTGCACAAAGATTTCAGTGCAGTAAAGTCGATCTCACCCTCATGGAAAGGTGTGACCAGCGGGACCCAGATACCTGAAAACGATGACATGATGTATTTCCTTAAACGGCGTAATTTATCAGCCTCGGATCATGTCAGTAAAACAGGGACGAGCGCCAATTGAATGAATTAATAAGGCGTTTTGAGTTATCTATGAAGCTTATGTATCAGCGTTTCAGATAATGGCTGACATATTCATCTCAGTGGTCAGCAACGTTGATAATACTTCAACCGGTACCGGCCGTGAGAAAAGATAGCCCTGCAAATGCGAGCAACCTGCTGATACTAAAAAGGATTTTTGAAGCTGATTTTCTACGCCCTCAGCGATCACATTGAGATGCATTTTATTGCCGAGCTGGGAGACGGCAGAAACAATGGCAGCGGTATCGTTCACTTCTGTGACGTACTGCACAAATGAACGGTCGATTTTAACGCTGTCTACTGAGATATCTTTCAATAAACTGAGGCTGGAATAACCGGTACCGAAATCATCGAGCGAAATTTTCACACCGGCTTTGCGCAGTTTCACCAGATGACTGAGACTGATGGCATTGGCGTTCATCACCGAAGTTTCGGTCAGTTCGAGCTCCAGACGTGAAGGCGGGAAGTTCTCTTCTGCCAGAACGGCCAGAATTCGCGGCCCGAAATCAGGTTCTCCCAGTTGTACCGCGGAGACATTAATCGCCAGATTGAGCTGGCTGAAGTTCTTAATATCCCGGCAGGCCTGACGGAGAACGATTTCACCGAGCTGGATCACCAGACCGGTTTCTTCTGCCAGAGCAATAAACTGCACCGGCGAGACTTGCCCGAGCACACCGTGATTCCAGCGGGCGAGCGCTTCCACGCACACGACCTTTTCGTCACGACTGCGCAAAATCGGCTGGTATACGCAGGAAAGATCGCCTTCTTTAGCCAGCGATTCTGCCAGCGCTTTCACCATAATACGTTTACTGACGCTGCTGGCATCCAGCAATTCAGAATAGAACGAGAACATATTCTTGCCGCGTTGCTTGGCTTCCAGCAGCGCAGTATTCCCGCGACGCATAATTTCCCCGGCAGTAATATTTTCAGCGCCAAACATCACAATACCGAAAGAAAGGGTCATCATCGGGTTAGCGCGCGTCAGCGTGAAAGGCTGGCGCATCATCACCAGAATTTCCAGCGCCAGATTGTTGGCCATTTCGCTGGTCGGATTATTGCGCAAGATAATCGAGAACTCATCGCCGCCGATGCGTGAAACCGTGCCGCTGCTACCCACTTCATTACGCAAACGCTGTCCGAATTCACATAAAATCGCATCACCGGCCTGATAACCATAGGTATCGTTGATGTAATTGAAATCGTTAAGATTAAGCAGGAGCAGTGCGCAGGGTTCCGGACGATACATCCGCTGTGCCGCAATCTGGCTGAGTTCTTCACTTAGCGCCGTGCGGTTAGGCAGACCGGTCAGTACATCATGGCGGGCAAGATAACGGATTTGCGCTTCGGAACTGCGCAGCAGGGAGATGTCCATGATGGAGGTCAGAATAAAATGCCGCGTCTCAAGCGTGACGCGTGACTTGCGCACCAGCACATTGCGCCGCTTTCCTGAAGGATCCACCAGTGTTTCTTCGTTAACCGTTTTTTCACCCGTTTCCAGCACTTCGATATCCCGCTCGCGCTGACGGGCAGCCTGGTCCGGTTCGGTAAAAAATGAAACATCCTGACCAATTAACTCTTCACGCGGACGACCATAAAACTCACTGGCTTTCTGATTGAGAAATACCAATTTACGGCTGTCATCTTTCAGCACCGTTGCCTCGGGAAGCGCATCAAGAACTGCCTGGCATATCGCAATATCAGTAAGCATGAGTTAACTACCCCGAGCAGAATATGAGTGTGGTGTGGCGCAGTGTCAAAGCCGGTGACTCATCAGGTTGTTTTTGCAATTATTACTCACAATTGGACGAGAATATTACCGATGTTTTTAAATTCTAAAATTCAATCGCTTATCACGCCCTAAGTGAGGTATTCGATATTTTGTTCGGGTGAATAACGATCAACTCAGCTCAATGCGGTTTTTACCGGCAGATTTAGCCCGATACAAAGCATGATCTGCCTGAATTAATAAATGTGAGATTGAGTCCTGATCGGGTTCACTGAACGCCAGTCCTGCGCTGACCGTCATCGGAATATTGTGCTGCGAATTCTCTGCCAGCTGAAAACGAATATTCTCCGCCATCCGTATCGCCTGATCTCTGGGCCGTGTCGTCAGGCAGGCGAATTCTTCTCCGCCAATACGGGCAAAAATATCTTTTTTCTCCAGGGAAGAGTTGACCAGATTACAAAAGAAAACCAGGGCCGAATCGCCGCCGGCATGGCCATACTGGTCATTAAGCCGTTTAAAATTATCCAGATCAAATAAGATCAGCTGTAAAGGAAAATCGTTGTTTTTACGCTTCCTGACAAGCTCATTGCCGCGCTCAAGAAAGGCCCTGCGGTTGCCAACGCCTGTCAGCGGATCAGACAACGAGGCCTGCTTATAACCCAGCTGACCGCGCTCATACACCATGGCAAGAATAATGAAAGACAGGCAGATAGCATACAAAATGGCTTCAAAAATCAGTATAGCGAAGAATCCGCTGCTATGACCTCCCGCCATCTCGGCATACGGCAAACCGTCATCAAAGAAAGGACGTGCCAGATAGAAACAGGCGTGGAAAAAACTCAGTGGCAGTGCGGGCCAGTAAGTCACATGCAGTTGCCTGCGTGCATGCCAGAGCTCGAGTGTCGCCAGCAGGGTATAAGCCGCCGTTAACAATGAGGTGAGGAAAATCCGCTGCTCAAGGCTGTGGTAAAACGCCGGATACAGGCAGAACAGGAGCCAGATAACGGGTCCGGAACATACCACCGGCAGAAATACCCTGCGGCCAGTAAACATTCTTAATGCGGCCCACATAATTCCGTAACAGAGCAAAATCATCATGTTACTGAAGACCACGGGAATAATTTCGCTCACGCCTGAACGCATGCTGCTGAGCAACGTGCCTGCGGTGGAGAATGCCAGCATCAGGGCCGTGAGCCCGAGCGTAGGATCCCTGCGACCTCCGATCCATGCGAACAGCATAACGGTAGTGAGCAGGATGAGAATAAAAAGCTCAAATATAAATAACGTGTAAACGTCGAGATGCATAAATTTTATAAGTTGTTATTTGCGGGTATGCCGGTGGTTATTTTGACTTATTAATCGCACGGGACAGAAACACTTTTATCAAATTTAGGAATTTCTTTATGATCGAGGGGGATTAAACCAGACGAAGGCGCAGGGAAAATGCTCAGGGATGCTTTTTAGTGCCGAATTTCTGGTCCCATTCACGACGATAATTGCGGGATTGTTTGCGGCCTTTGAGCCACAGAAAAGTACAGACGATGCAAACGCTGGCTGAGAAAACGATATTGCGCATGTCCTGATCATAAAAAATAACCAGCACGCAATCGAGGGCGGCCACTATGGCAAACCATTTGTGCATGTGCGATTGTCTGCGGGTTTCCGCATTTATACGCTTGAGCTGACGTCCTTCATCCAGGACCTTTCTTTTTTCCATGGGCATTTCCTGGCGACGGTTGGGTGAAAAATGGATCGTGTTTTTTTAAGAATAGCAAATCACGAAAGTGAGGATCTTCAACATGATATTAACCGATCCCAAAATAATTATCGCGAATAACCTGACAAATCAATCGTGTGATTAACGGCGCTTAATCCCTGATTTTACAACCCTTTGCGCAGTTTATTCCGCCCTCCAAAATATAAGAATTCAGGAAAAAAGTATTGCCAATTGCTGCTACGCATTGATTTATCAGCAGGAGGTAGATTATCGTTTCAGAATTATCTTAATTTTCGGTGAGAAAATGAGCGATTCATCTTCACGAAAGATAGTAGACGGTGCCAACATCTATCAGGACTTCGAGACCCGTTTCTATGAATGGGAGGACGGGATGTCCAGCGCAGGCTTTAAGCTGGAACTGCCCGATCGTCACAGGGATGAATTTGACTGGGGCGTAACCGGATACAATTTCGGGCGCGTCATCGGCGGCGTTCTGACCGTCAGCGAGCACGACATTAACCGCCAGTATGGCAATCTGTTTTCCATGCCCGATCACATTGTCATTTTCATCATTATCATCGGCGGAATGGAGTGCCAGTGTTTTGGTGAGCGCTTCACGCTGGCACAGGGCGATATCCTGATCCAGGATATGTCGCAGCCAATCAAAATTCATGTGTATCCGGGTGATCAGAAACCACGTCTGGGCTCCTATCAGTACATTATTATGCCCAAACACAGCCTGCATTTTAATGTCGATATTGCTGCCCTGCACGGTAAACGCATTCCTGCGACATCGCCGGTCAACATCATTTTGCGCAATCATTTTGCGACGATGGTACAGGTCTTTGATCAGATGACTGAGCAGGAAGTGCTGAGTACCGGTGAAGGTGCGGCCTCTGTTTTCCTGCAAACTCTGCATCTGGTGGCGGGCAAAAAAGTTGAGCATCCGTTTGAGCAAAGTGCCCGTCTGGAACGCATTTGTTTGTTCATCGAAAAACACCTGAGTCATCCGGTGAGCGTCGATGTGCTGTGTAAAAACTTTGCCATCTCGCGCTCGGGGTTATACCGGCTGTTTGAGCCACTGGGTGGCATTGCGCAGTTTATCCGCAGCCGCCGTCTGTTGCTCGCCAAACGTCTGCTGCGTACGTCATCCATGTCTGATCAGAGCCTGGCTGTCATCGCCCGTCAGTGCGGGCTTGAACCGGCTGCGCTGCGCCGTTACTTTCTGGAGTTTTATGGCGCCACGCCGTCAGAAATGCGACAGAAATACCGCCGTGACGCAGAACAATCCGACCAGGTTGATGCCACGCATGTGAATTGGGTCAGCTCACTTTAGCCGTTAATTTGCCGCTGTTTGTACCAATTTCGTTAAATAAAGATGTTTTTAGTGATCTGTCACTATTCTGATTTTTGCCCGGCACGGGCGGAATCAGAGCCGGTTTTCCGGTTAAACGCAGTAGACTTGATGACATATCCACCAGTTATCATTGAGAGTGCATTATGTTAGTCCCTCAACAGGCAGTTGATGAACAGGCTCGGCTTGCGATACTGGCTTCTCTGGGCATCTTAGATTCCCCCAGAATTGAGGAGATCGACCGTATCACCCGCATGGCTGCGCGCCAGTTTCAGGCTAAAGCCGTTGTTGTTTCACTGATTGATGCCGACCGGCAGTGGTTTTTGTCCCATACCGGCATTGATATCAATCAATCCCCGCGCGATACCTCATTTTGTGGCCATACCATTCTTGAAACCGGCCCCCTGATTGTCAGAGATGCCAGGCTGGATTTACGGTTTCACGATAATCCGCTTGTCACCGGCGAACCGCATATTGTGTTCTATGCTGGTTGCGCACTGCACTCCCAGCAGGGTGCCGCTCTGGGAGCACTGTGTCTGATTGATGACCGGGCGAGAGAGTGGAGTGAGGAAGACGGGCAAACGTTGCTGGATATGACCGCGCTGGTACAAAGCTACATTTTTCATCTGGAAAACCGGCAGTACACGGCGCGGGTGGAGGATAATCTGGCGAAAAGCGAAGCCTTATTTGAGCAGACATTCGCTCACGCTGCTGTCGGGTTTTCTCTGGTCGGACTCGACTGGCGGTGGCTGCGTATTAATCCTCAGGTATGTAACATGCTGGGTTACGCCGAATACCAGCTACGCAGTTGCCTGCTTCATGACGTTACCCATCCTGAAGATCTCTATGCAGAAGATAGTCTGATCCCTCGTTTGCTCTCGGGTGAAATTAACAGTTTCAGCGTTGAGAAACTGCTTCAGCGATCTAATGGCAGCACGCTGTGGGTGACGCTGACCGCTTCTCTGGTACGTAACGCAGCCGGCGAGGCACACCACTATATTGTGGTGATCAGCGACATTACTGAGCGCAAAAACATTGAGCAGACGCTGTATTCGTTGCAGGGCGATCTGGAGAGACGGGTGGCTGCGCGCACCAATGAACTGCAGGTTGCGATGGATCAGTTGCATCAGGAAATTGCACAACGTCTGAACCGGGAACGGGAACTGACGGAAAGCAAAAACCGGCTGCGGGCCATAACCGACAACATTCCGGCACTGATTTGTCATGTGGATGCGAATGAAGAATACATTTTTGTGAACCACTTTCATGCCAGCTGGTATGGCGTGGCAGAAGATGAAGTGCGTGGCCGGCAGGTGAAAGACGTCGTCGGGCATACAACGTACCAGCAAATCGAGCCTTATATTCGTCAGGTTCTGCAAGGCGTTGCCGTCAGTTATGACATCGAGTTACCCGGTTATTCCCGTCACGGAAAGGGGGGCGTTTTACACACGACGCTTATCCCTTGTGATGACGGTGGCCGCGGCTACTATGGCCTTTCGACCGACATCAGTGAGATTAAAGAACTCCAGGCGCAGCTGGAATTCGAAGCCAATCATGATTCGCTGACCGGACTTCCTAACCGGCGTGCATTTCAGCAATCCCTGATTTACGCGGCCAGACAACAAGAAAAAGCAGACAAAGACATAGCCTTACTTTTTTTAGACATTGATAACTTTAAAGCTTACAACGACACCTACGGGCACGAATTTGGCGACCTGATCCTGAAGTTTTTCGGACATACCTTGCGCGATAATCTGCGTTCTCATGACGTGGTTGCACGTCTGGCGGGGGATGAGTTTACGGTCCTGCTGGGTCATTTAGTGAATACGGAAAGCGACGTCAGCCGGATTTGCATCAGTCTCATGAACGCATTACGCAGTGTGGAGCGCGTAGCGGACGTGCCGGTTTCGCTGTCAGCCAGTATTGGCGTGGCGGTAGGGCGTGCGCGTCAGCCTTTGTTACCCGATACGCTGATGGCGCGCGCTGATGCCGCCATGTATCGGGCAAAACAAAGCGGAAAAGGGCGTTATTATCTCGGGTAAATCGTGGGAGACGTTCGTCCATAAAAACGCGTCCATAAAAACGCGTCCATAAAAATGCGTCCATAAAAAACGCCTCCCGGGGGAGGCGTTCGTCAACCATCAAGAATGACGTTCTGCGTTTACTGAGCAGCAGAAGCCAGTTCAGGTTGCTTCTCGTCAGTGTCACGATCCAGCGTCATGCGGTGCAGCTTAGAGGCAGTTACCAGCATCAGCACGGCAATCACAGCGGTCGCAATACCAATTTGCAGGAACACATGGCTGTAAATTGCCAGAGAAGCGTGCGCATCTTCAATGTCGGAAGGCACAGCCGTCAGGTTCGCCACGTAGCCCGCGATAATCGCCGCAGCCGCGGTAGTCAGGAACCATGCGCCCATGATGAAGCCCATCAGACGCTGTGGTACCAGCTGTGCAACCATCGCCAGACCCAAACCGGAAATCATCAGTTCACCGATACTTTGCAGTGCATAGCTCAGCACCAGCCAGTTAACAGAAACGATGCCCTGTTCATTTGCCAGGCTTGCACCCCATGGCAGAACCAGGAACGCGCCTGAACAGAGCACCATACCAATGGCAAACTTGTGCGGCATAGGCATACGGTCGCCTACTTTAGTGTATATCGCGGCCAGAATCGGGCTGGCTACCATGATCCAGAACGGGTTCAGGGCCTGGAACTGTTCAGGCTGGAAGCTGATACCCAGCAGGTCATGGCCGACATTATGAATAGCAAAGAAGTTCAGAGACGTTGGCATCTGGCTGTACAGCACGAAGAACACGACGGCTTCCATCATCAGCAGGAACGCCACAATCATCTTACGACGTGCGATACCCTTCATAGAGAAGGTTTCTTTCGCAAAGACAATGATGATCCCTACGGAAACCACACCCAGAACCATACGTGCGATAGTTTGGTTATGCAGCAACCAGCTGGACAGGAAGACCAGTGCAACCACACCGACCAGGACCATCAGCAGCTTTTTGAACTGCAGCGGGGAGAAGTCTGGTTTAGAACCCTGACGTTTTACCCATTTGCGACAGAACATGAAGTTCACGATGGTGATTAACATACCGACCACGCTCAGAGAGAACGCGACGCTCCAGCCATACTGCGCGGCAAGCCATGGGGTTGCCAGCATGGAGAAGAATGAGCCGATATTGACGGACATGTAATACATGGTAAATGCGCCATCAAGACGCGGGTCATCTTTTTCGTAGCAGGTAGAAAGCAATGAGGATGGATTTGCTTTAAATAAGCCACTACCGACGGCGATAGTCGCCATACCCAGATAAACCCAGAACACTTCGTGGCCAGAATATGCAACGAAGGAATAACCTAACGCCAGAACTATCGCGCCGAGCACGATCACGCGTTTTGAGCCGAGAACTTTATCACCTAACCAGCCGCCAATGGCCACGAAGCCGTAAACCAGCGCACTGAAAGATGAGAACAGGGTGATGGAGTCAGCTTCACTCAGGCCAAGCATTTTGACCAGGTAAACCGCCATAATCCCTTGCAGGCCGTAATAACCGAAACGTTCCCACAATTCGATGGAGAAGATCAGATAAAACGCTTTTGGCTGTTTGAAGGCGTTCAGACTCACGCTTTCATTGTTGGGTGTTTTGTTTGCAGTTGACACTCGTACCTCTGTTTATTCCTTCTGCTTTTATAGAGCAGAAACGCATAAGTGGCGCGAAATAAGCACCCTTTGCATTGTTATAAGATGGGATGACGGCAAGTAATGTTCACTATCTTCGTAAATGAGGCAAGGAGTTTGACATATGCTGTTACATTTAACTTATCCGGCCTGATTAAACTGTGTTCGAAATGTTATGCAGAATTAACGTTTATGTTTTCTAAATAGACAATGTGAATATGTTGTATAAATAATATTCCACATTCTAATTTTGTTATTGTTTTTCTCAAAAACTCTTAACTGGATTATTCACCCATCGAGAGGTGAATAAATAGTGAATACGTCTGGATTGTGACGCTCTTTACGGGGTTTTATGAAACGGAAAAACAACGCTGCGAAGGTATTCAGAATGAGACACAGTCTAGTGTGATCTGCATCTCGTTTTAACACTAAATTTCCGATTGAAAATAAGATTAGTACGACTTATGGCGGTTAGGTGGCGGGGGTATTTACATTTGGCTTTTCCGGCAGGGGAATATCCTGCCGGAAAGAGAAGCAATAGCATGAAGGGTTCCGGACTGAACTTAGCCGTTCAGCGTATCGCCAAGTGTCTGGATCAGACGATTTGACCAGCTGAACAGCGCGGCGGTCAGCAGGATATCCAGAGATTGTGTTGCCGAATAACCGGCATCTGATAATCCGTGTAACTGGCGCGCGTCAAAACGTTCCGGCGTGCGGGTCAGCGTAATCACGGCCTCCAGCAAGGCAGCTTCCTTTCTGTCGGACAGCGTTTTCGACAGTGCATCAACGGCATCGTCGCGATGATTTTCTTCGAACAAGGAGCCGATAATGGCTGCGTTGCCGCCGGCTTCCAGATACAGACGTCCATGGATCCCTGCGCAGTACAGGCAACCATTTAACTGTGAGGTTGCCACCGCCGATAACTCGCGCCACGCAGCTTTTGGACGCTCACCGGCCTGCATCACATGATTAAAGACGGCAGAGAATTCGCTCAGCGCATCGGCGTCATGCACCAGCAAAGTGTAAAAAGAAGAAGAGCGCGCATCGGGCGCGATCAAATCCAGAACATCCTGCTGATGCTTGCTTGCGGCATCCGGTGCCACTTCCGGCAGCCTTGATTTCCATTGCAACATGGCCAGCGAAAACCCTTTCTGCTCGCAACCTTCCGGCGCCGGGAATCCGGGGAGCACCGCGGCCGCACGCCCGCGCAAACCATTCACTACGGCCAGCACGCGCGCCTGATAACTGACAAAACCGATCAGTTGCGTGAAGGTCACGATATCCCGCGTACTGAACCCTACGTGGCTGAGCTGATCCAGCATAGACGGCGTGATAAGCGTGGGCTGAGTGGCGAGTAACCGGGCGAACTGAGTGATATGAGTCTGGCGGATATTACTTTCACGGGAGGCATCAGGGCTGGAAAGCGGGGCGAGGCGGGCGGCGTAATGGCTACAAAGTGATTGTACTCCGGTCACCTGCGCAACGGTCAGCGCACTGCTGAGGCGGTCATATAAAGAAAGCGTTTCTGTACGCGATACGCTGAGATGATCCGGGAAAAGCACCTCATAGCTGGCGCGGGAAGCACGCAGAAGTTTCTGGCGCTCATTAAGCAACTGGCGAAGTGTCGGATCAAGCTGATTATCCAGTCCGAGCAGAAAGCGATCCTGAACTAACGCAGCATGGGGATCGAGCGGCAGGTGTCCATACTGGCTGGATTGTGTTTCATGATACCAGCCGCTGTGTGCGGCCTTGCGTTGTTGTTCCATGAAAGGGTCCTTTGCTTCAAGCCTGGCTTCCAGGCAAATTATCAGACCCTATCCTTGCCGATACTGTTGTCGATATAAAATAATGTTAAGCGATAAATCATATCTAAAAGGAATAGAAAACGGCAAATATGCCAGAGGAACGGGTTTGGTCGCGAATTTCATCGGCAATTTACCCGATTGCAAACATAAAAAACGGCACCCATTTCAGGCACCGTTTGGTATTGATTCTGTGAATCGCCCCTTCAGAAATCGTTAATTTCCGTCGCGCCGCCAGGCATCTGCTGTGAGTGCTTCGCCAAAGTGACTGGCGATCAGCCTTTTCGTCAGATCATGCAGTGGTGCCGCCAGCACTTCAGCGGTATTGCCGCGCTCGACCACTTCACCTTCATGCATCACCAACACCTGATCACTGATATGTTTCATCATGCCAAGGTGCTGGGTGACGTATATGTATGAGATGCCCTGCTTTTCCTGTAACTCCAGCATCATGTTGATGATTTGTGAACGCATGGACATATCCAGAGACGCCAGCGCCTCATCGGCAACAATCACTTTCGGTTGCAGGATCAGTGCGCGCGCCAGCGCAACGCTCTGCTTCTGACCGGAAGCCAGCATATGCGGGTAATAATTCGCATGATCCGGCAGCATACCAACCAGCCGCAGGGTCTGGTTGATGCGTTGTTCACGCTGCTGTGCGTTCATTTCACTGTTGAGACGTAAAGGTGCTTCGAGCAACTGACCGATGCGCTGACGCGGATTGAGCGAAGTGCTGGGATCCTGAAAAATCATACGGATTTGCTGACTGCGGAAGCGGTAATCACGAAACTCAAGCGGATGCTCATCAATCAGGATTTCGCCGCCGCTCGGTTCAACCATGCCGGAGAGCATTTTCGCCAGTGTTGATTTGCCTGAGCCGTTTTCACCGATGATCGCCAGCGTTTGTTTTTCGCGCAGGGTAAAGCTGACCGGCTTTACAGCATCCAGATTCATTTTGCGGAACAACCCGGTGCGATAACGGAACGTTTTGCTCAGGTTACGGACTTCGAGCAGGGTTTCGCCCATCATTGCTCCTCCATGTTCAGCGGGAAGTGGCAGGCGTAAGCATGTGTTTTTGCCAGACGCAGACGTGGCGTTTCGATGCATTTTTTCTGCGCGTAAGGGCAGCGTGGCCCCAGACGACAGCCGATCGGCAGATGTTCCAGTGAAGGAATCGCCCCCGGCAGAGTATTCAGCCGGCTTTTATGTGGCAGGGAACGGCCAAAATCAGGCATTGCGCGGATCAGTGCCTGTGTATAAGGATGATGCGGTGCGGCTAGCAGATCTTCACACACGGCGCTCTCAACGGTCTGACCGCAATACAATACGTTTATGCGGTTCGCCCATTTACTCATCATTTGCAGGTCGTGGCTGATCAGCAAAATCGTGGTGTTATTGTTTTGGTTCAGCCGTGCCAGCAGGCGGAAAATCTGCGCCTGTGTGGTCGGCTCCATTGCGTTGGTGGGTTCATCCGCAATCAGCAAACGCGGCTGATTCGCCAGAGCAATGGCAATCATCACTTTCTGACATTCACCTTCGGTCAGTTCGTACGGATAGCTGGCCATGATGTCTTTGTGATCTTTAATCCCGACGCGGTGCAGCAGCTCAATAGCGCGTTTTTTGCGCCACTTCCAGCGCTGATACCAGCGGCCTTTATATGTCCAGCCGGGGATCGCCTGAATTAACTGACGGCCAATACTCTCGGAAGGATCGAGACAGGATTGTGGCTCCTGAAAAATCATCGACACGTTTTGCCCGACCAGTTTGCGCCGCTCGCGTGGCGACAGCTGCAACAGATCGATGTTATCAAAGCGCATACGGTCTGCCGTCACGCGCCAGTTATCTTTGGTTACGCCGCAGATAGCTTTGGCAATCAGGCTTTTGCCTGAGCCAGATTCACCCACCAGTCCGCGGATTTCACCGGCATTCAGCGTCATGCTGACGCGATCAACCGCTTTGACCGGCCCGTCGGCAGTCATAAATTCAATGGTCAGATTGCGGATATCGAGTAAAGGCATTATTCCACTCCCGCATTGATCGCCCGACGCACACCGTCACCCAGCAGATTGATCAGCAATACGCTGATAAGAATAGCAGCACCCGGCAGCATGACGGTCCAGGGTGCGACATACACCAGTTCAAGTGAATCACCGAGCATCGCTCCCCATTCCGGCGAAGGTAATTGTGCGCCCAAATCCAGAAAACCTAACGCGGCGATATCCAGAATTGCCATCGACAAGGCGCGGGTAAACTCCGTTGCCAGCACCGCCACAATATTGGGCAATACGGCATAACGCAGGATCTGCCACGTCGATGCGCCATCGAGACGCACGGCAACCACATATTCTTTTTCCAGCTCATCATGTACGGCGCTGTAAATGGTGCGCGAAATGCGTGGCAACAGCGCCAGCCAGACGGCCAGCATCGCGTGCTCAAGTTTCGGGCCGATAAAGGCCACCACCACAATCGCCAGCAGCAGGGAAGGAATTGAAAGCAGCGTATCCAGAATATGGTTAAGAATGGCTGATTTCAGACCGCGTGTGATCCCGGCCAGCACGCCAATAATCACGCCACACAGCGAGGCTGCGAGGGTAATCACCAGCGCGCCACCGATGGTGGGTGCCGCACCGGTTAACATCCGGCTGAGCAAATCCCGGCCCAGATCGTCCGTGCCGAGGAAGAAGGACACATTGCCGTAGCGCGACCATGAAGGCGGCAACAACTGGTAGCCGAGGAATTGCTGATCGAGCGCATAAGGCGCCAGCAGATGGCCGAAAATACATAAAAACAACAGTCCGATCACGCCATAAAAGCCGATCATCGACAGCGTGTCGCGATAGAAAATCCCCCAGGTGTGACGCAGCGGGCTGGGTACCTGTTTTTCGCGGTATACATTATCGAAGGGCATACCATTCCTTATGTTTCAATGGATTCATTAATGCACCGAGAATGTCTGAAAGTACGTTAACCACAATCACCAGCGATCCCACCACCATTACACCTGCGGAAATCGCAGCATAGTCCTGCTGGCGGATAGCGTTGATCAGCCAGCGGCCAATACCCGGCCAGTTAAAGACCACTTCGGTAATCATTGCCAGTGTCAGCATTGTCGAAAATTGCAGGCCGAGTTTAGGAATGATCGGCGGCAGCGCGTTATGCAACACATGACGGCGGATTATGGTAAAGCGCGATAAACCGCGCGTTGCGGCGGCTTTCACGTAGTTTTTCGCCAGCACATCGTCGGTGGAAATGCGCATCAGGCGGATAACCTCGGTGGTCGGCGCAACGGCAAGCGCGGCGATAGGCAAAATCATATGGCGGATGGCGCTCATGATCATCTCATGGCGATAAGGTGAGTCAGACAGCCACGCGTCCACCAGCGTCAGGCCGGTAACGGTTTTTAACTGATAGAGCAAATCGAGGCGACCGGACACCGGCAGCCAGCCAAGCTGCATCGAGAAGAACAGCATCAGCAATACGGACAGCCAGAATACCGGAATGGAAAAGCCGAGCAGGGCGAGGCTGCTGATCGCCACGTCAGGCCATTTCCCGCGCATGACACCCGCCAGTATCCCCAGCGGAATGCCCACCACTAACGCCAGCGCAAAGGCCAGCACGCACAGTTCCATGGTCGCCGGGAATACGGCTTTAAGCTGATAGGTAATACTTTCGCCATTGATACTCGACACGCCAAAATCAAACTGGCAGATGCCAATAAAATAGAAACGGTAAGCATCCCATAATGATGCACCGCGTAACGGCGCGTTGGGCGTAAAATAGCTCAGGCTGAACGCCACCAGGCTGAGAAAGAACAGCGTGGCGATCAGCAGCAATATGCGACGTAACGTGAAGATAATCATGGGGCTTTCCTTCCTTCGTCATTACGACTTTTTTCATCTTCACGGAAGACGCCAGCAAACGAAGAGTTACCAAACGGGCTCAATACCAGTCCTTTGATGTCGTAACGATAAGCCTGAAGTCGCAGGGAAGAGGCCAGAGGCAACACCGGCAGTTGCAGCTCAAGGATTTTTTGCGCCTGCTGATAAAACTCGATGCGCTGTGAAAGTTGCTGTGACAAAAGCCCCTGACGGAGTAATTCGTCAAATGCAGGATCACACCAGTGAGCATAGTTGGTCTGCGAATGAAGTGCCGCACAACTGAGCATCGGGCGGAAGAAACTGTCGGGGTCATTACTGTCGGTTGACCAGCCTGTCAGCGTCAAATCATGGTTCATTTCCATCAGCTTGGCTTCCTGGAAACGCCCTTCAACCGGAACAATGGTCACTTTGATCCCGACCTGTGATAAATCTGCCTGGATCAGTTCGGCGGTTTTCAGCGGACTCGGGTTAAATGACTGGGAGGCCGTCGGTACCCACAAATGCAGATTGAGTTTCTCCTGACCGAGATCTTTCAGTATTTGCTTCGCTTTTTCAGGATTGTATTCCGTGACCTGTGCATTGCTGTCATAGGCCCACGACGCGCGCGGCAGAATAGAGGCAGCGGTTTCGGCGGTGCCGTAATAAATTGACTGCATCAGGCGCTGATTATTGATAGACAGTGCGACCGCCTGACGGATACGCGGATCGTTGAGCGGCGCTTTATTGGTGTTGAAGGCCAGATACGCAACGTTCATACCCGGACGCAGGGAAAGACGCAAACGCGGATCTTCGCGCAAAATCGACAGCTGACTGGCCGCAGGGTACGCCAGCACATCACACTCGCCGGTCAGCAGTTTGGACAAACGTCCGGTGCCGCCGACGCCCATATCAATCACCACCTGTGACATGCGTGGCGTACCTTTCCAGTATTGCCCGTTACGCGCCAGACGTACGTACTGACCGGTGCGGTATTCGCCCAGCTGGAACGGGCCTGTCCCCACCGGCTGACGATCAATCTCTTCTTCATTACCGGATTTGGTCAGATTCGCCGCATATTCAGCCGAAAGTACCGGTGCGTAGTGCGTTGCAAGATGCCAGAGGAACGAGGCATCAGGATTATTGAGACGAAACTCGACTGTATAATTATCGAGTTTTTTAATGCTTTTCACTGCCCGTGCAAACTGCAGGCTGTCGAAATACGGATATTCCTCGCCGTTCACCGCGTGATAATGATTTTTCGGATCCACAATGCGCTGGAAGCTGAATACCACGTCGTCAGCATTCATTTTACGCGACGGCGAAAACCAGCCGGTCTTCTGGAAAGGCACGTCTTTGCGCAGGTGGAAACGGTAGGTCGCGCCGTCATCCAGCACTTCCCAGCTTTGCGCCAGTTCGGGGATCAGGCGATAGGTATAGGGGTCAACGTCCAGCAGGCGGTCATATAACTGCGCGGCAAGTGTGTCGATGATCAGCCCGCTGCTGGCTTTTTGCGGGTTAAAGGTATTAACCATGCCGTTCACGCAGTAGACAAAGCCGCTCTGACGAATATCTTTCACCGGCGCCGTAACTGGCGTCGGGCTGGCGTGTGTTGGGGCAGTCTCAGCAAAAACTGCTGTGGACAAGCCGCTCAGTAAAAGCATCCACAAAGTTAGACGACGCATAAAGGCTTCAAAGTTAAGGTGCAATACCCTAAGTGTACCGTACTCTGCGAGGTACCCCAATCCATTGAGCAAATCAGCGTGAGGTACTGCGGCACTTCGCGCAAAAACCGTTCGTTTTCCGGCAAAAAAGAGGCGCTGAAAATAAAACCCTTGAATTTGGATTGCTGTTGTTATGTTATATTGTAACAATAATCGCAGGCGAAGTATTCCTGCACTGTCCTTCGAAAAGAGGTTAACGATGTCCTTACTCCCCGTTACCGTGCTGTCGGGATTTCTCGGCGCCGGCAAAACTACCGTCCTCAACCATATTCTGAATAACCGCCAGGGATTACGCGTGGCGGTGATCGTCAATGACATGAGCGAGGTGAACATCGACGCCGCGCTGGTCGCCAGTGAAATCACCCTTGACCGCCAGCAGGAAAAACTGGTGGAAATGAGCAACGGTTGCATCTGCTGTACCCTGCGGGAAGATTTGCTGATTTCCGTGCGTGAACTGGCGCAGGCCGGACGTTTTGATTATCTGCTGATTGAATCAAGCGGCATTTCGGAACCGCTGCCGGTGGCGGAAACCTTTACCTTTGAGGATGAAAATGGCGAGAGCCTGTCGCAGTTTGCGCGCCTCGACACGCTGGTCACCGTAGTAGATGGCGTCAACTTTATGCAGCAATATCAGGAAGCGCGCAGCGTGCAGGAGGCCGGTGAAAGTCTGGGTGATGACGATACGCGCAGCGTGACGGATTTACTCATCGACCAGATTGAATTCTGTAATGTACTGCTGGTGAGCAAAACCGACCTTCTCGACAGCCAGCAGCAGCGCGAAGTGATTGCGCTGTTAAGGAGTCTGAACCCCGATGCGCATATCATCCCGATTTGTCCCGGCAGCCTGCCGGTTGATGCCGTGCTAAATACGCACCGTTTTGATTTTGCTAAGGCGCAACTTGCGCCGGGATGGCTGAAAGAACTGCGTGGCGAACACACGCCGGAAACCGAAGAGTACGGCATCAGCAGCTTTGTCTACACGGCGCGCAGGCCGTTTGATCCGGATAAATTTTATCGCGTGGTGCATGGCGACTGGGGCGGTGGCACCTTGCTGCGTTCGAAAGGTTTCTTCTGGCTGGCGACGCGTCCGCGTTTTGCCGGGCAATGGAGTCAGGCGGGCGGCATTGCCCGTTATGGTATGGCGGGGATTTTCTGGCGGGCGCTGCCGGAAAGTGACTGGCCACAGGACAAGGAGACCAGGGAACATATTATGGAAAAATGGGTGGAGCCGTTCGGCGATATGCGTCAGGAGCTGGTGTTTATCGGCCAGCATCTGAATAAAGAAGAGATTATCCGGCGCCTCGATGCGTGCCTGCTAAGCGAAGTACAGATGGCGGAAGGCATCGAAAGCTGGATGGAGATGGCCGATCCGTTCCCCGAATGGTAGACCTTAATGACGTTGAGGGTGTTCATTAAGTAGCCATAACGTCATTGTGGTAATGAGAAATATTCTCAACAAAGTGCTTTACAGACGATACTGAGAACCATTATCATTCTTTTCACCGAACGAGAGGCGACCCGCCAGGGCGTTAATCGCGAGGTACGACATTGCTCACATTGCTTCCAGTATTACTTAGCCAGCTCGGGTGCTGGCTTTTTTTTGTCTGTTATTCAGCGATTTCCTGCGCATTCACCTGTATCCCATGCTTCTTCAACATTCCGCGCAACTGATGATACGTCACGTTCAGTAATTCGGCCGCCTTGCGCTGATTAAATCTCGCCTGCCGTAAAGCCTGTTCAATCAGATTTTTTTCCTGCTCCGTCACCCATTGTTTAAGGTCTAACGGCAGTGTCGGCAAATTATCGTGCTGACTGATATCTGCGGGCCCGGTAACAGAAGTGCGCCGGGCAAACGGATTCAGAATGATGTTATCGAGCGGAAAATCGCTGGTTCCATGACGGTACATCGAGCGTTCCACCACGTTTTTGAGCTCGCGGATATTGCCCGGCCAGCGGTAGGCCATCAGCGTCTCACGCGCATAATCGGTAAAACCGGGAAATAAAGGCAGCGAAAGTTCCCGGCACATCTGAATGGCAAAGTGCTCGGCCAGCAACATGATGTCCTGCTGGCGTTCACGCAGCGGCGGCAACTGCACGACATCAAATGCCAGCCGGTCCAGCAGGTCGGCGCGGAATTTTCCGTCTGCCGCCAGTTGCGGTAAATCATCGTTAGTTGCGCACACCAGCCGCACATCCACCTGCAACGGCTGGCTCCCGCCGACGCGCTCCAGATGGCCATATTCAATCACGCGCAGCAGTTTTTCCTGCACCAGCATCGGTGCGGTCGCCAGTTCATCAAGAAACAATGTGCCGCCGTCAGCGCGTTCAAACCGCCCGAGATGGCGTTTCTGCGCGCCGGTAAACGCGCCCGCTTCGTGGCCGAACAGCTCGGAATCGAGCAGGTTTTCATTCAGCGCCGCGCAGTTGAGTGAAATAAACGGCCCCTGCCAGCGGGGCGACAGATAATGCAGACGATGCGCGATCAGTTCTTTACCACTGCCGCGTTCGCCGGTGACCAGAACCGGCTTGTTCAGCTTAGCCAGTTGCGAGACCTGTTCCAGCACTTCAATAAAGGCGTTAGCTTCGCCCAGCAAATTGTCTGTGTTATCCGTCATTTGGCATTCCTTGTGTGGTGAAACACACTAACTCTTAGTGAAAATAATCATCTCTAAAAATAAGCATAGCAGAGACGAAAATAAAAAATTCAATTTATTCATGGAGATAATGATTTTAAAAAGTTGGCACGGATCCTGATATAGGTTTATTGCCGCAGTTGAAAATTTTCCTGCGGATTTGACCGGTAATCATTTGGCCGGAAACCAAACAGAAACAAAGAGGAATTTCGATTATGGGTATTTTTTCTCGCTTCGCTGACATCATTAACGCCAACATCAACACCTTGCTGGATAAAGCTGAAGATCCGCAAAAACTGGTTCGTCTGATGATTCAGGAAATGGAAGACACGCTGGTGGAACTGCGTTCGACCTCCGCCCGTGCGCTGGCAGAAAAGAAACAACTGATCCGCCGTATCGATCAGGGTGAAGCCCAGCAGAACGAATGGCAGGACAAAGCCGAACTGGCGCTGCGTAAAGATAAAGATGATCTGGCCCGTGCGGCGTTGATCGAAAAGCAAAAACTGTCCGAGCTGGTCACCACGCTGAAAAACGAAGTGACTGTCGTAGAAGAAACGCTGGATCGCATGAAGTCAGAGATTGGCGAGCTGGAAAGCAAACTGACCGAAACCCGTGCGCGTCAGCAGGCGCTGACCTTACGTCATCAGGCTGCGGCGTCTTCCCGTGACGTTCGCCGTCAGCTCGACAGCGGTAAAATTGATGAAGCGATGGCGCGTTTTGAGCAGTTCGAACGTCGTATTGATCATATGGAAGCGGAAGCTGAAAGTGTGAGCATCGGCAAAAAGAAATCGCTGGACCAGCAGTTCGCCGAACTCAAAGCCGACGATGAAATCAGCGCACAAATTGCTGCCCTGAAAGCTAAAATGAACGGCAACCAGGACGCGTAATGTTTGCCATCAAACCTGCCTGTTCGCAGGCAGGTTATCGCAGGATAAACGCCGTAACCGGTAACAAAAAAGACTCATAAGGAGAGACAATGAGCTTCCTGTTTTTAGCTATTCCGCTGACTATTTTCGTTTTATTCGTGGCGCCCGTCTGGTTGTGGCTTCACTACAGCAATCGCCAGCAAAATGGCAGTCAGCTTAGTCAGCATGAGATGCAAAATCTCACCAGTCTGACCCATGAAGCGCAACGTATGCGCGAACGTATTCAGGCGCTGGAAGAAATTCTCGACGCCGAACATCCGGGCTGGAGGCAATCATAATGGCGACCCGTCTGTCTGAGAAAAAACTCTACCGCGTGCCGGAAGAGGGCGTAATTAAAGGCGTTCTGGCCGGGCTCGCGCACTATCTGGGCGTACCGGTAAAACTGCTGCGCATCATGGCGGTGCTGTCGATTTTCTTTGGTTTGTTCATGTTCACTGTCGTGGCCTACATTATTCTCAGCTACGTACTTGACCCTGTTCCGGCCAGCGAATATGAAGATGAAAATGCGCCATCGCCGCGTAATTTATTGGAAGAAGCCGACCGTGAACTGAAAGCCAGCGAGCAGCGTTTACGTCAGGTCGAACGCTATGTCACTTCGGAAACCTTCGGCGTACGTAGCCGGTTCCGCCAGCTTTAATTCTTTATCTGCCGCTTTGCCTCTGGCTGCCGGACCTGGCTCCGGCTGCTATTTTCCTTCTCACCTCCCGCTTAAGGAATCTTTATGACCCGTTACCTGAATTCCTCGCTGCCGGGTAAGCGCAGCCTGTTTTCGAAAGTTTTCAGCGTGATCATTACACTGGCGCTGACCTTTGGCCCTGCCGGACTGGCAGCGCGTGTGCTGGGCGTGGTGGGAAAAGGCCCATTGCGGTATGTTTTAGCACTATTATTAGAACCGTTATTCAAACGTATTCTTACCGCGCTGTTTGGGCGCTACGCCAGGGAGAGCAATGAAAAGACTACAAAACGACTTTAATTCACTGATCAATCGCGGCATGGACAGGCATCTGAGGCTGGCCGTCACCGGTTTAAGCCGCAGCGGAAAAACCGCTTTCATCACCGCCTTCGTTAACCAGCTTTTACATATGCACAGCGGCGCACGTTTACCGCTGTTTTCGGCTGCCCGCGAGGAGCGTCTGCTTGGCGTAAAACGCGTTCCCCAGCGTGATCTGGGCGTGTCGCGCTTTTCCTATGACGAAGGTCTGGCGGCACTCTACGGCACGCCGCCCGCATGGCCAACGCCAACCCGTGGTGTCAGCGAAATCCGTCTGGCATTGCGTTACCGCTCCAACGATTCCCTGCTGCGTCACTTCAAAGATACCTCCACGTTATATCTGGAGATCGTAGATTATCCCGGCGAATGGCTGCTGGATTTGCCGATGCTGGAGCAAAATTATCTCGACTGGTCACGCCAGATGGCGGGGCTGTTGCAGGGCGATCGCGCAGAATGGGCGAAGCCGTGGCTGACGCTGTGCGAACAATGTGATCCGCTGGCCCCGGCCGATGAAAATCTGCTGGGCACAATTTCACAGGCCTACACCGATTATCTGGTGCGCTGCAAAACCGAAGGTTTGCACTTTATCCAGCCGGGGCGTTTTGTTCTTCCGGGAGATATGGCTGGTGCGCCTGCGCTGCAATTTTTCCCGTGGCCGGAGCTGAACCGCTATTCCGATGCGCAACTTGCACAGGCGGATAAAAACAGCAATCTGGGTATGCTGCGTGCGCGTTTCGACTATTACTGCCAGCACATCGTGAAAGGTTTTTACAAAGATCACTTTGTGAAATTTGACCGCCAGATTGTGCTGGTCGATTGTCTGCAGCCGCTCAACAGCGGACCGCAGGCGTTCAACGATATGCGCCTCGCGCTGACGCAGCTGATGCAAAGTTTCCATTACGGTAAACGCACGCTGTTCCGCCGTCTGTTTAATCCGTGCATCGACAAACTGATGTTCGCCGCCACTAAAGCCGATCACATTACCGGCGATCAGCACGCCAGCCTGGTGTCGCTGTTGCAGCAACTGGTGCAGGAAGCCTGGCAGAACGCCGCTTTCGAAGGCATCAGCATGGACTGCGCTGGTCTGGCGTCGGTTCAGGCGACAGAAACCGGCATGGTCGAATATCAGGGGCAAAGTTTGCCCGCGCTGAAAGGTCACCGGTTACAGGATGGCGCGCCGCTGACAGTGTTCCCCGGCGAAGTACCGGCGCGTTTGCCGGGGCATGCATTCTGGCAAAAACAGGGGTTCCACTTTGACGAGTTTCGTCCGCGTGAAATGAGCGTGGATACGCCGTTGCCGCACATCCGTCTGGATGCGGTGATGGAGTTTTTACTGGGAGATAAAATGCGATGAGCGAACCCATCAAACCGCGTATCGATTTTGAAACGGAATTAAAAGCCCCGGCTGAACCGGTGATTAAACCGGCGCTGGCGTTTGACGAACAGATTTCAGAACGCTTTATTCCGGTCACCGTCGAAACCGACGAACAGCAGGAAGAAGGTGAAGCCGAAGCGGTGCTTAACCGTGCGCTGAAACCGCGCCGCAGTTTGTGGGGCAAAATTGTCCGCCTCGGCGTGGCGGTGCTGGGTATCAGCGTAGTCGCGCAGGGCGTCCAATGGGTTCACGAGGCGTGGATCCAGCAGGACTGGGTGGCACTCGGCGCATGCACGGCGGGCGGGTTGATTATCCTCGCCGGTGTCGGTTCCATTGCGACCGAATGGCGGCGCTTGTACCGCCTGCGTCAGCGCGCCGATGAGCGTGATGAGGCGCGGGAATTAATGCACAGTCATGGCTTAGGGCAGGGGCGCGCATTTTGCGAAAAACTGGCGGCGCAGGCTGGTCTGGATAACAGCCATCCGGCATTACAGCGCTGGAAGGCGTCACTGCACGAAACGCAGAATGACCGTGAAGTGGTCGAGCTTTACGCGCGATTAGTTCAGCCGGTCCTCGACGCGCAGGCACGCCGTGAAATCAGTCATTCGGCGGCGGAATCGGCGCTGATGATCGCCGTCAGCCCGCTGGCGCTGGTGGATATGGCCTTTATCGCCTGGCGCAACCTGCGTCTGGTCAACCGTATCGCGGTGCTGTATGGCATCGAACTCGGTTACTACAGCCGTATCCGTTTGTTCCGTCTGGTGCTGCTGAATATGGCGTTTGCCGGGGCGTCTGAACTGGTACGCGAAGTGGGGATGGACTGGATGTCACAGGATCTGGCGGCACGTCTTTCTGCCCGCGCAGCACAAGGTATCGGTGCCGGATTGCTGACTGCCCGTCTGGGTATCAAAACCATGGAACTCTGCCGTCCGTTACCCTGGCTTGAGGGCGATAAACCAAAACTGGGTGATTTTCGCCGCGAACTTATCGGCAAGCTGAAAAACAGCATGGTGAAGAGCGATAAAACGAAAGCGGGTGTTTGACGTTTATGTTTATAAACCTGGCTAAACAAAACTAAACAAAAAAAGCCCCCGCGTGAGCGGGGGCTTGTATTACTCTGACTGGGTTGCTTATAACGCTGCTTTCCTTAAAGCGAAAGCGGTTTATAAACTAGGTTGTCAGATAGTTCTGTGCTTTAGCAAGACCATCGGAAATTTGTGAATACGCCTTGTTCACCGCATTACTGGTGTCACTTACCGCGTCCTGACCAAAGCTTGATAGGCGATCGGCAACTTTATTCACATCTTCCGACCAACCCGCACCATTAACCATTTCAATATCATGTTCTGTTAATTGTTTCATCTTAGGCCTTCCTTTTAATCTGTTAAAGCAAGTCCCCTTAAAAACCGGGGGCGATGAAAACATTGAGTAATGCTATGGAGATAATTTCTACGCAATGTCTTCACAGGGATTAAGCCTAGAGCACTGGCGGCGGAATTTGACTAGGAATAATCTCCTAAGTGGAGATTTACATATAACTAATTGTTTTTTAAGTTAAATTAATAGTTAAGAAGATCGATTTATTTATTTCAGGTATAAAAAATAATCGATCAGCTCCAGGGATATTATTTTTACTACATAAAGCTATTTAATATTACGGCGTAACTATCGCTCACCGGGAATACTGGTCCCCATGTTTCAGAGTAATCGCGGTGGCAGGAGGTTTTGAGGCTGCTATCTTTCAAAGATTCTGTTTTTACAGCCTGTTTTACCGGAACAAAAAATATGCTCTTTCGTAAAGAGGTCAATGAACATCAGCAAAACCACTGGACGGGTAAGGCATTATTACTTGCCGGCTGGCCGATATGGATTGTCACGTCGCTGACCGCTATTTTTCTTATTTCCTTACTGATATTCCTAATCTTCACTAATTACACCCGGCGTATCAACGTCAGCGGTGAAATTATCACCCAGCCACACAGCATCAATTTATTCAGCCCCGAGCAGGGCGTGATCACTAAACTGTATGTCGATACCGGCAAACCGGTTAAAAAAGGCCAGCCGCTGTATGAAATTGACGTCAGCCGCGTGACGCAGGCGGGGAATGTCAGCACCACCACGCTTGCCGCCATCAAAAAACAGCGTGAGCAAATCGATTCGATCGTTGCACAGCTTGAGCACAACAAGCAGGAAACGCTGCAAAACCTGCAACAGCAGTTAGAGCAATATGAGAAAGCGCATCAGGTTTCGCAGAGCATGGTGGATTCGGCGCAGGAAGGGCTGGATGCCATGAAAAAGAGCATGCAAAACTACGGCGCATATCAAAAGAAAGGTCTCATCAATACTGACCAGCTGAACAACCAGCGTTACCTGTTTTATCAGCAGCAGACGTCGTTCCAGAGTCTGAATACTCAGGCGATTCAGGAAGCGCTGCAAATCACCAATCTGCGCAGTGAACTGGTGACGCGAGCCGCCGAGTTTGATAATCAGATTTCACAGTACGGCTATCAGCGTAATGACCTCGAACGTCAGCTGGCGCAGGCCGATGCTAAGGGTTCCTTGCTCATCACCGCGCCGACGTCCGGCAAAATCTCCTCGCTGAGCGTGACGCCCGGACAGATGGTCAATGCCGGTGACAGCCTTGCGCAACTGGTGCCTGCCAGTAATTCGCCATTCTTCCTTGTCGCCTGGCTGCCCAATGAAAGCGTGCCTTACGTGAAAGCCGGTGAGCACATCAATATCCGTTACGAAGCCTATCCGTTTGAAAAATATGGCCAGTTCCCCGGCAAGGTGGAGTCAATTTCTTCCGCGCCGGTTTCTGAACAGGAGCTGAATTCCTACGCCAGCGCACCGCGCACCGCCAACGGCACGGTCAGCGGGCCGTATTACAAAGTGATTGTGTCACTGGATAAAAAAGCGATGGACTGGCACGGCGAGACGCTGAATTTATCCAGCGGTATGAAAGCCGAATCAACATTATTCCTGGAGAAAAGACCGCTGTATCAGTGGATGTTATCTCCGTATTACAGCATGAAGAAAAGCGTGGTGGGGCCAATTAATGAATCTCGATAACGTACGGGAGCTGGCTGACCGCCTGCACTTTAGCTGGCGCCACCGGGTGCCGCAGATTATTCAAACCGAAGCCGCTGAATGCGGGCTGTCCAGTCTGGCGATGGTCTTTGGCTATCACGGTAAACACGTCGATTTGCAGAGTCTGCGTCAGCAGTACGGCATTTCCTCGCGCGGTGCGACACTGCGCACGCTGATGGATATCGCCGCGGCGAATGAGATGAAATCCCGCGCCCTGAAGCTGGATATCGATGAACTTAATGCGCTGAAAACACCCTGTATTTTGCACTGGGACCTCAACCATTTTGTGGTGCTGGTCGGTGTTAAACAGGGCAAAGTGATTATTCACGATCCGGCTTTCGGGCGTCGTTCGCTGGGCATGCGTGAAGTGTCGGAGCATTTCACCGGCGTGGCGCTGGAGTTGTGGCCGGACAATGGTTTTACCTCCGAAAAACCGCGCGTGCGGCTCAATTTGCGCAAGATGATGGGCAATGTCAGCGGGCTGATCCCTGCGCTGACCAAAATCTTTTGCCTGTCGCTGATGATCGAATCGGTCAACCTGCTGCTGCCGGTCGGAATGCAGCTGGTAATGGATCACGTGATCCCGGCGAAAGACCCGGATTTGCTGACGCTGATATGTCTCGGCTTGCTGTTCTTTATCATTTTCCGCACCGGCGTCAGTATGCTGCGCGCCTGGACGTCGCTGGTGATGAGTACGCTGATTGACGTGCAGTGGAAAGCGCGGCTGTTCGACCATCTGATGAAGCTGCCGCTCGATTACTTTGAGAAGCGCAAACTGGGTGATATCCAGTCGCGTTTTACCTCGCTCGACACACTGCGTACGACGCTGACCACCAATGTGGTGAACAGTATTATCGATGGCATTATGTCGGTCGGGTTGATCGTGATGATGGTGTTGTACGGCGGCTGGCTGATTTGGGTAATTCTCGGTTTTACAGCGATTTATGTCGTTTTCCGTCTGACGACCTACAACGCCTACCGTCAGGTTTCGGAAGAACAAATCGTTAAAGGAGCGCGTGCCGGTTCCCACTTTATGGAAACGCTGTACGGCATCAGCACGCTGAAAGCGCTCGGTTTATCGAAAGCGCGCGCCAATTTCTGGCTCAACCTGAACATTGATAACGCCAATGCGACGGTGCGTAAAACCAAATTTGAAATGATGTTTACCGGCGGTAACACGCTGATCGCTACGCTCGATCAGGTCGCTCTGCTGTGGCTTGGCGCGACGCAGGTCATCGACGGCCATATGACACTTGGGATGTTCGTGGCGTTCAACACCTATCGCGGCCAGTTTTCCGAGCGTGCGGCCAATCTGCTGAACATGGTGTTGCAGCTGCGGATGCTTTCCCTGCACCGCGACCGTATCGCCGATATCGCGCTGACCGACACTGAAAAATCGCTGCCGGAGCGTGAACTGCTGCGGGCAGGTGAGGCGGCGTCGCTGGACGTGCGGGATCTGGTGTTTCAGTACGACAGCCTTTCTGCGCCGCTGATCAATGGCCTGAATCTGTCGGTGGCGGCGGGGGAAAGCGTGGCGATCACCGGACCTTCAGGGCAGGGCAAAACCACGCTGATGAAAATCATGACCGGTCTGCTGACGCCAACTGAAGGCCGCATTCTGATTAACGGCATGGTTATCACCACCGCCGGGCTGAACAATTACCGCAGCTGCATCGCCTGTGTGTTACAGGATGATACGTTGTTCGCCGGATCTATCGCCGAGAACATTGCCAGCTTTGACGAGCAGAAAGACGAAGCGCGGATTATCGACTGCGCCCGCCGCTGTAACATCCACGACGATATCGAACGCATGCCGATGGGCTATGAAACGCTGATCAGCGAACTGGGCGGCAGCTTGTCCGGCGGCCAGAAACAGCGGGTGCTGATTGCCCGCGCGCTGTATCGTCGCCCGGCAATTTTGTTTCTCGATGAAGCCACCAGCCATCTGGATCTGGACAACGAAATGCGCATCAATCAGGCGATCAGCGAATTGGATATTACGCGGATATTTATCGCCCACCGTCCGTCAACGATTGCCTCAGCCGATCGCGAGATCAGGCTCGGTTAAATTCTTCCTTCAGGCGGTCCCTTTTCCGGGATCGCCTTTCCAAAAATGCGGTCTCTGTTACATCTCCTCACGGAAAGTTCATCATTTGTTTAAAAGTTATTATAAAATGCAGCCTCCATCGTCTGACGGCGCTGCCATGCCTCCTGCCGTCTGAACTGTCTGCACTCCTGTTTCTTAAAAAATTTCAGTGCAACAGACTAATTTTTAGGAGTTTTCATGTCGAATCAGTTCCCGAGCTCACGCCTTCGCCGCCTGAGACAGTCCGAATCCCTGCGCACTCTTTTTCAGGAAACTGAATTTAGCGTCAACGATCTGGTACTGCCGATTTTCGTAGAAGAAGAGACCTCTGAATACGTACCGATTGAAGCTATGCCGGGCGTACTGCGCATTCCTGAATCCCGCCTGGCGTTTGAAATCGAACGTTACGCCCGCGCCGGTATCCGCTCGGTCATGACGTTTGGTATTTCGCATCATATGGATGCCACCGGCAGCGACACCTGGAACGAAAACGGTCTTGTCGCCCGTATGGCGCGCATCTGTAAAGACACCGTGCCTGAAATGATTGTCATGTCTGACACCTGTTTCTGCGAATACACCTCGCACGGCCATTGCGGTGTGCTGCATGACCATGGGGTGGACAACGACGCTACGCTGATCAACCTCGGCAAACAGGCTGTCGTTGCCGCTGCCGCAGGTGCAGATTTTATTGCACCATCCGCCGCACAGGACGGTCAGGTACAGGCCATCCGCAGCGCGCTGGATGAAGCCGGTTTCATCGACACTTCGATCATGGCGTATTCCACCAAGTTTGCGTCATCCATGTACGGGCCATTCCGTGAAGCGGGCGGCAGCGTGCTGAAAGGCAACCGCAAGCAATACCAGATGAACCCGATGAACCGCCGCGAAGCCGTGCGTGAATCGCTGATGGATGAGCAGGAAGGCGCCGATGCGCTGATGGTGAAACCGGCTGGGGCATATCTGGATGTGATCCGCGATATCCGCGAAGCCTCCCGTCTGCCACTGGCGGCGTATCAGGTCAGCGGCGAATACGCGATGATCAAGTTCGCGGCACAAGCCGGCGCCATCGATGAGCGCGCCGTGGTGCGTGAAAGCCTGGGCGCGATTAAACGTGCAGGCGCAGATATTATCCTGACCTATTTCGCGATGGATATTGCCGAAAACGGGCTGTAATTTCTGCTCATGCTGCACACTAAAAACCGGGCTTTCGCCCGGTTTTTTTATGTCCACGCGGCTGAATCTGATACTGCGCGATATATGCGCTGACCACACTTTCATAATTTAATAACAGCAGCACATTCAAATAATACTTTTTTTTAAAATAATCACTTCACCATTAATACGGTGTGATTAAGTAAATAAGTTTTCATACTAAGAATAAGGTTTTATTACTGTTAAATTATTGACTTATGTAACTTAAGAAAATGAGTTTTTCATTAACTAATTTTTATAGCCTGCCGATACTCCATGTGCTTCACATACAACCTTTTTATAAAAATAATGGAGAGCCATAAAAATGTTTATGAAATATTTTGAAAATCTAAAAGTCGGGAAAAAATTAGCATTTGGTTTCGGATTTATCTTATTGCTGAGTATTGCAGTTGCTTTATGCGGTATTAAAAATCTGTATGATATTTCCACCCGGGCAGACAAAATAAGCCAGCTGAAAGTGATCACTGACCAGTTTGCTATGGCAAAAGCTGACAGACTGGAATATGTGAAAACGCATGATGAAAAATACGTCGCAATGAATGAGATGAACTTGCAGCAGGTTGATATGAAAATTGAAACTCTCAGGTCGCTTCATTGGGATACAGCGCACCTGAAGATGCTTAATGAAATGTCAGAGGTCATCAAAACGTATCGTGAAAACCGTGCTCAAACTGTCCGTGAGACACAGCAACGTGATCTTGTTGTGAGTAGTTTTGTGCTGACCCGTGAAGAGTCTAAAATTAACAGTTTGGCGCAGTCCTATGCACAAGACCCGGCACGTTCTGTTACCGCGACAGCATTAGCGGATATCGTCCGTCACATCGATGGTGTGGCGACGCGCGTGAAACTTCTCCAGTTTGAGAATACTGAGGCGTCACTTCAGGCTTTAACAGGCTTTATGAATGAATCGATTCAGCAAATGATCGCCGTCAAATCACAGTTAAATCCTGCCGATGTCAGCTCACTTGAAGAGGTTGAGCGCTCTGTCTTGGCTAAAAAGGAGAGTGCCAGTCATTACCTGCGTTCCTATATTGCGGAGCAGGAAGCGACTCAGCTGCTTGCGAAAGCAGGCGGCAAGCTGACTACCCTGAGTGACAACCTATTTGAATCGGAACTGAGCGCGGCTCATGACGATATCAGAAAGGCGGTGATATGGATGACTTCGCTTTTGGGGGCAGCAGTCTTATTAAGTATTGGCATTGCGCTGCTCATTTCCCGCCAGATTGTGAAGCCTCTGGCTGATACGCTTGAGGTTGCGCGACAGATAGCGCGCGGTGATTTACGAGCTCATCTCAATACCACGCGTCGTGATGAGCTGGGGGAACTGATGCAAGCCGTAGATGAGATGAATACCGATCTTCGCCGTATCATCGGGGATATTCGTACCGGTGTGACGCAGGTGAGCCATGCTTCCGCAGAAATTGCGGCAGGAAATAATGATTTATCCGCACGTACTGAGGAACAGGCTGCTGCGCTTGAAGAAACGGCAGCCAGCATGGAGCAGTTAACGGCGACAGTTAAACAGAACGTGGACAATATTCACCACACCAGCCAACTGGCGGGGAGTACATCGGAAACGGCGAACAAAGGCGGGCAACTGGTCTCTCATGTGGTGAAAACGATGAATGAAATCACTGCGAGCTCAGCAAAAATTGCTGAGATTACGACGGTAATTAACAGCATCGCTTTTCAGACCAATATTCTGGCTCTCAATGCAGCCGTGGAAGCGGCACGTGCCGGAGAACAGGGGCGTGGGTTTGCTGTTGTAGCAAGTGAAGTGAGAAGTCTTGCACAGCGCAGCGCTCAGGCTGCAAAAGAGATCGAAGGTTTAATTGGTGAATCGGTAGAACGCATTAATGCAGGGTCAGAGCTGGTAGAACAGGCGGGAACCACCATGCATGACATTGTGACTAAAGTGGCTAACGTTACCGAAATACTTAATGAAATTACTCAGGCATCGGATGAACAAAACAGGGGAATATTGCAGGTAGGGCAAGCAATAGTAGAAATGGACAGCGTGACTCAGCAAAACGCGGCCCTGGTGGAAGAATCTTCTGCTGCGGCTAATGCGCTGCGAGATCAGGCACAAAATCTGGCTTCGTCTGTTTCGCGTTTTATTACCGGGTAATTTTATCTTCAAAACAGTCGTGATATTACGTGCTGTTCAGACACCCCATAGCATGACTGTTTTATTAAGCCCGCCGTGTCATTCATCGGTCGGGCTTTAGGATAATTGCATTTCCCATCCGTCACTCTATTTCTTCACAATACCCGCAATATCATTGGTATTCATCAGATGATAATCACCGTTCATGTCGGTGTAGCTGGTCATGCCGGTACCGCGGTCACGGTCTGGTTCGCCGTGAGCGAAAAACTGGTCGCCCGCTTTGGTGTTGATCACATAATCACTGGCACAGCCTGATAATGTCAGGGCCAAAACCACAGCCGTCAGGCAGGATAATTTCTTCATTGTTCAGTCGTTTCCTGTTGCAATCATCTGACCGCATTACAAAACAACCCGCCGAAAGAAGCAAAGAAAAAAATATATCAACGGATTAGCCGTGGGGATCTACACGGTACATTTTGGTGCAGGACTTTGCAGTATCGTCATTTTCCTAATCTCTTCAGCACCAGTGCGGTGCGATGTGATCCCGTCGTTGTTTCTGCGAGTTCCCCGCAACGCCTGACAGGCGCTATCTATACTCACATAACCGTAACATTCACAGACGTCTGGTAACACTGGCAGATATTTTGCTTACGTTTCTTACCTTTGATGTTGTCCGCCAGCGGTGGACAAACGGGATATTCCCTCCATTGGCTTGTGCTTTAAATTTCAGATTTTCAGATTACGACTTTGCGTTGGTGTTTTTGCTGCATGCGTTGCCCATAACCCGTTTGCATAAACTCAGTCCTAAGGATCATGATGATGTCGATGAAATTTATGAAAAGTCCTCTCTCTCTTTTACTGGCAGGTTGTCTGGTCACGGCGTTCTCCGCGCGTGCGGATATTGTGATTGGCGTGGCCGGCCCGTTCACCGGCCCGAATGCCACCTATGGTGACCAATACTGGCATGGCGCGACTCAGGCCGCTGAAGACATTAATGCCGCCGGTGGGATCAACGGCGAGAAAATCAAACTGGTTCAGGGTGATGATGCCTGCGAGCCAAAACAAGCGGTCGCGGTGGCTAACCGCCTGGTTGATCAGGATAAAGTGCAGGCGGTCATCGGGCACTTTTGTTCATCCTCTACCATGCCCGCATCTGAGGTGTATAACGACGCCGGGATCATCGCCATCACACCGGGTTCTACTAACCCGCAAATCACCGAACGCGGCATGAGCGATATGTTCCGTATGTGTGGCCGTGATGACCAGCAGGGTCTGGTCGCCAGCGATTACATCGTCGACAAACTGAAAGCCAAAAAAGTGGTCATCATTCACGACAAAGATACCTACGGGCAGGGTCTGGCTGATGCCACCAAAGCGGCGCTTAACAAACGTGGCGTGAAAGAAGTGATGTATGAAGGCCTGTCGCGCGGCGAAAAAGACTTCAACGCACTGGTCACCAAAATCAGTGCGCAAAAGCCGGATGTGGTGTTCTTCGGCGGTTGCCATCCGGAAGCCGGTCCGTTGGTTCGCCAGATGCGTGAGCAGGGCGTTCAGGCGACGTTCTTCTCTGGCGACTGTATCGTCAACGAAGAAATGGTTACCGCAGCAGGGGGGCCGCAATACACCAGCGGCATTCTGATGACTTTCGGCAAAGACCCGCGTCTGATCCCTGACGGTAAAGCCGTTATCGATAAATTCCGCGCCAATAAATTCGAACCTGAAGGTTACACGCTGTATTCCTACGCCTCCGTACAGGCGATTGCCGCCGCATTCAAAGCCACCGGCGGCAGCGATTCAGCTAAAGCCAGCGCCTGGCTTAAAGCCAACAGCGTCGATACTGTGATGGGTAAAAAAGCCTGGGACAGCAAAGGCGACCTGAAAGTCTCGGATTACGTGGTTTATAAGTGGGATGACAAAGGAAAGTACCAGGAAGTTAAGGAATAAAGCCATCTTATTGGCCATTTTGAACCCGGGCAGTGCTCACTCTTTATGAAAGAACTGGCTCACGTACTTAATGTACGCGCCGGCTCTTGTGCGCTGGCCGGGTCCAAACTGGCTGCAACGATAACGCTTTATTAGCTTTAATGAATGCGCCCTTAGCCAGGCGCGGTCACAAAAAGAGACTGCGTATTTATGGATTCATTCTTCCTGCAACAACTGTTCAATGGCATTACGCTGGGTGCCGTTTACGGGTTGATCGCCATCGGCTACACCATGGTTTACGGCATTATCGGCATGATTAACTTTGCCCACGGCGAAGTGTATATGATTTCTGCCTACCTCTGCGCCATCGCGCTGGCACTGCTTTCCTTCTTCGGGCTGCACTCTTTTCCGCTGCTGATCCTCGGCACACTGGTGTTTACCATCGTGGTGACCGGGGTTTACGGCTGGGCGATCGAGCGCATTGCGTACAAACCGTTGCGCAATTCCACACGGCTTGCACCGCTGATTTCTGCCATCGGCATGTCGCTGATTTTGCAGAACTACGCACAAATCAGTCAGGGGCCGCGACAGCAGGGGATCCCGACCATGCTGGACGGTGCCATCCGCTTCCACATCGGCGAAAGTTTTGTCCAGATGACCTACACCAAACTGTTCATCCTGGTGGCTTCGCTGGTCGGTATGCTGGTTTTATCCTGGATTATCAGCAATACGCGGCTCGGGCGGATGTGTCGTGCGGTGCAGCAGGACAGAAAAATGGCCTCGATTCTCGGCATTAACACTGACCGAATTATCTCTCTGGTCTTTATGATCGGTGCGGCGATGGCGGGGCTGGCAGGCGTTCTGGTGACCATGAATTACGGTACTTTTGATTTCTATGCCGGATTTATTATCGGGATTAAAGCCTTTACCGCGGCAGTGCTCGGCGGGATCGGATCGTTACCGGGCGCGATGCTCGGCGGCCTGATTCTGGGTATCGCCGAAGCGCAGTTTTCGGGCATGGTGAATTCCGATTACAAAGATGTGTTTTCTTTTGGATTGCTGGTGGTGATCCTCATTTTCCGCCCTCAGGGTCTGCTGGGCCGTCCGGTTGTGACCAAAGTGTGAGGGAAATAAAATGACGATACAAACTGCTGTGAACCGCGAATTTTCGCTTAAACGCTGCCTGCTGGATGCGATTTTCGCCGGGCTGGTGGCACTGATTATTTTCGGACCTGTGGTCGGCGTGGTGCTGGACGGTTATAGCTTTAACTTCCATTCCCAGAGGCTGATCTGGATTATCGCAATCGTCATGCTCGGGCGCTTTCTGCTCAGCGCTTTTCTGGAAACCGCTAGCGGACAGAAAATGCGCGCACGTTTCGAGTCGGACAGCGCAGGTGTGTACGTGCGGCCGCCGGATCACAAAAGCAATCTGCGCTGGATAATCCCGCTGATCCTGGTGCTGGCGATTTTCTTTCCGTTTGTCGCCACGAAATACATTCTGACCGTTGCTATTCTGGGGCTGATCTACGTGCTGCTTGGCCTCGGGCTGAATATTGTGGTCGGACTGGCCGGGCTTTTGGATCTGGGATACGTCGCTTTTTATGCCATCGGCGCGTACGGGCTGGCGCTGGGATACCAGTATCTCGGTCTCGGATTCTGGTCGATGCTGCCGCTGGCGGCGTTAATGGCCGCGCTGGCCGGGGCCTTGCTCGGCTTTCCGGTTCTGCGTATGCACGGCGATTATCTGGCCATTGTGACGCTCGGTTTTGGTGAAATTATCCGTCTGGTTCTGACCAACTGGTTGTCGTTTACCGGCGGACCGAATGGCGTTTCCGCGCCACCACCCACGTTTTTCGGTCTGGAATTTGGCCGGCGGGCGAAGGAAGGCGGCGTGCCGTTCCACGAATTCTTCCATCTGACCTACAACCCCAACATGAAGTTTATCTTCATCTATGCGGTGCTGGTTCTGGTGGTATTGCTGGTGCTGTTTATCAAACACCGCCTGACCCGCATGCCGATTGGCCGCGCGTGGGAAGCGCTGCGCGAGGATGAAATTGCCTGCCGTGCGATGGGGCTTAATCACGTGCTGGTAAAACTTTCGGCATTTACACTCGGCGCTTCCACTGCCGGCATCGCGGGCGTGTTTTTCGCTACCTATCAGGGATTTGTTAATCCAACCTCTTTTACCTTTTTCGAATCTGCGTTGATCCTCGCCATTGTGGTGCTGGGCGGTATGGGCTCGACCATCGGCGTGGTGCTGGCGGCATTTGTCCTGACTGTCGCGCCGGAACTTTTGCGCAGCTTTGCGGAATATCGCGTGCTGTTGTTCGGGGTGTTAATGGTGGTGATGATGATCTGGCGACCGCGCGGGTTAATCCGCATCAGCCGCAGCGGGTTTGCCGTGCGTAAAGGAGTCGCGCCATGAGCGAAGCATTAGCGGATCACAATATTCTTAGCGTCGAGCATTTACGCATGCATTTCGGCGGGATTAAGGCGCTGAACGATGTAAATCTGGTGGTAAAACGCGGTTCAATTACTGCATTGATCGGTCCGAACGGCGCGGGGAAAACCACGGTATTTAATTGCCTGACCGGTTTCTATAAGGCTTCCGGCGGCAATATTCTGCTCAATACCCGCCGCCGCACCACCAATGTGATTCAGGTGCTCGGGCAGAAATTCCAGCCGGATGACTGGATAAAACCGGCGCAACTGGGGAAACGTATTTTCTACAAAATGTTTGGCGGCACGCATCTGGTCAACCGCGCCGGACTGGCACGCACTTTCCAGAATATCCGGCTGTTTCGTGAGATGTCGGTGATTGAAAACCTGCTGGTCGCACAACACATGCAAACCAATCGTAATCTTATCGCAGGTGTCCTCAATACTCCCGCTTATCGCCGTGCCGAAAATCAGGCGCTGGACCGGGCATTTTACTGGCTGGAAGTGGTGGAACTGGTTGATTGTGCCAACCGGCTGGCGGGAGAAATGTCTTACGGTCAGCAGCGGCGGCTGGAAATTGCGCGGGCGATGTGTACCGCGCCGGAGATGATTTGCCTGGATGAACCCGCTGCCGGACTCAATCCGGTAGAGACGAGGACGCTGAGTAAAATCATACGTTTTCTGCGCGATCACCACGACATTACGGTGTTGCTGATTGAACACGATATGGGCATGGTGATGGAAATTTCCGACCACATTATCGTGCTCGACCACGGAGACGTGATTGCCGAAGGCTTACCACAAGCCATTCAAAATGATGAGAAAGTCATTGCCGCCTATCTCGGTGCTGATGAAGACGACGAGGTCAGCTTATGAGTGACACGATGCTGGAGTTTCGCGATGTGAATGTCTTTTACGGGGCAATTCAGGCGTTGCAGCAGGTTTCCCTGCAGGTGAATCAGGGAGAAACCGTGGCGCTGATTGGCGCGAACGGTGCCGGAAAATCCACATTACTGATGTCGATATTCGGTCAGCCGCGCGTGCAGAGCGGGCAGATTTTATTTCGTGGCGAGGATATCAGCCGTAAATCGACGCACTTTGTGGCCTCTGCGGGTATTGCGCAGTCGCCGGAAGGGCGGCGGGTTTTTCCGGACATGACCGTCGAAGAGAATCTGCTGATGGGCACCATTCCCATTGGCAACAAATATGCTGCGGAAGATCTGCAAACTATGTTTGATTTATTTCCGCGCCTCAAAGAGCGGCGAAAGCAACGGGCGATGACCATGTCCGGCGGTGAGCAGCAAATGCTGGCGATTGCCCGTGCGCTGATGAGTCGTCCCAAATTACTGTTGCTCGATGAACCCAGTCTGGGGCTGGCGCCTATCATCGTAAAACAGATCTTTCAGACCCTGCGCGAGCTGGCGCAAAGCGGGATGACTATCTTTCTGGTCGAGCAAAATGCACATCACGCGCTGAAGCTTTCTGATCGCGGATACGTCATGGTCAACGGGCAGATCCGCCTGAGCGGCACGGGGGATGAACTTTTGCATAATCAGGAAGTGCGTAAAGCCTATCTGGGAGGAATCTGATTTTTCATTATCAAAGCCCGCAATACCCTGTATCGCGGGCTTTCCCGCCAACTATTTTTCGCATTTTCAATCTCCCTCCACATTTCGCTCATACTAATCGGCTATCATGCAATTCTTACCGAAAAGTGACGGCACTGTTAAATTTTTAAGCTATTATCCGGAGCCTGCCGTCAATAATTTGTAAAAAGTCAGTTTTTTAGGATAAATCAGTGACCTGACGCAGTGTTAAGGCGTTGACCCATTCGTGGCAACAGGCTATATAGCGCTATCCGTTTTTGGCATGACATTTTCCTGTCTCAGGGATGAAGTGAGTGACAAATCAGTCATTCGCTCGATGAGTTGAACCGTCGGCGCTGCCCGTAAAGCGGCAGAGAAGGGTCGTAGAGTTTATTGTTTTAATCAGACAGGGTGCTGAAATGGCTTCTGAGATAATTTCGTTTATTTTATTTCTTTCCTCAATTTTCTTATACGTCACCCGGGCGTCGGCCAGCCGCGTCTGGTTTTCGCTGGTACTGTTTTTCCTCGGCCTCTACGTCATCCTGAATGTCATTCTGATTGGCAGCAATTACTTCACGGGTGAAGGCATCACGGATGCGGTGTTGTATACCGTCACCAGCAGTCTGAAAGGTGCGGGTCTGAATAAATATATCCTGCCATTCATCGGCTTACTCAGCGGGCTGATTGCCGTTTTCGCATTACTGGCGTGGGGGCTCAAACAGCGCCGGACTAAAAACAGCAGTGTGATGTACAGCATGCTGGCCGTCGTGCTGGCAGTTTTCTCGGTCGGTTCAACTCAGGCATTCCAGAATATTTCCCGCCTGGTGAAAACGCAGATTTCCGGACATGGCGCTGATTTCGATACTTATTACAAAGTGCCGGAAAAAATCGTTAAAGGCGCGAAAAAACCTAATCTGGTTTATATCTATGGCGAAAGTCTGGAACGTACCTATTTTGATGACAAAGTGTTCCCGGGCCTGACGACTGAATTAAGCCAGCACAAAGCGCAGAGTATCGATTTCACCAACACTAAACAGGTGCCGGGCACCGGCTATACCATCGCCGGTATGGTCGCTTCACAATGTGGCATTCCACTTTTTGCGCCTTTCGATGGCAACGCCTCAAGCGCGCTGGCGACCTTCTATCCGGAAAACGTCTGTATTGGCGATGTGCTGAAAGGGGCCGGTTACACCAACTATTTCTACCAGGGCGCTGAACTGGCGTTTGCGGGTAAAGGCACCTTCCTGAAATCACATGGCTTCGACCATCTTTACGGTTATAACGAACTGCGTCCGACCGTTGCTGACCCCTCATATAAAAATGACTGGGGCTGGTATGACGATACCTTGCTGGATGAGGTATACAAAAAATTCGTGACGCTGAGCAAAGAGGGAAAACCTTTCTCGCTGTTCACGCTGACCGTCGATACCCACCATCCGGACGGCTTTATTTCGCGCGGCTGTACCCGCAATGAATATAAAGTGAACGGTAAGGCTAACCAGTCGTTGAGCGCGGTGTCCTGCAGCCAGGAACTGATTGCGGCCTTTATCGATAAAATTAAAAAATCCGGTTATTACGATAACACCATCATCGTGGTGTCTTCCGATCATCTGGCGATGAACAATACCGCGTATAACATTCTCACCAAACAGAACCGTAAAGACCTGTTCTTCGTGATGGACGGACGTCATCCGGCAGCCGCCGATCAGAATGCGGCGAAACGCAGCACGCTGGATAACGGCGCTACGGTGCTCGATATCATGGGCGGTGATAACTTTATCGGCCTCGGGCGCAGCGGGATTTCGGCCACCTCGATGACCGCGCAGTTCCTCAACATTGATGACAAAGTGAATGCCTGGAAACCGGCGGTTATCAAACAGTGGGGCTTCCCGAACAGCATTAAAAATTACGCAGTGAATACTAAAGACAATACCTTTACCTTCTCCGGCATGACCATCAAAACGCCGTTTATCCTGAAGGTCACCGGCGAGAAAATTGAACCCATGTTTGACGTTTATCTGTCCACGCCGCTGAAAAAACAACTCGCGGGTCTGGCGACCAGTGACAACTTTGTCTGGGTGGATAAATGCTACGAAATGGGGCGCGTCTGGGCACCGGAACTTTCACTGAATACCGGTCTGTGCGTGGCTTCCGGTAACCTCGGAGCGAAGCCGTCTATCGTGCAGGTCACCGGTGACACCTTCAAAGGGAAAGTCGATTTCGCTAAAGACACCTCGGGCAGCAACGCCATTTATCAGCAAACGCTGAAAACCCTGAATATTGATGATGAAGCGACGCGTTATCAGTCTCCGGCCATCGCGTTCATGGTGCCGGGTTTACCAGAACAGGTGAAAGCGATTACCGGGGTTTCGACAGTAGAAAACTGGGGGCGCTGGTCGGATGCCAATCTCGCGCCATCGGTGAAAATCGATTACGTCAAACCGCTGCCAACCACATTTGACGTAGTGATCCGCGCACGTGCTTACGGTAATAACATTGATAAACCGGTCTCCGTCCGCGTTGGCGATCAGGAACAGTTTGTCACCTTCGGCGATCAGGACGGCATTGTGAAAGTGCAGTTTACCAACCCTGAAGCGGCCCAGAGCATTGTTATCACGCCACCTGCACCGACCGAGCCAACCGAAGGCACCAGCGGCGGCTTCCAGCCACGTAAACTGGGCATCGGGATGGTGTCACTGGAAGTGAAGCCGGTAGAAGAGCCGCAATCCTGACACGCGTTTAAGATACTCTACGGCTTAAATGAAAACCCGCTCCGGCGGGTTTTTTATTGCCAAAATTCAGTCCTTGCGTCTAAAGCATTTTTATCGATTTACTATCCCAAATCAGTTATTCATTTTTAGAATAACTTTCATTAAAACAATATTATAAAGAAATAAGCCGATGGGTATACTCGCCAAATTCCTGCACTGAAACACAGCCGTGTGCAGGCCTCTCATCACACTTTTGGGAATACTCTATGCGCAAGACATTTACCAAATCTAAGACCCGTATTCACCGTGCATTTTTGCTTGCCGCGACTTCAGCCGCCATTCTTTCCGGCAGCGTTCTGGCACCACTGGGTGCGGCACAGGCTGCCGACAAAACCACCATTAAAGTCGGCATTATCAGCGGGGAAGATGAAGATGTCTGGCGCGAAGTGGTTAAACAGGCGGCTGCGAAAGGGCTGACCGTGAAACCGGTTATTTTCAATGATTACAACCAGCCAAACGAAGCGCTGCAAAACGGCGAAGTGGATGCCAACGCCTTTCAGCATCAGCCGTTCCTTGATAATCAGATCAAAGTAAATCATTACGACATCGTGCGTGTGGGCGATACCGCCGTGTGGCCAATCGGCTTGTATTCCAAAAAAGTAAAATCGGCTGACGAACTGAAAGAAGGCGCGGTGATTGGCGTGCCGAACGATCCGTCGAACGAAGCGCGCGGTCTGATCCTGCTCCAGCAATCTGGCGTCATTAAGCTCAAACCCGGTGCGGGTATTTTCGCAACGACGGCGGATATCACCGAGAACCCGCGCCATGTGACTATTAAAGAGCTGGACTCCGGCATTATTGGCCGTTCCGTACCTGATTTAGATGCGGCAATTGTGAACACCGACTGGGCGCTGAAAAGTGGTCTGACGCCTGCGGACCGTATCGCGCAGGAGCCGGTAAAAGGTAACCCTTACAATAACTTCATCGCGGTGAAAACAGAGAATGTTAACGCGCCGTGGGTGAAAACGCTGGTCAGTTCTTACCAGAATGATGCCGTCAAACAGGAGTTTGATAAGGTTTATAAAGGCACCGGCGTGACGGCCTGGTAAGGATGTAAGCATGACGATCCTCTCTGAAACCGGCGCGCAATTTACCGCGACGCCTTCAGATAACGACTTTGCCCGCCCGGTTAATTCCGGGCTGTTTACACATACCGGGATGGATGTGGGGCAGGACAGCACGGAGAATGTCGTACGTCTGCATCGCGTCAGCCGCCAGTTCGGCACGACACAGGCGCTGAAAGATGTGTCGCTGACAGTCCGGCGGGGCGAGATCCTCGGTATTATCGGACGAAGCGGAGCGGGTAAATCGACGCTGATCCGCTGCCTTAACGGCCTTGAGCAGCCTGATGAAGGCGTGATTGAAATCGAAGGGCGTCCGATTACCGGCCTTAGCGAAAAAGCCTTACAGGCTGTACGCAGCCGGGTCGGAATGGTGTTTCAGCATTTCAATTTGCTTTCTGCCAAAACCGTAGAGCAAAACGTTGCGTTGCCACTGAAAATTGCCGGATACGATAAGGCACGGCGTCAGGCGCGCGTCGCCGAATTGCTGGCGCTGGTCGGGCTGGAGGACAAAGCCAAAAACTATCCGGCGGCTTTATCCGGCGGGCAGAAACAGCGTGTCGGTATTGCCCGTGCGCTGGCGGCCAATCCGGCGCTTTTACTCTGCGATGAAGCGACGTCGGCGCTGGATCCTGAAACCACCCGTTCGATTCTGGCACTGCTGCAATCGCTAAATCAGAAACTCGGTATCACCATTTTGCTGATCACACATGAGATGGAAGTGATCAAAAAAATCGCGCATCGCGTGGCAGTCATTAATGTCGGTGAAATCATCGAAGAAGGGCCGGTGTGGCAGGTGTTTGCGCATCCTCAATCCCCGCTGACCCGAACCTTGCTGCAGGGTTTGCTGCCACAACTGCCGGAAGCGCTGGCTGAACGCCTTTCACCGGTACGTCAGGGCGAGGCGATTTACAGCGTGCAGTATGCCGAACAGGGCAGGCAAGGTGAAATCCTCACTCAGATGGCAACCGCTTTACCAGGCAAATTCCGGCTGATTCAGGGCGGTGTCGATCATATCCAGCATTACGCCGTTGTGCGTTTCTTCTTCTCAGTACCGGCGAACGATACGGCGTCTGAGCAGGTTGTTTTAGACTGGCTGCAACAGCACCAGGCCACCGTGGAGCTGACAGGTTATGTCTCCGGTAATGATTGATTTGCTGATTAACGCCATCGAAGAAACATTATTGATGACGGCAATTTCCGGGCTGTTTTCACTGATCGCCGGTTTACCGCTCGGTCTGATCCTGGTGATGAGCAGTCCCGGCGGTATTGCCGAAAACCGCTGGGTTAACCGCTCGCTCGGGCTGGTTATCAACGGGTTCCGTTCACTGCCGTTTATCATTCTGCTGGTGGCGCTGATCCCGGTCACCCGTTTTCTGGTCGGTACGTCACTCGGAACATGGGCGGCGATTGTGCCCTTGTCGATAACGGCAACGCCGTATTTCGCCCGAGTAGCGGAAGTGTCATTGCGTGATGTCGATCGCGGCCTGATTGATGCCGTTCGCGCTATGGGAGCCAGTAAATTGCGCATTGTCTGGGATGTGCTGATCCCTGAAGCGTTGCCGGGGATATTGTCCGGATTTGTCGTCACGCTGGTGGCGCTGATTGGTGCTTCGGCGATGGCGGGGGCAATCGGCGCAGGCGGACTGGGCGATCTGGCAATCCGTTACGGCTATCAGCGGTTTGAAACGGTAGTGATGATTGAAGTGATCGTCGTACTGATTGTGATGGTGTGCGGCATTCAGTGGCTGGGAGATCGCGTTGTGGCGCGCGTGGATAAGCGTCATTAAAAAAGCCGGTCGTCAGTGTATGGCGACCGGCAGGTTCAGGATTTACATTTCACTACGTGAGCGCCAGCGTTCACGCGCCATAAAGCCTTTAACACCGACATCCAGGAACGGGCGCGGCGGCAGATAACTGGCGCGTCCGATGCCCTGCATATCGGCCAGCAGCGAATTATCTTCTCCCAGCGCATGCTCTGCCAGCAATCGCCCGAACGCGCTTTGCTTGGAACTACCTGAGCCATTGCAGCCCGCCGACGAATACACGTTCGGCCCGATATTCCCCCACACCGGCGCCCCGTTGCGCGTAATACTGATCAGCCCCGACCAGGTGTAGGCCATATTGACGTCCTGCAACTGCGGATAAATGCGGGCAAACAATTCCTGATGGCGGCGCGCATGACGGCCAGTTTCGACCGCACTGGTCACCAGACCCGGCGTAAAGTTAACGTGCTCGCGGATCAGGAAACGATGATCAGCGGTATAACGTAACGTTGCGCCCGCCAGCGCATTCACCGGCGTCGAGCCCCACGGAGCTATGTCGCCAATACGTGCGCGTTGTTCTGCCGTGAGCGGTTCGGTCAATGTGGCAAAGGTGGACATGGCGAAAACGTTGCCTTTGAACAGGGGTAACCCGCGTGCCGCACCGTTGATCGCCAGCATCAGTTTACCCGCGCGCACTTCGCCATGCGGCGTTTCTGCGCGGATACTGCCCTGAGTGTCAATCTGCAACGCGGGCGAGTTAGCGTAAACCGTGACGTTCGGTGGCAGCGTTGCCACCAGACCGCTGATCAGCGCCGCCGGATTCACCAGAATACAGTTGGGCGTATACACCGCGCTGCGGTAAAAATCTGTGCCCAGACGCTGGCGCAGAGCGGCTCTGTCCAGCAGCTCAAAGCTTTCGCCGAGCATAGTGAGTTCCTGCTGATAATGCGCGATTTCACCGTCAAACTGCTCGCTCACGGCGCAATGGTATTTCCCCGAATTCAGCCAGTCGCACGCAATATCATGCTTATCGACGGTCTCTTTCAGATGATGCAGACCGTACTGTAACAGACGCCGGTACGCATTGGCGTGTTCCAGCTCAGCCGAAGTGCTGCCGACGGTATGCGGTAAATCAATCACAAAGCCTGAATTGCGCGCCGAGGCGTTATCGGCCACGTCGAGCGCCTCAAGCACCACGACATGCTCATGCGGACGAAGCTCGGCAATACGACGTGCAAACGCCAGCCCGGCGAAACCTGCGCCGATCACCAGCCAGTCAGCCGTCACTGCGCCACGCAGAGCAGGATGACGGGGAGTGTTGCCGCGCAGCGCCGCCCAGCCATTAATATTTTGATCAAGAGGTAAATGTTTAATTTTCATCGTTATGTGAGGTCGTTATCCCGGATGGTTCGATCCTAAGGGATAGACGTATGGATGTCTAATGCACAATAGAGATAACGATATATTATCGTCAGGGTGGGAAGTTTTATCTGGGGATAATTAGGACAAAGTGCAGACGAACTGATGGGATTTTATACAGCGTGAGCTGTTAGAATGCCCGCGGGTGCTTGAGGCTTATTTGGCTTGAGCAGAAAGATATAATAGTTGTTCAAGGCGTAATAAGACGAAAGCCCCAGGGGATTTTTCAATCAACCTGGGGCTATCCCTGCACGTCTAAGCAACAGCAGGATAGCCTCTTAAAAGCAGAAATGCAACGGAGGGCAAGATGTCGCGAAAGCTTGTGTTACACGGACTCATCGTGGTTTGTTTCACATTGCTGGCCTGGACCTGGATGGTGCGTGATTCGCTCTGCGAGTTACATATCAAACAGGGTATGACAGAGATTGCGGCAGTCTTAAGCTACGAAATTAAGAACTAACCGTAAGGCGGGGTTCGCCCCGCCTTTTTGGTCGTTGACGAAGCATGTTGGTCTCAGGCACCCGTTCTTTTTATCTTCATCGCACGAATTTCTGGAATACGTCTTCCGTATTTTTACCTTCCGCCTTGTGACGATACCTTCCGGGCAGTACCTTTCGATTATAGCATTTGACCTATATAGCTTTTAGCCTATAATCGACAAGGAGTGACTGTGTGGATAATTAATACGACAGAGAGATTTGATGACTGGTTCGATAGTCTCGACCATGTTGATCAGGCGAGTGTGCTGGCTTTGGCGATCGTCTTAAAAGACAAAGGCCCTGCGTTATCCAGGCCTTACGCAGATACAGTGAATAACTCCTGTCATCGTAATATGAAAGAACTGCGTATACAGAGTAAAGGCGAACCCATCCGGGCGTTTTTTGCTTTTGACCCTTTACGCAGGGGTATATTGCTTTGCGCGGGACACAAAGCCGGAAATGAAAAACGATTTTATAATGTCATGATACCGGTTGCCGATAATGAATTTTCCCGGCACCTGAATACGATAAAAGAAAAGGAATTGCCCTAATGAGCAGAACCCTTGAAGAGTTACTGGCATCGGTAAAACCTGAGGTTGCCGCGCAGGCACAGGCAATGGCCGCCGATATTTTGATCACGATTGAGCTGGCCGAACTGCGTGAAAGAATGAATAAAACACAATGTGAGTTGGCTGAAACGTTGGGCATTAAACAGCCGACAGTTGCTGGTATGGAAAAGCCGGGCCGTGACCTAAAATTGTCGACGTTGAAGCGGTATGTAGAAGCAGCTGGTGGCAAGCTGCGATTGGAAATCGATCTGCCGGACGGCAGTCATTTTGGATTTGCTATGTAAAAACGGGGTATGACGCTAACCGTTGCAGTCATGCAAACACAAAGCAAAAAGCCCGCTTAAGTTTCCTTAAGCGGGCTTTTCTAATTTGGCTCCTCTGACTGGACTCGAACCAGTGACATACGGATTAACAGTCCGCCGTTCTACCGACTGAACTACAGAGGAATCGTTTGAACGGGGCGAATAATAGCGACTGCCCCGAAGCATGTCAAAGGGTTAACGCAAAAAGTTGTCTGACTGCTGCCTTAATATTCAACTTGTTGACTATTAAGGCAAAGTGATTAAATCCTCTGCCCGTTATTCTCATCTTCACGCCATTTCCCTGACGGATTGCACTAAAAGCAAACACAAGTTGCATGATTGTTGTGCAGCCGTTATCGACAAGTTCGATTCTGGCCGGTCTTCTGCAAGTTTTTTGCCAGGAACCTGCCATGAAAACGTCATAAATTCAGATCTGCTGCACAAATTTCACTCATTTTTGGGAGTTGGCACACCCCGTGCATTGTTATTTTACTAACAGCAGCTAGCTTTTTGACAATGAAGCAACAAAGGATCAACTGATGCAGCCAGCGCAGAATGTGATCGAGCAACTCGAAGCGTCGTTCGCCGGACAGACACCAACCGGCAAACGCATTGCCAGTTATTTGCTGGCCAATCTGGCGCAGATCCCTTTTGAGACGGCGGACAGCATTGCGCGCAGCGCGGCGACCAGCGGGATATCCGTCGGGCGTTATCTGCGCAGTCTCGGCTATCGAAATCTGGATCATTTTAAACAAACGTTGCGTCTGCAGAGCGGAACGTCTTATCAGCCCTGGGTTGTCACCGATCGCCTTGGCGCGTACCGCGAACGCAGCAAACAGCCGCAACAGGAAAAGTTGCAACAGTCACTGGCGCTGGAACTTGAAGCCATTAATCACGTTTACCAGCTGGCGCAGACTGAGGCTTTTGCCCAGGTCAGCCGTCGTCTGGCTGACGCAGACGCGGTATTTATTCTCGGCATTCAGTCGGTGCGCGGCATCGCCAATAATTTCTCCAGTTATCTTGAGTATTTACGACCAAAAGTCTATTTCGCCGACGGGCTGTCGGGCACGTATGTCGAATCCCTGAATTCGGAATTCACCCAGCCTTATCTGGTGGTCACCGACACCCGCGCGTATTCGAAGATGGCACAAACCTATTGCGAAGCGGCCTGCGAGCGAGGGCTGAACGTGGCGCTGATCACCGACATTTATTGTCCGTGGGCGCGCGATTATCCGGTGGATTTATTACAGGTGAAAACTGACACCGGCCAGTTCTGGGATTCGATGGCACCGCTGAGTTGTCTGTTCAATCTGCTGTGTTCGGCGGTGCTCGAACTGCGTGGCAACGACGTAGAACAGCGTCTGGCGAATAACCGGATATTGCAAAAACAGCTCGGACAATTCGAATCCTGACTTTTAAACCTGCGGACAGAGTTATTGATGAATACGAAAACCCCTGATGTTGACCTGATCGATCTGGCTGAAATTCTGCCTGACGCTGTGATCGACCTGAAATATGCCACTGCCGATAACCTGACCGGTCAGCCGATTTATCGCGAATCCCGCTGCCTGTTACATCCTGATGCGGCTGCCGCGCTGGTCCGCTGCAACGCCGTGGCGAAACTGGCCGGATTTACCCTGAAAATCTATGACGCTTACCGGCCGCAGGCAGCACAGGCCTGTTTGTGGGCGGCCTTTCCGAATCCTGATTACGTGGTGGATATCAAACTCGGTTCGCACCACAGCCGCGGTGTGGCGGTAGATCTGACCTTGCTGGATGAGAAGGGTGAAGTGGTGGATATGGGAGCGGGCTTTGATGAAATGACTGAAGTCTCGCACCCTTTTTATCCCGACTTACCGCCGCAAATTCAGCGTAACCGTCTGTTGCTCAACGCCGTCATGGCAGCGGGCGGCTTTAAGGGTATCACCAGCGAGTGGTGGCACTTTGAATTACCGGATGCCAAAACGTATCCGTTGTTGGAAGAGCGGTTCGGCTGCTATCCGCCGGTGGATGCCGCGTAATTATTGCACGTCTCTTATCACTTTTTGACAGAGCCAGGAGTTCTCCGATGAGCAACACAGCAATCAACACGTTCCGCAAAAATACGAAAACACAGGTGGCCGGTGCTATTTTTCTCGCCTTGTCAGGCTTAAGTTTTGCCGCTCAGGCTGCCGTACCCAAAGACATGCTGGTCATTGGTAAAGCGGCGGATCCGCAAACGCTGGATCCGGCGGTGACTATCGACAACAACGACTGGACAGTCACGTATCCGGCGTATCAGCGTCTTGTGCAGTATAAAACCGAAGACGGCAAAGGCTCGACGCAGGTGGAAGGCGATCTTGCAGCCAGCTGGACGGCTTCACCCGATCAACTGGTCTGGACGTTCAAACTCAAACCGGGCGCTAAATTTGATGATGGGTCCGACGTCAATGCCGACGCGGTGAAATGGTCGTTCGAGCGTCTGATGAAAATCGGTCAGGGTCCGTCTGAAGCTTTCCCGAAAGACATGACGGTGACGGTCGTCGATCCGATGACCGTGACCTTTACGCTTAAAACGCCGTTTGCGCCTTTCCTTTACACGCTGGCGAATGACGGCGCAGGCATCGTCAATCCGGCGATTGCCAAAGCCAATCCTGCTGATGAAGGCAAGGCATGGCTCGCCGGTCATACTGCCGGTTCCGGCCCTTATAAGCTCGATCGCTGGCAAAAAGGTCAGCAACTGGTACTGGTGCCGAATCCGCATTACAACGGCACGAAACCGGCGTTCAAACGTGTGACCGTGAAAATTATTGGTGAAAGCGCCACCCGCCGCCTGCAACTGTCGCGGGGGGATCTGGATATCGCCGATTCTCTGCCCATGGATCAACTGGCCGCGCTGAAAAAAGAGGACAAAGTCGCGGTGGAAGAATTCCCTTCATTGCGCGTGACCTATCTGTATCTCAATAACGCCAAAGCGCCGCTGAATCAGGTGGATTTGCGTCGGGCGATTTCTTCTGCCGTGGATTATCAGGGCATGGTGAAGGGCATTCTCGGCGGTAATGCCAAGCAAATGCGCGGGCCAATCCCTGAGGGGATGTGGGGTTTCGACCCGGCGGCGAAACAATACACCTTAGATCTTACGCAGGCCAAAGCTGACCTCGGGAAAGTCAAAGACAAGCCGCAAACGCTGGACTTCCTGTATTCCGACAACGACCCGAACTGGGAATCCATCGCGCTTTCCGTGCAGGCCAGCCTCGGTCAGGCCGGTATCAACGTGAAGCTGGAAAAACTGGCTAACGCCACCATGCGCGACCGCATCGGGCAGGGCGATTACGACATTTCAATCGGTAACTGGAGCCCGGATTTCGCCGACCCGTACATGTTTATGAACTACTGGTTTGAGTCCGACAAAAAAGGCCTGCCGGGTAACCGTTCCTTCTACTCAAATCCTGACGTGGATGCGTTGCTGAAAAAGGCCGTTTCAGTCACGGATCAGAAACAGCGCACTGACGATTACCAGCAGGCGCAGAAAATAGTCATTGATGAAGCGGCGTACGTTTACCTGTTCCAGAAAAACTATCAGGTGGCGATGAACAAAGACGTAAAAGGCTTTGTTTTCAACCCGATGCTGGAGCAGGTGTTTAACGTGGGTCAAATGAGTAAAAAATAAATCCCCGTCATACTTCGAACTGCAGATGCGTTGGCTGCACTCATTCGCCCCGGTCACAGGGTATATCCATGCTCCCGGGGACTTGTGAGCTTGCCGCCTTCCTGCAGCCCGAATTTTTGGGGATTGGCGGGGGGGGTAGGATGACTTTTTGGACTCTGATTCGACAAAGATGCTGGGGTTTGATTTTGGTGATGGCAGGCGTTTGCGTTATCACTTTTATCATCTCGCATATGATCCCGGGTGACCCGGCGCGCCTGCTGGCGGGCGATCGTGCCAGTAATGAAATGGTCGAACATATCCGTGAGCAACTGGGGCTGAATCAGCCGCTGTACGTCCAGTTCTTCCGTTACGTCAGTGATTTGCTGCACGGCGATTTAGGCACTTCGATCCGTACCGGTCGTCCGGTACTCGAAGACCTGAAAGCATTTTTCCCGGCGACGCTTGAACTGGCGGTCAGTGCGCTGTTTCTGGCGATTGTGCTCGGTATTCCGCTGGGTGTGCTGTCGGCGGTGTATCGCAATAAATTCCCGGATCATCTGGTGCGACTGCTTTCCGTGCTGGGGATTTCCACACCGGCTTTCTGGCTGGGGCTGGGCGTTATTATCCTGTTCTATGGTCATCTGAACCTGCTGCCGGGCGGCGGGCGGCTGGATGACTGGATGGATCCGCCGGCCAATATCACCGGTTTTTATGTCCTCGATTCGCTGCTGACCGGTAACTGGGACGCCTTCTGGAACAGTCTGCAACATCTGGCGATGCCTGCGCTGACGCTGGCGTTTGTACATATGGGTATCGTGGCGCGGCAAATTCGCTCGGCGATGCTTGAGCAACTAAGCGAAGACTACATCCGTACGGCCCGCGCTAACGGGCTATCACGCTGGCGGGTGATCCTGAGTCACGCCTTGCCGAATGCGCTGATCCCGTCGGTCACCGTGCTCGGGCTTGCGATGGGCGATTTACTTTACGGGGCGGTGCTGACCGAAACCGTATTTGCCTGGCCGGGCATGGGCGCGTACGTGGTGAACTCGATTCAGGCGCTGGATTTCCCGGCTGTGATGGGCTTCGCGGTGGTGGTGTCGTTCGCTTATGTCATCGTCAATTTATGTGTGGATTTACTGTATGTGTGGATTGATCCGCGCATTGGCCGTGAGGGGTGAAGCATGTCTGTGATTGAACCGGGCGTCAATAATCATCGGGCCGACATCGTGGCTCCGGACGTCAAACCGCGTTTCGCCAACTGGCGGCGCACATTTCATCTGCTGAGCCGCAGTCCGCTGACCATGCTGGGGCTGGCGATCATGCTGATTGTGCTTTTCATCATGATTTTCTCGCCGTGGCTGGTGCCGCATGACCCGAATGCTATCAGCCTGACTGACCGGTTGCAGGCGCCTTCCGCGCAGCACTGGTTTGGCACCGATGAAGTCGGAAGGGATCTGTTCAGCCGCGTGCTGATTGGCAGTCAGCAGTCAGTGGCGGCAGGGCTGGCGGTGGTGGTGATTGCGGGCACGATTGGCTCATTAGTCGGCTGTTTCTCCGGTGTGGTGGGCGGCGTAGTGGACGCGCTGATCATGCGCTGCATGGACATCATGCTGTCAGTACCCTCGCTGGTCTTAACGATGGCGCTGGCCGCCGCGCTCGGGCCGAGTTTGTTTAACGCCATGCTGGCGATTGCCGTAGTCCGCATCCCGTTTTATGTGCGGCTGGCGCGCGGGCAGACGCTGATGTTGCGTCATCAGGCGTATATGCAGGCCACGCGAACGTTCGGCGCATCGCGCTGGCATCTCATTACCTGGCACGTTTTACGAAACGTCATGCCGCCGCTGGTGGTGCAGGCTTCTCTGGATATCGGTACCTCGATTCTGATGGCGGCAACGCTCGGCTTCATCGGCCTTGGTGCGCAACAACCGACCGCAGAATGGGGCGCGATGGTGTCCAATGGCCGCAATTATATTCTCGACCAGTGGTGGTATTCGGCATTTCCTGGGGTGGCGATCCTGATCACTGCCACCGGTTTTAACCTGTTCGGCGACGGTCTGCGCGACCTGCTGGATCCGAAAAGCAGAGGGCGCTGAAATGACTGAACAAACCCACGCGCCGGTACTGGAAATCGACAATCTGCAACTGGTCTTTCCGGTTTACGGCGGCGAAGTCAAAGCACTGAATCAGGTTTCGCTGTCAGTGAACGCCGGGGAAATCGTCGGCGTGGTTGGCGAATCCGGCTCAGGTAAATCGGTTACCGCGATGATGGCCATGCGTCTGCTGCCGCCCGACGGTTTCACCATCACGGGGGGCGCGTTACGCATGCTGGGCACTGACGTGGTTCACGCCAGTGAAGAACAGATGCGCACCTTACGTGGCGCACGTGTGGCGATGATTTTTCAGGAGCCAATGAATGCGCTGAACCCGACGCGAAAAATTGGCCGTCAGATGTGCGAGGTCATCTGTCTGCATCAGAAACTCAGCAAGGCGCAGGCGTGGCAAAAAGCCATCGGGCTGCTCGATGACATGCAGATTGCTGATGCTGAACAGGTGATGTCGCGTTATCCGTTCGAACTTTCCGGAGGGATGCGTCAGCGGGTATTAATCGCGATGGCCTTTTCCTGTGAGCCGGAACTGATCATCGCCGACGAACCGACGACCGCACTGGATGTCACGGTGCAGCGTCAGGTTTTACGTTTGCTCCAGCGTAAAGCCCGCGCCAGCGGCACCGCGGTGTTATTTATCACCCATGATATGGCCGTGGTGTCTCAGCTTTGTGACCGGGTTTATGTGATGTACGCCGGGCACGTCATTGAAAGCGGCAACACGGCGGACGTAATAGAAACGCCGTCGCACCCGTACTCCGTTGGCTTATTACAGGCGGCACCTGAAAACGGTGAACCACGCAGCCTGCTGAAAGCCATTCCCGGCACGGTGCCGAATCTGGAAAAACTGCCGCAAGGCTGTGCGTTTCGCGGCCGCTGTCATCACGCCGACGAGCACTGTCTGATAACACCTGCGTTGTCCCCGCTGGCTCCGTTTCCACAGCAGTCCGTTGCCTGCTGGCATCCGCAGCGTCATGCCGCCGAAATCAACATTCAACGCATTGAGGAGCATTTCTGATGATTGCTGAAGCCCTGGTCGAGTTGCAGGATGTGCGCGTGAGATTTCCTGCAAGTTATAACTGGCGGGGTAAACCCACCGGTTATGTTCATGCGCTGAACGGGCTTGATCTCAATATTATCCGCGGCGAAACGCTGGGGATTGTTGGCGAGTCCGGCTGCGGAAAAAGCACACTGGCACAATTGCTGATGGGATTACAAAAACCGAGCAGCGGAGAAATCCACCGTGCGCGACACGACAACTCGTGGTTTGGTTCCGGTATGCAGATGGTGTTTCAGGATCCACAATCGTCACTGGACCCGCGTCTGCCGGTCTGGCGAATCATCACCGAGCCGGTATATGTGCAAAAACACAACAGCAGCCGCGAACGCCGCGAACTGGCCGCTACGCTGGCGGAGCAGGTGGGGATCCGCAAAGAATACCTCGACCGCCTGCCGCATGAATTTTCCGGCGGCCAGCGTCAGCGTATTTCCATCGCCCGCGCGTTATCTTCTGAGCCAGACATCATCGTGCTGGATGAACCCACCTCGGCGCTGGATATTTCAGTGCAGGCGCAAATCCTCAATCTGCTGGTGGAACTGCAACGCCAGCGTAATCTGACCTACGTGCTGATTTCCCATAACGTGTCCGTTGTGCGCCACATGAGCGACCGTGTGGCGGTGATGTATCTGGGGCAAATTGTTGAACTGGGCGCGGCGGGAAAAGTCCTGTCCGAGCCGCAGCACCCGTACACCCGTTTGTTGCTCGACTCTGTGCCCCGCGCCGGACGGGCACTGGATGAGGGCATCGTTGATAAAAAGGGCGAATTACCCAGCAACCGCAATCTGCCGATGGGATGTTATTTCCGCGAGCGTTGCCCGCTGGCAGGTGACGGCTGCCAGATGCCGCAGGAGCTTGTCTGCGGGGCAGAGGGTGTGGTGACGAGATGTCATCGGGTTATGCCGGAGCGGGCATAAAGGCGCTTTTTAAGTCAAGGTCAAGGTCGTGGGCGTCGGCCCACACCGACCTGGGGGGCGGCCTATCGCCGCCACCCCCCAAGACCCCCCGGGCTCTTTCACTGCGCGCTGTCGCAGGTATGACGGACTTGTTCTGGTGCATCAGTGAGTGGCGCAAAATGTCATCGCTTCGCGATTCCCTCATTTCAGGTTTACTCGGCCTACGGCCTCGCCCTTCGGGCCGTCACTTCGTGACGTTGTCTCGCTTCGCTCGGCTCGAGCCATAGGTCTCGAACCGTTCATTCGGTGCCATTTTTGAGCACGCCAATCGACATTTTTAAAGATAAAACCATTTTGATTTTGAATTTAAGATCCTGCGGGCGATTCAGACGCCCACGACCTTGACCTTAAGGCCTGTTCCGGTTCGCATCACCGATGATGCAACAGATCCACTGTTTTCCCCCAGTCAAACGGCTGCAGATCCGAATACCTGATCCCCTTCGCGGCCAGCGCATCCACCAGTTCCTGCTGGGCGAGCACCGTGCCGGAACTCATATTCGGTGCGATACCCACATCTTCGAGCGTTTTCACCACTTCACGCATTTCCTCGGCGCGGCGTTTGCCGTGTTCTGCAATCCGGCTGATGAGATAGTGCGGAAACTGCGCGTCCCAGCCGAGTGAGGGGAAACTGGCGTGCAGCGAGGCCAGCACTTCTTGCTCGACGCCGTATTGCCGCGCAGCACTCAGGCATTCGGCAGTCAGCGCTTCCAGGCCTTTGATCATCACACTGCGGCACATCTTGATCGCCGAGGCCTCGCCGACGCTGGTGCTGTGAACTTTGCTGTTAAATCCGTTTTCATTCAGCCATTCGCTGATGGCGTAAACATGCGTGCCTCCCAGCAACAGCGGCGTTTTCAGGCGGGCAGGCGGATAAGGCGCCATCACCGCGACGTCGATATAACGGCCACCCGCCTGTTCAATCAGCGCCATTGCCTCGCGTTTGGTGTGCGGGGAAACGGAATTCAGATCGAGAAAGAACTGTCCGGGGGCGAGATGCCGGGCGACGGCGTCGGCTACATTCAGCGATTCGGCGGCGGTCACGGCAGAGAAAATGATCTGACTGTTTTTTACGGCGTCTTCCACAGAAAGCGCAAAATTCACTCCGGCATCACGGGCGTGCTGAAGGATAACCGCTGAATCTGTCTGCTTATCAAATGCCATAACATCCAGCGCCGGATTTTGCTTTTTCAGATCCGTTGCCAGAATGGTGCCGACTTCGCCAAGGCCAATGAGGGTAATGCGGGTCACGTTATTCATGATGGGGTTCCTGATGGTTGTCCTGGTTACCGTCCCAGATGCTGGCAGGGATCGCGACGCGGCCTTCAAAAATCAGCCGGGCGGTGCGTAACAACGCGCAACCTTTCAGGCGTTCCGCACCGCTTTTTGCCGGGTCGAGTTGTAATTCCACGCTGAATTCGCCGGTCGGATGTTCCACGCTGATTAAAGGTGTTTCGCCGGCGGACGCATGTGCCAGCCCTTCGGTAACAGAACCGGGGATCAGGCAGGCGCTGGCGACGCTGACCGCGCCGAGAACGCCAATCGACGCGTGACAGCGGTGCGGGATAAACGTCCGGCTTGAGATAGCGCCGCCATTTCGCGGTTCGGCGATCAGCGTCATTTTCGGGACCGTGCGCTGCGTGACATCTCCCAAATTCATTTTCGGACCCGCCTGCAAACGGATCGATTCGAGGCGTTTTTTCAGTTCTGTATCAGCATCGAGCTGTTCACGGGTTTCATAACCACTGCGCCCGAAATCGGCTGCGCGCAGCAGAATAACCGGCATGCCGTTGTCGATGCAGGTGACCTCGATACCGTCGAACGTGTCGCGGGCGTTACCGGTTGGCAGCAACGCGCCGCAACTGGAACCGGCGATATCGGCAAATTCCACGCTGATTTTCGCCGCAGTGCCCGGTACGCCATCAATGCGCAAATCACCCTGATAGCAAACCTGACCGTCTTCTACGGGCACATGAGCGGTCGCGATCTGGCCGGTGTTTTCCATGAAGATCCGCACCGGCGTTATCCCTTCGATCGCGCTGATCAGCTGACGTTCGAGGGCGAACGGGCCGACGGCGGCCAGAATATTGCCGCAATTTTGCCCGTAATCCACCCCCGCTTTATCGACATTCACCTGTGCAAAAAGATAATCGACGTCGGCATCAGGACGTGCCGAAGGACGCACAATCGCCACTTTGCTGGTCAGCGGGTCGGCACCGCCAAGACCGTCAATCTGGCGCGGATCGGGCGAACCCATCACCGCCAGCAGCACGTTATCGCGCAGGGTCTGGTCTGCCGGTAAATCGTCCGCCAGAAAGAATGCGCCTTTCGAGGTGCCGCCGCGCATCAGCAGGCAGGGAATTCGGGTCTGCGGCATATCAGCTCCTCAGCGCTTTTCGGCTTGCTCTAATTCTTCAGTGGAATCGAAATACTTCAGGCCTTTTTCTGCCAGACGCGGGCGCATATTGTAGATATCCAGCCCGAGTTCGCCGTCTGCCATTCGTGCGCGTTTTCTTTCTTCCAGCGCTTCACGCTCACGACTGGCCTGCGCCACTCGCGCGACCTCTTCGCGGCGAACGACCACCACGCCGTCATCATCGGCCACGATGGCATCACCCGGATACACCAGTTGTCCGGCACAGACCACCGGCACGTTAACTGAACCGAGCGTTTCCTTAATAGTGCCTTGTGCATGAACTGAGCGCGACCAGACGCGGAATCCCATATCGCGAAGTGTTTTGGTATCACGCACGCCCAGATCGGCAACCAGTCCGGTCACACCGCGCGCTTTCAGCGACGTTGCCAGCAAGTCGCCGAAGAAACCGTCGGAACAGGGCGAGGTTGGCGCTACTACCAGAATGTCGCCCGGCTGACATTGCTCTACGGCAACGTGGAACATCCAGTTATCGCCCGGTGCGGTCAGCACGGTGACAGCGCTGCCGGAAATCGCACAATCCTGTTGAATCGGACGGATGCCGGCCTCCAGCAACCCCTTGCGCCCCTGCGCTTCATGCACGGTGGCGACGCCAAAAGCCGCGAGGGCTGACACATCTGCTTTATTTGCCCGTGGAATATGGCGAACCACGACGCCTTTTTTGCCGACCAGACTCATGCTAAATCCTCCGTCACGCGCGGGAAGAGGCTCTGATAGCCTTCGCCGTAAACGATATTTTTTGTGCTGGTGATCCCGACGTTGCGTTTGGCCTGTACGCCGCGCTGCTGGGCGACGCGGGTGTAGTATTCCCACAAATGTTCCTGACCGGCCATGCACTGAATGGCCTGATATTTCTTGTCCCAGACGTCGGTGATATCGAGCAGAACATCGGGTTTCCAGTCGCACTGTTCCGGCTGATGCGGTTCAAAGCAGTAAACCGGCGGTGCGCCGACAATGGTTTCGCCCGGTTTATAGCCTTCGGCCTGCGCGATAATCCGCGCCTCCTGCGCCAGATGTGTCGCCATCGGGTGATCGTAGTTGTACGGGTCTTTCAGCGAATGGGTCAGTACGAAATGCGGCTGCACGCGGCGGTAAACATCGGCCAGGCGGAACAACGATTCTTTATCGGCACGCAGCGGATAATCGCCCATATCGAAAAACTCAACGGTGGCACCGAGAATTTCAGCGGCGGCCATGGCTTCTTCGCGACGCGACGCTTTCACAATTTCTTCGGTCATGTTGCCTTTACGCCACAGTTTGGCGGATTCACCGCGCTCGCCGAAAGACAGACAAACGATGTGGACGGCATAACCGGCCTGGGTATGTTTGGCGATGGCACCGCCCGCACGCCAGACGAAATCGGCGGAGTGGGCGCTGACGACTAATGCGCTTTTAACATCATCTTTTTTTGGCTGAGTCATGAGGGTGTCCTTGGTTTTATTGTTCTCAAAATGTCTGAGTTCCATGCTGTCAGTCTGCGCCTGAGACGGGTAATTCATTTGATTGCAGGGGGTATGCGTTTTATTTATATTGCAGGGAGAGGTCACGAAAAAAAACCAGAAGGGAGAAGGGGATGGCAGAGTCTGAGGTGCTGAGTAACCTGATGCAAATACGGGCATTTTGTCAGGTTGTCGATCAGGGAAGCGTATCCCGCGCGGCCGATGAGCTTTACCGCACGCAGTCGGCGGTCACACGGGCGATCCGCGACCTGGAACAGGCGCTTGATGTCCCGTTGTTTGAACGTCATGCCAACGGCATGTTGCTGACCGATTTCGGTAAATGCGTGCTGCCACGTGCGCGACGGGCGATTGCCGAGCTGCGTCAGATCCCCTTACAGCTGGCGAAATTACAGGGTAAAAGCGGGCAACGGCGCGGTGATACCGAACCGCTGTATCTGTTTAACGTCCGGCGTTTGCAAATTTTTATCTCGCTGTGCAAAACGCGGCATATGCAGACGGTCGCCACATTGCTCGGCCTCAGCCAGCCCGCGGTCAGTGCCGCCCTGAAAGTGCTGGAAAACGGAGCCGGTCTGGCGCTGCTCGAGCGTACGCCGCACGGCATGATGCCGTCGCTTGCCGGGCAGGATATCGTGCCGAACCTGCGCCGCGCGCTCAACGAACTCCGGCATATTCCCGCTGATATTGCCGCCCGCCGCGGTGTACTGGAAGGAATGGTGCAGGTGGGTGCGTTGCCGCTCGGGCGCACGCGACTGTTGCCACAGGCGATTATCGGCCTCACGCAACGCTACAGTGGCGTTAAAGTGGTGACTAACGAAAGTGCCTTCAGCGCACTGGCATCGGAACTGCGTTCCGGCGAAGTGGATTTCATTTTTGGTGCGCTGCGTTCCAGTGATTACGCGGCGGATATGGCGACGGAAACGTTGTTTACCGAAAGTATGGTGATACTGGCAAGAAAGGGACATCCGTTGCTGGGCGGCGCTGTGACGCAGGCACATTTACGCCAGGCGCGATGGGTATTGCCGCGCGCCGAAACACCGGCAAGGCGACTGCTGGACAACAGTTTTGCCGCAATGAATATGCCACCGCCCGATCCGGTGGTTGAAAGCGGCGATCTCGGGATTGTACGCGGGTTGCTGCTCGGTTCGGACATGCTGGCAGCAGTATCAGCCCGCCAGCTGGAGCACGAACTTGAGTCCGGCGAACTGGTTAAACTGCCGCTGGATCTGGCCGATACGCACCGCGCCATCGGCCTGACATTCCGCGCCGGCAGCCTGCTGTCACCGGCGGCGGAAGCACTGGTGGCAGAAATCCGAAAGGTTTGCAGCTAAATCACTTATTCAAATTCACCACTGCCTGCCTGATTGCATATTCATACCCCTGAATGCCAAAACCGCAGATCACACCGACGGAAACATCGGAAAGAAATGAGTGATGGCGGAAGGCGTCGCGTTTATGCACGTTGGTGATGTGGACTTCGTACAGTGGCAGGCTGACGGCGGTCACAGCGTCGCGGATGGCGACGGAGGTGTGCGTCCACGCGGCGGCGTTCAGCACAATCGCGTCCACCGTTCCCCGGCAGGCCTGAATGCGGTCAATCAGATCGCCTTCGTGATTGGTCTGGAAGAATTCGATGGTTGCGCCGCAGCTTTCACCGGTCTGACGGCATAACTTTTCGATGGTCGCCAGCGTGTCGTGGCCGTAGGTTTCCGGTTCACGGGTGCCAAGCAGATTGAGATTCGGGCCGTTAAAGACGGCAATTTTATAGTTCATCGGTCTTTCCTTTCTTCAGTAATCCGTAAATCCAAACAAATCTTTCGGCGTCTGCCACAAAATCTGCTGACGGATTTTTTCGTCAGGGAATAATTGTTCAACCAGCATCAGCAGCGTGCCGAGATCCATCCGGTGTTCTGCCCGCAGGAACGGCCAGTCTGAACCCCACATGCAATGTTCTGCGCCGAACGCATTAAGGAGCGCATGCTGATAGGCGTGCCCGTCCTGATAAGGGAAAGGCTGGCGGCTGAATTTCGCTAAGCCAGACAGCTTAACCCAGGTTCTTTGCTGGTCAGCGAGACTGAGCAGAGCCTGAAACGCCGGTTGTTGCAGGCCCTGCGTGATGTCAGGGCGTCCGGAGTGATCAATCAGCAGCCGCGTTTTACTGCGGTTGATCAGCGGCAATAACGCCAGAAGCTGATCGTTCTGCACCTGAATGGCAGCGAACATATCCAGTTCGGCAAGACGCCCCATCAGGCCATCGAGATGCAAAAAAGGCTCCGTGCCGAGCATCGCAACGTTCATCGCAATGCCGACCACACCGGCCTGTTTCAGGCTGGCAAGCCGCTCAGTGCTGATATCAAACGGGACGACAGCGATGCCTTTGAAGCGGCCGTTGCCCTTTTCCAGCGCATCCAGCAAACATGTACTGTCAGTGTTGTAACCCGACGTCGGGCCGACAATCAGCGAGTGGCGGATGTTATACGCCTGCATCACGGCGCGGTAATAATCGGTGGTGCCAATCTCGTGTCCTTCCGGACGATAAGGCGTGTCCGGAAGGTACGGGAAGCGCGCCGGATCAAACACGTGGTGATGTGTGTCGATCTTGGGTTGCTCAAAAATCGTCATGCTTTCGCTTTACCTGCTACTGAATAGAGAACTTGCTGATTGCGGGTTTTCTGGAATTCTTCCAGCGTTTCGCCACGCATCGCGGAATAAATATGTAAATTGGAGACACCGACTACTGCGCCGAGTTTTTCCAGCAGGAAGAAGCTGACGCCGTAATGGATCATGCCGCGCCAGTCGAGTTCACGCAGCAGCTTTTGTTCCTCGTCCGTCAGTTTGTTTTCAGCAAACATAGCCTTCTGATCGGTCAGGAAACGCTCGCGCCATGCAGGCTGGATAAGACGGTGCAGGAACCGGTTAATACGCAGCGCTTTCAGGCTGCGCGCCTGAGTGAACGGGTAGGTGCCCGGCAGTTTTTCGACCCCCGCCATTTGCTGCGCGATTTTGTCACGCTGGCGCTGCTGCACGTCATACGGTGCTTCACGTGACTGATTTTCAAGGATTAGCGTGGCGATACCGGTCATCGACGGCAGATAATAGGCCTGATGCAGTTTCTTCACATTGGCCGACAGCGCGCCGCGCATCACCAGCCACATAATGACTTCCGCGCCTTCCATACCACCCAGCGTGGCAAATTCGGCCAGCGTCATTTCGGTCAGACGTTCCGGGTCGTTAACAATCATATCGACAAACTGCTCATCCCAGTCCGGGTTGTTAAAGCCGCAGCGTTCACCGTGCACCTGATGTGAAACGCCACCGGTCGCAACAATCGCCACGTTTAAATCTTCCGGGAAACTTTCAATCGCACGGCGCAGCGCCTGGCCGAGTTTGTAACAGCGGCGGGCAGTCGGTATAGGGAACTGCAACACGCCGATTTGCAGCGGAACGATTTGCGTCGGCCAGCCGCCTTCATGCGGGAGCAGGGCAGAAAGCGGCGAGAACAAACCGTGATCCAAAGGCTTATCCTGGAAGAATGACATATCAAATTCGTCTGCCATCAGACTGGCACCGATATGCTGCGACAGTGCCGCATGGCCCTTAACCGCAGGCAAATCACGCGGGCTGCCGCCTTCGTCAGCGACTTCATACTGCTCGTCGATACCCAGCGTAAAGGCAGAATAGTGATCGAAGAAAAACGAGGTGACATGGTCGTTGAAAATGTACACCAGCACGTCCGGTTTTTTCTCATCCAGCCACTTTTGCATCGGCGCAAAGCTTTCGAAAATGGGTGCCCAGGCGCTTTCTTCCTGCTTGTTGTGGTCAACCGCAAAACCGATGGTCGGGGTATGTGAAACTGCTAAACCGCCTATGATTTTCGCCATCTTAAATCCTCAATACTTTTGTAGGGTCACTGCGACACCAGCGTCGCGTTTTATTTATGTTGATGAATATCTTGATGAATATGTTGCTTAATAGGTTTCTAATTATAAGGTGGCTAATCCAGAGACTAGCGGATATTCATGGTGCGCGACAACTCCGGGATGTCAGTAATATCAACGCCTTTGATCATCTCGGCCGGGTGCGCCGCACGGTGTAAAAGAATGCTCAGTCCCGCCAGCAATGCAGGCAGCGCCAGAATAATAAAGATCATGTTTTGGCCGGAGAAAACGCCCAGCAGGACGCCGCCCATGGACGAGCTGATAATGGCGCCGCTGCGTCCGATACCGTGCATCCAGCAGACGCCGGTGGCACGCATTTCCGTCGGATAGAAAGCCGGAGAAAATGCCTGCAAACCGGTCTGTGCGCCGTTAATACAAACGCCGCTGATGAACACCAGCAGGGCAAGAATATCCGGGCCGAAGTTGCCGATACCCTGCGACAGCAGGCTGACCACGCCCATCATGTAGAAACCGGCAATGACCCGTTTGGCGATGAATTTGTCCATCAGCCCGCCGACCATCAGGCCGCCGAAAGTGCCGCCTAACTGGAACAAACCGGCGACGATAGCTGCACGTTCCAGCGAGAATCCGCCGTTACGCATAATGGTTGGCAGCCAGCCGTTGAGCAGATAAATCACGAACAGTCCCATGAAATAAGTGACCCACAGGACAATCGTGCCTTTGGCATAACCGTTAGTGAACAGCTGGAAGACCTTGGCTTTTTTCTGGATCACCGGCGCTTTCAGCACGAACCGGGTGCCTTCGCTGAATACGCCACCGGCGCGGGTCAGTACTTTGGCGATTTTTTCCTTCGCCACTTTACGCACCACCATGTACATCGCCGATTCCGGCAGGATCCACAGCAGCAAAGGCAGCATCAGCAAGGGCACAATCCCGCCCGCGAAAATGACCGACTTCCAGCCGTAGTGCGGCAGTAAACCCGCGGCGACAAAACCGCCCGCGCCGGAACCGACGTTAAAGCCGCTGTACATCACGGTGATCATCAGGCTGCGGCGGCGTTCGGGCATGTATTCCGACACCAGCGTCACGGTATTGGGCATCACCGCGCCTAAACCGAGGCCGGTGAGAAAACGCAGGATCGCCATTTCCATCGGCGTGCGGGCAAAGGTGCTCAGCAGGCTGAACAGCGCGAAGCAGAAAATCGACCACATCAGCACCCGTTTGCGACCGAAGCGATCCGCGTTCGGTCCGGCAATCAGTGCACCGATAGCCACGCCAAACATAGCAGCACCCAGGATCGGCCCCATTTCAGTGCGGCTGATGCCCCAGTCTTCGATCAGCGCCGGGGCGATAAAGCCCATCACCGCGGCGTCATAACCGTCGAACATGATGATGATGAAACACAGGGATAAAACCACCCATTGATATTTCGATATCGGGCGCTCGTCTATCCACGTTTTCACGTCCACGATGGTGTTGTTGCTCATAGGGTACGCTCTCTGTTTTTTTTATTAATATGTGATCGGATTAAAACTTTGGACAAAATTTCACTAACCGGCTTAGCACGAAGACCGGTCATGATGGGTTTTTATTAAGATTATTTTTTTTATTAAACAATGAGTTGGTTATTCATTGTTGTGCTTCCTGATAACCAACTTAGGGGCTGTAAAGCGCGCTGTCTGCCATAAAATCATTATGCAGGTATGAGTTTTATTTATGATGAGGTGTTTAAAATTGCGGCAGTCGGACTGCCGCAATCAAAAGAGGACGTCAGAAGAGAAGGAGACGAAGCCTACAGAAGGCGACTGAACTACGTCGTCATATCCCAGAAACAGTCGTTATCGAGGGTAATTGTGGCAATTTTCTGCACCGGCCCGCGCATGTTGACCTGAAAATCGCCGCTGAAGCTGATGGCCAGTTTTCCGCCCGGCATATGTACCGTGACATTTTCATCCACCAGCCCCAGTTTGCGCATCGCGCTGGCGGCCGCACAACTGCTGCTGCCGGAGGCCAGCGTATAACCCGCGCCGCGCTCCCAGATGCCGATCGTGATGTTGTTTCTGTCCAGCACCTGCGCGAACTGCACGTTGGTACGTTTCGGGAAAATCGCCAGTGTTTCGATTTCAGAACCCAGTTGTTTCACCTGTTCTAAATCCAGTTTATCCACGCGGATCACGCAGTGCGGATTGCCCATCGACACCAGCGTCGCACTGAGGTTATGTCCGCCCGCGAGCAGTGGCAAGGCAAGGGCTTCATTACCTTCAACGGTTGCCGGTAAAGCCGCCGGAGAAAATTTTGCCTGCCCCATATCGACAATCACCTGATGCGCACCTTCGGTGACTTCGCAACGCACCTGCCCGCCGGGGGTATTCACCAGAAACGGTTCATGCTTCACGCGGCCAATATCAAACAGATAGCGGGCGTAAATCCGCAGGCCGTTGCCGCTTTTCTCGGCCTCTGAACCGTCGGGATTGATGATGCGCAGGGAAGAAATATCAGCGTCGTCATGGTCAATCAGCAAACCGTCGGACCCGATACCGTAATGACGGTCGCAGAGTCGCTGAATTTGCTCATTACTGAGCAGGGCGGCTACGCTGTGATGGCAGACCAGATAATCATTACCCAGCCCGTGATAGCGGTGAAAAATCATGTTAGTTCTTCCTTTGGCAATTCCTGCTCACACATAATTGATGTGAATAGCTTTAATAGGAAATCTTGCCTGTTTCAATAGCGCCACGTAAATTCAAAATAATCAGTACAAAGATGCTCAGCGGATGTCCCTGAGATCCCGCCATAAACAAGGAGTTATTGATGGAAGCTTTTACTGTTCCTGTGGCTGTTCCGCCGCTGGCTGTCACCACACCTCGCCTGATCCTGCGTCAGTGGCAGGACAGCGATGCTGATCCATTTGCTGCAATGAATGCAGACCCGCAGGTCATGGAGTTTTTCCCCGCCACCATGACCCGTGAGAAAAGTGACGAAATGCTGATGCGCTGTCAGAATTTGATCAATGAGCGTGGCTGGGGAATATGGGCCGTTGAGTTGCGTGAGACGGGAGAATTTATTGGTTTTGTCGGCTTACATACGCCGGGATACGATCTGCCTTTTGTACCTTGCGTCGAAATTGCCTGGCGTTTGAAAGTGGATGCCTGGGGAAAAGGTTATTGCACCGAAGCAGCCCGCGCCGCGCTGGATGCCGGGTTTACCCATCTTGGGCTAAGCGAAATTGTGGCATTTACGGCGCTGCCGAATGTACGTTCTCAGGCAGTGATGAAGAAGCTCGGCATGATATGTGATCCCGGAGAGAACTTCATGCATCCGGCGCTGGAAGAAGGGCACTGGTTGCGGGAACATTGTCTGTACCGTTTACCGCGCTCCTGAACCCAATATGGCTCCCTCTTTTCAGAGGGAGCCATTCATTTTCAGCAAGGGCATTTGCCCATTTTCCCGCCTTCGCTCGGGAATCTCGCCTCCAGACAACGGCGGTGGAATTCCCGCTCCGTCATCGGCGTGCTGTCAGGATGTCGCACCTGCATATGCCGGACATAATTTTGATAATCCTGCACGCCGACCATCAGCCGGAAGCTCTGCGCGGTGCGCTTCATGGCCAGTTTCAGCCACTCGGCCACGTTATGCGGTTTCGCCTGCGGTACAAATAACGGCTGACAGCGCGTCACCTGAAATGTCGCTAAGCGTGGTGTCTTAAATAATGCACGTGATTCAGACATGGCGGGCCTCGCGACGGTTGACGACGGCAGTTTCATGCACGGTTGGCGTAGCAGATTTCAGCGCACGACGGATAACAAAGAAGGCGGAAATCAGCATGGTCACCGCCACCAGCATGAAGAAGCCGCACAGAATAGCGTTGATCTGATTGTTCAGTACGATGGTGTGCATATCCGCCAGCGTTTTCGCCGGTTTGATGATTTCACCACTGTCGATGCCTGCGTTGAATTTCTTCGCCTGGGCCAGGAAACCAATCGACGGTTTTTCGTGAAAAATCTTCTGCCAGCCTGCGGTCATTGAGGTGATAAACAGCCAGATGGTCGGCAAAATCGTCACCCACGCGTAACGCTGTTTCTTCATTTTGAACAGCACAACAGTACCCAGAATCAGCGCCATTGAAGCCAGCATCTGGTTGCCAATACCGAACAGCGGCCACAGCGTATTGATGCCGCCTAATGGATCGACTACACCCTGATAAACGAAGAAACCCCAGCCAGCGACTGCAACGGTGGTACCGGCAAACGTGCCAATCCATGAGCGGTTATTCGCCAGCGACGGAACGGCGACGCCCACCAGATCCTGCACCATAAACCGGCAGGCGCGGGTACCGGCATCGACGGCAGTCAGGATAAATAAGGCTTCAAACAGGATGGCGAAGTGATACCAGAAGGCCATCATCGCGCGGCTGTTAAACACGTCAGTGATGATGTGCGCCATACCCACCGCAAACGTCGGTGCGCCACCGGCACGGGAAAGAATGGATTGCTCGCCGACGTCTTTGGCGATTTGCGTCAGAACGTCCGGCGTAATGACAAAGCCCCAGCCATTAATCACCTGCGAAGCACTTTCCACCGTGGTGCCAATCAGCGCCGCCGGTGAGTTCATCGCAAAATATACGCCCGGATCGATAACCGACGCACAAATCAGCGCCATGATCGCCACGAACGATTCCATCAGCATCGCGCCGTAGCCGATAAAACGGATATGGCTTTCGCGTTCAATCAGCTTTGGCGTGGTACCGCTGGAAACCAGCGCGTGGAAACCGGAAATCGACCCGCAGGCAATGGTGATAAACAGGAACGGGAACAGGCTGCCGGAGAACACCGGACCGCTGCCGTCGATAAAGCGTGAGACGGCGGGCATTTTCATTTCCGGCATAGCGAAGACGATACCGACCGCCAGACCGGCAATCACGCCGATTTTCAGAAACGTCGAGAGATAATCACGCGGTGCCAGCAGCAGCCACACCGGCAATACCGAAGCAATAAAGCCGTAAATCACCAGAACCCAGGTCAGCGTGGTGCCGTGCAGGGTGAAGAACGGTCCCCAGTAAGGATCTGCCGCCACGTTACCGCCGTACACAATCGCCAGCATCATCAGCACGAAACCAATCACTGACACTTCAGCGATTTTTCCCGGACGCAGAAAACGCATGTAGATGCCCATGAACAGGGCGATGGGAATAGTGGCGGCGATGGTGAACAGACCCCACGGACTGTCGGCGAGTGCCTTGACCACCACCAGCGCCAGCGCGGAAAGAATGATGATCATCACGCCCAGTGCGCCGAGCATAGTGATCACGCCGGCAAAATCGCCCAGTTCCTGTTTAGCCATTTCACCTAATGAACGCCCGTCGCGGCGGGTGGATATGAACAGGATCAGGAAGTCCTGCACCGCACCGGCCAGCATCACGCCCACTAAAATCCAGATAGTGCCCGGCAGGAAGCCCATTTGCGCGGCAAGGATCGGGCCGACCAGCGGACCGGCTCCTGCGATGGCAGCAAAGTGGTGGCCGAACAATACCCATTTGTTGGTCGGTACGTAATCCAGCCCGTCGTTGTGGCGCTCGGCCGGCGTCATACGTTTGTCATCAAGTTCAAAGACTTTTTCAGCGATAAACAGGCTGTAAAAACGGTAGGCAATGCTGTAACAGGCAATAGCGGCGACCACCAGCCACAGCGCGTTGACGTGTTCGCCACGGCTCAGGGCCAGCATTCCGAAGGCAAAAGCCCCGATTAACGCCACCACCAGCCAGGTAATCCCGGACTTGACGCTTTTCATGATGTACAACTCCTTAAGAATGGTCCTGCTCAGGCAGGCCACTTTTTATGCATAGAGTGTGATGTAGAGGTACGATGCGTAGATCGGTATCAGGTTGCAATATTGTGAAAATTCCGTTTAAAAATAGTGTTTCTAAACGGAAAAGTTTGAACTTAAAGATGAAATTGTGATGGGGTTGACGCTTTCAGCAGAGAAGACTGGTCGGATGACATTAGAGTTGTGGCGCAGAAGCAAGAATGCAAAAAAAAACCGGCCCGAGAGGGGCCGGTTATGCAGGTTATCAGACGCGATTATTCAGCGGCAGCAGGTTTTGCTTCACCTGGTTTGTGGTCACGCATCTGCTCCATTTTGGCAGCGCGTTTCTGGTAGTTCTCGTTGAACTGTTTTTTCTGCTCTGGCGTCAGCAGGTTATACATTTTGTTCTCAGCACGTGCGCGTTCCAGCATACGGTCGGACTGCGCCTTGGTGATGGTATCAATCTGCGATTTCACTTTTGATTCATCGAAGCTGTCGGATGCCACCAGGCTGTGCATCTGATCCATCTGTGCTTTCATTGCTGCGCGGTCAGGACGCGCGCCGCTGTCTTTCATGATCTCTTTCATCTGAGTTTTCTGCTGCTCAGTCAGGTTCAGACCGGCAAACGGGTTCATATGATGCGGGCCTTTAGGGTGCATCATTTTGCCGTGTGGCGCGGTGGTGGCATCAGCTGCAGGAGCAGCGGTCGTCTCAGCAGCAAACGCGAAAGAAGCAGAGCTCAGAGCCAGAGTTGAAGCCACAATCATTGCGGTAAGTTTACGCATAATTAAATTCCTCATTGAATATTCAGGCACGTCGCCCGTTTTGTTTCGACGTAAACAAGTCTACTCATTCCAATGAATAGTAATGCGAGGAAGATGTAAAAGAGTGAAAGCCAAAATGTCATTTATCCGGCAATCGTGGAGAAAATGTTTAGAAAGCGTAAGGTTGCGCGAACAGGCATGAACGGGAGGTCAGATAAATCTGAGTAATGCGGTGTTTTCACACATTAACATGGCGAATGTTTCGCCGCCAGACCTCTCTGGTAAACATTGATTGCTGTTGATGAGCAGTTTACGTCGCTGTTCAACGCTAAAAGCAGGCATAATAGTTATCATTTGATTAACACTTCCTATAACAGTGCAGATGAATGATGGCCGAATCCCGTTATGAAACGCTCGCGCGTACATTACGCAGACAAATCGATACGCAGGTCTGGCTGCCGGGCGACCGTTTGCCTTCGTTGCGCGATACCTGCAAACAGTCCGGCCTGAGTCTGATGACGGTATTGCAGGCTTATCAGTTGCTGGAAAGTCAGGGCGTAATTGTTTCCCGCCCGCAATCCGGTTATTACGTGGCGGCTGCAACACATCGCCCGGTACGTCATTCGCCTGATGAACGCCTGCACGCCGCCGAACAGGTGGATGTTAACGACGCCATTTTCGATATCCTCAAAGCCGGGCAAGATCCTGCCGTGGTGCCGCTCGGTTCTGCGTTTCCTGATCCGACGCTTTTTCCGCAACCACGGCTGGCGCGCTCACTGGCCAGCGCTGTGCGCCGCATGTCACCACACAGCGCCATTGCAAATCTGCCGCCAGGTAATGAAGAGCTGCGCCGAAGTATTGCGCAGCGCTACGCACAAAACGGTATTGAAGTTGCACCCGATGAAATTGTGATTACGTCAGGTGCGATGGAATCGCTCGGATTAAGTTTGCAGGTAGTGACAGAGCCGGGTGACTGGGTGGCGATCGAATCGCCCGCTTTTTACGGCGTATTGCAGGCCATTGAGCGCCGCAAATTAAAAGCCGTCGCCATTCCGACAGATGTGCGTTACGGCATGGATCCTGATGCACTGGAAAAGGCGCTGGAAATCTATCCGATTAAAGCGTGCTGGCTGATGTCGAATTTTCAGAACCCGCTCGGATGCAGCCTGCCACCGGAAAACAAGGCACGGCTGGTGGGAATTTTGCAGGCGCACAGCGTGGCACTGATTGAGGACGATGTGTACAGCGAACTGTATTTCGGCAGCGAACGGACGGTGCCGCTTAAAGCGTCAGATTACCGCAGGGAAATTCTGCACTGTTCATCTTTTTCAAAATGCCTGGCGCCGGGATTTCGTGTCGGCTGGGTGGCGGCGGGTGCTTATGCTGAACGTATCCAGCGTCTGCAACTGATGAGCACATTATCGGCCAGCGTACCGGTTCAGCTGGCATTAGCGGATTATTTGCAAAGCGCGCAGCAGGGCGGTTACGACACGCATTTGCGGCGTTTACGGCGTCAGCTCGAACAACGTCAGCTGGCGATGCGCCACGCAATTATCCGGGAGTTCCCGCCGCAGGTTTCAGTCTCGCAACCTGCGGGAGGATATTTCCTGTGGCTGGATTTGGGCGATAACGTGGATGCGGCGCGGGTCTATCAGCGCGCGCTGGCACAAGGCGTCAGCGTCGCGCCCGGCACCATGTTTTCGGCCGATGAAAGATTCCGTCACTGTCTGCGTCTGAATACGTCATTCGAATGGGGGCCGCACACCGCGCGCGCTGTCTCAATTCTGGCGGCGCTGGTGGCGGAAGAAATTAAAGGATAAAAGCACAATTCAAACATCCTTCTCACGCAACGTCTTACCGACATTTCCCCCAGGATGGACTTTCAGCAAACGCTGCTGATCGAAGCCATTGCGCAGTATAATGTTGCCGCATAATGCATCGAACACCGCCAGCACCAGCACGATAGAAGTGGTGGCCAGCATATTGAGCGGATCGATTTCCCGCTGGATATGCGTTTTCACCACCAGCGTGGCGGCGCGGGCAATGGCTGAATCCAGATTCTCTGTTACGCTGATGATTGCCACGCCTTTGCCCTTCAGCGTCGGTAGCAGACGCGTCAGTTCTTCGGAATTGCCGCCGCGTGAAATCAGGATCATCAGGTCGTTGCTGCGCATAAAACCTAAGTCACCGTGGGCAGCATCCGTCGCGCTGAGATATACGGCGGGTTGTTCGACGCACGCCAGCATATGCGCGATTTTCCGCGCCGCAATCCCCGAGGTGCCGACGCCGGTCACGGCAATCTTGCCCTTACAGCCGGTCACCAGCGTCAGCAACTGCTGCCACACCTCCGCATCGAGATTGTGCTGCAACGCCAGCAGTTCCTGGCTGTAAATCTGCCAGCCCTGACACGCCAGCGTAAATTCCTCTTCTGCATTCATTCAGTTTCCCCCTGCATCAGGCGGCGGTATTTCATGCTGTCGTGGTACATCTCATGGAATACGCGGTATTTGCGATCGTAATACTCTTTGATTTTGTTGGTTTGCGGCGTAACGGTTTTGCCGATACGGCTCATGGCCGCCATCGCTTCCGGCAAAGAGTCGTATGCGCCCGCCGCGACGGTGCCCATCATGGCGCTGCCAAGCAACATCGCTTCGCTTTCTTCCGGCAATAACATCGCGCAGCCCGTGGCGTTAGAATGTTCCTGTACAAATACCGGGTTTTTAGTGCCGCCGCCGCTCGCCATCATGGTATCAATGCGGTAACCGCTCTGATTCATGGTTTCGATAATGTGACGGGTGCCGAGCGCCAGCGCCTGAATGGTCGCCAGATAATGCAGCGCCATATCTTCCGGCGTGCGCGAAAGTTTCAGGCCAGTCAGCGTACCGGTCAGCGTCGGGTTGGCACGGGGGGAACGGTTACCGTGGAAGTAGGGCAGCATATGAATGTCTTTGGTGAGGAAGGCGATATTCTCCGGTTCACCGGCCATTTTGCGCAGGATGCCGTTGAGCACTTCGTAAATGGTTTTGCCACTGTCCTTGCCCTGTTTCAGCAAATCCTGATAACACGGATGCGACTGGATCACATGGTCGATCAACGCGCCGGTGGTAGATTGTCCCCCCTCGTTCAGCCAGTAATCAGGCAGAATCGCTGAGTAATAAGGCCCCCAGATCCCGCCGATATAGCGTGCGCTGCGCGACATCGCCATGTGAGCCGTTGAGGTGCCGCCAATCAGCGCAATGCGGTTGTCGAAATCCGCTGATTCACCGGAGGCGCCGCTGGCACCGAGAATACCGAGGCTGCCGGCATGAGCATCAATAATCGAGACGCTGACTGCCGTGCCTGCCATCAGCCCCATTTCGGCGGCAGCGCGCTGGGTCAGGCCATGCCCGAGTGGTTCGCCCATGGTTTTCACTTCGCTGCCGATTTTTGCCGCGTTGTTTTCCAGCAAATCTTCCAGCCCGATCTGGCGGAAATAGCCAGGATCCCAGCGGTCTTCATGGCCAATATAGGTCCATTTGCAGACGGTGGAACACAACGAACGTGTGGTGTCCTGCGTGGCACGCCAGGTCAGGAAATCAGGCAGATCAAACAGGTGACCGACGTTGTTCCAGGTGGTGGGCATATGCTGTTTCAGCCACAGCAGTTTTGGTGTCTGCATTTCCGGCGAAATAATCCCACCGACGAATTCCAGCACGCGATGACCGGTGGCGTTGATGCGTTCCGCCTGAGTAATGGCGCGGTGATCCATCCACACAATAATGTTCTGCTCGCTGCGACCGGACGGACTGACGGTCAGCGGTTTTCCTTCTTTATCCAGCACCACCAGCGAACAGGTCGCGTCGAAACCGATGCCTTTCACCTGGATCGGATTGATATCTGCCTGATTCACCGCGTCTTTTACGGCATTGCAAACGGACTGCCAGATCTCATCAGAGGATTGCTCGACGAAATCGGCTTTCGGGCGGTACAGCGTAATCTCACGGCTGGCCTGGCCGACCATGCGGCCGGTCATGTCGAAGACGCCCGCGCGGGCGCTGCCGGTTCCTACGTCAACTCCAATAAAATAACTCGCCATGTTCTTTCCCTTCGGTAAAAAGCTTTCGCTTAAGATTTTCTGTTTTGCAGAGCGATAAACAGGATCAGGACGCCGCCCCAAAGAGCCATTGTCAGGTAACTGCTGACACCCATCAGATTCAGGCCGCTTTCCAGCATTTGCAGGACGATCAGTGCCAGTACCAGCCCGATGACCCGACCGAAACCGCCGTCGGGGTTAATCCCGCCGAGCACCGAGGCCAGAATGGTCACCAGCAAATACGAGTCGCCGTAGCCTGCTTTCGCTGAGTTAAATTTGGACATCATCAGCAGTGCCGCGCCCCATCCGAGCAGGGCGGAAAGCACATACACCGCGATGGTCACTTTATGAGTGTTAACGCCGCTGAAACGCGTGGCCTGTTCGTTGGAACCCATCAGATACAGGCTGCGGCCGAGCGTGGTGTGTTCGAGTAAAACCCACAGCAAAAGCGCGACCAGCAGGAAGAGCAGCAGGGCGACCGGAATGCCCAGCAGGCTGCCGTTACTGAGATACTGGATTGCCGCCGGGAAGCCGGAGATCACCGCGCCGTTGGTCAGCAGAATGTTCAGCCCGGCAATCAGCGTCATGGTGCCCAGCGTTGCCAGAATCGGCGAAACACCGATATACGCAATCAGCGCGCCATTGAGAACGCCAATGACCACAGCAACGGCCAGACCGGCGAGCATCGCCAGCACGAAATATTGCGGCTGATCCGGGTGTGCCACCAGAATCGCTGCCATCGCCAGCGAACAGGCATTGGCTCCGGCAATCACTGAAAGGTTGATACCGCCGGTGAGCATGGTGATGCCCATTCCCAGCGCCAGCATGCCAAGGATAGGCAGTTGTGAAGAGATCGACTGGAAGTTGCCGACGCTGTAGAAACTGCCGCCGAGCGTGAACGAGAACAGCACGGCCACGGCGACGATGATCAGCAACTGCAAACGGATGATGCGGTCGCCGGGGAAGAATCGGTTTAAGGTCGTCATGTCACATCCCCTTTGCCAGTTTGCGTTTTTCATTCCACGCGGTGCTGCTGATGCTGACCAGAATGATCACGCCGCTGAATACCTGATGCCAGTAAGACGAAATACTCAACAGAGTCAGGCCGTTTTGCAGGAAGGCCAGCAGCATCACGCCCAGAATGGTGCCGGTGAGCGAGCCGCGCCCACCGGTCATGCTGGTGCCGCCTAACACAACTGCTGCCAGTACCGTCAGTTCATATCCGAGCAGGGAATTCGGTGCTACCGACTGGGTGATTTGCGCCTGAACCACTGCAGCGATACCCGCCAGTAATCCCATAAATCCGTAGACGTAAAAATGCAGCCGCAGGATGTTCAGACCGAGGCGCGAGGCGGCGTCACGGTTGCTGCCCATCGCGTAAATCTGACGCCCGACACGGGTGCGGTTCATCAGCACACCGGTGGCGATAATGACGCCCAGCAGACTGAGTAACGGCAATGTCAGGCCATAGTCATAACCGTCGGCGGCAGTAAAGGAGAACCAGTTAATACCGTTCATAAACCAGTCGGGGAAGCCGTACAGCCAGGTGCCATTGGTCAGATACACCAGCAAACCGTAGAACAGGTTCAGTGTGGCAATCGTAATGATGATGGCCGGAACGCGAAGCCAGTACACCAGAAAACCATTGACCAGCCCCAGCAGTAAACCTGTGCCCATCGACATGGCAAACGCCAGCGGAAAACTGCCGCCGTGATGGATGATGTAACTCGCCATCACGTACTGTCCGATAGAGGTCACAGCCGGGAAAGAGATGTCGATGCCGCCGGCAATCAGCACCACGAACAGGCCGCAGGCCAGAATGCCGAGTATGGCGTAACTGGTGGCGACGTCGGTGAGGTTACCGAGCGTCATAAATTCACTGGTGCTGATGCTCAGGCCGATGACCAGCAGCAGTACCAGTAATCCCAGCCAGAATTCGTGCTGAGAAAACAGTTTCGAGAGAGATTTATTATCCATTGATCGCCTCCGCAATCTGCGCTTCGCTGCTCTGGTGCGGCGCGAATTCCGCCACCAGCTGGCCTTTGCGCATCACCAGCACGCGGTGACTGTTGTAATAAGCTTCCGGGATTTCATCGCAAATCATCAGCACCGCCATACCGGACTCCGCCAGGTCGCGGGCGATGCGGTAAATCCCTTCTTTGTTGGCGATATCGACGCCGACGGTAGGGGAGTCGAGGATCAGGATATGTGGCTGCGTCGCGACCCATTTGGCGATGGCGATACGCTGCGCATTACCGCCGGAAAGCGTCTTCACGGGTAAGCCGCTGTCGGAAACTTTAATGTTCAGGTCACGGATAAGGTCTTTCACCACTGATGCCGCTTTGCGGTGATCCATCAGCCCGGTGCCGGTGTGCAGCTTGTCGAAAATCGACACCAGCGTGTTGTCGTAAATGGATTGCTCCATGATCAGCCCCTGCGTCAGACGGTCTTCTGACACATAAGCGATACCGTGGCGGATGGCGTCGCGGTTGCTGTGAAATTTCACCGCATTGCCGTTAACGCGGATTTCACCGCTGTCCGGCTGGCTCATGCCAAACAGGCTCAGACAAAGTTCGGTACGCCCCGAACCCAGCAGGCCGATAATCGAGGTGATTTCGCCCTGGCGCAGTGACAGCGAAATATCCTGATACTGGCCTTTACGGCTCAGATGGCTGACTTCCAGCAGCGGCGTCACGTCGGCGGGTGCGCGGTGCGGCAGATGACTGTAGGTAAAACGCTGTCCGGTCATCAGGAACGCCAGCTCATTGCTGTCGAGTTCACTGGCCGGATACGTGCCGACCAGTTTGCCGTCGCGCATCACGCTGATACGGTCGGCGACTTCCATCACCTCATCGAGACGGTGGCTGACAAACACCACGCAGATGCCCGCGGCTTTCAGCTCATTGACCACGCGCAGCAGGCCGTTAACTTCGGTGCGGGTCAGCGACGCGGTGGGTTCATCCATGATGACCAGGCTGGCGTCAGCGGCGATTGCGCGGCATATTGCCACTAACTGGCGGTCTGCGATCGAGAGTTTTTCGACTTTACGGTCCGGATCGAGAGAAACACCGACCCGTTGCATCGCCGCGACAGCTTTTTTGCGCATTGCCTCGCGGTGTACCCAAAAATCACCGCCTGGTAAATAACGGTGAATGGCAATATTTTCGGCCACCGATAAATTCGGGAATAAAGATAAGTCCTGATAAATAACCTGGATGCCGTAATAAGAAGAAAGTTGCGGCGTCAGGGTATGAAATAGTTTTCCGTCGAGCGTAATCGCCGCGCCTTTTTCCGGCTGGTATACGCCTGAAATAATTTTAATAATGGTGCTCTTGCCGCAACCATTCTGACCGGCGAGACAATGCACTTCGCCCTTATTCAGCGTCAGGCTGACATTATCCAGCGCTAATACGCCGGGGAATTTTTTACTGATTTTTTCGAGGCTGATAAAGGCCTCAGCAGGGGCAGGGGACGTGCTGAGAGTATTCATCGCAATCCTTACAACATACCCCTCATACTTCGTGCTGTGGATGCGTTGGCTGCACTCGCTCACCTGAATCACTTACATATGTAAGCTCATCGGGATTCACTCATTTGCCGCCTTCCCACAACTCAAATTATTTAGGGTATAAGTTTCAATGTCTGATTAGAAATTCAGATACGGCACAGCAAACATCGCCGTATCTGTTTCTATTTGCCTGGTGTGGCGCTGGAGATAAATGTATCTCCGGTAAATATCCGATAAATAAAAGAATTAAAAAGCTAAATCAGAAGCCGAGTGATTTCGCATTCTCTGGTGTCACTTCCAGAATTTTATTAAAGCGGATCACGTGTTTATCCATATCCACATCAGCTTTGCCTAAAACTTCGATGCTCAGGTCTTTGGTCACTTCTTTGCCCTGCAGCAACTGGTCGGCGACGGTAACTAAGGCGTAGCCGGCATCTTTCGGATCCCACAGCAGCACTTTCTTCACATCACCGCGCATCAGGTATGGCGCAGCCTGAGCAGGCATGGCGATACCGACCACCGCGATTTTGTTTTTCGCACGTTTCTGCTGAACGGCCTGACCGGCACCAATCGGGCCGAGCGAACCGAAACCGATAATCCCTTTCAGGTCAGGATAGGTTTTCATTAAATCGAGCGTGGTGGAGTAAGACTTATCGATGTTTTCTGCCACCGGCAGGCGTGAAGTGACTTCATGCATATCCGGGTATTTTTCTTTCTGATATTTAATTGCGGCATCAGCCCAGGCGTTATGCAATGGCACGGTCAGGGAACCGACATAAATGGCATAACCACCTTTGCCGCCCATGTCTTTCGCCAGCTCATCCATATTGGCCTGCGCATATTTCTGACTGTCGATGGTTTCGATATCCCACTGACCAATCTGCTGGTCCGGTGATTCATGCGTTAACACCACAATGCCCTGGTCGCGCGCTTTCTTCAGCACCGGTTCAAGCACTTTGGCATCGTTTGGCACCACGATAATGGCGTCGACTTTTTTGGCGATGAGATCTTCGATCACCTTAACCTGCTGCGCCGGATCCGGCGTGGAAGCGCCCACCTGATAGGCGTTAACATCCAGTTTTTGCGCAGCTTCTTTTACGCCGACTTCCATGCGGGTGAACCACGGAATGCCGGTAACTTTGGCGACGACGGCAATGTCATAGGGTTTGGCGGCGAATGACGGTGTTGTGAATAACATGCATGCTGAAACCACACATGCACTGACTAATGCGAGGTTAAATTTCATGTCGGTACCTTTCTTATGATGTTCTGTTCTTGTGTAGGGGAACGGGCAGTGGTCATTTATTCCACACTCAGAGATTAACTTAACGGGAAAGCGCTTTTCGCGGGGTCGTGAAGAGAATGTGATCAAAGCCCTTAATTGTTAAATTAAGTGACTGTTTATGTGAAAATAAAGTTAATTAAATCCTTCGAGCCCATCAGGTTGTGCCCGGAAGATCAGCGTTACCGATAACAATGAAACAAAATTGGATCAAATAATTAACAAATTAAACACATGAGAAAGGCAGGACACAGATTTTCCAGACAGAAATGCGGGACGCAGATTTTTATTTGTGCAGAGTGTGAACCGGGTCACAGGGCATAACTGCGCCAGAACGGTGCGACGTTGCACCTTTATCGGGCTTTGCACGTGCCGGAGTCAGAACGGATACGCGCCGGATCACAATCCTGCATAAAAGATGAAGTCAGAAATGAAATTATTTCCCTGCATAGTCATTCCCGGGGCCTCGTTGCTGCAAAAGGGGATTTTTTCATTTATTCATTTTTTATGCATTTAAAGTGAATAACAGGCGGTATTAAGTGGTTGTTTTTTCTCGAGGTCACTTTTTTTATTCACTTTTTTCCTTTGCTGGCATGAAGGCTGCACTCTATGATGTGACTAAGTGAGATTATTTATTAACTTTTAAATAACAAACTAATAACCAGAATTCCTGCTGGTATGGGGGGCGGACGCCTGCACCCTGAATTCAGCCAGTCACTGGCCTTACATTAAGAGGTTTATATGGAACACCAACAGCAGCCACAAAACGTCAGCCGCCAGAACTTTGATGACTGGATGGTGCCGGTATATGCCCCTGCGGCATTTATTCCCGTGCGTGGTGAAGGATCCTGGCTGTGGGATCAGACGGGCAAAGATTATGTCGATTTTGCAGGCGGCATTGCCGTGAATGCGCTGGGTCATGCGCACCCTGAAATCCGTAAAACACTTCATGAACAGACGGATAAAGTCTGGCATCTGGGTAACGGTTACACCAATGAACCGGTGTTGCGGTTGGCGAAACAACTGATCGACGCCACCTTTGCTGACAAAGTATTTTTCTGTAACTCCGGCGCGGAAGCCAACGAAGCTGCGCTGAAACTGGCAAGACTGTACGGCAATAAAACCGGCGGCGAAAAGAATGAAATCATCGCCTTCAAAAATGCGTTTCATGGACGCACGCTGTTTACCGTAACAACCGGTGGTCAGCCAAAATATTCCGAAGATTTCGCGCCCTTACCGCAGGCGATTACCCATCTGCCCTTTAACGATCTGGCCGCTGTCGCCAGCCATATTTCCTCCCGCACCTGCGCGGTTATCGTTGAACCCATTCAGGGCGAGGGCGGGGTGGTGCCGGCTGACGCTGAATTTCTGCAAGGACTGCGTGAGCTGTGTGACAGACATCAGGCGGTGCTTATTTTCGACGAAGTGCAGACCGGCGTCGGACGTACCGGTGAGTTGTATGCCTATCAGCATTACGGCGTGGTGCCGGATATTCTGACCAGTGCCAAAGCGCTCGGCGGCGGTTTCCCGATTGGTGCGATGCTGACCACTGACCGTTATGCCGTGTTATTCCAGCCGGGCACCCACGGCACCACCTACGGCGGTAACCCGCTGGCGACAGCGGTGGCAGGTAAGGTGTTTGAGATGATTAACACGCCGGAAGTATTGGCCGGCGTCACTAAACGCCATGAGTGGTTTGTCGCGGGTCTGAAACGCATCAACGACCGTTATCAGGTGTTCAGCGAAGTGCGCGGGCAAGGTTTGCTGATCGGCGCGGTAATGAACGCGCGTTATCAGGATCAGGCCAAACAGCTGAATACGCTGGCGGCAGAAGAAGGACTGATTGCGCTGATTGCCGGCCCCAACGTGCTGCGCTTTGCGCCTTCACTGATTATTCCGGGCGCAGATATTGAAGAAGGGCTGAACCGCCTTGAGCGAGCCGTTGCGCGACTGTGCGTATGATCCATTGGGTAAATAGAGGTAGAGCATCATGATGTTGATTCGACCTGTGCGGCCCGGCGATCTCGCCGATATCCTGCAGTTATCAGGCAAAACCGGCATCGGTTTAACGTCTTTGCCCAAGGATGAAGCGCATTTACGCGGGCGCATTGAGCGCTCGGTGGCGACCTGGGAAGGTCGTCTGGATAAAGGCGAACAGGGCTATCTGTTCGTGCTCGAAGACACCGAAAAGAAAAAAGTGGTCGGCGTCAGCGCGATTGAAGTGGCGGTCGGACTCAGTGAGCCGTGGTACAACTTCCGCCTCGGCACGCTGGTCCATGCCTCTAAAAGCCTGAATATTTATAAGCCGGTACCGACGCTGTTTCTCAGCAATGATCACACCGGTTATACCGAGCTTTGCACGCTGTTTCTCGATGCTGATTACCGCAACGGTAAAAACGGTCAGTTGCTGGCGAAAGTGCGTTTCCTGTTTCTGGCAGCGTTCCGCGAATACTTCTCCCGCAAGGTTATCGCTGAAATGCGCGGTGTCTCCGACGACAGCGGTCATTCGCCGTTCTGGGACAGCGTGGGGCGGCATTTCTTTGGTATGGAATTTGCCGAAGCCGATCGGCTGACCGGCATGGGGCAGAAATCCTTTATTGCTGAACTGATGCCAAAACATCCTTTATATACTGAACTGCTCAGTCATGAAGCACGTGAAGTGATCGGCGAAGTGCATCCGCAGACTGCGCCAGCGCGTGCCGTGCTTGAAGGCGAAGGGCTGCGTTACGAAGGTTATGTGGATATTTTCGATGCCGGTCCGACGCTTGAAGGCGAAATTGATCAGTTACGCGCGGTGAAAGAAAGCCGCCTGTTGCCGGTGCGTTTGGCGGAAAATTCCGGCGATGGCGATGAGCCGCTGTATCTGGTCGCCAATGAGCAATATCAGAACTTCCGTGCCCTGCTGGTTCCGGGGGGCGAAACGCCGGATAACCTGACGCTTAATGCCGCAGAAGCCGAAATACTTGGCCTGCGCGAAGGCGATACCCTGCGCGCCGTGGCGCTTTTCCCCGGCAGCACACCTCCTCCTGCTACCCAAATTCTCAAAAAGGAAAGTCTCGCATGATGCAACCTGCACTTTTTATTCAGGGCCAGTGGCGCAGCGGACAAGGCGCGCAGCTCAACAAAACCAATCCGGCGGATAACACGTTGTTATGGTCGGCGCTGAGCGCCAATGCAGAAGATGTCGAAGCCGCCTGTACGGCAGCGCGCACGGCATTTCCGGCGTGGGCGCGTAAAAGTGTGACTGAACGCGCTGAAGTCATTCAGCGTTTCGCGGATTTACTCACTGCAAACAAAACCCGGCTGGCGGAAATCATCAGCCAGGAAACCAGCAAACCACGCTGGGAAACGCTGACCGAAATTCAGGCAATGATCGGCAAAGTGGCAATTTCACTGGAGGCTAATCAGCAACGTACCGGGGAAAAACACACCGCCATGCCTGACGGTGAAGCCGTATTGCGCCACCGGCCACACGGCGTGCTGGCCGTTTTTGGCCCGTATAACTTCCCCGGACATCTGCCGAACGGACATATTGTCCCGGCCTTACTGGCGGGTAATACGCTGGTGTTCAAACCGAGTGAACTGACGCCGAAAACCGCGGAAGAAACTGTGAAACTTTGGCAGCAGGCTGGGCTGCCGGAAGGGGTGCTGAATCTGGTGCAGGGCGGTCGTTCGACGGGGGAAGCGCTGGCGGCCTGCGGCAATATCGACGGGTTGCTGTTTACCGGCAGCGCAGGCACCGGTTATCAGCTGCATCGGCAACTGGCCGGTCAGCCCGAAAAAATTCTGGCACTGGAAATGGGCGGCAACAATGCGCTGATTGTTGAGCCGGCAGAAGACATTGATGCGGCGGTGAACCTGACCATTCAGTCGGCCTTTATTTCTGCCGGGCAGCGTTGCACGTGTGCACGTCGCCTGCTGGTAAAAGAGGGCGCGGCGGGGGATGCGTTTATCGCACGTTTGCTCGACGTGACCATGCAACTGCGTGTTGGCGGCTGGAACGATGATCCGCAGCCGTTTATGGGTGGCGTCATTTCTGACGCGGCGGCACGCAATATGCTGAAAGCGCAGGATGAATTACTGGCGCTGGGCGGAAAACCCTTGCTGTTGCTGACACGTCCGGATCCGCTCAATACCGTGCTGACGCCGGGTATCATCGATCTGACTGGCGTGGCGGGCATTCCTGATGAAGAATATTTTGGTCCGTTGCTGGGCATTTATCGCTACAGCGATTTCGATCATGCCATCGTCCTCGCCAATCAGACACGCTTCGGCCTGGCAACCGGACTTATCTCTGCTGAGCGCTCTCAGTTTGAGCAGCTATTATTGGAAGCAAGGGCAGGCATTGTTAACTGGAACAAACCGCTGACCGGCGCATCAAGCAACGCGCCTTTCGGTGGCATCGGTGCTTCAGGCAACCACCGTCCAAGTGCTTATTATGCGGCGGATTATTGTGCCTGGCCGATGGCCTCGCTGGAAACAGACAAGCTGGAACTCCCTGCGACGTTGTCGCCTGGTATTGATTTCCGAACAACCTGAGGAGACAGGAATGTCTGGATGTGAAGCAAATTTCGACGGATTAGTCGGGCCAACGCACCACTATGCGGGGCTGTCGTTTGGCAACGAAGCCTCGACCAAAAATCAGAATGCAGTAGCGAATCCGCGTCTGGCGGCTAAACAGGGCTTACTGAAAATGAAAGCGCTGGCTGACCTGGGTTTTGCGCAGGGAATTTTGCCACCGCATGAACGTCCGCATCTGAGCACATTGCGTAAAATGGGTTTCGGTGGCAGTGACCGTGAGGTGCTGACCAAAGCGCAGGCTTATTCGCCACGTTTGCTGTCATCGCTGAGTTCTGCATCTGCCATGTGGGTGGCGAATGCGGCGACCGTTTCGCCTTCCGCGGACAGCGCGGACGGGCGCGTGCATTTTACCGTCGCCAACCTGAACAATAAATTCCACCGTGCGATTGAGGCAGAAACCACCTCTGCCATTTTGCGCGCGACGTTCCACGCGGATAAATATTTCGCTCACCACGACGCACTGCCGCAGGTGGCGGCGCTGGGGGATGAGGGAGCAGCAAATCACAACCGTTTATGCGGTGCCTACGATAAACCCGGTTTACAGGTTTTTGTTTACGGGCGTGACGGGCTGATGACCGGCGAAAACGAACCGGTGCGCTATCCGGCGCGTCAGACCCGTTTAGCCAGCGACGCGATAGCGCGTTTGCATCAGCTTGATGAGAAGCGCACGGTGTTTATTCAGCAAAATCCGCACGCCATCGACAGCGGCGTTTTTCATAACGATGTGATTTCTGTCAGTAACGGTAACGTGCTTTTCCATCATGAACAGGCGTTTGTCAATTCAGAGAAAGCACTGGCCGAAATCCGCAAAAAAATGACGGCGCTGGAGCTGGATTTCTTACCCGTTGAAGTGCCTCAGTCAAAAGTATCGCTCGACGATGCGGTGGCGACCTATCTGTTTAACAGTCAGTTGCTGAGCAAGACGGACGGAAAAATGATGCTGGTGGTGCCGGAAGAGTCGCGCCAGCACCCCGGCGTATGGGCGTATCTGTCGGAGCTGAAAGACAGCGGCGGACCTGTCGATCAGATTGAAGTGTTTGATCTGCGCGAAAGTATGCGTAACGGCGGTGGTCCGGCGTGTCTGCGCCTGCGTGTGGCGCTCAACCGCAACGAACTGAATGCGGTTAACGTGGCTTCGCTGATGAACGACAGCCAGTTCACACGGCTCAATACCTGGGTGGATGCCCATTATCGTGACCGGATGCAGGCCAAAGATCTGGCCGATCCACAGCTTCTGACGGAAGTGCGTACCGCGCTTGACGAACTGACCAATATTCTCGGGCTGGGTGCGATTTATCCGTTCCAGCGCTGAACCTCAAAGGAGTGAGATATGTTTGATTTGCTGGCGACGACGCTTTCCGGCGATGCCCTGACAGAGCCTGCCGGACAAACCGAAACGCTGGACTGGCAATGGCGCGGCGAGGGGATCCTCGAGCTGTCACCGCGTTATCCCTGCGTGGACGCGGTAGTGATCTCCGCCGGTATTCACGGCAATGAAACCGCGCCGGTGGAGCTGCTCAATCAACTGGTCGCTGAACTGCTTTCAGGCCAGCGGCAGTTACGGGTCAGATTGCTGGTCTTACTGGGCAATCCTCCTGCAATGCGTATCAATAAGCGATTTATCGACGCGGATATGAATCGCATGTTTGGCGGGCGTCATGCGCGTTATACGCCCAATGATGAAAGCCGCCGGGCGCAGGAACTTGAACAGGTGATGGCGCTGTTTTACCGCAGTGCCACTGCGGCGGGAACTACGCAGCGATTCCACTATGATTTGCACACGGCAATCCGCGGTTCAAAGCATGTGCGCTTCGGGCTGCTGCCTTTACAGACACGGGCGAAAAGCGAAGCGATGCTCGCCTGGCTTGATGCCGCCGGACTGGATGCGCTGGTGCATCACCGGTCGCCGGGCGGTACTTTTACGCATTTCAGCAGTGATGTTTTTCAGGCCGACAGCTGCACGCTGGAGCTGGGCAAGGCGCTGCCTTTTGGCACTAACGATCACGCGCAGTTCACCGGTATTCGCTGCGCGCTGGAAACGCTGGTCAGCGGTGAACCCTTGCCTCCCCGTGAAGCCGACGCGCCGCTGGTGCATTACCGCGTGGTGCAGGATGTGATCCGTTCAAAGGAAGATTTTGAGCTGTTTGTCCCGGCAGATGCCCTTAATTTTACGGCCTTCAGCAAAGGTTTTGTTATCGCGAAGGAAAGCGGAAGAACTTATGAAGTGGAAGCAGACGAGGAAGTCGTGCTGTTTCCCAATCCGAACGTCGCGCTGGGGTTAAGGGCAGGGCTGATGCTGGTACCCTTCATCCTTCACGCTGCAGATGCGTTGGCTGCATTCAGTCCCCCGAATCACTTACGTAAGTAAGCTCATCGGGATGCCTTCATTTGCCGCCTTCCTGCAGCCTGAATTATTTTGGGTATCGGTTTTCGCGTCGTCCAGGTGTAATACAAAAGAAAAAGGGTCCTGATTTTCATCAGGACCCTTTTTCTTTAATTTGGCGGTGAGAGAGGGGTTCGAACCCTCGATACGATTTCTCGTATACACACTTTCCAGGCGTGCTCCTTCAGCCACTCAGACACCTCACCGTGTTCGTTACAGCGCAAGCGTTGCAACGGGGCGCTACTATAGGGAGACAGCCGCGAAGGGTCAAGAAAATTTTCGGCGTTTTGTGTCAGACGCTCAGACTCTGCGCAGGGGATCCCCGTTGATACGCTGACTGGTTTTTGAAACGCCCATAACAAAAAAGGTCCTGATTTTCATCAGAACCTTTTTTGTTTAATGTGGTGGAGAGAGAGGGGTTCGAACCCTCGATACGATTTCTCATATACACACTTTCCAGGCGTGCTCCTTCAGCCACTCAGACACCTCTCCAGTCGCCGGCTGCACCGCAGTGCTGCTGACCGGCGCTAATGTAGGGAAAAGTGAGGTCAGCGTCAACACTCTTTTGCAGGTTCCATGCCGTTTAGACAAACTTAGAGCAATCTGATGATTTAAAGAGCAAAAAATGCGTTAAGGATGAACAACCGTTATCTGGTTGCCTGATGTGATTAAATTTGCTTATCAGAATGAATAAATAATTAGCAATTTTGCATAAAAGCACAATTATCCCGCAAACACTTTTTGTTACGGCGAAATAGCAAGATATGTTGTGGTAATCGCGGGCGGTAGCGGTATAACAATGCACTGTTAAAAAATGCTTCGCATAAGAACTGTACAAGTCACCAATTGAAGCAGAGTTTGTATATCACATAAGGACAGGGGTTATTCTTGAGTCAGTCAAATAACGCGACCACGTCGCCACACCGGACGGCAATTCCTGCCGGGGCGGGCACATTATTCTTCGTTCAGACATTCGCGACGCTCGGCTTTGCGGTGCTGTATTCCACGCTGGTTTTATACGCCACCAAAAAACTCGGCTTCAGTGAAGATAACGCCAACGCCATCATGGGCGTGTTCGGCGCATTCAACTACGGGTTGCATATGTTCGGCGGCTATCTGGGCGGACGTTATCTCAGCAACCGTAATCTGTTCGTGCTCGGCATGGTGTTGCAGGTGTTAGGCTGCGCGCTGATTGCGCTGGAAGGCGTGACAGGTTTGTACTGGGGGCTGGCGATGTTCCTGACCGGCAGCGGACTGAATGTCACCTGCCTGAACATGATGCTGACTCAGCGCTTTGCGCCGGACGATGACCGCCGTGAATCGGCATTCCTGTGGAACTACGCCGGGATGAACCTCGGCTTCTTTATTGGTTTCGCGGTTGCCGGTTATTTCCAACTGAGTGAAAACTATCGCGCGCTGTTCCTGTTCGCCACGCTGGGCAATGTGGCGGCGATTGTCGTGACGCTTTCCCGCTGGTCGATTCTGGCTGACATCAGTACACCGCTTAAAGAGGTCAGCCGCAGTCAGTGGTTGCGCCGGCTGGCCGTCGGTATTGCCATCCTGATCGTGCTGGTGCCGGTGATCCGCATGTTGCTGACCCACGCAGAATTCAGCAGTTACTTCGTGGTGGCACTGGGAGTGGTGATTTTTGCGCTCATGACGCTGGTTACGTTCCGCCATCGTAATGCCGATGAGCGTCGCCGCATGAAAGCCTATCTGCTTCTGGCGCTGGGTTCACTGGTGTTCTGGATGTTGTATCAGCTCGCGCCAATGGGGCTGATGCTGTTCTCTGAACACAACATTGACCTGAACGTTTACGGTATTCGCGTCGCACCGCAGTGGATCCAGAACATTAATACCGTGGTGATCGTCATCGGCGGGCCGCTGATGGCGCTGTGGTTTAACCGTCTGCGTCAGCGCGGCTGGAACATTGATATTCCGGCGCAGTTTTCGGCTTCCTTGTTCTGTATGGGGCTGGGGATGCTGGTTCTCCCGCTGGGTATTCATCTGGCGGGCGGCGACGGGCTGGTGGCGTTTAAATGGATTGCCATCAGCTATATATTGCAAAGTATCGGCGAACTGCTGATTTCACCCATCGGTTACGCGATGATCGGCAAACTGGCGCCTCCGCGTTACCAGGGCGTGATGATGGGCTGCTGGATGATGGTGACAGGCGTGGCATCAGTGCTTGCGAGCTACATTTCCGGGCTGATGCCGCAAAATGCTGGCAGTACGCCGGTCTTGACCAATCCGGGATACAGTCAGGTGTTTAACGCACTGGGCTGGGGTTCTGTTGCGACGGGTGTCGTACTGCTGATTCTTATTCCGCTGCTGCGCCGGATGATCCACCGCGAGCCTGCTGTGGCCTGATTTTTGTCGTCACAACATATCCTTTCACAAGCCCCGTTCTGCGGGGCTTGTTCTTTTTTACATCACAGGGTTGCATCCCGATGATATTCAGGGAAATCTATCAGTCCACAGGAGGCTTCCCCGATGAACATTATTTTTTACCACCCTACATTTGATGCAAAGCCCTGGATTGAAGGAATAACAAAAAGATTACCGCAGGCCAACGTACGCGTGTGGAATGCCGATGATCATGAACCCGCAGATTACGCCCTCGTCTGGCGACCGCCGTATGCCATGCTCGCACCGCGCACCATGCTGAAAGGTATTTTCGCGCTGGGGGCGGGCGTCGATGCCATCCTCACACAAGAACAGCGTCAGCCGGGCACATTGCCTGCCGGTGTGCCGTTACTGCGCCTGGAAGATACCGGCATGGCATTGCAGATGCAGGAATATGCGCTGGCCAGCGTACTGCGTTATTTCCGCCGGATGGACGAATATCAGCTGTTCCAGCAACAAAAACAGTGGCGTCCCCTTTCGCCGCATTCACGCAGTGAATTCACCATCGGTATTCTCGGTGCCGGCGTACTCGGCAGCAGCGTGGCGCAGGCGCTGGTGGATATGCAGTTTACCGTGCGCAGCTGGAGCCGCAGCGCCAAGTCGCAGGAAGGTGTGCAGAGTTTCTATGGTGACGATCAGCTGGCGACTTTTGCCCGCGGTTGCAAGGTGCTGATAAATCTGTTGCCAAACACGCCGCATACCGCCGGTATTCTCAATCATCAACTGTTCACAAATCTTTCGCATAATGCGTATCTGATTAACCTTGGCCGGGGCGGACATCTGGTGGAAGGCGATTTGCTGCGCGCCCTCGACAGCGGTCAGATAGCCGCTGCCTCACTCGACGTTTTCGTTGAAGAGCCGTTGCCGGGTATGCACCCGTTCTGGTCACATCCGCGCGTGAGCATTACGCCGCACGTCGCTGCTGATACGCTGCCGGAACAAGCGATGGACAGCATCGTCAGCAATATTCTGGCGATAGAAGCAGGGCAAGAGCCGAAAGGGCGTGTCGATCTCGGTCGGGGTTACTGACGTTCATCTGCTAACATTATAATTGCTGCGGTTATTTCGCCGCAGCGAAAGACTTCAAGGAGAGCACATGCCGTACCCGGTTGATTTACATATGCATACTGTTGCCAGCACCCACGCCTACAGCACGTTACATGATTACATTGATGAGGCAGCGGAAAAGGGCATTAAGCTGTTTGCCATCACCGATCATGGCCCTGATATGGCCGATGCGCCGCACTACTGGCACTTTATGAATATGCGGGTCTGGCCGCGTCTGGTGAACGGAATCGGCATCCTGCGCGGCATTGAATCGAATATAAAAAACATTGATGGTGATATCGACTGTACCGGCCCGATGCTCAAAGAAATCGACGTCATTATTGCCGGTTTCCACGAACCGGTGATGCAACCGGTTGATAAAGAAACCCATACCGCAGCGATGATTGCAGCGATGGCGGGCGGAGAAGTACATATTATTTCTCATCCCGGCAACCCGAAATACCCGATTGATATCCCTGCCGTGGCGGCCGCTGCTGCAAAATATAACGTCGCGCTGGAGCTGAATAACTCCTCGTTTATTCATTCCCGCGTGGGCAGCGAGCCTAACTGCCGCGCCATCGCGCTGGCAGTCAAAGAAGCCGGTGGCTGGCTGGCGCTGGGGTCAGATTCGCATATCGCTTACTCGCTGGGCGGTTTTGAGCATTGCGAACGTATCCTGCGTGAAATTGATTTCCCTGAGGACCGTATTCTTAACGTCAGCCCGCGACGTTTCCTCGATTTTCTCGAGGCACGCGGGCGTGAACCCATTGCTGAATTAAGTGAACTGTGACATTGTCACGGCCAAATCGCGGGTGATTAACCCTTTTCATTGTCTTATCAGGTTACTGTTATGAATGAGTTTTCGATTGTCTGCCGCGTGCTGGGCACATTGTTTTACCGTCAGCCGCAGGATCCGTTACTGGTTCCGTTATTTGGTCTGATTCAGGACGGAAAGCTGCGCGAACACTGGCCGCTGGAACAGGATGCGCTGCTTATCCGTTTGCAGGAAAGCGCCAATCCCGAAGCACTGGCCGCTGAATTTAACCGTCTGTTTGTCGGCTCAGAATGCGCGGTTTCGCCGTTCCGCAGCGATTATGTTGACGGTGCAAATGAAATGGATGTGCGCACATTCCTGCAACAGCGCGGAATGCCTTTAGGTGAAACGCCTGCCGATCATTTTGGCGGTATGTTGCTGGCAGCGTCCTGGCTGGAAGACCAGTCGAAGGAAGATGAAGTCAGCGCGCAAATCACGTTGTTCGATGAGTTCCTGTTCCCGTGGTGCGGCAAATTCCTCGGTAAAGTCGAAGCCCATGCCACCAGCGGTTTTTACCGCACACTGTCTGAAATCAGTCGTGAAGCCTTGCAGGCGATGCGCGACGAACTGGAAGAGCAGCTGCCGCCAGAGCTGGATGATGCGGAAGAAGACGACCAGTAATCCGGACGACAGAACGTAAAAAGCCCGGCGGTGAGCAATCACGCCGGGCTTTTTATTATCGGTTTACTCAGACTAGTCAGTAAAGGGTATCACTAACTGCCCCGGTTTCACTTCAATCCCTTTGGCCAGTTTCTTCGCCATCGCTTCACCTTTGCTGTGATCGCCATTAAGCACATAAGCCGGACGCTGGTTGAAATAGGTGTTCAGTGAATTGTTCAGATAAGGCATCAGCCCTTTCATCACGTTATCCATTTTTTCGGGCTTGATGGTGTAATCAACCACCTGCATATCACGCAGGAAAATGGCGCCTTTCTCACGGTCGTACGTCGGATGCGCTTTCAGGGTCAGGCGCATATCGGCTTTTTGCGGGCCGAACAATGAGGAGATATCAACATGCGCGTCGCCCGTCAGTGTCACGATGCCCGGTTCTGCACGGCCAATCTGGCTGCTGAGATTGGTCAGAATCAGTTTTGCATCTACCAGTCCCGGAACACCCAACTGTTTCTCGAAGTTGTTGTTCTTTTGCAGGTAATCATTCACCTGCTGCTCGCTGATGGTGTACTGCGTCAGCTGATTACAACCGGCCAGTAAACTGGCACACATCAGTACTGCGGCACCCAGAAATCGCTTTGTCATTCTTCCCTCATTACGTAAATGCTATTTTGTCAGCATGACCCCAAAGCGTCATGGCTCCAATCAGACAACGCTGATTAGCCTAAGTGCCCGAGGCAGGGAAGAAAAGGGAAATAGGGAAAATAAGTGCTAAATACTTCCCGTTGCAGCCAACGCATCTGCAACGGGAAGCAGGGCGGACTTAACTTGCGAGGCGTGTTAACAGGTTAACTTGTGTCTGTTTCGCCATATTGTCGCGATAGTCCTGCACGCGCGAAGGCCAGTCAATGCCTTGTACAATTGTCAGCGAACGCAGCAACGGCCACAGATTAATGTCATCTTCAGAAAGTTCGCCGTTCACCGCATTCGGCTCGACGATCAACTTGTCGAGTGCGCGCAAATCCTGACTGATCTTCTTCACCAGACCTTCGGAGTGTTGCAGGTGCTCTGCGAAACTGCCGCTGGCGGCCTGTTTTTTATCGGAGAAATATTTACGCGCTTCCGGTGTGGAGAATTCTTCCAGCGGTGCGGCGGCAAAACGTGGCAAAAGCAGGCGTCCGGTATATTCAGAAACCTGACGCAACCACGCGGCAATCGACGCATTCAGCGGACCGGTCAGCAGCGGTTTACCATCACTTTTATCAATGTAATGTACGATATCCATGCTCTCAGGCATGAAGCCGCCATCGGCTTTTTGCAGGATAGGCACCATCTTTTTGCCTACCATTGATATCGGCGTTTTTTCGTCGTCGTTGAGCAGCACTTTGATCTCAACCGGGAGGTTCTTCAGACCGAAGATCATGCGCGCTTTCACGCAGAAAGGGCAATGTTCGTAAACGTAAAGTCTCATAGTCGTGGCTCCTTTTATCGCCGGCGGTGACCTGTAGGGTGCATGAAAACTGCCGGATGTAGGTTCGGATTTTATCTAACGCTATGATTCAGTATGGGTATAGATACGTGTGAGATCAAACCTGCCCGTCATGCTTGTCACTGTCACTGTGTTGGCTACGCTCGTTTACCCGAATCACTGACCTTTGTCAGCTCATCGGGGTTCACTCGCTTGCCGCCTTGTTACAACGCCAATCATTGTGGGTATTAAAAAAATGAGTAAGAGATCAGCCGCCGCTGAGCATGGCGGGTTCGATGCGGCGCAGATTGAATTGCCAGTACAAGCCGGTGAGGGTGATAAAGCCGACGACGGCAAGCAGAAACCAGGGTAACTGAGGCAGTTGCAGCGCACGGCCGGTGTCGTACATCCAGCCGCCGCCGGTGTAACCAATCACGCCACCCAATGCCAGTCCGAGACGGCTGAAGCCCATATAGCTGCCGCGTGCGCGGGAGTCCGCCAGTGACGCACTGAGCGTTTCACGCGCCGGTTCGGCAATAATTGAGCCGATGTAGAAGAAGCCGATCAGCAGCAATAACGGGTTAATTGAAGTCACCAGCCCGACAGGCAACAGGCTGAGCGTCATGATAAGCAATCCAAACATCAGACGCTGTTCGAGGCGAAAGCGTTTTTCGCTCCAGCGGGCGATCGGATATAAAAATGCCAGTGACAGTACAGCTTCAATGGCGTACATCCATTTCACCGCCGACGGACTGCCGGCAACGTCATTGACCGCGATAGGCAGCATCAGCATCACCTGAACGGTCAGCATGTAGTAGCCGGTGAGCGTGAGGACATAAGCCAGAAAGCGGCGGTCGCGAATTACGCGCATCATGCCTTCGCGCATCGGCGTACGCAGGGTGGAAATTCGGTAAGCGGGTAACAGCCAGGCGTTACAGGCTGCGGCCAGACAGAAAATGGCGGCTCCGGCCCAGCAGACGTAGTGAAAATCGTACTGCAACAGCCAGCTGCCGATCAGCGCGCCAATAACGGCACCGGCGCTGTCCTGCATCATCATCAGGGAGAAGAAACGGCTGCGCTCGTGCGGACGGGTCAGTTTGATCACCAGCGCGGTACGTGGCGGATCAAACAAGGTACCGCCAAGGCCGGAGAGGATACACGAGCAGACTAAAATCCACGGCTGATCGGCCATTGCCATGGTGGCGAAGCCCGCCGCACGTAATAACATGCCAGTGATAATCATCGGTTTTGCGCCGAACCGGTCAGCAATTGCTCCGCCGAAAATGCCTAATCCCTGTTGCGTGAGCTGGCGAACGCCAAGCGCCAGACCGACGGCCATCGCTGCCCAGCCAAGCTGATCGACAAATCGGATCGAGATCAACGGAAAAACCACGAAAAAGCCTAAAATTACCAGCGCGTTGTCTAATAACAGAAAATACTTACCCAAGCTCCGAGCTTGCGATACCAGAGACATGCTTCACCATGAGCGATTATTTGTATCCTGTCCGGCAGATACAGAAAGGAGAAAAGACGCTTCCAGTCTGAACCGGAAACAGGCATTTAGATAGGGCGCTATTGATAATATTTTTTTATCGTCAAGCCGCGTTCTGACTGGCAGAATTAGCGATGATCTGTCGTTTCCTATAAATTCTATTTATCGACCCATGCGGGATGTGGAGGGAAGGGATGTTTGGCTACAAATCTGCCGTACCAAAGGTGCGGCTTACCACTGACCGGATGGTTCTGCGCCTGGTTCATGACCGTGATGCGCACCGGCTGGCTGAATACTACGCCGAGAATCGTGCGTTTCTGAAACCCTGGGAGCCGGTCAGGGATGAAAGCCATTGTTATCCCTCCGGATGGCAGGCTCGCCTCGGGTTGATTACCGAGATGCAAAAGCAGGGCAGCGCGTATTACTTTATTTTGCTCGACCCCGATGAAAACCGGGTGATGGGCGTGGCGAATTTCAGCAACGTGCTGCGTGGCTCTTTTCATGCCTGTTTCCTCGGGTATTCACTTGGCCAGGAATGGCAGGGCAAAGGCCTGATGCACGAAGCGTTGCAGACGCTTATCCGCTATATGCAACGCCAGCAAAAGATGCACCGCATTATGGCGAATTACATGCCGCACAATAAACGCAGTGGTCAGTTGCTGGAGCGTCTCGGTTTTGAACGTGAAGGCTACGCGAAAGACTATTTGCTGATCGACGGCAAATGGCAGGATCACGTGCTGACAGCACTCACCTGGCAAGAATGGACACCCCCGTCCCGATAAGGAGAGCAGTATGAAACACGAACTCAGCGCCCGGGAGGCCCGTGTCGTGGGCTGTTTGCTTGAAAAACAACTCACCACGCCAGAACAATATCCGATGACTCTCAACGGCCTGACCACGGCCTGTAATCAGAAAACCAACCGTGAACCGGTGATGGAACTGAGCGAGAGCGAGGTGCAGCAGACGCTGGATTTACTGCTGCGCAAGCACATCATCCGCACCCTGAGCGGCTCGCGCACCATGAAGTACGAGCATCGTTTCTGTAATTCCGAATTCGGTAATCTCAAATTTTCCCCGCCGGAAGTGGCGGTGGTCACTACGCTGTTGCTGCGCGGCGCACAAACGCCCGGTGAATTGCGAACCCGCACAAACCGTTTGCATGATTTCTCCGATGTCGCTGAAGTTGAACAAACCCTGACTGAACTGACGACCCGTGAAGACGGCCCGTTCTGCGTGCGTCTCGCCCGCGAGCCGGGTAAACGTGAGAGCCGGTTTATGCATCTTTTTAGCGGTGAAGTCAGCAATGTGGCCGGTGGGGCTGAAGAACCCTTATCCAGTTCAGCGCCGGAAAGTGCAGATCTGGCTGCGAGAGTAGAAACGCTGGAAGCAGAAGTCGCTGAGCTGAAACAGCGTCTGGAAAATTTATTGCAACATCTGGCTGATTAACAGGAGCGGGTTGTGAGTAAATTACGTATTGGTGTTATCGGGCTGGGCGGGATTGCGCAGAAAGCCTATCTGCCGGTGCTGAGCCACGCTGAAAACTGGACGCTGGCAGGTGGATTCTCCCCGAATCAGCAAAAAGCGCAGGCCGTTTGTGACAGTTACCGTATGGCCTGTTTTTCCCGTATAGATGAGCTGGCCAGTCAGTGTGATGCAGTTTTCGTTCACAGCAGTACCGCCAGCCATTTCGAGGTGGTCGGGCAACTGCTGGCGCAGGGTGTGCATGTGTATGTCGATAAACCGCTGGCGGCAGAACTTGATCAGGCCGAACAGCTGGTCGAACAGGCGAACAAGGCAGGCAAAGCGTTAATGGTCGGATTTAACCGCCGTTTCGCTCCGTTATATCGTCAGCTTAAAGACAACATGCAGGATGTGGCGACATTACGCATGGATAAACACCGGACCAACAGCGTCGGGCCGAACGATCTGCGTTTCACCTTGCTGGACGATTATCTGCACGTGGTCGATACCGCGCTGTGGCTGGCGGGTGGTAATGCCACTCTGGAAAGCGGTCTGCTTCAGATTAATGAAGCAGACCAGATGCTCTATGGCGAACACCATTTCCTGTGCGGTGAAACGCTGGTGACAACTTCCATGCATCGCCGTGCGGGTACTTCGCGTGAAAGCGTTCAGGCAGTGACCGAAGGCGCGGTATATCAGCTGGACAATATGCAAATCTGGCGCGAGGAGCAGCAGGATATCCTGACGCAACTGCCGGTGCCGGGCTGGCAAAGTACGCTGGCGCAACGCGGATTTGTCGGTGCTATTGAACACTTTGTCGACTGTGTGAGCAATCAAACCGCGCCGGAAACCAGTGGTGAGCAGGCGATTTATGCGCAGTCAATGATCGAGAACATTCTGAATTCTTAACCTGAGTTCTTAACGGAAAAGCCGTGCGGAATGGCGCGGTTAACACTCTATAACAACATATAACAACTGCCGGTGGCTATTGCATGGCGGATGCGTAGACTAAGCGCATCTTTGAGCCATGCCGGTTCATCTTTCACGCCTGCTGATGCAGGCGTGGTTGTTTAACTGACTCATTTATCAGCTAACCGGTAAACAAGAAAAGTGACATGAATCTACTTAAATCTTTGGCAGCCGTCAGTTCCATGACGATGTTTTCACGTGTATTAGGTTTTGCCCGCGATGCCATAGTGGCACGTGTATTTGGCGCCGGAATGGTGACTGACGCCTTTTTTGTGGCGTTTAAACTTCCCAATTTACTGCGCCGTATTTTTGCCGAAGGCGCATTTTCGCAGGCTTTTGTGCCGATCCTGGCAGAGTACAAGACGCAGCAGGGTGAAGAGGCCACGCGCACTTTTATCGCTTACGTTTCCGGTTTGCTGACGCTGGTGCTGGCGATTGTCACCGTGTTGGGCATGATTGCCGCGCCGTGGGTGATTTATATTACTGCGCCGGGCTTTGTCGATTCACCGGATAAATTCGCGCTCACCAGCTCGCTGCTGCGGATCACCTTCCCGTATATCCTGCTGATTTCGCTGGCATCGCTGGTCGGTGCGATACTCAACACCTGGAACCGTTTCTCGATACCGGCTTTTGCGCCAACCTTCCTGAACGTCAGCATGATCGGTTTTGCATTGTTTGCTGCCCCGTACTTCCATCCGCCGGTGCTGGCTCTCGCCTGGGCGGTGGTGGCCGGTGGTTTGCTGCAACTCGGTTATCAGCTACCGCATCTGAAGAAAATCGGCATGCTGGTGCTGCCGCGCCTGAATCTGAAAGATGCCGGTGTATGGCGCGTGATGCGTCAGATGGGACCGGCAATCCTCGGTGTGTCTGTCAGCCAGATTTCCCTGATCATTAACACGATTTTCGCCTCGTTTCTGGTGTCCGGTTCAGTATCCTGGATGTATTACGCTGACCGCCTGATGGAGTTTCCTTCCGGCGTGCTGGGCGTGGCGCTGGGAACCATCCTGCTTCCGTCACTGGCACGCAGCTTCTCCAGCGGTAATCACGGTGAATATAACCGTCTGATGGACTGGGGGCTGCGTCTGTGCTTCCTGCTGGCGCTGCCAAGTTCCGTCGCGCTGGGTATTCTGGCTAAACCGCTGACGGTCGCCCTGTTCCAGTATGGTAAATTCAGTGCCTTTGATGCCTCGATGACACAACGTGCTCTGGTGGCGTATTCCGTCGGCCTGATGGGTCTGATTGTAGTGAAAGTGCTGGCGCCGGGCTTCTATTCCCGTCAGGACATCAAAACACCGGTGAAAATCGCCATCATTACACTGCTGATGACGCAGGTGATGAACCTGGCCTTTATCGGCCCACTGAAACACGCGGGGCTCTCCCTGTCGATTGGTCTGGCCGCCTGTCTGAATGCTTCGCTGCTGTACTGGCAGCTTCGCAAGCAGGATATCTTCCAGCCGCAACCGGGCTGGAGAATGTTCCTGATCAAATTGTTTGTTGCGGTGATTGCGATGTCTGCAGCCCTGGTCGGGATGTTGTACCTGATGCCAGCGTGGGACGTGGGCGGGATGGCGTATCGTCTGGCTCGTCTGGCGGCGGTAGTGGCTGCAGGTGTGGTGGCGTACTTTGCGGTGCTCGGTCTGCTGGGCTTCCGGGTGAAGGAATTTGCCCGCCGGTTAGACTGACTGGCATATAGGTCAGAAACACAAAAGGGCGCCTGAGCGCCCTTTTTAATATCGAATTACTGCGAATTACATACGTTCGACGGTTTCGATACCCAGCGTATCCAGACCGGTTTTCAGCGTGCGTTGTGTCAGCAGAGCCAGTTTCAGGCGGCTGTTGCGGCTGGTTTCATCTTCCGCATTCAGGATAGGACAATGCTCGTAGAAGCTGGAGAACAGGCCTGCTACGTCGTACAGATATGCGCACATGGTGTGTGGTGTACCTTCACGTGCGACAACAGTCAGCACTTCTTCGAACTGCAGCAAACGGGTTGCCAGCGCGGCTTCGCGTTCTTCGCGCAGCACAACCGGTTGGGTCAGGCTGTTAACATCAATTTCGGCGCGTTTGAAGATGGACGCTACGCGGGTATAAGCGTATTGCATGTACGGCGCGGTGTTACCTTCGAACGCCAGCATGTTGTCCCAGTCGAAGATGTAATCGGTGGTACGGCTTTTCGACAGATCAGCGTATTTGATTGCGCCGATACCGACGGCATTCACCAGTTTTTCCAGTTCAGCGGCATCTTTCATTTCCGGATTTTTTTCAGTGATCAGCTTACGCGCTCGATCAATGGCTTCATCCAGCAGATCAGACAGTTTTACGGTGCCACCTGAACGTGTTTTAAACGGCTTGCCATCTTTGCCCAGCATCATGCCAAACATGTGGTGCTCAAGTGCGACGGAATCTGGCACATAACCGGCTTTGCGCGCGATGGTCCATGCCTGCATCAGGTGCTGGTGCTGGCGGGAATCGATGTAATACAGAACGCGGTCGGCACCGAGCGTTTCGTAGCGGTATTTCGCACAGGCGATATCGGTGGTGGTGTACAGGTAGCCGCCATCTTTTTTACGGATGATAACCCCCATCGGGTCACCGTCTTTATTTTTGTATTCATCCAGATAAACGACGACAGCGCCTTCGCTGTCCACTGCCAGACCTTTAGCCTGCAGGTCGGAAACAATGCCAGGCAGCATGCTGTTGTACAGGCTTTCACCCATCACATCATCTTCGGTCAGGGTCACGTTCAGGCGGTTGTAGGTCAGCTGGTTTTGCTTCATGGTGACATCAACCAGTTTGCGCCACATTTGCAGGCAGTATTCGTCGCCGCCTTGCAGTTTCACCACGTAACCCCGTGCACGCTCAGCAAAGGCTTCGTCTTCGTCGTAGTTTTTCTTCGCCGCACGGTAAAATTCTTCCAGATCAGCCAGATTCATGTCACCGGCATTTTCGTTTTGGACTTTTTCCAGATAGGCAATCAGCATCCCGAACTGTGTACCCCAGTCGCCAACGTGGTTAGCGCGGATGACTTTGTGACCAAGGAATTCATTGGTACGCACGGCCGCGTCGCCGATGATGGTGGAACGGATATGGCCGACGTGCATTTCCTTCGCCACGTTAGGCGCGGAATAATCGATGACGATGGTTTGTGGTTCAACCGGTGTGATACCCAGTTTTTCGTCGTTCAGTGCGCTGTCTACATGTGCGCCAACGAACGCGGGATCGAGGAAAATGTTGATGAATCCCGGACCGGCGATTTCGACTTTATTCGCGATACCGTTCAGATCTAACAGCTCAACCACTTTCTCTGCCAGTTGTCGTGGCGGCATACCGAGTTTTTTTGCCACGGACATAACGCCATTTGCCTGATAGTCGCCGAACTGCGCTTTGGCGGACTGACGGACTTGCGCTTCGCTGTCGGCGGATGCGCCTGCTGCGATCAGCGCCTGGCTGACTTTTTTTGAAAGAAGTGACTGAATATTCACCGAAGTACCTTTATTTAGGAATGGGGTTGTTTGCTGTTCATCCCAATGCGGACGAACCTAAAATGATGCGTGTTTATATCATATTAGCCCCGCGACGTCAGTATCACCGCACGCCGGACGGCAATGAAAACGTGATTCTGCGGCGCGTCTCTGGCAACGGGATGAAAGGCTGTGTAAATTACCCGACCCTGAAGATAAGCAAACTGAAATGATATAGGATGCCCGCCATGAACCAAGTGCCTGAGTTACAGGATTTAGTCGAAGATATGCCACGATTTGTCAGCGTATTGACGGCGTTTGCCGCAAAATTGCAGATCAATCTCGGCGAGTTTCATGCGGATCATATTTCAGTGCGCTGTCATCAGAATACGACCGCGGATCGGTGGCGCGCCGGGCTGGAAAAATGCGGGCAACTGCTTAATGAAACAATGATCAACGGCAGGCCGATTTGTCTGTATACCCTCAATGAGCCGCTGGTTGTCGGGCCGCTGAGCATCGATCTGGTAGAGTTACCTTATCCCGGCGATAAACGTTATCCGCACGAAGGTTGGGAGCACATTGAGATTGTCCTGGAAGGTATCGAAGACGAATTGTATACGCGGGCGCTGGCACTGATTGCCGATGAAGCGCTGATGACGCCCGGAATTAAACTGAAACAAAGTGCACCAAAAGGTGAAAATGAGCGGCTGCCTAACCCGACACTTGCGATCACCGACGGATCAGTGACCATCAAATTCCATCCGCACAGTTTGCGCGAGATTGTCGCCAGCGAGAAGGTGGGAGGTTAACGTTCGAGCGCCTGTAAGGCGGCTTCCATACGATCCAATGCCTTTTCCAACAATGCACGCTGACAGCCGAAATTGATGCGCACAAAACCGGGGGCACCAAACTCTGTCCCGCCGGAAAAACCGACGCCGGCTTCAACAAAGAAACGATACGGATCCTGAACCGGCAGGGCGCTGGCATCAATCCAGCCGAGATAAGTGCCCTCCGGTGCCAGCATGCGCAGGCCCGGCATAGCGTTGATGCGGCGTGTCACTAATTCGCGGTTACCACGCAAATAGTCGAGTTGCGCACTGAGCCATTCTTCGCCATCGCGGTAAGCGGCAGTTGCGGCGACATAAGCCAGAATATTGACATGCGGCACAATGCCTTTGCTGGTGTTGAGGAACTTTCTTCGCAACTGCGGATTAGGGATAATCGCCATTGAGGCACCCAGACCGGCCAGATTGAAGGTTTTCGACGGCGCAAGCAGGGTAATCGAGCGTTGTTCAGCATCGGCATTGAGCGAGGCAAACGGAATATGTTTCTGCCGCGGTTCGAGGATCAGGTCGCAGTGAATTTCATCGGAGCACACCACTAAGTTGTGGCGTCGGGCAAATTCTTGTTGTTCCAGTAACTCTTCACGGCGATAGACCGTTCCGCCCGGATTATAAGGGTTGCATAACATCAGTAACTTTTCGCTGCCATCCATCTGATTTTCGGCAGCGGCGAAATCAGCGACCCAGCGCTGATTCTGCTCTGACACATTAACAGATTTAAACTGACGCCCTTCAGATTGCGCCGCCTGCATAAACGGCGGGTAAATCGGCATGGGCATCAGGCTGGTTTCATGCTGAGTTACGTTAGCACGCACGGCGACGTTTAATCCGCACACCAGCCCCGGTAACCAGACAATCCATTCAGGCTCAATCGCCCAGTCGTAGCGTTCTGCCAGACGTTTTACCACTAAATCAATCAGTTCCGGCGGAGTGAAGCCATATCCGAAGACGCCTTCTGCCACGCGCTGCTGCAACTCTTTGATAACCTGAGGCGGAGTAGTGAAGTCGGTATCGGCGACCCAAAGCGGAATGACATCCTGATTTTTGTATTTGTTCCACTTAACGCTATCACTGTGACTGCGGTCTACCCATAAATCAAAATTGAGTGTCATAGTTAGCTTTCCTAAGCAAGCAGGTTGGGCGGGGATGCTCATCTCAAAGCCTACGCGACATGGCCGGTTACAGACAAGTGTTGTAGCATAATGCCGTAATCAGGAGAGATCACATGACTAAATTAGAAGTGTGTTGTTACAGCGTGGACTGTGCGTTGACAGCAGAACAGGCCGGAGCCGACCGCGTCGAATTATGTGCGAGTCAGGCCGACGGCGGGATTACGCCGAGTTACGGTACCCTTAAACTGGCGAGGGAAAAAGTGACAATCCCGGTACATCCGATTGTACGCCCGAGGGGGGGGGACTTTTGCTATAGCCAGAGCGAATTTGATGTGCTGAAAAGTGACATCGCCTGTATTCGTGATCTCGGTTTCCCGGGACTGGTGGTCGGAATGCTGGATGCGGAAGGGCATATCGATATGCCAAGAATGTGGGAGGTCATGGCGCTGTGCGGCGATATGGCTGTGACATTCCATCGCGCGTTCGATATGTGTCTGAACCCGAAGATTGCGTTAGAGCAGTTGACTCAGTTAGGGGTGGCGCGCATTCTGACTTCAGGTCAGCAACAAAACGCTGAAGTGGGTTTACCGATGCTTCGGGAACTCAACCAGCTGACGCGTGGTCCAATCATTATGGCAGGTGCGGGCGTGCGGCTAACAAATCTGCAAAAGTTTGTGGATATCGGACTCACCGAATTGCACAGTTCAGCAGGACGTCAGGTACCTTCTTCAATGCGTTACCGCAAAGCCGGTGTCACGATGAGTTCTGACACGGACTTTGATGAATTCAGTCGTTATTGCGTGGATGGCGATATTGTTGCCGCAATGAAAAGCACATTGCAGTTCGACGATGAAATATCCCGTACGGCGTAATCACTCAAAGATTTAACCGGGTCACACGACCCTTATTGCGTCGCCCTGCGCAAGTACCAGGCCCCGTCACTTTGGCGGGGCTTTTTTTATGCTTATTTTAAGTATGACTGAGGGGGATTTGATGTCATTGACCGGAAGTGATTCTTATCCCCAGGTCAGCAGCGCCACGCCAAACATTCCTGCTTTAACGACCAGACACATGACAAAAAGACCTAAAACAATGACGGCGCGGTCCATGAGAAAACGAATTCTTCTGCGCATTAATTTCTCCGCGAAATAGTCGCGTACTGGTAAATTGGTTGGCCGAATTTATACACGAAATCCTATCAATCAATCCAATGTTATAACGTCAAAACGGCAAGCTTTACAAAGGGCTGTGACAGAAGGGAGAAACCGCTACTTTTCGTAGAAGTTTTTTATCCTGATTGCGACGTCAATATTGGCCCAGTGTAGTTCGTCTTCTTTATGCAGACTGCTGCTGCCATCTTCCCAGGAAACGAAATAGGACACGGTGCCTGTTTGTGATTCGAAGGTATTCATGATGCGACCTTTGATATCTCCGGATCTGTGTTTAACGATGCTGCCGGTAGGGAATTTCATACTTCCTCCCAATACGTTAACGACGATCTCTGTCAGAACAAACAGATAGCTCAATAAAGGTTAGACCTTTTTACGGCGTGATGTACAGAGCCAGGTGGCTGAAAGTGGGGATAAAGTGTGAGCAATGGCTTCCGCCAGACCTGAGAGTGTCTGGCGGAGAACGAGGGAGTTATGGCTTGCGGGCAATAAGCAGGGCGCGACGAGGTGCCGGATAGTCTTCGATGGTTTTAGTCGGATCATTCGGGTCGAGGAATTCAGCCAGTGATTCACTGGTCATCCAGTCGGTGCGGCGCTGTTCTTCCAGCGTGGTGACGCTGACATCTGCAATGCGCACATCGACAAACCCGCATTTGATCAGCCAGTTTTTCAGTGCTGCTGCGGAAGGGATGAAATAGATGTTCCCCATCTGCGCGTAACGGTCACCCGGCACCAGCACCTGCTCACTGTCACCTTCAATGACTAAGGTTTCCAGCACCAGTTCGCCTTCGCTGACCAGTTGATTTTTCAGTTGCAGGAGATGATCTAATGGCGAACGGCGGTGATACAACACGCCCATTGAGAACACAGTATCAAATGCGTTCAGCTCAGGTAACTGCTCAATACCCAGCGGCAGAAGATGCGCACGTTGATCGCCGCCCAGCAACTTACGCACGGCCTCGAACTGGCAAAGGAACAGCTGCATCGGGTCGATACCCACTGCCAGATGCGCACCTGCGCCAATCATGCGCCACATGTGGTATCCGCTGCCGCAGCCGACATCAAGAACGGTGCGGCCAGCCAGTGAAGAGATGTGCGGTAATACGCGATCCCACTTCCAGTCAGAACGCCATTCGGTATTGATTTCAACGTCATATAGCGAGAATGGCCCTTTCCGCCACGGCATCATATTGCGCAGCAGGTTTTCAATCCCTTCGCGCTGACCGGCGGGTAAAGGCACTTCATTATTAGCGCTGACGCTGTGCAGCAAATCCAGACGTTCAGGCTGTAACAGCGGCAGCCGATCGACGGAGTTAAACCACAGTTTGAACTTGCCGTGCAGGGATTCTTTCTGCCACGCAGTCAGTTGAGAAGGCAGAGTATTGAGCCACGGACTCAGCGGCCCTTTGGCGATAACGCGATAAAAATCACCGAAATCAATCATTCTGCTTCTCCGGCTTTCAGCGCAATCAGTGAGCCGAAGTTAAAGCACTGGAACCAGACTTCCGTATGCTGGAAACCGGCCTGGTGCAGGCGGGCTTTATGGGTTTCAACCGAATCGGTCAGCATAACGTTTTCGAGCATGCTGCGTTTCTGACTGATTTCCAGCTCGCTGTAGCCGTTCGCACGTTTAAAATCGTGATGCATATTGAACAGCAGTTCGCCGACGTCTTTATCTTCAAAGCTGAATTTTTCAGACAGTACCAGCGCTGCACCCGGACGCATGCCCTGATATACCTGATTGAGTAAACGCTGACGGTCAGCCGGCTCGAGGAATTGCAGCGTAAAGTTAAGCACCACCATCGAGGCATTTTTCAGCTCGATATCCAGAATATCGGACTCAATGACGTTCACCGGTGTATCCGCACGGAATGCATCAATGTGACGTCGGCAGCGTTCCACCATGGCGGGGGAGTTATCAACAGCAATGATTTCGCAACCCGGAACCTTGATGTTGCGACGCATAGACAGCGTGGCAGCACCCAGCGAGCAGCCCAAATCGTAAACATTCGAGTCGGGCTGAACGAAGCGCTCGGCGAGCATGCCAATCATAGAAATAATATTGGAATAGCCCGGAACAGAGCGTTGGATCATGTCAGGGAAAACTTCAGCAACGCGTTCGTCGAACGTCCAGTCGCCCAGCTTATCTATTGGTGCAGAAAACAGCGTATCGTGGTTTGCCATAGCGGTGAGTCAGGCCAAAAAGAGTGTGGGTAAAAAGTTGAGGGCAGATTTTAGCAGATACTGGCGCAGGCAGATACCTGCGCGCTCGGCAGTTATTTCAAAACTGCGTCAAAACAGCCGGGTAAAGCGGGGGAGATCAGTCGAAATTAAGAAATTGTGACCATGGCAGATAGATAATATTCACCACAACCATCAGTACCAGCGAAATATACGTTGCGGCCATGCCGTTACGGCGCCAGGCAAATTCGCGGTTTTTCAGCCCGTAATAATGGAATAACCGGCCCAGGATCAGCAGCAAACCGCTTGCATGAATTGTCCAGATGGGCGAACCGTTCATTTCCATAAACAGCAGCAGTAAACAGCCAATCGGCAGATATTCTACGGCGTTGCCGTGTACGCGGATGGCCGTTTGTAATTCGTAGGAACCGCCGTCGCCGGTGGCAATACGGTATTGCATCCGCAGGCGGACAACATCGAAAGAGAGTTTGATCAAAAGTATGGCAGCAAGCACGACATATAACGCGCTAATCATGATGACTTCCTTGGTTAATCCCTGTTTTCTGGCGGAACATATTCCTTCCGCTACGTCGCTATGATAACGGGCTGCCGTAAGGCTGTCGTCAGAAAATCCTGAATATTCTCAGAACAAGGTGTCTTGTTCCGGCCAGTCCGGTGCGGGCTGAACAGAGGGCATTTGCCGGTGCAAATCCTGCCAAAGGCTGCGCGCCTGCTGCGGGGCGTCGGTACAGTCAGGCGTATGAATAAACAGATAGGGTGATAATCCCCGGGATTGCCAGTCGTCGAGTTTTTTAATCCACTGGCCGAACAGCGGACGGTTAGCGTCCAGACTGTCGCCACCGATAAAGCGCACAATGGGCCGCGATGATGTCGCCAGCGCGTGTAGCGGCAGAATCGGTTTTTTGCGTTTGGCTTCGAGCACCGCTTCAGTGGTGGATTTCGAACTGTGAACCGGACGGCTGTCGAGAATGGCGCGGTTTATTCCACGTTGATGTAAGCCCTGATTGAGCGCTCGCTCTTCCTCACCTTTGTTGAAGAAATCCGGATGGCGCACTTCAACGCCGTAGTCGAAACCGGCGGGGAGGGCGTCCAGAAATTGCCACAGGCGGTCGAGATGTACGGGCGCAAACGTGGCTGGAAGTTGCAGCCAGAGCTGCCCAATGCGGTCACCGAGCGGTTCGAGCGTACGGTAAAACAAATCGACGTTATCCTGACAATTCGCCAGGGCCGCTTTATGGCTGATATCAGAAGGAAATTTGAAACAAAAACGGAAGGATTCCGGCGTCATGTCGCGCCAGCGCATCACCACTTCCTGTTTGGGCAGGGCGTAAAAGGTGGTATTGCCTTCGACGCAATTGAAATACCGCGCGTAATCGGCCAGATCACGCAAACCGATTTTTGCCCAGGCGCTGTGGTGCCATTGCGGTAAACCAATATACATAGTAGTGCTCCCTGTTTTCTGAGCCGGAATTCCCAAATAAAACGCCGCCTCAGCGGGCGGCGTTCAGGCAAGAAAATCAGGGTAACGTTACTCTGGCAGAGCGGCAAGCACTTCGGCCGTTGAACGTACGCGGCTGATACGCGGGAAGATAAACTTCACGCTGGACTGATGATGGTCATTGTTGTGCGCGCTGCAGGCATCTTCAGCAATCACCAGTTCATAGCCGTGTTCCCAGGCATTACGCGCGGTGGATTCCACGCCGATGTTAGTGGAGATACCGGCCAGCACGATACTTTTAATGCCACGACGACGCAGTTGCAGGTCCAGATCGGTACCGTAGAACGCGCCCCACTGACGTTTAACAACCAGCAGATCGCTGTCGGTGACGCCCAGCTGTTCAGGGAATTCCCACCAGCTTGCCGGTAAACCGCCTTCAGGCGCAGCAGCAGGAACATCAACCGGTTGTTTCAGCGCTTCGTCAAAGGAATCTGACCAGCCCACGCGAACCATGACGACCGGTGCGCCCAGTTTACGGAAACGGTTTGCCAGTTCAGTGGCATTATCCAGCACCTGCTCTGCGGTGTGCGGGCCACCCGCGAACGGTAAAATCCCTTTCTGTAAGTCGATCAGCACCAGTGCGGTAGTTTTTGGGTCAAGTTTCATATGTAGCTCCCGGTTTTCAATAGGGGTAATGAGCGAAAGGAATAATTTACTGCGTGTACAAAGGGGATGGCGCGAGTCTATTCTAACGGGCAGGTTGAAATGAGATAATTTTGTTAAATTATGTGTAGCTTGCAACACGAATGAATTTCCGCGTCAGCGTTGACGTGTTCGTACTTATCCTTCGCCGGAAATTCCTTTATAATAGCCGCCTTTTTTCGACCTGAATAAAACCCATTCCGAGCGCTGCTGAGTTTTGCGGCGAGCGACCAGAGTCAATAACCGTTTCTGTGCCTGTGCGCCATGAGGCCGGGTAGTGGGATCAAAAGGATACCGTTATGCGTACTGTATATTGTGGAAAACTGAATGCGTCCAATGTGGGCCAGGAAGTAACATTGTGTGGCTGGGTTAACCGTCGCCGCGATTTGGGTGGTTTGATTTTCATCGATATGCGTGACCGCGAAGGCATCGTTCAGGTTTTCTTCGACCCGGATCAGGCGGAAGCCTACAAGCTGGCGTCTGAACTGCGTAACGAGTTCTGTATTCAGCTGACCGGTACTGTGCGCGCGCGCCCTGAAAGCCAGTTCAACAAAGACATGGCGACCGGTGAAGTGGAAGTGTTCGCCAGCCATCTGAACATCATCAACCGTTCTGAATCGCTGCCGCTGGACTCCAACCACGTCAACACTGAAGAAGCGCGTCTGAAATACCGTTATCTGGATTTGCGTCGTCCCGAAATGGCTAACCGCCTGAAAGCGCGTGCAAAAATCACCAGCTTTGTCCGCCGTTTCATGGACAGCCATGACTTCCTCGACATTGAAACCCCGATGCTGACCAAAGCCACGCCTGAAGGTGCGCGTGACTATCTGGTGCCGAGCCGTGTGCATAAAGGCAAGTTCTATGCCTTGCCGCAGTCTCCTCAGTTGTTCAAACAGCTGCTGATGATGTCCGGCTTCGACCGCTATTATCAGATTGTAAAATGCTTCCGTGACGAAGATTTACGTGCTGATCGTCAGCCAGAATTCACTCAGATCGACGTGGAAACCTCCTTCATGAGCGCTGAACAAGTGCGTGAAGTGATGGAAAAACTGGCCCGCGAACTGTGGCAGGAAGTGAAAGGCGTGGATCTGGGCGACTTCCCGATCATGACCTTTGCAGAAGCGATGCGTCGTTTCGGCTCTGATAAACCAGACCTGCGTAACCCGATGGAAATGGTCGACGTTGCTGATCTGATGAAAAACATTGAGTTCAAAGTGTTTGCTGATCCGGCCAACGATCCGAAAGGCCGCGTGGCGGCGCTGCGTGTTCCGGGCGGTGCTTCCCTGAGCCGCAAGCAAATCGACGAATACGCAAAATTCATCGAAATTTACGGCGCGAAAGGTCTGGCATACATCAAAGTGAACGAAGTGGCGAAAGGTCTGGAAGGTATCCAGAGCCCGGTTGCGAAATTCCTTAATGAAGAACTGCTTTCAGCCCTGATCGAACGTACCGGCGCGCAAGATGGCGACATGATCTTCTTCGGCGCAGCCAGCTCGAAGATTGTGACTGATGCGATTGGCGCACTGCGTTTGAAAGTGGGCCGTGATCTGAAAATCACCAGGGAAGACATGTGGGCTCCGCTGTGGGTTATCGACTTCCCGATGTTTGAAGACACCGACGAAGGCGGCCTGAGCGCCATGCACCATCCGTTTACTGCGCCAAAAGACATGACGGCAGAAGAACTGGCGGCTAACCCTGTTTCCGCTATCGCTAATGCCTACGACATGGTAATCAACGGCTACGAAGTGGGCGGCGGTTCTGTGCGTATTCACCGCAGCGAAATGCAGCAGACCGTGTTCAGCATTTTGGGTATTAATGAGCACGAACAGCGTGAGAAATTCGGCTTCCTGCTCGACGCTCTTAAATACGGTACGCCTCCGCATGCCGGTCTGGCATTTGGTCTGGATCGCCTGGTGATGTTGCTGACCGGTACGGACAACATCCGTGACGTGATCGCGTTCCCGAAAACTACCGCGGCTGCGTGTCTGATGACCGAAGCGCCAAGCTTTGCCAACCCGGCTTCACTGCTGGAACTGGGCATTGCGGTGGTGGCGAAAAAAGAAGTGACGCCAGACACAAATACAGAGAATAACTAATGAGCTATAAGCGTCCTGAGTCGATACTGTGCGTCATCTACGCCAGAAACACCGGCAGGGTGCTGATGCTCCAACGAAAGGATGACCCGAATTTCTGGCAGTCGGTGACCGGCAGTCTGGAAGGCGGGGAATCCCCGGATCAAACCACGCAGCGTGAAGTCATGGAAGAGGTCGGTATCGACATTGCAGGTGAAAATCTGACTCTGCAGGACTGCCAGCGCTGCGAGGACTTTGAAATATTTGCGCATTTGCGCCATCGCTATGCTCCCGGCGTGACCCGTAACAAAGAACATTGGTTCTGTCTGGCGTTACCCGACGAGCGTGATGTGGTTCTGACTGAACATCATGCGTACCGGTGGCTCGATAAATCCGCAGCGGCTGCGCTGACGGTGTCTCCGAGCAACCAGCAGGCGATTGAAGAATTTGTAAACTATTCGGTCTGTTAAGACTTAAGACTTTTTGGAGATATTTATGGCAGGTCACAGTAAGTGGGCCAACACTAAGCACCGCAAAGCGGCGCAAGATTCTAAACGCGGCAAAATTTTCACAAAAATCATTCGTGAGCTGGTGACAGCGGCGCGTTTGGGTGGCGGCGATGCGGGTTCTAACCCACGTCTGCGCGCGGCCATTGATAAAGCGCTGTCGAATAACATGACCCGCGATACCCTCAACCGTGCTATCGCACGTGGCGTGGGCGGTGACGAAGACACCAACATGGAAACCATCATTTATGAAGGTTACGGCCCGGGTGGCTCAGCCATCATGGTTGAATGTCTGAGTGATAACCGCAACCGTACCGTGGCAGAAGTGCGTCATGCCTTCACCAAAACCGGTGGCAACCTGGGAACTGACGGTTCCGTGGCTTACCTGTTCTCCAAAAAAGGCGTGATCACTTTCGCACCAGGCCTGGATGAAGACGTACTGATGGAAGCCGCACTGGAAGCGGGTGCGGAAGACATCATTTCTTACGATGACGGCGCTATCGATGTTTTCACTGCCTGGGAAAATCTGGGCGAAGTGAAAGATGCGCTGGAAGCGGCCGGTTACAAAGCCGATTCCGCAGAAGTCACCATGATCCCATCGACCAAAGCCGACATGGATGCAGATACTGCACCTAAACTGTTGCGCCTGATCGACATGCTGGAAGATTGTGACGATGTGCAGGAGGTTTACCACAACGGTGAAATCTCCGACGAGATCGCAGAAACTCTGTAATCTCAGTGCCGCCGGTGGTTGCCACCGGCTGGCTATCCTGTTGTGCCCCGGCAGTTTATACTCTCCCCAACTTTCTTAAAAAAAACGACAACACAAGGCGTTGACTGGCTATGGCTATTATTCTGGGGATCGACCCCGGTTCGCGTATTACCGGCTATGGCATTATCCGCCAGACAGGGCGTCAGCTCAGCTATCTCGGCAGCGGTTGTATCCGCACTGTGGTGGACGATATGCCGGGACGTCTGAAACTGATTTACGCCGGTGTGTCGGAAATCATTACCCAGTTTCAGCCCGATTTTTTTGCTATCGAATCGGTGTTTATGGCGAAGAATGCCGACTCGGCTTTAAAGCTCGGACAGGCACGTGGCGCGGCGATTGTTGCGGCGGTGAATCAGGATTTGCCGGTGTTTGAATACGCGGCGAGGCAGGTGAAACAGACCGTCGTCGGTACCGGAGCGGCTGAAAAAGCGCAGGTTCAGCATATGGTGCGGTCAATTCTGAAATTACCGGCCAATCCTCAGGCGGATGCCGCCGATGCGCTGGCGATTGCCATTACGCATTGTCACATGAGCCAGAACGCTATTCGTCTCAGCTCGGACAAATTACAGATGGCACGTGGACGTATGCGATAGACGCCGCAAGTCCATTAGGCTGGATATTCATCCAGCCTTTTTTATGATATAAACATCGCTGCTTTTGACCTGATAAGGAAAATGAACGTGATAGGCAGACTACGAGGCATTATTCTGGAAAAACAGCCCCCTTTGGTGCTGCTTGAAACTAACGGCGTGGGCTATGAAGTGCATATGCCGATGACCTGTTTTTACGAATTGCCGGAGCTGGGTCAGGAAGCTATCATCTTCACGCAATTTATCGTCCGTGAAGATGCCCAGTTGCTCTACGGATTTAACGATAAGCAAGAGCGCGCGCTGTTTCGTGAACTGATCAAGGTGAACGGTGTGGGGCCGAAGCTGGCGCTGGCGATCCTGTCAGGCATGTCGGCACAGCAGTTTGTCAGTGCGGTGGAAAAGGAAGAAATCACCGCATTAATCAAGTTACCTGGCGTCGGTAAGAAAACCGCAGAACGCCTGGTCGTTGAAATGAAAGACCGGTTTAAAGGATTAAACGGTGATCTATTTAACAATCATACTGATATCACGCTACCTGCATCGGCGTCGAAAGCAAAAGAATCTGACGCCGAAGGCGAAGCCGTTGCAGCCCTGATATCCCTCGGATACAAACCACCTGAAGCCAGCCGCATGATCAGCAAAGTGGCGAAGCCGGGTGCAGAATCTGAAACGTTGATTAGAGAAGCGCTGCGCGCGGCGCTGTGAGGTAAACGATGATTGAAGCTGACCGCCTGATATCTTCCGAAGTTTTCAGTGAAGAAGAAGTCATTGACCGTGCGATCCGCCCGAAGTTGCTCAGCGAATACGTCGGGCAGCCGCATGTGCGTTCGCAAATGGAAATCTTTATTCAGGCGGCTAAGCAACGCAAAGATGCGCTCGATCACCTGTTGATTTTCGGCCCTCCGGGGCTGGGTAAAACCACGCTGGCCAACATTGTGGCCAACGAAATGGGCGTGAATCTGCGTACCACGTCGGGACCGGTGCTGGAAAAAGCCGGTGATCTGGCCGCGATGCTGACCAATCTTGAGCCGCACGACGTGCTGTTCATCGATGAGATCCACCGTCTGTCGCCGGTTGTTGAAGAAATTTTGTATCCGGCAATGGAAGACTACCAGCTGGATATCATGATTGGCGAAGGCCCGGCGGCGCGTTCCATCAAACTCGATTTACCGCCGTTTACCCTGATTGGTGCCACCACCCGCGCCGGTTCCCTGACGTCACCGTTGCGTGACCGCTTTGGTATTGTGCAACGTCTGGAATTTTATCAGGTGGCAGATTTGCAGCACATCGTCGGGCGCAGTGCGTCCTGCCTCGGGCTGGAATTGTCGGAAGAGGGCGCGCATCAGATCGCCCGCCGCTCACGCGGTACGCCGCGTATCGCCAACCGCCTGTTGCGCCGTGTGCGTGACTTCGCGGAAGTCAAAGGCGACGGCACTATTAACGGTGATGTGGCGAACGGCGCGCTGGATATGCTGGATGTTGATGCCGAAGGTTTCGATTACATGGACCGTAAACTGTTGCTGGCGATCATCGATAAGTTCACCGGCGGGCCGGTCGGGCTGGATAACTTAGCCGCGGCGATTGGTGAAGAGCGTGAGACCATTGAAGACGTCATCGAACCGTTCCTGATCCAGCAGGGCTTTATTCAGCGCACACCGCGCGGGCGTATGGCGACCAATCATGCGTATAAGCACTTCGGGATCACCAGAGAATCAGAGTAAACGATGTAGCGCGTATAAAAACGGACGCCCTGAGCGTCCGTTTTGCTTTCCGTTATCGGTGATTACCTGCTGACTTCACAATGGCTGACCATTCGCCAGTTGCGTGGCAACTCGTGTACTTCACCCGCAAGAATCACGTTCCCCGTTGCATGAATATCGGCGCTTGAAGATCCCACCTGAACTTCAACAGAACCCGGCTCGACGATGCGCTTACCGGCATGACTGGTAAAATTCAGCATGTCGGTGGGAATGCTGAAGCTGAGCGTTGCGGTTTGTCCTGCATCCAGCTCAATGCGCTCAAAGGCTTTGAGTTCCTGCACCGGGCGTACCAGAGATGCCACGCAGTCCCGCACATAAACCTGCACCACTTCGCTGCCAGCCTGATTTCCGGTATTGGTGACTTTTATTTGTACGGCAATACTGCCATTTTCGATGGCGACCGGTTGCTGATTCAGTTGCAGGTCGTGATAACGGAACGTGGTGCCGCTAAGCCCGTAGCCAAACGGATATCTGGCTCCAAAGTGGAACGCAATCGGTGTGCCGCCACTTTTCAGTTTGTGATTGTAATAATAAGGCATTGCACCGGCGCTTTTCGGCACGGAAACCACCAGCCGTCCGCAGGGTGCCTGTTTGCCGCAGATAATGTCACTGATGGCACGTCCGCCTTCCTGACCGGGCGCAAATGCCATCAGGAACCCGGCGACTTTATCCTCCAGTCCGCCAAGCGAATACGGACGACCGCCGGTCATCACCACAATGGTGGGTTTGCCGGTCGCGATAATTTCTTCCAGCAACTGTTGCTGAACGCCCGGCAATTGCAGGCTGTCCGTATCAGAGCCTTCGCCGACGGTGCCGCTCTGGAATAATCCGGCCAAATCGCCGACAAACACCAGTGCGACGTCACTTTCCTCGGCCAGTTTAACGGCCTGCGGGATAAGCGCGGTGCTGTCTGACACCGGTGAACTTTGCATTGGCGTTGCAGCATCGCCGGGGAATACCGGCGCACCTGCCGTGCGTTTTTCGAGAATATGACAACCCCTGGCATATCGGACATTCTGTTCGCCACAGGCTACGCGCAGGGCCTGTAATGGCGTGATGACTTGTTCCGTCTGCGCTTCCATTTCACTGATGATCAGATGCACCGGGAAGCTGTAACCGCTAAGCAACGCCAGCGGATCGTCTGCCGTCGGGCCGATCACTGCGATTTTCTGCCCGGATTCAGGTTTCAGCGGCAGGATGCCATTATTCTCCAGCAGGGTTATAGAACGGACCGCGGCTTTCCAGGCCAGTTCACGCGTGGCGGGTTGTTGCATTTGTGGCTGCGGATCACGGGCGTAAGGCTGTTCAAACAGCCCGAGACGGAATTTTTCGGTGAGCACGCGCGCTACAATCTCATCAATTTTTGCCATGTCGATCAGACCACGTGAAACAGCATCAGCCAGATGCTGCGCGCAATCGCCTTTAGGCAATTCGATATCCAGCCCGGCATTGAATGACAAGGCTGCGGATTCGGCATCATCGTGGCTGACACCGTGATGCTGATGCAGCAGGCTGACACCGCCGTAATCGGCAACAATCAGACCATCGAATCCCCACTGTTCGCGCAATACTTCGGTCAGCAGGAAGTGATCGCTGTGGCAAGGCTGGCCGTCGATGTCGTGATAGGCAGGCATCACCGAACCGGCATTCGCCAGCTTTACGGCCATCTCAAACGGCAGCAGGAAAGTGTCATTCAGCTCGCGAAAACCCAGATGCACCGGCGCATGATTGCGCGCCCCTTCGCTGAACGAATGCCCGACATAATGTTTCAGCGTTGCCAGCAGGTCACGTTTTTCGCCCTGCAAACCGCGCACGTAAGCCGTCGCCATTACGCCGACCAGATACGGGTCTTCGCCAAAAGTTTCCTCAGTTCTTCCCCAGCGGACATCGCGGGATACATCCAGCACCGGTGCCAGGCCCTGATGACAACCAATGCTTTGCGCTTCATCGCGGATAGCGCCCGCAATTTGCTCCATCAGTTGTGGATCCCACGTCGAGGCATAGCTCAGGGAAGAGGGGAACAGTGTGGCGTCTTTGCACAATAAGCCGACCAGACATTCTTCGTGGAACATCGCCGGAATGCCCAGCCGCGTTTCTTCTACCAGCATTTTTTGCAGCCGGTTCAGGGCGCGCACCCCTTCTGCCGGGCTGACCACGTGCGTTCCCAGTGGCCGGGTGATTTGTCCCGCGCCCAGCGCCAGTTGCTCCTCCAGCGCCATGGTCTGTTTATGTCCGGCAAAATCATCGCTCAGATCGGAGCGTTCTTTATGCTTCCCGTTGCTGTCGAGGATCAACCAGAACGCGTGCATCTGGGCATACTTCTCGGCGGGGGTCATGCGGGCGAGCAGATCGGCGACGCGGGTCGCGACGGATTGTGAAGCATCCTGATACAGGTGAGTCATCTTATATCTCCTTGATTTACCGGATAGGAACGCAGGGATAACGCGCGGAAAGACGAAATATAAACAGAAGTATTGAGAATGGACTGCGCGTAAACAATTGAGGAAACGAATATGCATTTTACGTTATTTAATTTTGTTTCCGGTTTGTGAGCAGGATCAGATTGAAGGTGATCCGGTCAGGCATCTGCTTTTCGCACAAATTCTGAAGCCGATCACAGTTTCATCATCCGGCGGATATTACGACTTGTTTCTTCTGACGATTCGCCAGAGAATCCTTTTCAGAAAGCAGGATTGTTACTGTCTGACAGGCAAAACCTAAACTTCTCGTTTTTTCGCATATCGCGAAAAGACCGGAAGTTTAGGTTTTTTTTTGGCCTGAATTCAGGGGCCGGCCGCCCCTTTGAAATACAACGGCAATGTCGTGCACGACGCCATTACTCTGATGAGATAACACCATGGAATACAGTACATTAGCCGATGAGATCCTCCGCGGAGTCGGCGGAAAGGACAACGTCAACAGCGTGGTGCATTGTGCCACCCGTCTACGTTTTAAATTGAAAGATACCAGCAAAGCCGATGCTGCCGGGCTTAAAGAAAACCCGGGGGTAATCATGGTCGTCGAGAGCGGCGGACAGTTTCAGGTGGTGATCGGTAACCACGTCGGCGCGGTTTATGAAGCGCTGGTAAAAGGCAGCGCGCTTTCCGACAGCGGCGACGACAGCGGCGAAAAAGGCAGTTTGTTTGCCCGCGCGATTGACATTATCTCCGGTATTTTCACCCCGTTTATCGGCATCATGGCCGCGTCAGGGATCCTGAAAGGTTTTCTGGCACTGGCGCTGGCCTGCGGCTGGATGGTGCCGGAAAGCGGGACCTACAAAGTCTGGTACGCGGCCAGTGATGCAATTTTCTATTTCTTCCCGCTGCTGATTGGTTTTACTGCGGGTAAAAAATTTGGCGGTAACCCGTTCGTCACCATGATGATTGGCGGCGCGATGGTACATCCGCTGATGATTGCCGCGTTTGATGCGCAACAGTCGGGCACGGCGGTGGAGCACTTCTTCGGTATTCCGCTGATTTTCATCAACTACGCCTCATCGGTGATCCCGGTGATTCTGGCTGCCTGGGTTTCCTGCTGGCTGGAAAAACGGGCAATGAAAATCCTGCCTTCTGCGCTGCGTAACTTTATCACGCCGCTGATTTGCCTGATGGTCGTGGTGCCGCTGACCTTCCTGGTCATCGGACCCGTCGCCACCTGGGCCAGCCAGCAACTGGCTAATGGCTATCAGTTTGTGTATCACATCAGCCCGATGATTGCCGGTGCCTTTATGGGTGCACTGTGGCAGGTGTGTGTAATTTTCGGTCTGCACTGGGGGCTGGTGCCGCTGATGATTAACAACTTCAGTATTCTCGGTCACGACACCATGCTGCCTCTCTTGTTGCCAGCCGTGATGGGGCAGGTTGGGGCAGTTATCGGCGTGATGCTGCGCGCCAAAGATGCAAGGACTAAAGCGCTGGCGGGTTCAGCCATCAGTGCAGGGATTTTCGGGATTACTGAACCTGCGGTTTACGGCATCAACCTGCCGCGCCGTCGTCCGTTTATTTTCGGTTGCGCCGGTGGCGCACTGGGGGCCGCGATCCTCGGGTATTTCCAGACCACGGCGTATTCCTTCGGTTTCGCTAACATCTTCACTTTCACGCAAATTATTCCGCCAACCGGCTTTGATAAAACGGTAACCGCCGCCATTGCCGGCACTCTGATTGCCCTGGTGTTTGCAGCGCTGGCAACCTATTTCTTCGGCATGAAAGAAGAAGCCGCCGCGCCGGAAATCATCGAAAAGGCAAAAACGGAGGCCGTTCAGGCGCCACGTGGAAAAACCCTGATTGCCAGCCCGATGACCGGATCATGTATCGCACTCGACCAGGTTAAAGACCCGACGTTTGCCAGCGGTCTGCTGGGCAAGGGCGTGGCGATCGTCCCGACAACAGGCCGCGTGGTTTCGCCGGTCAATGGCACCATCGCTTCGCTGTTCAAAACCCATCACGCCATCGGAATCGAATCGGATGAGGGTGCAGAAATTCTCATCCACGTCGGCATCGATACGGTGAAGCTCGACGGCAAATTCTTTACGCCACACGTCGCGGTGGATGCGGTGGTGAAACAGGGCGATTTGTTGCTGGAATTTGATATGCAGGGCATTGCCGATGCCGGTTATGACCTGACCACGCCGGTGCTGGTCACGAACAGCGACGACTATCTGGATGTCATCCCGGCAGGCGTCGGTCAGGACGCTGGCGAACAAACGCCATTACTCACTTTATTACGATAACGACCAGAGCCAGGAGGTTCACATGAACAAGCAATTCCCAGACGGTTTCTTATGGGGCGGCGCAGTCGCAGCCAATCAGGTGGAAGGTGCCTATCTGACTGACGGTAAAGGCTTATCAACATCTGACCTGCAACCGCAAGGCGTTTTTGGTCCGGTGCAGGAGCGTGCTGAAGGCGATTTTGGCGTGAAAGATGTGGCGATAGATTTCTATCATCGCTATCCGGAAGACATGAAATTGTTCGCCGAAATGGGTTTTACCGTACTGCGCACTTCAATTGCCTGGACGCGCATTTTCCCGCAGGGCGATGAATTGCAGCCAAATGAAGCCGGTCTGGCTTTTTATGACCGCCTGTTTGATGAAATGGCGAAATATGGGATCACACCGCTGGTGACACTTTCTCACTACGAAATGCCGTACGGTATCGTGAAAAAACACGGTGGCTGGGGCAGTCGTGACACCATCGGTTTCTTTGAAAACTACGCCCGTACGGTGTTCAGCCGTTACAAAAATAAGGTGAAGCACTGGCTGACGTTCAACGAAATCAACATGTCGCTGCATGCGCCGTTCACCGGGGTCGGATTGCCGGAAGACAGCAGCAAACAGGAAATTTATCAGGCCATTCACCATCAGCTGGTGGCCAGCGCCAGAGCGGTAAAAGCCTGCCACGAGATCATTCCGGATGGCAAAATCGGCAATATGCTGCTCGGTGGAATGTTGTATCCGCTGACCTGCAAACCTGCCGATATGATGGAAACCTTGCAGCAAAACCGCGACTGGTTATTCTTTGGCGATGTTCAGGTGCGCGGCGCATATCCGGCCTACATGAAGCGTTTCTTTAAAGATCGTGGCATGGAAATTAATATTACTGCTGAAGATAAAGCGGCGCTGAAAGAAACTGTCGACTTTATTTCCTTCAGTTATTATATGACAGGTTGCGTGACAACTGACGCAGAGCAAAATATCAAAGCGCGGGCCAATATATTAAATATGGTGCCGAACCCGCATCTGCAAAGTTCTGAATGGGGCTGGCAGATTGACCCTGTAGGTTTGCGTTTCTTAATGAATGAACTTTATGACCGCTACCAGAAGCCATTATTTATTGTGGAGAACGGACTGGGCGCGCGCGATAAAGTCGAAGCAGATGGCAGCATCAATGACGATTACCGGATTGATTACATTAACGACCATTTGGTTCAGGTGCGAGAAGCCATTGCCGACGGCGTAGAGGTGATGGGCTACACCAGCTGGGGGCCAATCGATCTGGTCAGCGCCTCGAAAGCAGAATTCTCTAAACGCTACGGTTATATCTATGTCGACCGTGATGATCAGGGGAATGGCACGCTGGAACGCCGCCGTAAGAAAAGTTTCTTCTGGTATAAAGAAGTGATTGGTTCTAATGGTGCAGCTTTAAAATCCTGATCTGCTTCTTTATTCAACAGATACGTTCTTAATAAGAAACAGTACCTGCGGCTTATAAAGTTTATAAGCCGCAGCTTCACTTCGTATTGCCCGAAAATAATAATGATGATTTAAAAATAATAAAACGGATATATAAAAATGAAACTTTCTAAGACTTCTGCAGCACCTACATATAAAGCCAAAAATAATAACCGCTTGCTGAAAGCCAGTTTTCTGGTGCTGTGTTTTTCAGTCGCAGGTATTCATTCAGCACAGGCCGTGGATAACTGGAATGGCACAGTATTAGGTTTTGAAGCGCCCGGCGAAGGCATGTTTGGCGATATGCTGGGTATTCGCCCGATTATTGAAGACCATGGATTTCATTATCAGCTCGGTTATCTGAGCGAGTCTTCTTATAACGCAGGCGGCGGTTATAACCATGATAAACATCTGGCGTATATCGATCAGTTTTCGCTGACGTTTACGCAGGATCTGGAGATGTACACCGGCATTCCTGACGCCGCTATTGAAGGGAATATTGTTAACCGTAACCACGACGATAATCTGACGTCTAAACGTACGCAGGATCCGCGGGTCAGCTTTAACGATCTGGCCCAGGAAAGCTGGGGCGGACAGTCGATAACCCGTCTGGGCTGGCTGACGTTTGGTCGCAGTTTCGATGACCGCAAACTGCACTGGCGCATCGGCATGATGAATAAAAACCAGGATTTCGACCAGATTATCCCGTGCGATTTTCAGTTGCTGAGCCAGTGTGGCGGTAAATCGGCGAACTCGATGACCTGGTATAACTGGAATAAACATTACTGGGGCACCACATTCCAGTACAAACTGACGCCGGAACTGACGCTGAAAACCGGCATCATGGAGCAGAACCCGGACGCGTCTGACCGTAAATATGCATGGAGTGGTTCGCTCAAAGGCGCACGCGGCATTCTGTTGCCGATGGAAGCAGAACTGAAAACCAAAGTGAACGGTTTACCGGGCATTTATAATCTTGGTTTGCTGTATACCAACTCGCCGCAAACAGATTTATCGGAAGGGAAAACCCAAAGCGTTGGCGCAACAGATCCAGAGGGTTACCGCAAACACAGCAGCACCTGGTTTATGTATACCGGTTTCAACCAGCAGGTGACGCAGCGCGGGGATGATCCGAATCGCGGGATGAGCGTGTCGTACAGTCTGGGGCTGGGCGATCAGCGCAGCAACGCCATACACTACTCGCAGGCCGCTTCCATGCGCTATCGCGGGCTGTTTGATGCGCGTCCTGACGACTGGCTGGGCTTTGGTATGACGTATATTAAAATGAGTAATCATTACCGCCAGAATCAGGAAAACCTGAATACGATTTATCAGGTGGATGATTACGGCAATCCGCTCTATACGCCGCTGTCCGGGCACTCGGTGAACGCTGATTTGTACTATCAGATAAAAGTCCGTTCGTGGCTGATTCTGCAACCGGATTTGCAATACTGGTATCGTCCTGGCGGGGTGAAGGAAACGCAGGATGCGTGGGTGACAGGACTTAAGGCCATCGTCACGTTCTGAGTGCAAAATTTACGTCTGACTGAGGATCGGATCTGGTAAAATTACCCGGCAGATCCGCAGACTGCGGCAGACAAAACCTGATCTTTCTTAGGAACGGTCGGGTTTTTCTTTTCAGGGAATAACAATGAAAATCGCCAAAATTCTAAATAATAACGTGGTGGTTGTCGTCAGCGATCAGCAGCGGGAGCAGGTCGTCATGGGCCGCGGGCTGGCGTTTATGAAGAAAACCGGAGACGAACTCGATGACAGTAAAATCGAGAAAATCTTTGCATTACAGAGCGACGAGCTGGTCGCGCATCTGACAGAACTGCTCTCGCATATCCCGATGGAAGTGATGACCACCTGTGACCAGATCATTACGCTGGCGCGCGGGCGGCTGGGGAAATTGCAGGAAAATCTCTACATCGCGCTTACTGACCACTGTAACTTCGCCATTGAACGGCAAAAGAAAGGGGTGCCGATCAGCAACGCGCTGCTGTGGGAAACCCGCCGTCTTTATCCGAAAGAATATGCGTTGGGCCTGGAAGCGCTGGAGATTATCCATTCGCGCCTCGGTGTGCGTCTGCCGGTGGATGAAGCAGGTTTTATTGCCCTGCATCTGGTGAACGCCCAGTTAAATGGCGAAATGCCGGAAGTGGCGCAAATCACCCGCGTGATGCAGGAAATCCTCAATCTGGTGAAATACCAGCTGCGTATCGAATATGACGAAGAATCGCTGAGTTATCAGCGCTTCGTCACCCATCTGAAATTCTTCGCACAGCGCATGCTCAGCCGCACCGTCGTCGCTGACGACGACATGACCCTGCATGTGGCCGTGAAAGAGAACTATCCGCAAGCCTGGCAGTGCTCAGAGAAGATCGGTGAATACCTCGCCGCGCAATATCAGCGGGATCTGACGACGGAAGAGATCATGTATCTGTCGATCAATATTGAGCGGGTGAGAAAAGAATGTTTGCCTAAAGAAACCCCATAAGCGCACGCAAGCGCAAATTTCGTTGCGCGAAATATGACTGTTCACAATTTTTTATGACGGTTTTTTTTGCCACGGTTAATGAGAACAGGTAGCATCCTTCGCCGTTATTGCACCAAAACAGTTCCGGCTAAAAAAACTACAGTGGGTAAACCCCATAAACGTTGAGGCTTGCAATCGTTTGCTTGCAGCACCCGACGTCAGGTGAAGGTTATTTTTGGAGAACAAGATCGAATGAAGTCTCATAAAAAATCGGCAGAGGCGAAGCACGCGGCCAAAAGACGCTGGCTGGACTCGCACGAACACGGGTATCACAAAAGTATGGGCAATCGTCAGGTTCAGATGATTGCCATTGGTGGTTCTATCGGCACCGGTTTGTTTCTCGGCGCGGGCGCGCGTTTACAGATGGCTGGCCCGGCGCTGGCAATCGTGTATGCGGTGTGTGGTATTTTCTCGTTCTTTATTTTACGTGCGTTGGGCGAACTGGTTTTACACCGTCCGACCAGCGGCAGTTTTGTTTCTTATGCCCGTGAGTTCCTGGGCGAAAAAGCCTCTTACGTTGCAGGCTGGATGTACTTCCTTAACTGGGCGATGACCGGCATTGTCGATATCACCGCAGTGGCTCTTTACATGCACTATTGGGGAACCTTCGGTGATGTCCCGCAATGGATGTTTGCGCTGGGCGCGCTGGCGATTGTCGCCACCATGAACATGATCGGCGTGAAGTGGTTCGCTGAGATGGAATTCTGGTTTGCGCTGATCAAAGTCGCGGCGATTGCCCTGTTCCTGGTGGTCGGCGTGGTGTTCCTCGGCACCGGCAAACAGCTCGACGGCAATACCACCGGTTTACATCTGATCACCGATAACGGCGGTATTTTCCCGCACGGTCTGTTACCGGCGCTGGTTCTGGTGCAGGGCGTGGTCTTCGCGTTCGCGGCCATCGAACTGGTCGGTACGGCGGCAGGCGAAACCAAAAATCCTGAAAAAGTGCTGCCGAAAGCCATCAACAGCGTGATCTGGCGTATCGCATTATTCTACGTCGGCTCAGTGGTGTTGCTGGTTCTGCTGTTACCGTGGAATGCGTATCAGGCAGGGCAGAGCCCGTTTGTGACCTTCTTCAGTAAGCTGGGCGTGCCTTATATCGGCACGATCATGAATATCGTGGTACTGACTGCGGCGTTGTCGAGTCTGAACTCCGGCTTGTATTCTACCGGTCGTATTCTGCGTTCGCTGTCGATGGGCGGTTCTGCGCCGAAATTCATGTCGAAGATGAGCGCACAGCAGGTGCCTTACGCCGGTATTCTGGTCACCGTGGGTATTTATGTCATCGGCGTGGTACTCAACTACTACGTGCCGTCGCAGGTATTTGAAATTGTCCTGAACGTCGCGTCACTCGGCATCCTCAGTTCATGGGCTTTCATCATCGTTTGTCAGATGAAACTGCGTAAGGCTATCAAAGAAGGTCGCGCCAAAGACGTTTCCTTCAAAATGCCGTGGGCACCGGTCACCTCGTGGCTGACGCTGGCATTTCTGGCGGGCGTGCTGATCCTGATGGCGTTTGACTATCCGAACGGCACCTACACCGTGGCGACCATTCCTGTGCTGATCATCCTGCTGGTTCTGGGCTGGATTGGTCTGCGTAAACGCGCGGCGGAAGTTCATGCCGAGCAGGCCGCTCACGAAGAAGCACATCACGAAAGTCTGGATGCGAAGTAATTAATTCACTTCAGAGACTTTCCTCAAAGGGCTGCCGGTAAGGCGGCCCTTTTTCGTTATATGCCGCGCTAAAATTTTGTTGCCTGTAAAAAATCCGAAAGCGTGAAAGTCTCCCTCATTTTTGACTAGGCTTACTCTTTAGTTAAAAGAGGCAAACTATGTTCAAGATTATGTTACAGATTTTCTCCAGCCCGGAAAAATTCCTCGGACTGTTCAGCGCAGCAGACATGGAAGATACCATTGAAGAGGGGGAGCGTATTCTGATTGATGAAAACGGTACAGCATCAGTTAATCCGGCAAATCAGGATATGCGCGAAGACTTCGACCGCCACGTCAAACGTATGAGCGTGCTGTAATGGCGACAGCGGTTTTCATGGTGTTAATGGTCTGCGGTTACTGGTATACCACCCGCGACATCTCATCGCGCTTTAAACTCAAACGCACCTTCGGCTGGGACGTCTATTTTCTGGTGGCGCTATACGGCTGCATTTTTGTCCTGCAGGGCGTGCTGGTGATTGCGCTGGTGTATATGGCGCTGTGGGGGATTTCAGCAGCCGTTAACTGGCTGCCCGCCATCCCGCATCTGCATCAGGATGTGCATTACCATCGTGACTTTATCAACTGGAGTTTCTTAGGCATTCAGGCACCGGTGGTCATTATGCTGGCGGTTTCTGTGATGTTGTGTCTGGTGCGAACTACCTGGTCGCCGGGCCTGCGGCTCAATACCGCCGGACGCAAACAGTTGTACAAACAACTCACCCGCGCCAACGGCGTGGAAGGGCTTTTGTATCAGTGCATGGAAGAGGGCGATATGGTGTTTATCACCCTGCAATCACGGCGTGTTTACATCGGCATGGTGCATACCGCGCGATGCGAAACCAGTTCGTCGGACAATGTGGTGGTGATCCCGATGGTCAGCGGGTATCGCGATAAAGACACGCTGGAGCTGCGCGTCGAGCACAACTATGCCCGTTATTATCAGGAGCACGGCATCACGCCGGTATCGGATCCGGTGAATGCGCTGAAATTTCGCAAGGTGATATTACTCAGTCAGATTGAAACGCTGTCGCTTTTCGACCCGTCCAGCGCCTGTGCCTTTGAGAAGTTAATTCCGATTATCGAGGAAGAGAATCAGAAAAAAATCGGTGAGAAGGACGCCTGAAGTCAGACGTCCTGAATGAATTACACGATGGTGAAGCTGAAATCGCTCAGGCCTTCGATACCGCCGGTAATTACATCACCGCGCACCACGGCGCCAACGCCTGCCGGTGTGCCGGTGTAAATCAGGTCGCCAGGTTTAAGTTCAACGGCCAGCGAGAGATAGCTGATGACGTCTGCCACCTGCCAGATCTGATCACGTAAATCACCGCGCTGACGTTTTTCACCGTTCACATCCAGCCAGATTTTACCGCTGGCAGGGTGACCGGTCTGACTGACGGGCAGCAGCGGATTGGCTGGCGCGGAATCATCAAAACCTTTGGCAAAATCCCACGGACGCCCCTGTTTCTTGGCCTGTGCCTGGATATCGCGACGGGTCAAATCCACACCCACGGTATAACCCCAGACATGCGAAAGCGCATCTTCAGCGGCGATATTTTTGCCGCCTTTGGCGATCGCTACGACCAGTTCCACTTCGTAATGCAGATCTTCGGTCAGAGTCGGATACGGCACGTTACCGCTTGCGGGAATAACGGCATCAGCGGGTTTGCCAAAGAAGAAGGGCGGCTCGCGATCCGGATCATGACCCATTTCGCGGGCGTGCTCGGAATAGTTACGGCCAACGCAATACACGCGGCGCAATGGAAAACGGGCGCTCTGGCCTTCGACGGCGAGAGACGGAACTTCGGGTGCAGCAATTACATATTCGGTCATCGTATTCACTTCACAAAGTTGTCGAATTAACATATTTGCAAAGCGAATCAACATTGACCAGCAAATTTATGTTACTGGTCAATGTCTCACTGTCAGGCTTTGTAACGTGGTGCGGCGTGGGATTGCAGGAAGTTCGGCACCATCGCCGAGCGCAGTGCATCAAAATCGTCCCACTGTTTTTCATCCTGCAATGGCGGGATAGTGATTTTTTCTTTGCGGTCAAAGCCAAGCAGCGCGGCATCAACCAGTTCCCCCACTTCCATCACGCCCGGCACTTCATCAATATTTTTGCCTGAACGTTCCCAGATTTCTGTACGTGTCGCGGCAGGTAATACGGCCTGAACATACAAGCCACGTTCGGCCATTTCAAATTGCAGTGTCTGGCTGAAGGTCAGCACAAAAGCTTTCGTCGCGGAATACACAGCAGATTGCAGCTCCGGCGTCAGTGCCATCACTGAGGCGATATTAATAATCGCACCGTCTTTATGTTTGATCAGGCCATCGAAAGCGACGCGTGAAAGGCGGGCCACGGAAGTAACATTCAGGGTGATCAGATTCTCAATGGCATCGGCATCACTGTTCTCAAAACCGGCTTTCAGGGACGCGCCGGCGTTGTTGATCAGCAGGGAAATTTGCGGTGTCGCGCGGATAAAATCTTCCACCCGTGACAGGTCTTCGCTGCGGGTCAGATCGGCCGGTAACACGGTGATATTGACGCTGGACTCCTGTTGCAGACGATCTGACAGCGCATTAAGACGTTCAACGTCACGGGCCACAAGAATAAGATCATAGCCGCGTTTAGCGAGACGATCGGCATAGGTTGCGCCAATACCGGTGGATGCGCCGGTGATTAAAGCGACGGATTTGGAGCGGATTGAATCTGACATGTGAGAACCTCGGCGTTGAGTAAGTGGTTTAATTATGAAACCAGATGATTTTTAGCATCAGTGGTTTTATAATGCAACCAGATTCTTTAAGCAGGAGGTGCCATGAAACGAACCCGTCTGGAAAACACGCCTTGTCCGGCTGGCCGTGCACTGGATTTAATCGGTGACTGGTGGACATTGCTGATTGTCCGTGACGCCATGCGCGGGATTTCACGCTTCAGTGAATTTCAGCGCAGTCTGGGTGCGGCAAAAAATATCCTCAGTGCACGCCTGAAAGCGCTGGTGGCCGAAGGCATTTTGAAGATTGAACCGGCGGCGGATGGCTCGGCGTATCAGGATTACGTGCTGACCGAAAAAGGGCTGGCGCTGCAACCTGTGCTGGTCGCGCTTGGGCAGTGGGGAAGCGAATACCTGTTCGAAGAAGGCGAAGCCTGCACGCAACTGGTGGACAGTGAAAACCGCCAGCCACTGCGCAGATTGGAAATCCGGGCGCAGGACGGACGGGTGCTGGAGAGCCGGGATATCACGGCGATTATTCCTGAGATTTAAAATTTGTACGCGATCCGGTTCCTCCATTTCACAGGAAAAAGAGCAAATCTTGATCTGCTCCCTCACCTGCGAAGGGG